>JAIRKO010000039.1 GCA_031260045.1 Dysgonamonadaceae bacterium | reverse complement strand
GGCGGCGAAGATCGAAGGCTTACCGACGATAAGAAAATGCAGTTACATCTTACTTCCGATCAAACGGGAAAGGTAACCGTTTATGAAAACGGGCTATTACGTTATGAGGAAACGGCGAGAGTTAACACCAGCAAATACTTTTTAATTACTTTATCAGATAAGATTTGCTATGCCGATTTTGACGTAATCGGGGAAATTACCGACGTAAGCAGGAAAATTAGCTATGGCAACCAGGTTTACCCTAATCACAGCCGCATCCCTAACGGCGATGCAAATATAACGCTCCTCGTTCGCGGAGCGTATACCGACGATGTCCCTAATTATTGGTACATTTGGTACAAAGACGGCGTCAAGGTGGATGAAGGATTTAATCACAATACCTACACCGTTCGTAAACAATTCAAGGATGATATTTTGAATTACTCCGTTAAGTTGGAACCTGTCGACAATTTTACTTTTACGCTGAACAATAATACGGAGAAAAGTGTTACGGGTGTTAATGTGTTCCTAAAGGTTGGAACTAACCCGATTCGTTATTTTTACGATTCTATCGGAGTAAGGAATTTGACGATTGAGGTGAAATCAAACGAATGGGTAAACAATCAAACGGCGACATTGTACACATGGAACGGATCCGGCTTGGTGAAGGGGCAAACCGACGTAAAAACGTTTGAATATAGTTCGGTAAGCGGTATTTTCAAAAACACTTTTGTAGATAAAATCACCCAACTCGAAGTTCGTTCCTTTCCGTTGGTTTCTCTTAATTTCAATGCGCCGGTTACTGACATTCATACATCCTACACCGGCAAAGTGTTAACCACCGCAAACGCTTTAACCGAGGAAACGGATATCCCCATAACAAACCAACCTGTAAATCCGGGCGGAACGGCAACCATAACCACCGACCACAACGGACGCCTCGTAATTAACGACTATCAAGGCGATCCGATAAACGTTTCGCAAGGTCCCTTTTACTCCGTTTTTAGTGGCGGCATACTAAATTCAAACGACCTCGGCACAATTACCATAACGCACGATAGTCTCCCCGACGATTTGGGCAACTTCATTCCGGGAGATACGCGATTGGTGCCGGGCGTAAGGACTTTTGAATTTACAGCGCACCCAAGCCGGGAGGTAGCCAAATACTATTGGACGTATTCCGATGCTACGGGAGAACACACAATCTTCACCGACACGAATACGCTAACTTTAAGAGATTACAATTTAATTTCCAATCTGTCCATCACATGTGAACTGGAATATAAACATATGATGGATGCAATAAAAAGCATTCAGTATGCCTTCTCCGGCGGAGGCGGTTATTCCGAATTGGACATATCCAATCTTGATCATGAAATCACCTTGCCCTATTATGCCGACCAAATCAGTTTTCGGGTGGAAAAACTCCCCGCAAACGAAGGCGTAACGATAAAAGGCGCTGGCAACAACAACTTAAACTTTGGCAACAACGAATTTAATATTCTTGTGATTTCCAAATACAATATCAGCAAAGCGGCTTATAAAATTACGGTAAACCGGATGGAAAATCCGACCGGCATTGCCGCCGTTGATTCAAAAATCACCGTCCGCCGGCTGTCGAATAATATTTTAATCGACACGCCCAATAAAGAAACAATTTCGATTTATGACCTCAACGGTATATTAATCAAAAAATTAAACAAAGAAGCCGGAACAGTACAAGTGGACTTGGGTAATTATCGGCTGCGGAATTTTTTGGTTGTGAGAGGTTCCGACTGGGTGCGGAAAATTTGGTGATTAATTGTCCGCTAAGGCGCAATGTAATCTTAGTGCCTTTGCGTACAATTATTTTATAAAGCAAACGGGCAAGCAGGTTTATACACCCGCTTGCCCGTTTCTCGTTTACTTGTCTACTTGTTTACTCGTCCTCTTATAAAATATCAAGGATTCTGGTCATCCTGCGTAATATAAGGATTTCCCTCAAGTTCCTTAATCGGAATCTGAAAAGTCCTAAGCGGATCGTGCCAAGGCAAGGGACGGTCGCCGCTATTGATATTGCCGGGCGGGTGATTAGTTCCATCATAAGTCCGGTCGATTGTTTTTTCCAAGCGGTTGAATTCAAACAAGCCATGTCCTTCGCCCCAGAGTTCGATGCGCTTTTGCACAAAAATCTGGTCAAGCAACGTATTTTTATCCGTCGACCATTGGTAGGCGTGGTTTCCGTCGATTGTCCGCGCGTTTGTAACGACGTCCAATGTAGCGTGCGCTTCGGCAACCGTTTTGATGCGCGCTTCGGCTTCCGCCTTGATATACCACGCTTCCGCCGAACGGAGGTATACGTAATCGCCCAAAAAGCTACCGCTGTGGTCAACAAACTTTTTCTGCACATAAGGCACTTCGAGTTCGCCGCCGTCGGCGCCTTCAAAAAGCGTTTTCCGAACGTCGTTTGCGTCGATTTGGTCATACAAGCGGCGGTCGATGCTCTTATACTGCCCCAGCATTCCCGCATATCCTGCGGAGAACGGGTCGATAATGGAAAAGAACGAGGGGTAAATCGTTGAGTTTTCGCTGTTGATGTCCACACCCCACAGCCATTCCACATCGCCAATATCGGCAAAACCTTTGGTATAGTTGGCGGTAGAAGTCAACTGGGTTGTATCAACTACCTGCGTTGCATATTCCAAAGCTTTATCGTATTTTCCAGCATAGAGATAAGCCCTTGCCGCCAGCAGTTTTGCAGCCGTTTGCGTAATCCGAGTCGGCGGCGACGACTCAAAACCCGCCAGCAGGGGAATTGCCGCTTCATAATCGCTCAAAATTTGGTTATATACCTCCTCAACCGTATTGCGGGGCTTGCCTTCCAAAACATTGTCGGTATAAACCGGCACGCCGGGCAGCGATTGGATGTTGTCCCAACTGCCGCCCGTCTGGTAAAAGTTTACCAAGAAAAAATAATGAAACGCCCTTAAAGCCAACGCTTCGCCTTTCAGGTTTTTTTGAGCGTCGCTGAGTTCGCTTTCATCTTCCAGCACTTCGATAATGCTGTTCAAATCCCGGATTTGCGCATAAGCGTATTTCCATTGTCGGGAAGGGCTGTAGGCATTGGAAGCCACGCGGTCGTTGAATTGATAGAACGATAGAAACCAAGAACTGGACATGTGTACAACGTCCTCCGAAGATAAATCCACCGCCAAATCAATGGATTTCTGACCGAAATCATCGTGGCGGCTGGCGTAGAAAGCGTATTGTATGGAACGCGCATAGACGCCCTGAATTAAAGCGTCCGAATTCCTATCCAGAATGTTGGGCAATTCGTCGGCGGTAACATAGCGGCTGTCTGCCGGCTCCAAAACGTCTGTGCAGGAAGAAAGTATCCCTATCAACAGGACGAGCGTTACTAATTTAATTTGATATAGTTTCATGATTGCTTGTTTTTATAATGTTACATTGAGTCCAAACGAGATGGTACGTATGGGCGAATAATTAAATCCGGTGGAACCGTAGTCGTATTGGCGCGGGTCAAGCCCTTGTTTTTTGGAGAAAAAAGCCAAATTGTCGCCTGCGGCAAATATTCTTAGCGTGTTTATTCCCAGCGTTTTCAATACGGATTTTGAGAATGTGTAACCGATGGAAACATTGCGAATATTCAGATAGGAAGCGTCGGTGATATACAAACTCGAAGCGCGACTGGCGTCCGTGTAACCGGATACGAGGCGCGGAACAGTTGTATTCGTATTTTCCGGCGTCCAAGCGTTCAGGATGTCTTTGTGGTAAGAACGTCCGTAGTCGGTCATTTGCAAAGATGCGGCATAAATCGCATCATAAACTTTCCCGCCCGACTGATAACTGAACACAGCCGAAAGATCAATGCCTTTATAAGTAATGCTTGTCGAAAAACCGCCGGTAAGGTCGGGAACCGCCGATCCTTGATTCCGCCGGCTCAGGTCGGTATAGGCATTGTTGTAAACCGTTGTCGTTTCTTTGAAATTGCCGTCTGCGTCATAAATATTCCAGGTGTTTTTACCCGTTTCGTCTATTCCGGCAAAGTCGGGCAAATACAGGTCGTAAAGGCTTCCTCCTTCCACGAGTTTGGTATATCCGGTGGCAAAAATCCCGTTTTCCCTGTTTTCTTCGGGCAGCGACAGGATTGTATTTTTGACTTTGGATAAATTAAGTCCGATGTTCCAAACAAAAGAACGGGTTTTTACAATATCGGCGTCGATTTCAAACTCTATGCCCGCATTCTTTATCTTTCCCAAATTCACGGGAAGCGAACCGATGCCGGACGAAAGATGAATGGGCTTGTAGAACAACAAATCGGAAGTTGTTTTGCTGAAATATTCAAAGCCGAAATTAACGCGATCCGCCACGCGGGCTTCGATACCGGCATTGAGGTTCAGGCTCTTTTCCCACGAAATATCCCTGTTTCCCACATAAGTTTGCCGCACCGATACGCTCCCGTTGTTGTTAACCACTTCATAATGGTCGGCATAAGGGATATAATTAATCGTGCTTCCGTCGTCATACAGCAAATTGTCGTTTCCTTGCGAGCCGACGCTGCCCTTGAGTTTCAGGTTGTCGACAAAGTCAACGTCGCGCAGGAAATTTTCTTCGCTTATTCTCCACGATGCGCCGACGGAGCCGAAATTACCCCAACGGTTTTCCGGTGCAAAACGGCTGGATGCGTCGCGGCGGAAACTCCCGCTCAAATAATATTTGTCGCCGTAAGAAAGATTCAAACGGGTCAAATATCCGACCACACCGTATTTTTGCAGGTAAGAAGTTAAATCCCGAAACGCTACGGCATTGCTCAGTTCCGGCTCGTAGGAAGTAGCGAGTTGGCTTTTAGCTCCATATAAATAGTGGCGTTCTTTCCGATAACTTTCCGCGCCGCCCAAGAAATCGACGTGCCATTTTCCAAACGTTTTATTGTAGTTCAGGAAAACGGAGCCGGTATAGGAAAAATAACGTTGTAATTCCTGTTCAATAATCCCGTTGTAGGAAACGCCGTCGCCATAGGTGGGATTTGTCAAAAAAGCGCCGTTTTTATAAGTCGTATTAACATCGAATGCGCCTTTCAGCGACAGTCCGTCGTAGAGTTGCGCTTCGAGGAAAGTTGATCCGATGACGTTGTCAAGCGTATTCCGGTTTACGTCGTAATCCAAAACGCCGGCAGGGTTTGCCCGCGCAGCATACGGACGGGTGTATCCCAAATCGTTGCTGTCGCCGTAATCATAAATCGCTTTGCCGTCTTTGTCCTTGATGGTTTCCCCCGTTGCGGGGTCTCTCAAATATACCGGATAGATGGGCGCAATATGCCGCGTCCACTGGAAATAGTTGACATAACTGGCGCCGGAAGTGAGCGGGTAGTTCTGAATCGTGTGAGCGTAAGATAGATTAACGCCGCCTTTCAACCACTTTGCCAATTCTTTTTCTCCCCGTATCCGCCCTGTATAACGGTCGAAACCGGAGCCTTTGGCATACGATTCATCGTTCAGATAACCGAAACCCACGTAATAGTTTTGCTTGTCGTTGCCGCCTGTTATGTTCAGGTTATATTCCTGACGAAGAGAATTGCGGAACAAAGCGTCGTGCCAGTCGTCCTGATAGAGCAGGCGGGCGTTGGGGTTTAACTTTCCGTTGCCGTCAAGCAAATTCGCCCACGGCACATCATAATTATTGTAACCGCCTAAAATTGTCTGCAAAGAATTGGTGCCGTTTCCGGCAATATCTTCCCTTGCCTGAGCCGCAGCCGCATCGGACGAAAGCGGGTTGTTTGCCCGTGTCGTATAGTTGTCATACAGTTTGTTGAATTGCCCTTTCCAAGCCTGTTCGTAATACGTTGCACGGTCGGTAATAAAGTCGTATTCGGGAACAGCGCGGCTGTTTACACCCCATTTGGCATCGAACGAAATTTTCGTTTCATTCGTATTACCGCGTTTGGTGGTAATCAAGATAACGCCGTTAGCGCCACGCGCACCGTAAAGGGAGTTTGCCGCCGCATCTTTCAATACGGTAAGGTTCTCAATATCGGCGGAATTAAGCGCGCTCACCGGACCGTCGTAAGTAGCGCCGTCCACGATGTAGAGCGGATTTTTAGCGGCATTGATGGAGCCTATCCCACGAATACGCACATTGGGATTTTCGCCCGGCTGTCCGGTCGAAGACACAATCTGAACGCCGGTTGCACGACCTTCCAGCGCATTGGTAACCGACGAAGTTTGAAGCTTGCCGATGGACGCCGCATTGACAACCGAAGCCGATCCAGTAAACTGCCGCCGCGTGGAAGTCCCGTAGGCAACAACAATCACTTCATCCAGCAAAGACGTTTCCGGTTCCAGAACAACGGTGATATGTTCGCCGGTTTTAAAGGATACCGCCCGGGTTTGATAGCCCAGAAAAGAAATGGTTAATCGGTTGCCGCCCGAAGGGATATTACTCAGGGTAAATTTCCCATCGATGCCGGAAACCGTTCCGACAGAGGCGCCGTCAACGGCGATAGTTGCTCCGGCAACAGGTTCATCGTTTTCGGAAGAGAGAACAATTCCCGATACCTGCTGTTGTTGAGCCGAAACCACACTGTTTCCTCCCCAGAGAAGCAGGAGGAAAAGAAACGAAAATCGGAGAAACCGACTGCGGTTCCGCCGAAAGAATAACAATTTTACCATAATTATATAAATTAAAAAAGGCGCACGGAACTCGGCGCGGGGTACGCGACCGGCGCGCAACGTTTCTCGCGTGCGCCGCCTGCCGTATACCGAACGCCGTGTATCCCGTGCGCCGGATTGTTCTAAATAAGTTAATATACAGTGTGTTATGAGATGCGGGGGGGGGGGGGGGGGGTAAATACCGTTATACCGTTGCACAGCGTGCAAGGTATTTTCCGTTTTATGCATCTCAACTTCTATGTGGGTCGAATATTTCACCGTTTTAATCAATTCGATATTTACGGGGATAAAGGTACGGAATATTTTTAAAGTTAAAATACCATAAATGGGGTATTTTTTGTTTTGGTGCGGTTGCTGTTCCCGTCATCTCGGAGTTTTGATTTCTTAAATCTTTCATTTACCTTTGCCCGTACTTGTTTATTTATAACCCGTAACTTATAAAAAATGATAATCGCAGTAGATTTCGACGGAACAATAGTTGAACACGCCTACCCGAAAATCGGCAAGCCGATTCCTTTTGCCATTGAGGTACTGAAAAAATTACAGCAGGAGGGACATCACCGGTTAATATTGTGGACGGTGAGGGAAGGCGATTATTTGAAAGAGGCGCTGGAATACTGTAAACGTTCCGGCTTGGAGTTTTACGCCGTCAACAAAAACTATCCGGAAGAAAAGTCGGGCGTCGAACCCCGAAAAATAAACGCCGATTTGTACGTTGACGATAAAAATATCGGAGGCTTCCCCGATTGGGGCGTCATATATAATATGGTGAAATCCGGTTCCAATGAGGATTGGAA
Organism: Dysgonamonadaceae bacterium; assembly: GCA_031260045.1. Classification (GTDB taxonomy): domain Bacteria; phylum Bacteroidota; class Bacteroidia; order Bacteroidales; family Azobacteroidaceae; genus Azobacteroides. The sequence continues at coordinate 205,612 of JAIRKO010000039.1, read as the reverse complement.
TGTAAATGATTATTTAGTAAACAACAGCCCTTTCAGAAAAAAAAAGAATTTTCTGATTCGGCTGGGCGAGGCTTGGGAGCAAGCTAAACGTTAAATGCTTATAGCTGGTTACTTCACCGCTTCGCGGTTCGCTGGTGACGCGGTGAAATCAAAACACCCACCACGTCATTGCGAAGGCAAAGCCTGAAGCAATCCAGAGAAATTACCGGTTTTTTACAGATTACCAACACAAACAAATGAAAAATATCGCTTTATTAGCCTCCGGTTCGGGCAGCAATGCGGAAAACATCATTCGCTATTTCCGGAAGGATACCCGTGTGCATTTCCCATTCATTATTTCAAATAAACCGGGCGCATACGTGCATGAGCGGGCGAAAAAACTCAACATCCCATCGTTTTTTTATAAAAAAGAATGTTTTGAAAACGGGGAAGTTTTAACTTTTTTACTGGAAAATAAGATTGATTTTATCGTTTTGGCGGGCTTTTTACTGAAAATTCCCCTTGATATCGTCCGGGCTTATCCCGATAAAATCATCAATATTCATCCGGCGCTTTTGCCCAAATTCGGGGGAAAAGGCATGTACGGCGCGCATGTACACGAAGCGGTGGTTGCCGGCAAGGAAACCGAATCGGGCGTTACCATTCATTATGTCAATGAAAATTACGACGAGGGGCGGATTATTTTTCAGGCAAAATGCAAAGTTTTGCCGACCGATACGCCGGAAGAAGTTGCCGCTAAGGTGCATGAATTGGAATATCGGTATTTTCCGGAGGTTATAGGACGGGTTTGTTTGGACATTGGCAAAATCCCGTTTCGCTCCGCCCGCAATGACGGCGATATCACCGCAACCACTTCCGCGCCAAATACCGCACCGGATAAAGCGTCGAAAAAAAACCGATAACCAGCACGGTCAGTAGCACAAACAGTAGGTCGGAAAAATAAACGATAACCGGATAAGCGCTCACGGAAAAATTGCCGTTGCCCAACCGCAGCCACCCGAAACGTTGCTGACCGAGACACAGCAATACCCCAAAAATAATTCCGAAGGCGACCCCCGACGCCGAAATCATCCAGCCTTCAAACAAGAATATACCTGATATTCGGCGGTTGTCTAACCCCAAATTCCGAAGCGTGATCACGTCGGCTTGCTTGTCGATAACCAGCATCGACAGAGAACCGATAATATTGAAAGCCGCAATCAGCAAGATAAAAACCAAAATGAAAAAAGTGACCCATTTCTCAATGTTGATCATCTTAAAAGTGTCTTCCTGCTGTTGGTAACGATCTTTCACCTCAAAATCGTCCCCGATTGTTTTTTGAATTTCCGCCTGCACCTTTTTGACCGAAACGCCTGTTTTCAGTTTAATTTCCAACGCGCTGACTTCCTTTTCGTAATCAAACAAATCCCGCGCCAAACCGATGGGAACAATCACATAATGCTCGTCATACGCCGCCTGATTGACCGTGAATATGCCGCCGATATAAGCATATTCACGGTTAATCGACGCGGCGGGATTGGCAAGGCTCACCCCCGCATTCCGCTTGGGAGCGTTGATTTCCATCGGGAAAACAAAACCGGCATTCACCCCGATATTGCTTGCGACGCCGATACCCAACAAGGCAAAATTATTGATCTCGTTTTTCAGCACGGTATCGCCGTCCGTCAAAATCAACGCAAAATCCGTTTGTGAAACGAAATTGTCGCCAACGCCTTTCAGCATCGCCAAACCCTGTCGCCCCCGATAATTAATCATCACATTGTCTTCCAAACTTTCGGTAATCAGTTCAATGTCCGGAAAAGCGTATACCGCCTTGAATACAGGCGTATCCGGATTGAAAACCTTTCCCCTGACCGGCGTAATTTTCAATTCAGGGTCGAAAGAACCAAACATCTCCGACGCCAAACCCCGAAATCCGTTGAGTACCGACATGGAACAGATTGTAGCCGTTGTCGCAACAGCCACCCCGCAAACCGCCACGATGGAAATGATGTTGACGGCATTGTGGGATTTCTTGGAAAAGAGATACCTTTTGGCGATGTAAAAAGGGAAGTTCACGGTGTTACTTACGGTTCAATAAAACGTCTATTTTATCTAAATAATCAAGCGAATCGTCGAGCAAAAAAACCAATTCGGGAATCCGGCGCAACTGTTTCCCCATCCGCAAACCCAGTTCATAGCGGACGGCTTTTTTTTGCAAATTAATATTACTCAATATTTCTTCCCCTTTTTCCGAAGGGAAAATGCTCAAATAAGCCTTTGAAAGACTTAAATCGGGACTCGTTTTTACGCCGGTTACCGATACCAAAATGCCGGGTATTTGTCGGGTTTGGGCAAGGAAAATTTCGCCCAAATCTTTCTGTATCTGTCGTTCTATTTTTTGTAATCTTGTACTTTCCATGCGTTTTTTTATTGCTTTGCGAGGCAAAGGTAACGATTATTTGTTATATAATTCGGACGTGTGGGTTGCGCGCCGCACGAAACTGTCCCGGAGTCGTCGGGACGTTTTCGCGTATTCGCGTACATTAAAATATTTTCCGTACATTTGCGAACTCAAAAATCATGCACATGAACAGTGGTCGCAGCCGTCGCCAGCGAACCGCAAAGCGGTGAAACAATCCGAAAATACTTATAATTATGAATAACACAACAAAAAAAGAATACGCATGGATGTCCGTTTTATCCCTCATCGCGCTGTTTCCGAATATTTTGCTGCTCTTTTACGGAAATGAGGCTTTGCCGTCGGCGCTGTCCACCTTTGCGCTTTCGTGCGTGCTTTACCTGTTGCCCGTGTTGTTTTTGAAGAAAAGGGCGTTTTTCCTTATTCAGGGCATTTTTGTTTTACTCGCCCCGCTTGAAGCAGCCCACGTCTATTTGAACCGGATGCCTGCGACGACGGCGTTCCTGCTTTCAATCGTTGACACGAACAAGGAAGAATCGTATGAATTATTGTCCGCCATCCAATTTCCTATCGTTATTTTACTCGTTTTCGTGGCGTTTTATTTTTTAATTACCTGCGTAAACATCAAAAACGCCTGCCTCTTCAAGTCAAACCGGATAAAATGGGCGGGCGCGATTGTTTTCGTGGGAATGGTCGTAACCGGTTATTGGGCGGGATACAGCAGAAATGTATATCCCTACGAATTGATGCTCCGCACTTATCAGGTGTTTGCCGCCAAACGAGAAATCAAGACGGGCAGGAAAAAAATGAAGGATTTCAAATTTAACGCCGTCAAAAAAGACCCGCCGGGCGAAAAGGAAGTGTATGTGTTTGTTATCGGCGAAACCGGGCGCTACGGTAGTTATTCCGTAAACGGCTACCGGCGGAACACTTCGCCGATGCTGGCGAAAACGAAAAACTTGGTTTCCTACACCAATTTCCATTCCGAAGCCAATATAACCACTTCGAGTTTGCAGATGATTTTAACGCGCGCTTCGGCTTTGGAGTATGAGCGTTCATATGTCGAAAAATCATTTGTCGATGCGTTTCGGGAAGCCGGTTTCAAAACTTACTGGATTGCCGACCAAAGCGCCAACAACAAATTCCTCCGACGCATTTCGGGCGACGCCGACAAGGAATATTTCCACGTAACCGATGTTTCGGACACCACCAATTTCGACGAACAACTCTGGCTTTATCTTGACGAGGTTTTAGCCCGAAACGACCCGAAAGCGTTTATCGTTATTCACACTTTGGGCAGTCATTTCCGGTATAATTACCGCTATCCGGCTTCATTCGAGGTGTTCAAGCCCAGTTTGAAAGGCGCATTTGATTATGCGTTGATTTCGGCAAAAAATAAGGAAATGTTTGTCAATACTTACGATAATTCCATCCTGTATACTGATTTCTTCTTGGCAGGCACGATACGGAAAATCGACGCTTTGCAGTCCGTAAGCGCGTTTGTTTATGTGGCTGACCATGGGGAAAACCTGTTCGACACCGAAGCAAACATCGTTTTCCATGGGGGAAGCGAATACACTCCCTACGATTTCCACGTCCCGTTTTTCGTGTGGACTTCGGATAAATACAACATCCGATATCCGTCCAAAATGGAAAATCTCAAGCGGAACAAAGATAAACGTTTGAATACGAATTGCATTTTTTATTCCGTGCTTGATATTGCCGACCTCACATTTCCAGAGCAAATTCCGGCTCGCAGTATTGTTTCGGAGGCTTTGCGGGAGGATTCCGTTCGTTATATTATTAATACGAATATGGAGGTGCGGTGCGGGTTTTGAGTGAGGGATGCGCTCTAAACCGAAAAACCATTATCCTTCATATCCAACTCGGTTTTGTCCATATCAAAAAACTTATATTCCAGAAATCCGAGTTGTTGGTCGGGAATAACGCGCAAGCCGAAGGAATATTTGAATTTCCATTTCCATTTCTGGGAAAAAATCCCCTGATTGATAAACGCTGCAATATAAGGATGTACATACAGCTTGAATTTCTTCACTTTTAATACGCTTACGACGTCGCTGATTTGCTTTTCCAAGTCTTCCATGAAAAGAATCGACGCTTTGATTTCGCCCTTGCCGAAGCAAGTCGGGCAAACTTCCGTCGTGTCAAAATTCATTGCGGGTCTTACCCTTTGGCGGGTAATTTGCATCAAACCGAATTTACTGACTTGCAAAATATTATGCCGCGCCCTGTCGTTAGTCATCAAATTGCGCATGTGGTCGAACAATTTCTGGCGGTTGTCCTGTTCGTGCATGTCGATAAAATCAACCACAATGATTCCCCCCAAATCACGGAGTCGCAATTGGCGGGCAATTTCGTCTGCGGCGGCAAGGTTCACATCAATTGCCGTGTTTTCCTGACCGGTACTTGCTTTGGCGCGGGTTCCGCTATTGACGTCAATAACGTGCATCGCCTCCGTGTGTTCGATAATCAGATACGCGCCGCTTTTGAATGTAACGTGTTTTCCGAAACCCGACTTAATTTGTTTCGTTACGGCGAAATTATCGAAAATGGGCAGTTCGCCTTTGTAAAGTTTCACTATTTTCGTGTGGTCGGGGGAGATGGCGGCGACGTAGCTGTGAACTTCGTTGTACACATCCGGATCGTTGATGTATATGTTTTCAAACGACGGGTTGAAGATGTCCCTCAGCAGCGCAACGGTTCTCCCCGTTTCTTCATACAGCAACGCCGGTACTTTGGCTTTGAGCAGTTTAGCCATGTTGTCGTCCCACCGTTTCACCAGCGATCTTAGCTCCGAATCCAATTCGGCGGCGCGAACCCCTTCGGCGGAAGTTCGGACGATAACGGTGAAATTTTTAGGCTTAATGCTCTGAATCAGTTGCCTGAGCCGGGCTCTTTCTTCTCCCGATTGAATTTTTTGAGACACCGAAACCTTATCCCCGAAAGGCGTAGCAACCAAAAAACGACCTGCGAACGATATTTCCGCAGTTAACCGCGGTCCTTTTGTTGAAATCGGTTCTTTGGCGATTTGCACCAATACTTCGTCGCCCTGTTTCAGTACGTCCGTAATGGCTCCTTCTTTAACGATGTCTTGAAGATGAGAAAATTTGTTGACGGAGGGTAATTTTTTTCTGTCGGAACGAGTAGTTTTCAGGAACTTATCGAATCGGTTAAAATTAGCTCCCAAGTCCTGATAGTGAAGAAATGCGTCTTTTTTGTATCCGACGTCCACGAATGCAGCGTTGAGTCCCGGCATCAACTTCTTGATTTTGCCGAGGCAGACGTCGCCCACAGAAAAGGATATATTTCTCGCTTCCTTTTGAAATTCGACCAATTTCTTGTCTTCAAGGACGGCAATGGATATATCCCCGGGTTGAACATCAATCACTAATTCGCTGATCACAATACTTTTTGTTTTAGTTTTAAAATTAGCTGATAAATACTAAAAGGTTAAATGCGCGGTGAATAGCACGTTTAACCTTTCATTACCTAAATAAAGAGCAGGCTTACTTTTTCTTCTTGTGCCGGTTCTTTCTTAGTCTTTTTTTACGTTTGTGTGTAGACATTTTATGCCTTTTCCTTTTTTTTCCGCTTGGCATCGTAAACTAATTTAATTATAAATAGGGGTAAATTTTTATTTGCGACCTTTTTTGGCGTTTTTGGCACTTAATTTGGTGTTTAAACTGTTCCGCAATTTTTCGGCGAAATATTGAGAAGGTTTAAAAGTCGGCACGAAACGTTCCGGAATAATAATCGTTGTTTCGTTCTTGATGTGGCGAGCTGCTTTGGCGGCTCTTTTCCTAACGACGAAAGACCCGAAGCCTCTCAAATATACGTTTTCACCACTATTCATGGAGTCCATAACTTCTCTCATGAAACCTTCCACTACAGCTAAAGCGCTGGTTTTGTCTACACCCGTTTTTCTTGAAATTGCATTTACAATATCTGCTTTTGTCATGACTAAAAATTTATTAAGATTAATTTGATTCGGGGTGCAAATATAGTGTAAATATTCCCGATAAAAAAAGATTATGCGATTTTTTTTGAAAAAAACACAATTTGGTAGGAAATATCTGCCTATTTTTGCGTCCGAATATGGAAAATTACAAATTTGTCGGGGAAAAAATTTTGAGTTGGTATCAAATTCATAAGCGGATATTACCTTGGAGAGATATTGCAAATCCTTATAAAATTTGGATTTCGGAAATTATTTTGCAACAAACGCGGGTTGTGCAGGGTTTGGAATATTACGAGCGGTTCATTGAGCGGTTTCCGGATGTGCATACCTTGGCGGCTGCCGATGAACAGGAGGTTTTGAAATATTGGCAGGGTTTGGGTTATTATTCCCGTGCGAGAAATCTTTTTGCGGCGGCGCGGCATATCGAAACGCATTTCGGCGGGAAATTTCCCGAAGATTACGCCGCTCTTTTAAATTTAAAAGGTGTGGGGGAATATACGGCAGCGGCAATTGCGTCTTTTGCGTTTAACCTGCCGTATCCGGTGGTCGACGGGAATGTGTTTCGTTTTTTGTCGCGGCTTTTTGCCGTTCGGGAGCCGATTGACAGCTCGAAAGGGAAGAAATTTTTTACGGACTTAGCCGGACGGTTGATGGACAGGCGGCAGGCGGGTCTTTTTAATCAGGCGATCATGGAATTCGGCGCTTTGCAGTGCGTTCCCGCGTCGCCCGATTGCGGGGGATGTATTTTTACGTCGCAGTGTTTGGCAAAAATGCAGGGGAAAGTGTCGGAATTTCCGGTTAAATCAAGCAAGCCGGAAACGAAAACCGTGTTCCTTTATTATTTTATGGTGCGTTCGGGGGATTTTATTTTCCTGAAAAAGCGGGAAGGAAAAGGGATTTGGCAAAATTTGTATGAATTTCCTTCGGTGGAATCGGAAACGCCGCTGTCGTTTGAAGATTTGGTTGAACATTCCGCTTTTCGAGCGTTTTTCCCCGCGAATACCCGCCGCCGCTTACTTTTCAAACCGTTGATAAAAAATTACAAACATGTTTTGACGCATCGGACGCTTTATGCCGATTGCTATGAAGTATCGGTCGCAAAGGCGTCGGGGCTGGGGAAATGCAAAAAAATAAGGCGGGACGAAATCGAGGAATATCCGGTGCATAGGCTGATGCAGCGGTTTTGGGAAATGATTAATGGTTAATTAGTGCGATTTGCACCCCGTCAATTCACCTGTCTTTGTTTTTAATCCCAAAAACAGTACTTTTGCGCAGAGATTAATCATTAATCATTAATAAAATGAATATCTACGATTTAGCAATCATCGGTAGCGGTCCTGCCGGATACGCCGCCGCTGGATTAGCCGGACGAAACGGACTGAAAATCATCCTTTTTGAAAAAAACAATATCGGCGGCGTTTGTCTAAATGAGGGTTGTATTCCGACTAAAACGTTACTGTATTCCGCCAAAATTTACCAACACGCCAAAGAGTCCGAAAAGTACGGCGTATCCTGTGATGCGGTCGCTTTTGATTTACCAAAAATAATTGCCCGAAAAAATAAAATTGTGCGAAAACTCGCGGCGGGCATTCGCGCCGGACTGAATGATGCGGACGTGGAAACCGTCGGCGGCGAAGCAATTGTTCGGAAAAAAGGCGACGGGCAAAACGCGATGGAAATCGAGTGTAACGGACAAACTTATTCTGCCCGTAAACTGCTGATTGCTACGGGTTCGGAAACCATTATTCCCCCGATTTCCGGATTAGCCGAAACCGGTTTTTGGACGAGCCGCGAAGCCTTGGAAACAAAAGAAATTCCCGAATCGCTGCTGATTATAGGCGGCGGCGTAATCGGCATTGAATTTGCCTCGTTTTTCAATACTTTGGGCAGTCGGGTTACCGTCGTTGAAATGGCGAATGAAATCCTGACCGGAATGGACGGGGAACTGTCGGCGCTTTTAAGAAACGAACTGACGAAACAAGGGATTGAGTTTCGGTTAAATACGACGGCGGTTTCCGTAAGCGGGCGGCGGGTGGAAATGGAAAATGCAAACGGGAAAAGCGTTTCGGAATTTTCAAAAACAATGGTGAGCGTGGGGCGCAAACCGGTGTTGACCGGATTTGGTCTCGAAACGTTGGATTTGGAGTTGCGCGGAAACGGCTTAAAAGTTGATGAATACATGCAAACTTCGCGTCCCGGTGTTTATGCCTGCGGCGATGTTACAGGATTTTCCCTTTTGGCGCATACCGCCGTCAGGGAGGCTGAAGTTGCCGTCGGACATATGCTTGGGAAAAATGAGAAAATGTCCTACAAAGCCGTTCCGGGCGTGGTTTATACGAATCCCGAAATGGCGGGCGCAGGCAAGACGGAGGAGGTTTTGCGGGCAGAAAATATCGCCTATGCGACGAAGCGGCTACCGATGACTTATTCCGGGCGTTTTACGGTTGAAAACGAACAGGGTAACGGCATTTGTAAAATTCTTGCAGGGGAGGACGGTGCAATTCTCGGCGTGCATATCTTGGGGAATCCGGCTTCGGAAATTATTGTCGTTGCAGGGATTGCCATCGAAAAGGGGTTGACGGTCGAGGATTTGCGGGCAATGATTTTTCCGCATCCTACGGTTGGGGAAATTATTAAGGAAGTGAGCCGTCATTGCGAAGGCGAAACCTGAAGCAATCCAGAGAATTACGTTGCGGTTTGCAATGACGCGGTGATGTCATCCATTATTAAAATAAAAACACAATGAACACAATCCGTTTTTGGCTAAAAAACGCCCGCACCACCTCACTCCCTCAAAGTCTGTTGCCGGCTGTATTGGCTGTTTGCCTTGCCTCGCAAGCGCCCGGTTTTTCCGTTTATTTGGGGGCGCTTGCCGTTTTGGGCGTCATAATGGCGCATTTGAGTTTGAATTTGTTTGACGATTATTTCGATTACCGCGTAAAAGGCGCCGAATTTCGCGACGCGATGGCGCGGAAAGGTTTTCGTGCGCGGATTGCCAAATGTCATTACATTACTTCGGGACAAACTACGCTCAACCGGCTTTTGATTGCCTGTTTGGCTTTCGGGTTCATTGCGCTGGCTGCGGGAAGCGTTATTTGGTGGTTCAGGGGCGGTTTTATCCTCTGGCTGACGATTGCCGCCGCCGTGCTGGGCATTTCCTATTCCGGCGCGCCGTTGCGTTTGTCATACCACGGTTTGGGCGACGTCGTAATCGGCGTCATGTTCGGTTCCTTGTCGATGACCGGCGTATATTATGCCGCCTGCGGACATTTCGACCGGTCGATTGCGTTTATTTCCGTGCCTGTCGGGCTACTGGTGGCGAATATCGTTTATACTCATTCCATTATGGATTATGAACCCGACCGGGAAGCCGGGAAAATGACTTTCGCCGTGCTGCTGAAGTCCCGACGCCGGATGCTGTTTTGCCTGCTGCTGCTTTTGCTGGGGTCTTACGGCTGCATTATCGGCGGGGTATGGACGGGCTATTTATCGAAATATTATTTGTTTACCCTGCTCACCGTGCCGATGGCAGTCCATTTGTTCTATTTAATGGTGGTATTTGTCCGCCAACCGGACAAAAAATTCTCGCCCCGTTTTTGGATGGGACCTATGGGCGACTGGAAAAGAATCGAAACTTACCGGCTTGACTGGTTTATGATTCGCTGGCTGCTGTCGCGCAATTTGCTGTCGTTCTTTTGTTTGATTTTGATTGTTATTGGGTTTCTCGCATAAATAAAATTCGTATAAATTAGTGCATTAGTGGCAAAAAAATGAAATCACTATTTTATCTCCCATTCTGGTTTTTCAAAAATCGCCTGTCCGGCGCAAAAAGTCCGCTGCAAACGGTTTTGTTTGTGTCGGACAAATGTAATTTGACATGCAGGCATTGTACGGTCTATCGGTTAAAAAATCCCCGCATAAAAACTTACGAACAAATCCGCGCAGAATTGGAACGCTCCCACCGCCTTGGTTCGCGTTTTGTCGATTTTGAAGGCGGCGAGCCGATGCTCTGGCACGATAACGACAAAGATTTGAACAGCCTGATTCGCTTGGCGAAAAAAACCGGCTACTATTCTGCTACCGTGACGACGAATGCGCAACAGCCCTTTGCCGACTGCGAAGCCGATTCGATTTGGGTCAGCCTCGACGGCGTGGGCGAATTTCACGACGCCATACGCGGAAACGGCGCATTCGACCGGCTGTCGAGAAATATCGAAACCGCCCGACATCCGCATCTAAGCATCAATATGGTGATTAATTCCCTGAATTATACTTCGGTGGAGGAAACAATCGAATTTGCGAAAAACAATCCACACATCCGGTTAATTTCTCTGAATTTCCACACGCCTTACGAAGGGACGGAAGATTTGTTCCTCGACTGGGAACGGCGGGCGGAAGTGATTGATTTAATTATTCGGAAAAAGAAAGCCGGTTATCCCGTGATGAATTCGGTTTCGGGGCTGAAACTGATGAAGACCAACCGGTTTGAGAAGCAGTGCTGGGTTTCCGATTTTGTGCTGTCCGACGGAAGTTATTTGCCCGAATGTCCGGGAAGCATAGCGGGCGTTTGCGACCGCTGCGGTTTTTCGATGGCTGGTGAAATGCATTCGGTGATGCGCCTGAAACCGGATACTGTTTTGGCAGGAATGAAATTGCGTGTGTGAAAGGAAAAACGGATGTTATTCATACGCCTAAATTCCTTTCCCTGTGCATATTGTTTTAATTGAATATATCAATATCTTAATATCCAGCATTAAAGACATGTTTTCGTAATATAAAATATCGTATTGCATACGCTCTATCATTTCGGCAATATTGCGTGCGTATCCGAATTTGACCATTCCCCACGAAGTAATTCCGGGACGCACATTGTGAAGCAGGTAAAAACAGGGCGCCTGTTTCACGATTTGATCAATGTAGTGTTTCCGTTCCGGACGAGGTCCGACAAGCGACATGTCGCCTTTCAGCACATTCCAGAACTGGGGTAATTCGTCCAATCGGTATTTTCTCATGATTTGTCCGAATGACGTAATCCGACCGTCGTTTTCGGAGGAGAGCGAAGGACCGTCTTTTTCCGCATCTTCGCGCATGGTGCGGAATTTGTAAATCACAAACGGTTTTCCGTGAAACCCGATGCGCTCCTGTTTGATGAAAACCTGCCCTTTGGATTCCGTTTTTACCCGGATAGCCAGATACAAATAAACCGGCGACAAAAGGATTAAAACCGCCACCGAAACTAATTTGTCAAGCGTCAGTTTGATATTTTTTCCCGCTTCGGAAAAATTATTTCCCATAACGTCAATCAACGGGAATCCCGTAATGGTTTTGATTTTCACCCCGCCGGTCAACAGTTTGGAATAACTGAGCGGCAGTTTAATCGGCAACTTGTAGCGGTAGAGCGAATAGAGCAGGTTCGTCAGTTCGTTTTCGTCGTCGGAATCAAGGGCGACAATCAATTCTTCTATACCCTGCGTTTGGATGATATTTCCCAAATCCGAATGTACGTCCACGCATCCCTGAACGGTATAAGCCATTGACGCCGCCGGTTTTTCCAGCAAGCTTTTAATTTGAGCCGCTTTCTCGCCGCTTCCGAGAATTAAAGCCCTGACCGTCCATTCCCTGTTTTTGATTTTCTTGGCGGCATGATTGGTGATGAAGAGGCGGAACGTGTAGATAAAGAAAAATGAGAACAGGAACAGGCAGGAAAATTGTTCGTAGTAAATGCGGATAGATTCGGGCAAATTCGGCAGCAGAACGCAGAAGAAAATAAGCACCGTCCCGATTAATACGGTTGCGAGCGTGGTGAAAAATTCCGACAGCCGCGATTTTTCAAGCGTTGTGTTGTAATATCCCGAATAATAATGCAACGCCAGCCAGATGAAAGGGATCACAACCTGCCCCTTCACGACGTGGATATAGCCCATGAAATCGGACAGTGCAGAAAAATTCTGCGCTGCAGTCAGGTAATAACGGACGATGTTAAAGGCAAACCACGCCAAGTTGGCGGCAATAAAATCGGCTGATATATATTTAAATAGTTGTGATTTTTTTTTCATTATGTTTGTATGATGTTACCTCAAAACCTGTCCATCGTAAGTTGCAGGTCGGCAACAGGTTCTTTGCAGATTTCCAAATTCAGGTAATCGAAAGCGGCAAGCGCAATCATCGCCGCATTGTCGGTCGACCAGCGCAGAGGCGGCAAACACAGTTCGACTTTCATCCTTTTGCACAGTTTGGCGGCTTCATCCCGCAATTGCGGACTTGCCGCCACGCCTCCCACAATCGCAAACGAAAGAGACGGATATTGCGTGAGCGCCAAACGGGATTTTTTCATCAATACGTCCATAACAGCCCGCACAAACGAGGCGGCGACATCTTCACGCGGCGCGTCTGGATTTGCTTCCATAAAACGTAAAACGGCGGACTTTAAACCCGAAAACGAAAACGCCAACCCTTTGTTTATCACCGGACGGGGAAAAGAAATTGTCGCTTTGCCCTGCCCGGCAAGCCTGTCCACAGCAGGACCTCCGGGATAATCCAATCCCATCATGCGCCCGACTTTGTCGTAAGTTTCCCCAACCGAATCGTCGGCGGTGCTGCCGAGCAGTTCAATTTCCACCGCGCTTTTCATGTACGCCAACAGCGTGTGTCCGCCGGAAACCAACAAAACGGTTGCCGGAAAAACAACCCTTTGCCGTTCCAGGTCGGCGCTACGCAGATGCCCGCGCAAATGATTAACGCCTATCACCGGTTTGTTCCAGCCCAGCCCCAAGCCTGCGGCTGCGTTCAAACCCACGAGCAGAGAACCAATCAGCCCGGGTCCGCGCGTAACGCCAATCGCTTTGACGTCGCGGGGCGCAATTCCGGCTACTCTAAACGCCTCGTCGACGGCAGGTAAAATGGCGGTGATGTGCGCACGGGCGGCAAATTCGGGATAAATCCCGCCGAACCGGTTATGCACATCCAACTGGGAAGCGACGACCGAAGAAAGGATGCGCCCTTCCGAATCGACGAGGGCAACGGCTGTGTCGTCGCACGAAGTTTCTATACCTAATATTATATCGTTATTCATTGCGGAGGATTTTACGGATGGCTGTTTCGGGAATTAGCCCGTAGCGTTCTATCGTCGGCGGCAGGCGGCGGCAGTTGACGATGGTGGAGGGGATTTCCTTTCCCGCCCCGTCTTCGACGATTAAATCTGGCGTTCCGTTTAATTCCGCCAAAATGTCATTCACGCGGTCGGGCGTTGCGCGTCCGTGCCTGTTGGCGCTTGTAACCGCCAAGAGACCTGTTTCCCGAAGCACGGAAAGCAGCAAAGCATTGTCGGGGATGCGGACGGCGATTTCGTCCCTGTTTGCCAGCCAATCCGGTTTGGGCGCGCCGCTGCTGAAACCCAACACGAAAGTAATAGCGCCGGGCGTCAAATCCGATGCAAACAATTTGCGGGCGTTTTCGTTAACGTCCACGCCGAGTTTTTCCAAGTCGCCCAATCCGGCAGCCATGAGGGGGAGGAATAGGTTGTGGGGGCGTTGTTTTAATTCATAGATTTTTGCAACGGCTTTTTCGTTGGATGGGAGGGCAGCCAAGCCGTAGACCGTGTCGGTGGCGATTAGGACAGCGCCGCCGGATTGCAGGGTTTTTATGATTTGATTTTTGTTTTGCACGGGTTAAATTGTACGCTAAAACGCGAAGGCGCAAAGTAATGCTTTAACTTAGCGCCTTCGCGTATAAAATAATTATTCTCCATATTTTTCATCAAACTTAACTCTCTCGGCGTCCCAATCTATCTGAGTTCCATTCAACGCCGCCTCTTTCACTACGTCTAAAAAATATTTTAACACAATATTTTCCCCATGCCTTTTTAAGTCAATACGGACATAACGTGCGTACTTTTTTTCTTTATCCTTTATATATCTAATTCCCGGTACTTTTCTCATAACTTAGTTATCTATAAACTTTACTTCTGTGTTCTATCTTTATAACCTCTACTATTAACTCCCTATCTTCTATTCTGTAAATTACCCTGTAAACGCCTACACGAATGCGGTAATTATTATCGTAATTCTTTAACTTTTTATAACCAAACGGACGCGGATTATTTGCTAACGCATTAACCGCCTCTTTAATCCTCTTAACATAAGAACTCGGCATTCTGTCAATAAGGTCTAAGGTTTTCCCCGATAGAATTAATTTATACTTCTTCAAGAATTTTCTCTTCTATCCGTTTATCACATATCCTATTAAACTCTTCTAAACTTATCATCGGCTCTCCTTTGCTAGCCAAGACTTCCTCCCCATCCAAAAAATCAAACAATAAAGAATCATCATCAAACAAATCCAAATCTATCTGCACATACCGAGTATTCCCTTTATGATCCTCAATAAATTCTATGCCTTCAATGTTATTCATCGCTAAACTTATTATCTATAAACTTTACTTCTGTGTTCTATCTTTATAACCTCTACTATTAACTCCCTATCTTCTATCCTGTAAATTACCCTGTAAACGCCTACACGAATGCGGTAATTATTATCGTAATTCTTTAACTTTTTATAACCAAACGGACGCGGATTATTCTCTAAACTATCTATCGCTTCTTCCATATTTTTCCTATACTTAGTCTGTAACTTACCTAACACTCTCTTCGCTTCTACCGAAACTACTACCTTATACATACTCTTCGACTTCCCATCCAAGTATCTTCTTACATTCTTCCCAGCTTATCATCGGCTCTCCTTTGCTCGCCAAGACTTCCTCCCCATCCAAAAAATCAAACAATAAAGAATCATCATCAAACAAATCCAAATCTATCTGCACATACCGGATATTCCCTTTATGATCCTTAATAAATTCTATGCCTTCAATGTTATTCATCGCTAATAAATTATTTAAATTACATTTTTCACACAGCACAATTGCATGATACCCGTTATCGCGCCTACAGCAGCAAGACCCAAAATCGCATCCATAATCGCCTTTGCGTATTTTGTCGGGATTTTATCAATTCCTCTTTGCGCCCTGTCCGATATTATTACTTCGTACATTGCTTGATCCTATCCTCCACGTGTTTCACAAATTCACTCAATGTTATATAAGACTCGCCCTGCGCCGCTTCAACTTCTAAGGTGTCCAAAAAGTCTTCCAGCAGCGTGTCCTCTCCGTACAAATCCAAATCTATTTTTACAAATTTTTTTCTTCCAAATTCGTCCGGCAAATATTCAATGCCTCTAATTTCATCCATTTCCTTAAATATTTAATTAACCATTAATCATTTTTTCGCCGCCCCCGCTCCTGCGCCAGAATATCTTTATAGCGTTTAAAAATGGCGTTCAATTCCGCGATAAAGTCGTGGTATTGAGCCTCGCCGTTCACCAGCGCCAATCCTTCAATTTGGTAGATAATTGCGTGGAGGGCTTTATCGGTTGCGGTGCGAGCGTCTTTCATGTTCACGGGGGTGCGTTGCGCGACTTCCTCATATCGTTCCGTCATCAGGTTTTTGAACGCGGCGTTTTCGGCGGTGAGTTGCGTAAGCCAGTCGGTTAGCGTGAGCGTCGAGAGCAGCGCGGGATAATCGTTGGCAGAAAGTTCGCGAATCAGGTCGTCGAGAGCAGCCGTTCCCTGATCATAATTTTTGCGGGAAATATTGCCGTAGTGTTCCAGAACGAGTTCAATCCGTTCGGCTGCCGCCTGTTTTGCGGGGTCGAAGTGATGAAGCGCGGACTTAACGCCGTCGACAAAGCCGCGATAAATGCCGTCGCGCCGATGATCCTGATCCAAAATCTCTTTGGTGTATCCGCTTTTGCGTATCGCGTCGAGCGCAGAGACTTCGGTTGCATACGCCGGTTTATAAACTGCGTATAAATCAACAATACCCAGCGTTTGCGGGGTGTATTTTTCAATCACGCCGGTTACATTTTCGTTTAACTCCACATGCGTTTCGTTGCGCAGAAGCACAAAATCCAATCGAACAATTAAATTTTTCATGATGTAAAATTTTAAAATTAATTATTAATGATTAATCGGTCAGGGGGTTTGCCTTCCCTGTTTCAAATTGTTTCCCTGTGTTTCCCGTGTCCCAATGAGGGATTTGGGGGCTGCGGGACGCTTTCAGGACTCCTGAAAGTCTCCCGCAGGGGTGCGAGACGTTTTCAGGACTTCCTGAAAGTCTCCCGCAGGGGTGCGAAACGTTTTCAGGACTCCTGAAAGTCTCTCGCAGGGGTGCGGGACGTTTTCAAGACTTCCTGAAAGTCTCTCGCAGGGGTGCGGGGGCTTTTCAGGAACTTTCCGAAAGCCTTCGCAAATGTACGTAAAATATTTTATATGTATACAAAGACGGTTTCTTTGCGCCTTTGCATACAAATTTATGTGCAACGGCAGTTGAAAATTCAACTATATTCAGTATCTTTGCGTGCTTAATAAAATAAACGTATTAGTATAAAAACATTATGAGTGAAAAGATTAAAAAGAGTTCCAACGGATATTCGGCAGAAAATATTCAGGTGCTTGAAGGCTTGGAAGCGGTGAGGAAACGTCCGGCAATGTATATCGGCGACGTCAGCGAAAAGGGCTTGCACCATTTGGTTAACGAGGTGGTCGATAATTCGATTGACGAGGCGCTTGCCGGGTATTGTAAAAATATCGAAGTCAATATTAATGAAGATAATTCCATTACGGTAACGGACGACGGGCGCGGGATTCCGGTCGATTTCCACGAAAAGGAACAGAAATCGGCGTTGGAGGTCGTAATGACGGTGTTGCACGCCGGCGGTAAGTTTGATAAGGGTTCGTATAAAGTGTCCGGCGGTCTGCACGGCGTGGGCGTATCCTGCGTCAATGCTTTATCCACGCATTTGAAAGTGGAAGTTCGCCGCGACGGAAAACTTTACGAACAGGACTATTCCTGCGGAAAACCATTGACGGAAGTCAAAACCGTAGGCGATGCGACCGGCAGCGGCACAACCATCACTTTCAAACCCGATGCCACCATTTTTATCACCACCGAATATAAATACGAAATTCTCGCCAAACGCTTGCGCGAACTTGCCTATTTGAATACCGGCGTCAGCATCCATTTGATTGATAAACGGGTGGTGAAGGACGACGGCGAATGCAAGCGCGAAAAATTCTATTCGGAAGAAGGTCTGAAAGAATTTGTCAAATATATTGACGCCAACAAGGAGCCGCTCATTCCCGAAATTATCCACATTGTTACCGAAAAACAGGGAATTCCGGTGGAAGTCGCCATGACCTACAATACTTCCTACAACGAAAATGTGTATTCTTATGTTAACGATATTAATACGATAGAGGGCGGCACGCATTTGGCTGGTTTCCGGCGCGGTTTGACCCGCACGCTGAAAAAATACGCCGAAGAATCCAAGATGCTGGATAAAGTGAAAGTGGAAATCAACGGCGACGACTTTCGCGAAGGGCTTACTGCCGTGATTTCAATCAAGGTGCAGGAGCCGCAGTTTGAAGGGCAAACGAAGACCAAATTAGGCAACAATGAAGTAATCGGCGCGGTGGATATTGCCGTGAGCGAAATTCTCGGAAATTTTTTGGAAGAACATCCGAAAGAAGCCCGGATTATTGTGGAAAAGGTGATTTTGGCGGCAACCGCCCGTCATGCCGCCCGGAAAGCCCGCGAAATGGTGCAGCGGAAATCGCCTTTGTCCGGCGGTGGATTGCCCGGTAAACTTGCCGACTGCTCGGACAAAGATCCCGAAAAATGCGAAATCTTCCTCGTCGAAGGGGACTCCGCAGGCGGTACGGCAAAACAAGGGCGCAACCGACAGTTTCAGGCTATCCTGCCTCTGCGCGGGAAAATATTGAACGTCGAAAAAGCAATGAGCCACAAGGTACTCGAAAGCGACGAAATCCGTAATATATACACGGCTTTGGGCGTAACCATCGGCACGGAAGAAGATTCCAAAGAACTGAACATGACTAAACTGCGCTATCACAAAGTCGTAATCATGACCGATGCCGACGTGGACGGAAGCCACATTGCCACGCTCATTCTCACTTTCTTCTTCCGACACATGCGCCCGATGATTGAAAACGGTTATATTTACATCGCCACGCCCCCACTCTACCTGATGAAGAAAGGGAAAACGGAAGAATATTGCTGGACAGACCAGCAGCGGCAAGCGTTTATCGATAAATACGCCGACGGCAACGAAAGCCAAGCAACAACCCAGCGCTACAAAGGTTTGGGCGAAATGAACGCTGAGCAACTTTGGGAGACAACCATGAATCCCGATATGCGCACCCTGCGGCAGGTTGCCATCGAAAATGCCGCCGAAGCCGACCATGTTTTCTCAATGCTTATGGGGGAAGATGTTGCGCCGCGCCGCGAATTTATTGAGGAGAATGCTACTTATGCTAATATTGATGTGTAGGGAGGCAGTTTATATACTAAGTCATAAATGGAAAATAAAATAAAATTGTATTTAGACACCTCTGTTTACGGTGGATTTTATGACTTGGAATTTGCGGAAGTAACTAAGGCTCTTTTTGAGAAAATTAATAAAGGCGAATTTTTAGTATTCTATTCTGAAATTGTTGAAAAAGAGTTATCTAAAGCGCCTGAAATAGTAAGAAATATATTTAATAAAATACCAAAAGAATATAAATTGGAGTTAGAAATAACCAGAGAAGTTAATAGTTTGGCAAGAGCATATATTAACGAGAAAGCAGTAGGAGAAACAAGTTATGAGGATTGCAGACATATAGCGATGTCTTCTATATACAATATAGATGTTTTGGTATCTTGGAATTTTAAACACATAGTAAACTTGAAAAGAATAAAAGATTATAACCGTATAAATAAAGTTTATGGATATAATTACTTAGAAATAAGAACGCCTAATGAATTGATTTATGGAACAGTTTAATGGTTTATCGAAAAGAAATAACAATAAAAAAGCGCGTGAATATGCGCTGAGAGTTTCAGACTCAGGTATTGAGTATCTGGAAGGTTTTCATGCCGTAGAATATATGCGTGAGCAATATGAAAAAATTTCAAAAGAAACAAAGGACATGACTTTTGCGGAATTGAAACAATATTACGCGGAAGGAAGCAAACAGTTTCGCGAATCCATGAAAGTTCAGGTATAAGCAAGATATAATATGATTATCGGTATATCAGTCAATCACAAAGAAGAAAAATCCTGCATCGCCGATGCATACGTAACCGCCGCGCTCAAAGCGGGCGCGACCCCCGTGTTAATTCCGCTCATTACCGACAATGCCGTTTTGGAAAACATTGTCACCCATATTGACGGACTGATTATGTCGGGCGGCGGCGACATGCATGCTTCCCTGTTCGGCGAGGAACTGCATCCGGCAGTTACCGATTTCGACCTTGACAAGGACATGTACGACCTCGCGCTCATTCTGGCGGCAGCCGAACGGCAAATGCCGATTTTCGGCATCTGTCGCGGTCTTCAGGCGATTAATGTTGCGTTCGGGGGTACGCTGTTGCAGGATATACCTTCGCAAATTCCCGATTCGCAAATTGTTCACAGCCAAAAGGAAGAACGCGAAATTGCAACGCATCAGGCGGTGATTAATCCCGGCTCGAAACTGTATCAAATGGTTCAGCAAGACAGTTTGCCGGTTAATTCGTTTCATCATCAGGCGGTGAAAACCGTTGCTCCCGGCTTCAAGACGGTTGCTTTTTCCGAAGACGGCGTTGTGGAAGCCATCGAATCGGATGAAGGGAAAACGATATTCGGCGTGCAATGGCATCCGGAAACGATGGCTGCCGTAGGCAATGCCAAGATGCTCGATATTTTCAAGTATTTTGTCGGCGAAGCCGCTTTGTACCAACAAGCAAAGAATATTCACAAAAAATACATTACCCTTGATTCGCATACCGATACGCCGATGTTTTTCAAATATGGTATCAATATCGGGGAAACAAACCCGGTTTTGAAACTGCTTCCCGAAGATTGCGGTTCGGAAACGGGGGAAACAAACTATGCGTTGAAAGTGGATATTCCGAAAATGCAAAAGGGAATGTTGGACGCGGCGGCGATGGCTGTCTATATCCCGCAGGGCGATCGGACGGCGGAAGCCTCGCAAAAAGCCGTCGACAAAACATTTTCCACGCTCGACGCTTTAATTCGGCAAATTGATGAAAATAAAGATACGGCGGAACAGGCAAAAACCGCAGCCGACATCCGGCGCATAAAAAAGGAAGGGAAAAAAGCCATCTTGGCGGCTGTCGAAAACGGTTACGGCATCGGGAAAAACCTTGCCAATCTGCAAAAACTCGCCGATAGGGGCGTTGTTTATATCACCCTTTGCCACAACGGACACAACGATATTTGCGATTCGCACAAAGGCAACCCTGAACACAACGGGCTGAGCGAATTTGGGAAAGAAGTTGTCCGTGAAATGAACCGCTTGGGCATTATCGTCGATATTTCCCACACTTCCGAAACGACCGCTTTCGATGCGGCGGAATTGAGCCGCTATCCGGTGATTGCGTCCCATTCGTCTGCCGCCGCCCTGTGCCGCCATACCCGCAATATTTCCGACGAACTGATGAGGTTTATTGCCGAAAAAGGCGGTGTAATTCAGGTGTGCCTTTACGATGGTTTTATTCGGGAAAATGGCGGGGCGATGGTCGAAAACGCCGTCAATCACATTGATTATATCATAAAGAAAACCGGAATTGACCACGCGGGTATCGGCTCCGATTTCGACGGCGGCGGCGGATTGACCGGCTTGGAAAACGCCGGCGGAATGCTCCTGATTACGCATGAACTGCTCCGGCGCGGCTATTCCGAAAAAGCGATTGCCAAAATATGGGGCGGGAATTTTATGCGGGTGATGGAGGCGGTGAGATAATGGTTAATGGAGGCTGTTCTTTTTATAAGTAGTTAATAAAGGCTATATCCAAAAGTAAACATAAAATAAAATGTTTTATTTTTGATTTTCGAGTTGTTACTATGGACGAAATTATTCAAAAGAGTTTGATGAGAAATGTTTACTCCCAACATCATTTTATCTGTCAAATATCTGTTAAACCCTAATTCCGAACAAATTCCGAAAAGAATTTTATTTGCTTTGTAAGATTCCAAATAATGGGTATTATTCGAACCAATTAAAAAATCAGTAAAGGGACCAAATCCAATATAAATATGACTATTATTTAATGGATATTTCAAACGACAAGTTGTATTAACATCAATAAAATTCCAATTTTCAAAAATAGATATCTTATTCGTTAGTTCATCTATTATTTCAGATACAAGAAAAACTTCATTTTTACCTCCTTTTTTCAAATATCCAATTTTACTTGACAGATAAACATATTTATGTTCAAAATAATCAATACCTGCCGCTATACTGTAAGTATAAATATTTTTCTCAAATAAATTTAATTTATTATGACCCATAGATGAAATAACAATACCGTTCTCTATTTTTATCATTTGAGAATAAATAGGATATACTGGAACAGTAAAAAATGCAAACAAAAAAATAATTTTTCTCATACAATCTCATAATTCAAACTATAAATATTCATATAGAGAAACGAAAAATATGTTTTTATATTATGTAATCTTTGGGTTACATTTTAAATTTTCATGCGAAGATACGTTTGAGACTAATTAATGCGAAATATTTCTTTCACCTTTTTTGATTATAATGGATTTTCTCACGCTTTCCCAACTCAATAACCGCTTGGCTTCGGCAGTGAAGCAGGCTTTTCCCGAAACCTGCTGGGTGATTGCCGAAACCTCCGATGTGCGTGTGAGCAACCGCCATTGTTACCTTGAGTTTGTAGAAAAAAATCCGCTTACCGGCGCTACCGTTGCAAAAGCCGGAGGTCGCATTTGGGCGAATGTTTATGAAACCCTGCAACCTTATTTTGAACAGGCGACAGGGCGGCGGTTTGATTCCGGATTGCGCGTGCTGGTCAGGGTTGCCGTAGATTTGCATCCGGTTTACGGTTACGGCTTGACGGTTTACGACATTGATCCGTCCTACACTTTGGGCGATTTGCAGACGCAAAGGCAGGCAATCCTCCGCCGTTTGGAAGAAGAGGGAATTTTGACCATGAATAAAGAGTTGGAAATCCCTGCGCTGCCTCAGCGGATAGCGGTTATTTCTTCCTCCACAGCCGCCGGTTACGAAGATTTTTTGAACCACCTGTCCGGCAATCCTTCCGGCTATGTTTTTTATCCCCGCCTTTTTCCTGCGCTGATGCAGGGCGAACAAACCGAAGCGTCCGTCATTTCCGCTTTGGATAAAATATTTGAGTATAGGAATTTATTCGATGTGGTTGTTATCATACGGGGCGGCGGCGCGACTTCCGATTTGGCTTCGTTCGATTCCTACCTGCTGGCGGCAAATTGCGCACAGTTTCCACTGCCCGTTATCACCGGCATCGGGCATGAACGGGACGATACGGTGTTGGATTTCATTGCTTGCCACAGGGCGAAAACGCCTACCGCCGTCGCCGACTTCCTGATTGCCTGCATGGACGCAACCGCCGGAAAACTCTTGGATTGCCGCACTACGATAAACAAATCTGCGCAAACCTTTTTAAAAACAACTACCGACAACCTGCATACTTTGGCGTCCCGTTTGCCTTTGGCAGCAAACGCTTTGATTGAAAATAAAAAATCGAAAACGGAAATTATTCGCATACAAATACAAAACCATGTCCGCCAAATGCTGTCCGGACAACATGCTTGGTTGAATGAAAAAGAATCGTTTTTCCGCCTGTCGTCGCCGGAACATATTTTGTCTAAAGGCTATTCGATGACGGTGAAAAACGGGAAAACCGTTAAATCAGTGAAGGAACTGCGGGAAGGAGATACTGTGGATACGCTTTTGGCTGACGGGAAATTTACGGGGAATGTGGTTTCTTTATCAACAAACAAAGCCCGATAAAAGTAAACAAAGCATTCAATATCAACCGCTCGTGACTGAACTGATACCCGTTGAACCAAGCTTGCGAATTCACGTCGAAAATAAAACATAAAACCGGCGAAACGACCGCTACAAGCGGCGCCCATTTGTCTTTTACGGCTTTCTTCGTAAACATCCCGAAAGCAAACATGCCGAGCAAAGGTCCGTAGGTGTAACTCGCTACCATATAAACCGTATTGATGACGGAATCGTTGTTCAAAAGATTGATTAGGAAAATCACCGCCGCCATCACCGCCGCCATGCCGATATGCACTTTTCGGCGAACGACTGCCACCTGATTTTCGGTTTTCTTCTTCGGACTTTCCAAAATATCTACCGTAAACGAAGTGGTGAGCGCCGTCAAAGCCGAACCTGCGGCGGCGTATGCTGCGGAAATCAGTCCAACGATAAACAGCACGCCCACGACCGGCGAAAGCTGCAGCGCAAGGAAAGGAAACACATCGTCGCCCTTGCCCGGCAAAGCGATTTGTCTATTGGTGGCGTAAACGTACAGCAATACGCCCAAAGTAAGAAACAGCGCGTTGATGAAGATTTGCAAGATGCCGCCGGTAATCATATTTTTACGCGCATCACGAAAGTTTTTGCAACTCAGGGTTTTTTGCATCATGTCCTGATCCAACCCTGTTGTGGCAATCATGGTAAATATGCCGGCAAGAAACTGTTTCCAGAAATACCGCCGGTCGTTTCCATCGTCGAAGAAAAAAGTTTTCGACATCTCGGAATCACCGATGAGCGACCATATACTGCCAACATCCGCCCCAAGATTTCGCCCGATATAATAAATGGTCAGTCCCACCGACACAATCAGGCAAAAAGTTTTGAGCGAGTCTGTCCAAATCAGCGATTTCACCCCGCCGCGAAAAGTGTAGAGCCAGACAATCCCGACGGTAAATATCACATTGACCGCAAACGGCAAATGCCAGGGCGAAAAAACCAGTAACTGCAACACCGTGCAAACGATAAACAGCCGCACGGAAGCCCCCAACATCTTGGAAATGAAGAAAAACCATGCGCCCGTTTTGTATGACGATACGCCGAACCGCGTTTCCAGATATTCGTAAATCGACACCAGATTCATTTTATAATACAGCGGTATCAGGACAAAGGCGATAATCAGCTGTCCGACGGCAAATCCCAGCACCATTTGCAGGTACGAAAAGCCGCTTGCAGCCACCATGCCCGGTACGGAAACGAACGTTACACCCGATATGGCGGCGCCGATGGTTGCAAACGCCACGACATACCAGGGCGATTTCCGGTTGCCGGAAAAGAAACCGGCGTTATCGGCTTTTCGTCCGGCGAGGTATGAAACGGTAAACAATGCGGAAAAGTAGGCTACGATAGTGATTAGGACTGAGATGGGAGACATTGGGTTGATAATTAAAATAATGAATTTTTTGTTACAAAAGTACGACTTAATTTTTAATACACAAATGCGGTTGCGCCGTGTTTTTCCCGCAAAATGGTGTTCGGTTTCGCAATTGTTATGTATCTTTGTCGGCAATTCTAAACATATAAACATAAATATTTATGGTTACCTATCAATTACAAATTAACGAGAAAATGCCTCTCGGAAAAAGTATTATTGATCTGTTAAAGTCTGCTACCGATGTAGTTACGCTTTTGCCGGTGAGGGAGAAAACGAAAGAAAAAGAAGAAAAGCACAGTCCGCTTTATTATGAGCTTCAAAGCGCGTTCAGGGACGTCAAACTGATGATTGACGGAAAGAAAAAAGAAAAAACAATTGAAGAATTTCTTGCCGAACTGCGTGATGAAGTATAAAATTGTACCGTCTAAAGATTTCGAGCGTAATTTTAAGCATTTGTTAAAAAAATACCGTTCGTTGGAAAACGATATCGTTGATTTAACGAAAGAGTTGCGTAAAAATCCGACTATGGGCGATAGTTTGGGTAACAATACCCGGAAGGTTCGTATGACTATCACTTCAAAAGGAAAAGGTAAAAGAGGCGGGGCGAGAGTAATTACGTATGTTCTTTACGTAGATGACGAAAAAGGGAAAATTTATTTGCTTACAATTTACGACAAAGGTGAACAGGACAATATTTCCGAAAAGGAAATACAGAGACTAAAACAGGAAAACGGTTTGCTATAACTTTACAAGGAAAAAATGAATAAAAATAATCTAACAGCGCTCGGAAACAAAACCGAATACAAGCAAACTTATGCGCCGGAAGTCCTGGAAACATTCGACAACAAGCACCCCGAAAACGATTATTGGGTGCATTTTAACTGCCCCGAATTTACCGCCCTTTGCCCGATTACCGGACAGCCGGATTTTGCAACGATACGGATTGATTACATTCCCGATGTTAAAATGGTTGAAAGCAAAAGTCTGAAACTCTATTTGTTTGGCTTCCGTAATCATGGCGCTTTCCATGAAGACTGCGTCAATATTATTATGAAAGATTTAATCCGCTTGCTGGATCCGAAATATATTGAAGTAACCGGTATTTTTTCTCCGCGAGGAGGAATAAGTATTTATCCTTATTGTAATTATGGGCGGCGAGGGACGGACTATGAAGTGATGGCTAAAAACAGATTTATGAATTATCAAACCCATAGAAAATAATATATTATGTTGGGATTTAAGAAATACAAAACATGTAAATTCCTTAGTCAAAGAGAGAAACACTTGGGGGTTGAGAACCGTTGAGTTTGAAAGAAGAAACCATTTTCGAAATTGACCAATAACCGCGCCCATATTTGCCGGATAGAGCGTCACAGGCATTTTTTTGCGACATCCCTTTTTTGGTAAGTTGATTAAATTCCGATACAATTTGATTTGTTTCTTCCTGTGATAAGGATTTTCCTTTATTGACAAGTTTGTTTTTCGGAACTTGTCTTAATCCTGAAAGCAATTCACCTGATTTGATTTTTTCAATTTCTTTGATTTGATAATCGAATGCGTTTTTGTTTAATTCAAACCCACAAGCCCTACGACCCAAACCGATAGCGACTTTTGCGGTAGAAAAACTGCCCAAAAAGAAATCACAAATTAAATCGTTTTCATTGCTTGAATATAAAATCATTTTTGTGAGTAACGATTTTGGCAATTCATTTTTATTTTTTATTTGTCCCGGTTTGTATTCACGGTTGATAATCCAAACATCTTCACGGTCTAAATAATTCAAGCTTCCACCGTTTGCCGATTTTTCAGAATCGGCAAAGAAAGCATTTGTGTTAAATGTTACATTTCCGTTTGGCTTCACATAGTACAAAATATGGTAATGCGAAGAAATATATTTTTTACTCGTATAAACACCAAAATTATACTTCCAGACAATGTGGTTTTTCTCTTGCAACGGCGTATTTGCCAATGCGTTAAGGATGTGTCTTAATTGAGAGTATCCTGAAACAATATAAATGCTTCCGCCCGGTCGCAAAACTCTTGCCGCTTCTGTTATCCATTTTTGCGAAAATTCGGGGTATTCCTTCTTCGGCACTTCAACATAACCGTCAAGCACATTGCTTTCATCCCGATTATAGTGTTTGTCCAGACGATCTCCGTTAATACCGTATGGGGGATCGCTGATTATAAGATCAATTGAGTTTGATTTTAGATATTTTTTAGCACTTTCTATGCAATCTTCATTATAAAACATCACAGTTTAATTCTGATTTTATTGCTTTTGCTTTTAAATCCCAATTTTTCTGAAGATATATTCAAACTAAAATGCCCACCATTCCAAAGGATTTCAATATTTTTGAATACATACTCATACATTTTATTTTTTATATTTTTCAAGACCTTTTGCAACAGATAATATTCCGTTATTTTCCCATGCTGCTATCTTCTCATAAATTCTTTTCCATGCCTCTGTTGTAACGGTTGAACCGGTTGAGGTACATTCACTATCGTCCCAATTAAGTTCTAATAACCTAAAAATTTCCTTTGAATAATCTGGTTTGTTCATAGACTGTTTATTTTTTTAATATGTTAAAAAATTAATTCATATATCATGATTTGTTGCAAAGTTATATCTTTCTGTTTAAACTTTGCAGCAAAATTCAAAATATCATCTGAATTCACATCCGCTCAACCTGTTTAACCCCCTTTATCGCCTTGATTTTCTTAATCAACCCCGTCAAAACCGCATTGTCGCCCAGCATCACCGTTAAAGTCCCCTGAAACAACCCGTCGGAAGGATCGACGTTGATGGAACGCAACATCATCCCTTTTTCCCTCGAAATCACAGAAGTAATGTTGGTAACGATGCCGATGTCGTCATTGCCGATAACTCGTAGCGTTACCGCATAATTGCCGCCCGGTTTACCCGACCAGCGGACGTTGATTATCCGGTAGCCGTAACGGTTGAACATTTGCGGCGCGTTTGGGCAGTTCCGCCGGTGGATTTTGATGCCTTTCGAGGAAATAAACCCGAAAATTTCGTCGCCGTAAATCGGGTTGCAGCATTTTGCAGGACTGTAATCAATGCCGGTGATGTGTTCGTCGATCAATAGCGCATCTTCGCTCCGGGTGATTTCTTCCACCGGCGTTTGCGCCACGTAATTTTCGACGCTCCGGTCGGCATGTTGTTCCAGTTCCAACTCCTTTTTTTCCAGTTCCGAATACTGGTCAATAACGGCATTGACGTCCAACCGTTCGCCGGCAATTTCGGCATAAAAATCCGTAACCGTCTTGAAACCTTTCTTTTTAATTAAACGCATCAGGCGGGCTTCGTCTTCCTCAATTTTTCGGTTTTTGAAACGGCGGTGCAAGAGTTCTTTGGCAAATTCGACCTGTTTGGCGGCTTGTTCCTTCAGCGATTGCTTGATTTTGACGCGGGCTCTGGTTGTACGTACAAAAGTCAGCCAGTCCTGTTTCGGCGATTGGTTCGGCGAAGTCAGAATATCCACCTGGTCGCCGCTCTGAAGCTTGTGGCGGATGGTTACATTTTTCCCGTTTACTCTGCCCGAAACGCACCGTGCGCCCAGCTTGGTGTGAATAGAAAACGCAAAATCAAGTACAGTAGCGCCTTGCGGCAATTTGAACAAATCGCCCTTCGGGGTAAACACAAAAATTTCGTCGTCATACAAGTCCATTTTGAAATCGCGGATCATGTCGGTGGGCGCCGATTCCCTGTGTTCGAGAACTTCCCGCACGCTGTTCATCCATTCGTCCAAGCCGCTTTCGCCCTTGATACCCTTGTATTTCCAGTGGGCAGCCAAGCCTCTTTCCGCAATTTCGTCCATCCGTTTGCTGCGGATTTGCACTTCCACCCATTTGCCGTGCGGTCCCATAACGGTGGTATGCAGAGATTCGTAGCCGTTGCTTTTGGGTATGGACAGCCAGTCTTTCAGGCGTTTGGGATTGGGCTGGTACATGTCGGTAATGACCGAATAGACCTGCCAACATTCCGCTTTTTCCTTTTCCGGCGGGGTATTAAGCACAACTCGGACGGCAAACAGGTCGTAGATATTTTCAAACTCAACCTGCTGTTTCAGGAGTTTATTGCGGATGGAATGAATGGATTTGGTGCGCCCCTTGACGTCGAAATTCAGGTTCAACGCCTTCAGTTTCGCCTCGACGGGCGCAATAAATTCGGCGATGTAAGCGTCTCTCGAACGCTTTGTTTCGTTGATTTTCCGGGCAATAAAGTCATACATTTCCCTGTCCTGAAATTTCAGCGCCAAATCTTCCAGTTCCGATTTGATTTTGTACAGACCCAAACGGTGGGAAATGGGGGCGTATAAATAGGAAGCTTCCGCCGAGAGTTTCAGTAAATGCTCTTCGGACAACAGTTTGGCAGTCCGCATCAAACACAGCCTGTCGGCAATCATAATCAAAATCACCCGGACGTCTTCGGCAAAAGAGAGTAGCAGTTTGTGAAAGTTTTCCGTTTCAATGGCGGCGTTTCGGGCATACAGTTTCTGCACCCGCATCAAACCGTGGATAATATCCCCCGCGTCTTCGCCAAATGTTTTCCTGATGTAATCAATAGAGTAACAGCCCTGTATAACCGATCGGGAAAGGGCGACAGCAATCGTTACCGTGCCTTTCAACCCGATTTCGTCGGCAATAATCAAAGCCGTTTGCAAATTGCGGTACAAGGGATTTAAGCCGTAAACGTCGTTGGTATAAGCGCCGTTTCCGGCTGCCGCCAAAATATGTTCTTTGGCTTTTTTTACGGTTTTCGGAGGAACGGAATCGACGATACTCCGTAACAACTTGCGGTAAATATCCGGAAATTCGACGTTGGGAATGACAGATTCTTTCATAATGCCGCCATAATCTTTTTGTTTTATTTTTTGTACAAAAATACGACCTTAATTTTAAATAGCACAATTTAGAGATGCTAAACAAAGTGTATTCTGGATTGCTTCAGGCTTCGCTTTCGCTGGCGACGTGTACGGTATTTCAACCACACCGCGCCTGCTTTCCCGTCATCCCGCGTTTGATGCGGGATCCCCTGAATAAAAGAACTAAGAATAATGAAAACGCTTAGTTCTTAACTCTTATTGCCCCACAAAACAAAAAAATAAGCAAAATTTTAATAATAACCGAAAAAAATGTACTTTTGCCGGTCAAAATAAATTACCTTATATACATTACAATGGCAAAAAAAGTAAAAACAACCCCTACGCAAGCGGAAGCAAATGTAGGCGAAATCCTTTCTAAATCGGAGAGATTCATCGAAACGTATAAAA
This sequence comes from Dysgonamonadaceae bacterium, assembly GCA_031260045.1. GTDB lineage: Bacteria > Bacteroidota > Bacteroidia > Bacteroidales > Azobacteroidaceae > Azobacteroides. The sequence continues at coordinate 175,609 of JAIRKO010000039.1, read as the reverse complement.
ATCACGTCATGATAGGGCTGGGCGCAATCATCGTGATTGTGCTTGCCGTTATCGGCACTCGCCAGTATTACCTGATTCCGAAAGAAACTGAAGCGCAGGAAGCCGTTTTCACGAGCGAAGACTATTTGGCTAACCGGCAATGGGATTTGGCTTTGAACGGCGACAGCATTTCAAGTATTGGTTTTCTCGGCGTCGCCGAAGATTACGGTTTTACCAAAACAGGCAAACTGGCTAAAGCCTACGCCGGAATTTGTTATTACCACTTGGGACAATATGACGAAGCGCTGGAATATCTGAAAGGATACAGCACGGACGATAAAGTGATCGGCGCGGTAATCACGGGATTAACCGGCGATTGCTACGTTAACACGGACAATGTGGAAAAAGGCGTCGAATATTTCAAGAAAGCCGCCGCCAAAGCCGAAAGCCAATACATTAGTCCGATTTACCTGAAAAAAGCAGGTTTGGCTTACGAAAGCCTTTCCGATTTCAAAAATGCGGTGAAGGTTTACAACGCCATCAAAGACAAATACGCCGCTTCGCAGGAAGCCGCCGATATTGACAAATATATCGACCGCGCGTCCGCACAAATCAAATAAACAGATAGATGGCTACAGAGTTGCAAAATTTATCCGGTTATGATCCGGAAAGCGTTCCGGATGCGAGTCGGATGCGTTTTGCCGTTGTCGTTTCGGAGTGGAATTCCGATGTAACGGGCAAACTTCGAGACGGTGCATACAATACTTTGCTTAGGCTTGGCGCAAAACCCGAAAACATAGCTGTTACGTGCGTTCCCGGAAGTTTTGAACTGATTTATGCCGCGCGGCGGATGGCGCAAAATGTTCGTCCCCATGCGGTAATCGGGTTGGGGTGCGTTGTACGCGGCGAAACGCCTCATTTCGATTATGTTTGCGCGGGCGTTACACAGGGTTTTTCCGCTTTGAATGCGGCGGGGGACATTCCTTATATTTTCGGACTGCTGACGACCGATACTTTGCAGCAAGCCCTCGACCGCGCAGGCGGGAAGTATGGAAACAAGGGCGATGAGTGTGCTGTGACGGCTGTGAAAATGGCGGCTTTTAGAACTAAGAACTAATATGCTTTGCGCAACGTCCTATATTTTTTCTGGATTGCTTAAAGCTTCGCTTTCGCAATGACGCAGTGGGGGTTAATTACCGCACACGTCATTGCGGGCAAGACGGAGAGGTAAAAACACCGCTCCCGTCATTGCGAACCGCGAAGCGGTGAAGCAATCCAGAATAAAAATTAGGAACATTTACTTAGTTCTTAACTCTCCTTAATACATATATGGATAAATTAATATTAATCATAACCGAACACCGCCGCTTCGGATGGAAAATAAACCTGTATTCCGCCATCGAACAGCCCTCCGGGAGCATTCGCATTTTAGGACTTCCCAACATCAACGAAGAAATCAAGCGCGGCGCGTCCGATGCGGAAATCGCGCTGTGGAAAGCGGTTGACGATATTTCGGACGAAATCCTGCTGAAAGCGTATGTTCGCGAAAGCGACCGCGCTAACATTCCGCAAAGCACGATAGACAACCTGATTCGTCCGAGAATAGAAAACCAGTGTTCAAAAATCCTTGATTTGGCGCGGCAAACCGACATCCCTTTTTACCTTCGGGAAACGCCTGCGCTCCGCACGATTTCGGGCGTCAGCCGAATCCAACTCCTGCCCGACAAAAGCCGTTGCCTTTTCAATTTTATCAAGGATACAAACGGGTTGCGCTATTTTATTTCCCTCACAAACAAAGAGGAAGAAATCCTGTTGCAGGAAAAACCCGCCATCGTCCTGTCGAACGAGCCTTGCGTGGCGCTTTTGGGAAACAAAATCCACGAGGTGGAAAATATCGACGCCAAGAAACTGACCCCCTTTTTCGACAAAACGCATATTGACGTGCCGCCCGCATCGGAAAAGATGTACATCGAAAAGTTTATCCTGAAAACCATTCCCAAATACGACGTCCGGATTGAAGGCATCGAAATGGTTCAAAGAAACCCCGAAAAGAAAGCGGTTTTGGAACTCGAAGAGGATTTTAATTCCTGCCTGATGCTTCGTTTGTATTTCCTGTATGGCGACCGCCGAGTGACGTACACCGCCAACTCGCGAAAACGGCGGACGGTGAGCCTCGAAGAAATCAACGGGCGGGAAAATATTTGCTGGTTCGATCGCGATACGGAATGGGAAAAAGGCGTTCGCGACCGCCTGCTTGCGCTGGGTCTTGAACTTCAAAACGAAAACTGTTTTTACACGCAACAAATTGCCGAAACCGCCCGTAAACACGGTGTTATCGACTGGATAAACCAACATTCCGACCGCTTGAATGATTTTGAAATCAAACAAAAAACAACGCAACGGTATTATTCGGGGAAAATCGACATGGAATCGAAAATCAATGAAAAAATCGACTGGTTTGAGATGGAGATTGAGGTTGTTTTCGAGAGGTTTAAGATTCCATTCAGTCGCTTCAAACAACATATCCTCACCGGAAATGCCGAATATGTCCTGCCCGACGGGAGTATTTTTATTTTGCCGGAAGAATGGTTTCACCGTTATCTGGAGCTCTTTCTGCATGCGGAATCTTCCGAACGGGAAATACGTGTCCGTAAAATTCACACGCCGCTTTTGGTTGAAGCCGTCAATGGTTTTTTCAACGGGGAGAGCGGAAAGTTTTTGGAACGGTTTAAGCAAACGCCGTTTGAACGTCCCGCAATTCCTCCGCACTTGGACAACATCCTGCGTCCCTATCAAAAAGAGGGTTTTTACTGGCTGGAACACCTGCGCAAACTGCATTTCGGGGGATGCCTTGCCGACGATATGGGTTTGGGCAAAACGCTTCAAACCATTGCCCTGCTTGAATCCGTTTATTCCGAGCCGCGTAACGCTTCTCTGGTGGTTGCCCCCAAGTCCCTGCTGCACAATTGGCAAAACGAACTGAGGAAGTTCGCGCCCCGCCTGAAAATATATATTCACGCGGGAAGCAATCGCAGGAAGCCCGAACAAATCGGGGAAATATTCAATGCCCATCAGGTAATTATTACCTCCTACGGCATTGTCCGCGCGGACGTGGATTGCTTGGCAAAATATGCGTTTTATTATCTTATTTTGGATGAAAGCCAGTATATTAAAAATTCGGAATCGGTTATTTACCGGTCGATTAAGCAGCTGAATTCCACGCACAAATTGAGCCTTACCGGAACGCCCATCGAAAATTCGTTAATCGACCTTTGGGCGCAGTTCAACTTCATCAATCCGGGTTTGCTGGGCAATCCGTCCGCATTCAAAAACAGTTATATCCATAAAACAGGCAAGGAAAAAGACAATCAATCGCAAGAAATTCTTCAACGGCTGATTCATCCGTTTTTACTTCGCCGAACCAAGGAAGAAGTTACGCCGGAACTTCCGCCCCTGTCGCAGGAAACCGTTTATTGCGACATGACCGAAGAACAGGAAAAGGTGTATTTGGCGGAAAAAAACAGCATCCGCAACAAACTGCTGGAAAACCGCGAACGGTTTGTAAAAAACAGTTTTATCGCCCTGCAAAGTTTGAGCAGGTTGCGGCTTTTGTCGAATCATCCGGTTATAACTTATCCGCAATACGAGGGCGATTCCGGAAAATTCGACCAAATCCTGCTTTATTTTGAAGACGTTAAGGCAAACGGACACAAAGTATTGATTTTTTCCTCGTTCGTAAAAACGCTGGACATCATCGCCGCATCTTTTGAAGAAAAAGGGTGGGAATACGCCATGCTCACAGGGGAAACTGCAAAACGGGAGGAAGCCATCGACCGTTTTAACCGGAACGAAGAGGTGAAAGCGTTTTTGATTTCCATGAAAACGGGTGGCGTCGGCTTAAACCTGACGGCGGCTGACTATGTGTTTATCATCGACCCTTGGTGGAATCCGGCTGTCGAGATGCAAGCCGTTAGTCGGGCGCACCGCATCGGGCAAAACAAAAAGGTGATGGTTTACCGCTTCATTTCGTCCAATTCCATCGAAGAAAAAATTATTTCCCTGCAAGAAGAAAAGAGCCGGTTGTCGGGTACTTTTATTACTTCCAACAACCCGTTGGAACATTTGAGTGATTTGGAAATTGAGGAATTGTTTGAGTGAGAATTTCGCTTGGTGGCTGTTCCCGTCATCCCGCGCTTGACGCGGGATCCCCCTGAAAAATCGCAGCCGTCATTGCGAAGGCGAATCCTGAAGCAATGACGGCTGCGATTTTCATCTAAAACCTCCAATCAACGCCACCCATAACAACCATTCCGGGCATAGGAAAACCGGCATATGTCGCATATGAAGTATCTGTCAGGTTTTCGCCGTTCAGAAAAACCGAGAGCGAGGGGATGACTTTGCAGGAAACACGGCAATTCAATAAAGAATAATTTTCCATTGGCACATTGTCTGCGAGATATAAACCGCCAACATACCGGTAATTAGGCATAAAAACCCATTTGCCGCAATTCCATTCGATACTTGCGAAAGCCTTGTGTTTCGGCGAGGCGATGATTTGAATGTCGGAATCCAGCAAACTGTAATTTCCCGAAAGTTTTAAGTTTGGTAAGATGTTATATGTCATACCGAAATCGAAGCCTTTGTTAATGAATTTGCCGGTATTGACGTTCAATGGTCTGCCCTCTCTCATGGTTGTGGAAATTAGGTTTTCCCCTTGCGCGAAAAACAATGTCAATTCAAACTGTAAACGGCTATCCAACAGGGATTGCAAATAAGAAAAATCGTAATTGTTCATCCTTTCGGGTTTCAAATCGGGATTTGCCGGCATATACATATATAATTCCCTGATATTAGGACTTCTGAAGCCTTTCGATGCCGAAAGTTTCAACGCCAGTTGCCCGGTTGGATTGTAAGCAATACCGGCTTGGGGTATCCATTCGTTGCCGTAATTTTCGTTATTTTCCAAACGGATTCCGGCATTGAGGGTTAATTTATCGAAAAGCGTTTGTTGCACAACGGCATATCCTGCAAATTCATTCACTTTTTTATCAATAATTTCATCTTTACTTCCATCAAAATTATCATTCCATGCATGACCGCCCCATTGTTTGGCGTCAATACCGACAGTCAATAAATTCCCTTCAATCAGCCGGAAAGACTCAAAAAGTGCAATGCCTGTATTGTAGTCGTCCGAACGGAACAAATAGGTACGAGGTTGCGAACTATCATTATACCCATCGTTGATTTTATGTTTTCCGTTATTGTAAAACACCTGAACGGAGCCGTCCATGTTTTCAAACCGGTTGTTGAGCGCAACGGAATAAGTTGTCCGCAAGGCTTTTGCCCAATTGTCGGACATGAGTTGCGTGACGGCTCCCGGATTAACCGTTTTGAAGTCGGCAACGATAGCGTCAGCCGAAGCGTCCCAATTTTTTGAAAAGGTATATCCTGCTTTTACGTAGGCATTTGTAATATAAAATTCCGAATTGTCGCGATGTCCGTCGGTGCGGTCATGGTTCACGGAAGCGTAAATATTCAGTTTGTCTTTTTTGTAGCCGGCGCTTCCGAGATATTTTTGCGTGTTGTATGATCCGTACATAATGCGGGCGCGACCGTGAGCGCCATCCTCATCGGCTTTCCGCGTGATGACGTTGATTACGCCGCCCAAAGCGTTGGAACCGTAGAGCAGCGATCCGGGTCCCCTGATTACTTCTACCTTTTCCGCATCGGAAGCGACGTAAGCATCGGCTATGCTGTGACCGAAAATACCCGCCCACATCGGTTGCCCGTCAAACAGCATCAAAACTTTATTCCCGCCGCCAACGCCATGAATATTAACCGTTCCCGCTGAGCCATTAGAAATCCCAAATCCGGTAACGCCTTTCTGCGTGACGAACAAACCCGGAACCTGTTCCGACAAAACGGACAGCACGCCGGTTTCCGTACTTGCATCCAGCGTTTTCCTGTCAACGACCGACACGGTAAAAGGTATTCGGCTGCGACTCACTTCCGTCTTTGCCGTAGAAACGACAACGACTTCCTCCAACGAAACCGTGTCTTTCAAAAAAGGCGCGGGTTCTGCATAAGCGATTGAAAATATACTCGTTAAAAAAGTAACAAGCGATAAAAAAATACGATTTGTTTTCATTTTTTTGATGAATAATTAAAAAATTGCGATTAATTTTAGCAAAGATAACACTTATTGTAAAAAACGTGTTACTATCAATTAAAAAATTTTTTATTCTACCCTACTCATAATTAATTTCCCATGAATGATGCCTTTCAAAGAAATTATTTCTTCGGAAAGTTTGGTCAGTTTTTGGGCAATGCCGTCCACAGCGATAATTTCGACACAAAGATTCTTTTTTTCAAAAAAACGCTGAGAAGAAAGAATCAATCCGGTGTTATTTTGTTGGATTTTAAGCAGATTCGCGGCAATACCATACCTTTCGGGTTCATACACCAAAACGATGGCGCCGGTTACATGATGATTGCAAAGCCACTTTTTTTCGACGGTATTTTTTTCGATTAAGGCGCGAATAGCCTGCGAACGGTTGGCAAAACAATTATCTTGCACGTAAGCATCCAACTCTACGAGCAATTCCGACTCCAACGATACGCCAAAACGAACAACCGACATTTTTGAATAATTCTTGTGATTTGCAGGCAAATTTACGAAAAATTTATTGCTTTCAGATTTAACGGGGCAAATATGCGAACCGCGCAACGGTGAAGCAATCCAGAAATAATTATGAACATTTACTTATTATTTAAATCTTCCCTATTCGTAGAAAAATAAGTATAAACCGCCGGCACAACAAACAATGTAAGTAGCGTGGACACAATCATTCCCCCGATTACCGACACGCCCATCGCAATTCGTCCGTTAGCGCCTTCGCCGCCGGCAAAAGCCAACGGCAGCAGTCCGAGAATGGTGCAAAAACTCGTCATCAGGATAGGGCGCAGGCGTTGAACAGCCGCGCCGAGTATGGCTTCCGTTTTTTCCATGCCGGCTTCCTGCCTCTGGTTGGCGAATTCCACAATGAGGATGCCGTTTTTTGCCGCCAAACCGATCAGCATGATAATGCCTATTTGGCTGAAAATGTTCATCGTTACGCCACCTGCCGCCATGAACGCCAATGCGCCGGCAATGGCAAGCGGGACAGTGAGCATCACGATAAACGGGTCTTTGAAACTTTCAAACTGCGCCGCCAAAATCAGGAATATCAATATCAGCGCCAAGCCGAATGTAAACATCAGGCTGGAGGCGCTTTCGCGAAACTCTTTCGACTCGCCGGACAGTGCGGTGCGGAAACTTTCATCCAGCGTTTCGCGAGCAATCCTGTCCATTTCATCCAAGCCTTCGCCGATGGTAACACCCGGCGCAAGTCCCGAATTGACAGTGGCAGAATTAAAACGGTTGTAACGGTACAACTGCGGCGGAGAAACGTTTTCCGACAAATCAACAAGGTTGTCCAACTGTATCATCTCGCCCGAAGCATTTTTGACATACATGGATTTCAGGTCAAGCGGCTTGTTGCGCTGCTGCCGGTTGATTTCCGCCAGTATTTGATACTGTTTCCCGTTCATGTAAAAATAGCCCATCCGCTGTCCGCTGAGCGCATACTGCAAGGTTTGCCCGATGTCGCGCGTGCTTACGCCGAGCAACGCCGCCTTGTCGCGGTTGATTTGAATACGGGTTTCCGGTTTGGTGAATTTCAGGTTAACGTCCGACATTTGAAATTTCGGACTTTCGGATACTTTCGCCATGAAATTGGGGATAAATTCCTGCAATTTTTCCAAATTGGGCGCTTGCAGGACATATTGCACCGGCATTCCGCCGCGCCGCCCGCCAAAGGTGGACTGCTGCTGCACAAATGCGCGCGCCTGCGTTTCCCTGCGAACCGCGCTCGACAGTTCGTCGGCGATTTCCGTCTGGCTCCGCTCCCGCTCTTTCATATCGGACAACATCAACTGTATGAACGAAGATCCCGAACGGACAAGCATCACATTGGACTGCCGTTCGGGTGCGACCGAATCGGATATGGCGGATATTTTTGTTGCGTAATCCCTGTAAAATTCGTAGGTAGAACCTTCCGGCGCCGTCATGTTAATCCTCACTTGCGAGCGATCTTCCAGAGGCGCCATTTCGGATTTGATTTGAGTCCACAAAATGAAAACGGCGACCAGCGTAACGCCCATAATCAGCCAGGTAATCCAACGGCGGTCGAGGAAATAAGCCAGTCCTTTTTCATAATGGCGGTTCAAACCTTCAAAAAACGGTTCCGTTTTTTCGTAAAACGCGCTTTTGCGTTCCCTTTTCCGGAGGATTTTTGTGGACAGCATCGGGGTAAAAGTCAATGCGATAAACGCCGAAATGGCTACGGCTCCCGAAAATACGATGCTGAACTCCTTAAACAGCCGCCCCGTCATGCCTTGCATGAAAACAATCGGAAAAAAGACGGCAACCAGCGTAATCGTTGTCGACACGATGGCAAAAAATATTTCTTTGGAGCCTTCAATTCCCGCTTCTTTCGGGCTGATTCCGCGTTCAATCCGCACATAAATATTTTCTGCCATCACAATGGCGTCGTCCACCACCAAGCCCACAGCCAGCACCACCGCAAGCATTGACAGCACATTGATTGAAAAACCCGCTATGTACATGATAAAAAATGCGCCGACCAGCGAAACGGGAATCACAATCACCGGCACCAACGTAGCCCGCCAGTCGCGCAGGAAGAGGAAAATAATCACAATCACGAGTATAAACGCAATGTAAATCGTTTCCTGCACTTCGTAAATAGAAGCCCGTATAAACCGCGTGTTGTCGAAAACCACATCTAATTTCACGTCGTTGGGAAGATCTTTTTGCATCTGGACAAGCCGCACTTTCACTTCGTCGGAAATCTCAATATGGTTAGCGCCGGGCTGGGGTATCACCACAACACTGACCATCGGAACGCCGTTTTTGCGCATGATGCTGCGCTGGTCTTCCGGTCCGAGTTCGGCATAACCGACGTCGCGCAGGCGGATGACATTGAAATCGTTTTCGCGAATAATTAAATTATTAAATTCTTCGGGCGTCCGCATCAAACCCAAAGTGCGGATAGCCAACTCCATCCTGTCGCCTTCGATGCTTCCCGACGGCAGTTCGACATTTTCCCGCTCAATAGCGTTCCGAATATCGACGGGCGTGATGCTGTAAGCCGCCATTTTCTCCGGATCAAGCCACAAGCGCATGGCATAGCGTTTTTCGCCCCAGATGGAAACGGCGCTCACGTTTCGGATGGTTTGCAAACGCTCTTTCACCGTCAAATCGGCAATTTCGCTCAATTCAAGCAGATTTCGCTTTTCGCTTTGGATGGAAATTTGGAGAATGGGCTGGTCGTCGGCGTCGGCTTTGGAAACCGTCGGCGGGTCGCAGTCGCGGGGGAGAAAGCGTTGGGCGCGGGAAACCTTGTCGCGCACGTCGTTTGCCGCCGTTTCCATATCAACGCTCAACTCAAACTCGACAGTAATCCGCGAAGAGCCTTGACTACTCGTGCTTGAGAGGGAACGGATACCCGGAATCCCGTTGATATTCTGCTCCAACGGTTCCGTAATCTGGTTTTCGATAATATCAGCGTTGGCGCCGGGGTAGGTAACGTTGACCGTAATAATCGGGTTGTCCACGCTCGGATATTCGCGCACTCCCAGATAGGTGTAGCCGATAATCCCAAACAGCGTAATTACCAGTACGAATACGGTCGAAAGGACAGGTCTTTTTATACTTAACTCTGAAATGTTCATTCGTTTTTAGTTACGAATTACAAGTTACAAGTTACGAATTACAAGTAAATGCGCCCACTTGTAACTCGCAACTTGTAACTCGTAACTAATTAATATTGTCGATTGTTACGGGCAACTCGTCCCTCAACTGCATAATTCCGCTGACAATCAGGGTATCGCCCGATTTCAGACCGCTCAATACCTGAACGCTCGACTCCGTCCGAAGCCCTTTTGTCAGTTCCGTCAGATGTGCTTTTCCCGACGAATAAACGTAGGCAATATCGCGCCCCATTTCGGCAATCACCGATTCGTTCGGGACAATGATTGCATTTTTCAACTCGGCGGATTTGATTTTTACGGATACCGACCGCCCCGGTTTCAAGCGTCCGTGCGCATTTGCATACACGGCGCGGGCTTTCAATTGCAGCACATCCTTTTCTATCCGAGAATTAACCGCATAAACGGAAGCGGCATAGGTGTCGTTGTCCACCTGAAATTCAATTCGGGTGTTGGGATGAATCATGTCGGCATACCGTTCGGGAATGGCAAACTCTATTTTGAGCGGAATAATTTTGGTGAGCGAAGCGACAACGGTTGTCGGCGAAGCGTAAGCGCCCTCGCTAACCTGCCGCAGCCCGATAATCCCATCGAAAGGAGCGCGCAGTTCGGTTTGCGCAATCCGCGACTGCACGAGGTCAATATCGGCATGTAATTTGTCCAGTTCGGTGGTTACCTGTTCGTAGGTTTCCTTGCTGACCGCGTCTTTATCAAACAGCGACTTTTGCCTGTACACGCGGTCTTCGGCGAGGGGGATTTGCGCCTTCAGTTTTTGCAGTTCCGCCAGCAGCGGCTTGTCGTTGACTTTCGCCAGCAGTTCCCCTTTGTGTACGGTAGAGCCTTCCTGAAAGAAAATATTAACAATCTTTCCGGTGGTTTCAAAAGTCAAATCCACTTCCTCGTCGGGAATCAGGCTGCCCGTTACGCGGATATAATCGGTCAGCGATTCAGTATGCAATATTCTGGCATTGACATTCAGGGGCTTCGCCCGACTGCCGAAACGATCCGGAAGCGTCGCCTCACGGCTTTCCTCCTCTTTTTTAAATTTCTTTTTCAACGTAGGATAAACAGCCATGCCGGCTAAAAAACACGCAATGATAATAAATAAGACAATCTTCGTAACTTTATTCATCGTATTGTAAACATAATGGAAATTAGGAGTTGCAAAAGTACGGAAAGTTTAAACATGTGCGGGGAATTTAGTATTAATTAACTCATAATTGTTTATAAATATATTGTATGCGAAAGCGCGAAGACGAAAAGTCCCGCAGGAACGCAATTTTCATCTGTACTTTTATAAAGTTCATCTATACTTTATTGAAATTTATCTGTACTTACTAAAAGTTTATCTGTATTTTATTTAAATTTATCTATACTTATTAAAAGTTTATATGTACTTTATTAAAGTTTATATGTACTTACTAATAGTTTATCTGTACTTTATTAAAATTCATCTATACTTACTAATAGTTTATCCGTACTTTATTGAAAGTTATATGTATTTATTAAAAGTTAATCTATATTTTATTGAAATTCATCTGTACTTATTAAAAGTTTATCTGTACTTTTAAAAAATAAATGATGAAAAAGACGCGAAGATGATGTACCGGATAAAAAATAATTTGTATTTTTGCATCAGAATATTCAATATAATTAAAAAACATAATGATATGGGACGAAAAACACAGTCACAGGAAATTATTGATACCGGTATTATGGTGAGCGGTATCAAATCGCATCAGAACGTGCTTGGACAGCGCAATATCGACACAACTTTTGCCGCCAACCTGCAAGCCAACATGGAGTCCTGCATCACGCTAAATCAGGAGCAGGAAACGCTGAAAGCCAAACTCAAGGAAAAAACCGTAGAGTTTGAAATCGCATTTGCCGCGATGCGGAAAAAGGCAAGCGAAGCCCGCAAAATCATCAAAATTGACATGCCGCAATCGTCGTGGCGCGAGTTTGGTATCGAAGACAAGCGGTAAAATGCGTTTGGCGGCTGCGCATAAATCGCCCCCGTTCAAAGTCCTTTACGGGTTTTGTGCGGGGGCGGTTGTGTAGAATGAATGCCGGTTTTGCAGGGGATTGCGGCTCTCTGATTCGCTACGCCCGCAATGACGATTAAAATTAATTAAGGAATATGAAACTATTAAGCCCCCACCCCATGCCGGACTATGAGCTAATCGACTGCGGCAATTACGAGAAACTCGAACGGTTTGGGAAATACGTCATTCGTCGTCCCGAACCGCAAGCGGTGTGGCAGAAAGCATTGCCCGAAAAGGAGTGGGAGCGCCAAACGGACGCCCTGTTCAAACGGGAAAAAGGAAAAATGCATCCGGAAGGAAATGAAAAAGGCGCGTGGATTTTGAAACCGGAAATGCCCCAACAGTGGTTTGTTTCCTATCTCTGCAAAACGAAGCCGTTGAAATTCCGGCTGGGATTGACGGCTTTCAAACACGTCGGTATTTTCCCCGAACAGGCTGAGAATTGGAATTTTATTTATGACGCCGTTACCGCTTCGATCAATGCAGCCGACGGCTTTCGGAAAGATTGCAAAGTCCTTAATTTGTTTGCCTATACCGGCGGCGCATCATTAGCCGCGCGGGCTGCGGGAGCGGATGTAACCCATGTCGATTCGGTCAGGCAGGTATTGAGTTGGTCGCGCGAAAACATGGAAGCCTCCGGTCTCGACAACATCCGTTGGGTGTGCGAAGACGCGCTGAAATTCGTAAAACGGGAAGCAAAACGCGGGAAAAAATATCAGGGAATCATCCTCGATCCACCGGCTTACGGACGCGGTCCCGAAGGTGAAAAATGGATACTGGAAGAACGCATCGCAGAATTAATGGATGCTTGCAGCCGAATTTCGGACGAACACAACGCTTTTTGTGTTCTCAACCTGTATTCCATGGGATTTTCTTCGCTGATTGCGGAAAATCTGCTGAAAGAATATTTTCCGGCAAGTGCGCGGATTGAGTTTGGGGAATTGTTTTTGCAGGACAGGGCGGGACGGAAATTACCGTTGAGCGTATTTGGGCGGGGATTATTTTAGCATCCCCAGCACGGTTACGGTATCAACTTCCCGTTCCGACCATATCCGTGCAAATCCATATAATCCGCGTTCATCGGCGGATTTTCAAGACAGCCCTTTACCAGCCGTCCTATTTTACTTTATCAACAATCGCTTTGAATGCTTCCGGATGATTCATTGCCAAATCGGCAAGCACTTTGCGGTTGATTTCTATTCCGTTCTTATGCAAAGCGCCCATCAAACGGGAATAAGACAGCCCTTCCAAACGGGCGGCAGCGCCGATACGCTGTATCCATAATCCGCGAAAATTGCGTTTTTTAGCTCTCCGGTCGCGGAACGCATACGTTAAACCTTTTTCCCACGTGTTTTTGGCGACTGTCCATACATTTTTTCTTGCGCCATAATAACCTCTTGTCAGTTTGAGGATTTTTTTTCTTTTAGCTCTCGAAGCTACATGATTTACTGATCTCGGCATAATTAATTAAAATGATTGTGAAAATTAGCGCCGCACTTAAACGGTCTTTTGTGCTGATTTTCCGTTAATAAATCTTTAAAACTCTCTTTTTACGGTTATTTCATTCCAAGCATTTCCTGCACACTCCGTTTGTTTGCTTTACTGAGAATAGAAAAATGCGTCAACCGTCTTTTTTGCTTCTTGGTCTTTTTCGTTAGAATATGACTTTTGTAAGCATGTTTTCTCTTGATTTTTCCTGTTCCGGTAAGAGCGAATCTTTTTTTTGCACCGGAATTAGTCTTCATTTTAGGCATGTTTTTTTATTTAATTGATTATTTAATTATTAAAAAGCATCTACGACATCAATCGAGATGCTCGTCTTCTTCTGTTGTTGTGTTCTGTTCAACCGGATTATCGCCCCGTTTTACAAGTTTTTTCTGTTCTTCGACTACTTTTGTTGCGGCTACTAATTTTTTAGGCGTCAACATAATAATCATCTTTTTCCCTTCCAAAGCGGGCAATTGTTCCACTTTGGCGTAATCTTCCAAATCGTCGGCGAAGCGCAACAGCAAAACCTCGCCCTGTTCCTTGAAGAGAATCGAACGCCCCCTGAAAAACACATAAGCTTTCACTTTTGCGCCCTCTTCGAGGAAGTTTTTCGCATGTTTCAACTTGAAATTATAATCATGGTCGTCGGTTTGCGGACCGAAGCGAATTTCCTTAATTACAATTTTCACAGATTTGGCTTTTTGTTCCTTTTGACGTTTTTTTTGTTGGTAGATAAACTTTTGGAAATCCAAAATTCTACAAACGGGAGGCTCGGCTGTCGGCGAAATTTCGATCAAATCCAACTCCTGCGCTTTTGCAATTTTCAAAGCCTGACTTAGCGGATAAACACCCTGTTCTATATTGTCTCCCACCAAACGGACTTCCTTTGCCCGAATCCTTTCATTGATCCGGTACTGATTTTTAAGATTGTCTTTCTTCATTTATGAACTAACAAAACTTTGTTTTTCTATTTCAGAATTAATTACTTCCGCAAAGTTAGCAATTTTCATTAAGCCCATATCAACTCCACCCTGTTTTCTTACGGAAATTTGATTATTTTCGACTTCTTTTTCACCGGCGACCACTAAATAAGGGATTTTTTTCAGTTCGTTATCCCTGATTTTCCGCCCGATTTTTTCATTCCTGTCGTCAATGACAACGCGAATGTCTCTTTTCTTTAATTCTTCGGCAACCTTTTCGGCGTAAGCATTAAATTTTTCGCTAACCGGAATTACCACTGCCTGATCGGGCGCCAACCACAGGGGAAACTTGCCGGCTGTATGCTCGATCAACACCGCGACAAAACGTTCCATCGACCCAAACGGCGCGCGGTGAATCATCACCGGACGGTGTTTTTGGTTGTCCGCGCCGACATATTCCAATTCAAAACGTTCCGGCAAACTGTAATCGACCTGAATGGTTCCCAACTGCCAGCGGCGACCCAAAGCATCCTTTACCATAAAATCCAGTTTAGGTCCATAGAAAGCGGCTTCGCCCAATTCGATTTTCGCATTGACGCCTTTTTCTTCGCAAACTTCGATAATGGCTCTTTCGGCTTGCTGCCAATTTTCTTCCGAGCCGATGTATTTTTCCTTGTTTTTGGGGTCGCGCAACGAAATCTGCGCTTCGTATTCCGAAAAGTTCAAGGCGCGGAAAATAATGTGGATAATATCCATCACCTTGATAAACTCCTCTTTAACCTGTTCGGGGGTACAAAAAATATGCGCGTCGTCTTGCGTAAAACCCCGCACGCGCGTTAATCCGTGCAATTCTCCGCTTTGCTCGTAACGGTAAACCGTCCCAAATTCGGCTAATCGGAGCGGCAATTCCTTGTAGGAACGCGGAAAAGCCCTGTATATTTCGCAATGATGCGGACAATTCATCGGTTTCAGCAAAAATTCTTCGCCCGCTTCGGGCGTATGAATGGGCTGGAACGAATCTTTCCCGTATTTCGCATAATGACCGGAAGTTACGTACAGCATTTTGTTTCCAATATGCGGCGTAATAACTTGTTGGTAGCCGTATTGTTTTTGAATTTTCTTGAGAAAATTTTCCAACGTCAGGCGCAGTTGCGTTCCTTTCGGCAACCAGAGCGGAAGCCCCTGCCCCACATTTTGCGAGAAAGCGAACAATTCCATTTCCTTGCCGATTTTCCGGTGGTCGCGCTTTTTGGCTTCTTCCAGAAGAACAAGGTATTCGTCCAAAAGTTTCTTTTTCGGAAATGTAATTCCGTAAATGCGGGTTAGTTGCGGGCGTTTTTCGTCACCGCGCCAGTAAGCGCCCGCTACCGACGTCAATTTAACGGCTTTGATGTAGGACATATCGGGCAAATGCGGACCTCGGCAAAGGTCGGTAAATACGCCCTGCGTGTAGGTTGTGATTGTCCCGTCGGCTAATTCGGCGATTAATTCGGTTTTATAGGTCTCATTTCTGTCGCCGAACAGTTTCAAAGCATCTTTTTGGGTAATATTTTCTCTGCAAATCGGGCTCTTTGTCGCCGCCAATTCCTGCATTTTCTTTTCGATGGCGGGCAGGTCGGCTTCCCGAATGATTACGCCTTCGCCCGGATCCACATCGTAATAAAACCCGTTTTCGATTGCCGGACCTATCCCGAACCGGATGCCCGGATAGAGTATTTGCAGGGCTTCCGCCAACAAATGCGCGGAAGAATGCCAGAATGTATGTTTGCCTTCATCATCCTCCCATTTATGCAAACGAACAACCGCATCCGTGTTTATCGGGCGCGACAAATCCTGCGTTTCACCGTTAACGCTTGCCGAAAGAACATCCTGCGCCAAACGCGGGCTGATGCTTTCAGCTATTTGCATGGCAGTTGTGCCTTTCGGATATTCGCGCACGGAACCGTCGGGGAATGTTATTTTTACCATAAATTATATATACGCCGATTTTCAATTTTGAAAACTTGCGCAAAAGTACAATAAATTTTTTAATTAATTCACGTTGCTTTATAAATCGCATTATTGCGAGCAAAGCGGAGACCCGCAATCCTCTGCAAAAGCCCCGTCATTGCAAACCGAGTAGAGACAGGGAAAAACAAATGCGTTTCCTCCACCTATACCAACGCGCCAATCAAACCGGTAAAAAATACCCCATAAATGGTATTTCATATCTCACACATTGACGTTAATTTTGCCCCATAATTTAATATTAAAATATTATGGCAACAGAATTGAAGTTTGAAACCCTGCAAATACACGCAGGACAGGAGGTTGATAAAACAACCCACGCAAGGGCTTTGCCCATTTACCAAACGTCGTCGTATGTGTTTGAAGACGCAAAAGACGGTGCGGATTTGTTTGGTCTCCGCAAGTTCGGAAATATCTACACCCGTTTGCAGAACCCGACAACCGATGTTTTTGAAAAGCGGGTCGCCGCATTGGAAGGAGGCGTTACAGGTCTCGCAACTTCGTCGGGACAATCGGCGCAGTTTATCGCATTGAACAATATTTTGCAGGTCGGCGACAATTTCGTAACCACTTCGCATTTGTACGGGGGGACTTACAACCAGTTCAAGTCGCAGTTCAAGCGGCTGGGCATCGAAGCGCGTTTCACGCCCGACGACGAGCCTGCGTCTTTCGAGAAACTGATCGACAAAAACACGAAGGCGATCTATCTGGAAACCATCGGGAATCCCGAACTGAACATTCCCGATTTCGACGCCATCGCCAAAGTTGCGCAGGCGCACGACATCCCGCTGATTGTGGACAACACGTTCGGCGCCGGCGGCTACCTTTTCCGCCCGATAGAACACGGCGCTTCCGTCGTGGTGGAATCTGCAACCAAATGGATTGGCGGACACGGGACTTCCATTGGCGGTATCATCGTCGACAGCGGAAAATTCAACTGGGGCAACGGGAAATTCCCTGCTTTTACCGAACCGTCGAACAGTTATCACGGTTTGATTTTCTGGGACGTCTTCGGCTCCGGCGGACCTTTTGGCAACATCGCGTTCAACATCCGCGCCCGCGTGGAAGGTCTGCGCGACTGGGGAAACAGCGCCAGTCCGTTCAATGCCTTCCTTTTTGTGCAAGGACTGGAAACGCTTTCGCTTCGCATAGATCGCCATGTGGCAAACACGCAGGCTTTGGCTGAATGGCTCGAACGGCATCCGAAAGTGGAATACGTTAATTATCCGGGATTGAAAAGCAGCAAATATTACAATTTGGCTAAAAAGTATTTCCCGAAAGGAGCCGGCGCCGTGCTGACTTTTCGCCTCAAAGGCGACGCCGCCAATGCCGACCGATTGATAGACAATGTAAAACTGCTCAGCCATCTTGCCAATGTGGGCGACGCCAAATCGCTGATTATTCATCCGGCAGCCACAACGCACGAACAGCTTTCGCCCGAAGAACAAAAAGCGTCGGGCGTGGAGCCGGGACTGGTGCGGATTTCGGTCGGGATTGAACACATCGACGACATCAAAGCGGATATTCAACAGGCTTTGGAAAAAATTGACAGGTAAATAAGTAAACGAGTTGATAAGTGAACGAGTAAACAAGAGGGAAAAAACCTCCGGGTTTGCTCGTTTACTTGTTAACTCGTTTACTAACAAAACAAAAACATCATGAATTTAGGCGAACAAACAAAAGCGATTCATGCGGGCGAATTTCCCAATCCGGCGACGGGTGCGTCCGCGCCCGACATCGTCATGTCGACCACTTTTATTACGCAAGCGAATACCGCTTTTTCGGCGGAAAACATGGACGAGGACATGGGTTGGATTTACACCCGCTGGGGCAATCCCACCATCCGCCAACTGGAAGAAAAACTGGCTGCGCTGGAAGAAGCCGAAGCGGCAACGGCTTTTGCCAGCGGCATGGGCGCTATTTCAGCCCTGCTTTTTCATCTGCTTCGCGCCGGCGACCATGCCGTTGTCAGCGATGTGGCTTACGCCGCCCTGTCGGAACTGACCAACGAGTTGATACCGGCTCTGCACATCGAAATCACCAAAGTCGATACTTCCGACCCGGAAGCCGTACAGGCAGCCCTGAAACCCAACACCCGTCTGGTGTATGTCGAAACGCCCTGCAATCCTCTACTCCGATTGACCGACATTGCGGCGACGGCGGAAATTGCACACCGCGCGAATGCCAAACTTGCCGTCGATTCGACTTTTGCCACGCCCATCGCCACGAAACCCCTGTCGCTGGGCGCCGATTTTGTGATTCATTCTCTGACAAAATATGCCTGTGGACACGGCGATGCTTTGGGCGGCATTGTCATTGGAAACAAAACCGACCTTGCGGCTTTGCGTCGGAAAACCGCCGTCCGCTTCGGCGGAACCTTAAGCCCGTTCAATGCTTGGCTGATTATGCGGGGTTTGGCGACTTTACCGCTCCGTATGCGGGTGCATCAGGAGAATGCGCTGAAAATCGCCGCTTTTCTGGAACAGCATCCGCAGGTTAAAAAGGTTATTTATCCCGGACTGCCTTCGCATCCGCAATACGAGTTGGCTTGCCGGCAGATGAGAAACTTTTCGGGTATCATCGGTTTTCAAGTTGGCGACGGGAAAGCGGTTGCGCAGAGGCTTGCCGAAAATCTGAAAATTATCCATTACGCCGTATCGCTGGGGCATCACCGTTCGTTGATTTTTTACCTTGACAGCCGGGAATTATTCAAAACAACGTTTAAATTTTCCACGCAAAAGCAGTTGGATTCGTGGAATGCTTTTGCAGGCGAAGGAATTTTCCGCCTGTCGGTGGGTTTGGAAAACGCCGAAGATTTGATTGCGGATTTGGAGCAGGCGCTGTAGAAATGGGGCTTGCCCGCAAATTGCACGAATTTTCACGCAACGAATTAATTCGCCTCGTTTTCGTATTCCCGCCGCAAGAACCGCCTGTAAGTCCACGCAAGCCAATATTTGTAACCAAACGTAAACGCCGCGCCCGAAACCAGCATAAACCCTCCGGCAGCCGTTTCCCCGAATATGCCGTTGAGTATCGACGGCGGGACGGCGGGCAGAAATACCGCGAGCATCGTAATCGCCGTCGCTTGCCATGACTGCCATTTCCCGCCCCACATCCATCGGTCGAAAAGGTAGAAATACTTCTTGTTATAAATTAAGGTGCTGAAAAATTAAAAAATAAACCACCCCCGTTGTGTAGAAAAACAGCGATAACAGCATGAAAACGCTTATTTTTCCGTGAAATGCAGGAATCAGCAGCAAAAGCGTTACCGCCAGCGAATAGGAACGGTATAAAATATATTTGCTTTTCAACACTTCAAACAGAGCGATTTTGCGTGCCGCCGATTCATCGAAAAATGACGACTCCACCATAAAAAAACATTGCCCCATTGCGATTCCCATGAACCCAACGACGAATATTCCATACGGAAAAAAGAGAAACGGCATGAGCGACAAAATGCCGCTTGGAGCATACAGCATATAAAAAAACGCGGCGACGACCAAAATCCCCATCAAAACGACCTGCAGCCTGAGGCGGGGCGAACGTAAAATCATGCGCAGTTCCGACCGGATTAAACCGCCGGTTACGCCGAAGTTGTATTTTTGTTGTAACATATATAATTAATATTTTTATTCAGTTATGTGTAAAAAATTAAATTATGAACATTTAGTTAGAAAACAAGGTAAATAACATGAAGATCTATATAACATAAAGAACAAGCAAAATAACGCAGGGCATCTGCAAAATGCACTCCCTATTCCCGCTTCGCAATTCGCGTGTAACGGCTCGGTCGTTTAAAACGCAGTTTGGCGTGGTTAATTGTACCCACCGCAATAAAAGAATTTGAAAGATAAGAAATTAATTGCTACATTTGCAACCATTCCTCGCCTGTTAAAAGGATTAATTTATGCCGCTAATGCACGAATTGACACGAATAAAATCAGTGCATTCGCGGCAATAAAATAAAAACATAAACCGATGAAAATTCACCTGATAACGGTAGGAAAAACCGACCGAGATTTCCTCCGAAAAGGAACGGATGAATACACCGCCCGGCTGAAACACTACCTTCCCTTTGAAACGGAGGTGATTAGCGATATAAAAAACACGAAAAACCTGTCTGCCGACCAAGTGAAAGAGAAAGAGGGCGAATTGATTCTCAGGTCGCTTCAAACGAGCGATTTCGTTGTTTTGTCCGACGAGCGCGGCACGGCTTTTACTTCGCTCGAATTTGCCGAATACATCCGAAAAAAAATGCAGGCGACGCCGAAACGCTTGGTGTTTGTTATCGGAGGGGCTTATGGCTTTTCGCAAAAGGTTTACGACGCCGCCCACGACAAAATCGCTTTGTCGAAAATGACGTTTTCCCATCAACTTGTGCGACTGGTTTTTGTCGAGCAACTGTATCGGGCAATGACGATATTGAAGAATGAGCCTTATCATCACGAATAAAAAAGTAAATGTCCATAATTAGTTCATATTATTTTTCACACATACTTAAAACATGAACCCATCCATTAAAGCCGTTGCGGCAATCGTTTTTGCCGGCGTATGCGGCGGCATATCCGCACAAAACATTGACATTCATTTCCCCCGCTTTGCCGGAAAAGAATACGCATTCATCCTCAATCGCGGCATCTTGAAAGACACCGCGCAAACCGGCGTAATGAGCCTTGAGGGGCGGGCGACGCTCGCCATTCCCGAAAATTTTAAAGGCTACGCAGGCAGGGGAAGTTGGGCGGTAATCGGCAGCGGAAACGTTGATTTTATCGTGAATAATGAAGATTTTTCCATCGCATGCGAAGATTCCGTGCCGGGCAAAAACAATATTTTTTATGCCGGCAGCGAGGAAAACGACCGCCTAAACCGCTACGAGCGCGAATTTTTGCCCATTTTCCAAAAAACCGACTCCATATATAAAGCCTACCATGCCGCGCAAAACAGGGATTCGTTGCCGCTCTCGTTTTTTCGGGAAATACTGCCCTTGCAGGAGGCATATGCGGCGTTTTGTGAAAAATCGGTCGGCGATAGTTCGTATGCGGCGTTTTTCATAAAAATCCTGAACTACATGCGCGGGTTCGGCGACAAGATGTATTTGCCAAGCGAACAAAAAGAACTGCGCGCCGATTTTACACATTATGTAATAGAGAAAATGGATGTGGCGCGGCTGTTCAACAGCGGTATTTGGATGTTCGTCATGTCGTTTACTTTCGACGCTTTCGACGACGAAACCGGCTGGGGCGAAGCGATGATAAAAATGTTTCAACGCACCGCGCAACAATCTGCTTTTGAAGGATTTGCAAAGGACGTGATACTTGCCTGCGAACAATACGGATGGGACAAAGCCGAAGAAATGATTGTCAATTATCTGGAAACTTCCGGGCGCATTGCCTCCACAGGCGGCATGGTGAGACGGGCGATCGCGCAAAGCAAAATCAAAATCGGAGGCAAAGCGCCCCTGCTTAGCAAAACGCCGACCAATGCGCTGATTATTTTTTACGAATCGGGGTGCGAACACTGCGTAAAACAACTTGCCGAAATCGCCAAGCGCTATCCCGACCTGACGAAAAAAGGAACCCGCGTGATTTCCATTTCGACTGACGAAAGCAGGGAAGTTTTTGAATATCATTCCAAAGATTACCCTTGGGCGGACAAATGGTGTGATTTCAAAGGCTTCAACGGCGAGAACATAAAAAACTACGGCATCGTGGGGACACCAACCATTTATCTGATTGATGAAAACGGGATTATCCTCGACCGCCAATCCCGCATACAGGACATAAAAGCGCTGAACGTACCATGAAAACCGCCGCCTGAACCCGACCGATATTTGCGCAGTTTCATCAATTTTGTGCGGTTTTTCTCCGGTTTTATTTGTTTGTAAACAATAAAACGCTACATTTGCAGCCGCAATTTTCTAAAAATACTATTCAAAATGAGTCTAAAAATTATTGTACTGGCAAAGCAAGTGCCTGATACAAGGAATGTAGGAAAAGACGCCATGAAAGAAGACGGAACGGTGAACCGCGCCGCTCTTCCCGCCATTTTCAACCCCGAAGATTTAAACGCCCTCGAACAGGCTTTGCGCCTGAAAGACAGCCACCCCAATTCGACGGTAACCATCCTGACGATGGGACCTCCCCGCGCCGCAGATATTATCCGCGAAGGATTATTCAGGGGCGCAGATGGCGGCTATCTCTTGACGGACAGGATTTTTGCGGGCGCGGATACTTTGGCGACGAGTTATGCGCTTCACATGGCGGTTAAAAAAGTCGGGCGTTTCGACCTTATTATTTCCGGTCGTCAGGCGATTGATGGCGATACCGCGCAGGTGGGTCCGCAGGTGGCGGAAAAATTAGGCATTCCCCAGATTACGTATGCCGAAGAAATCCAATCTGTTAACGACGGGAAAGCAACCGTGAAACGGCGGCTGGAACACGGCGTTGAAATCGTAGCGGGCAAATTGCCGCTTTTGATTACCGTAAACGGTTCAGCGCCGGCTTGCAGACCGCGAAACGCCATGCTGATCCAAAAATATAAACATGCGCAAACGGCTTCCGAAGCGGCGGCGGCTCAGTTGGGGGATTTGCTGAATAAGCGACCTTTCCTCAAATTAGGCGAATGGAGCGCGACGGATGTGAATGCCGATCCGCAACAATGCGGGCTTTCGGGTTCGCCGACCAAGGTAAAGAAAATCGAAAACATCGTTTTCCAAGCCAAAGAAAGCAAAGCTTTTGACGATTCCGATGGGCAAATCGAGGAATTGATGGTAGAGCTAATTAACAACCACACAATTGGATAATATATGAACAATATTTTTGTTTATCTGGAAATAGAAAACGGCAAAACGGAAGACGTCAGCCTCGAACTCCTCACCAAAGGGCGTGCGCTTGCCGACAAACTGAATTGCAAACTTGAGGCTGTGGCTGCCGGCAGCGGATTGAACCAAATCGGGACGCAGGTTTTTCCCTACGGGGTGGACAGGCTTCACCTGTTTGACGACAAACGCCTGTCGCCCTACACTTCCCTACCCCACACCGCCATTCTCGTGAAACTTTTCAAGGAAGAAAAACCGCAAATCGCGCTCATGGGCGCAACCGGCGTGGGTCGGGATTTAGGTCCGCGCGTTTCTTCCGCCCTATTCAGCGGGTTAACTGCCGACTGCACGGCGTTGGAAATCGGCGACCACGAAGAAAAAAAGGAGAATAAAACCTACAAAAATTTGCTTTATCAAATTCGTCCGGCTTTCGGGGGCAATATTGTGGCAACCATTGTCAATCCCGACAATCGCCCGCAGATGGCAACCGTGCGCGAAGGCGTGA
This sequence comes from Dysgonamonadaceae bacterium, assembly GCA_031260045.1. Classification (GTDB taxonomy): domain Bacteria; phylum Bacteroidota; class Bacteroidia; order Bacteroidales; family Azobacteroidaceae; genus Azobacteroides. The sequence goes on along the minus strand of JAIRKO010000039.1, from coordinate 152,020 downwards.
TGAAAAAAGAGATACGGGACGCGAACTATCGCGGCGAAACCGTTGCGCACAATCCTTCCGAATATGTTTCGGACGAAGATTTTGCCGTCGGCATCATTGAACGCCACATTGAATCGTCGAAAATTAACGTTAAATCCGCTCCGATTATCGTAGCGGGCGGATACGGAATGGGTTCTAAGGAAAATTTTGAGTTGTTGCACCAGTTGGCGGCAACCGTCGGTGCAGAAGTCGGCGCTTCGCGTGCCGCTGTGGACGCCGGTTTTACGGAACATGAGCGCCAGATTGGGCAGACCGGCGTTACCGTTCGCCCAAAACTCTACATTGCATGTGGTATTTCGGGGCAAATCCAGCATGTGGCGGGGATGCAGGATTCTTCCATCATCATTTCCGTCAATAACGACGCGAACGCCCCGATCAATACAATTGCCGATTACGTAATTGTTGGGGAGGCGGAAACCGTTATCCCGAAGATGATTAAGTATTACAAAAAGAACAGTAAATAATAAAACATGGCTAATTTTTATTTAGACAATCCGTCATTAAAACACCATTTGCACCATCCCTTGATGAAACGCATTGTTGAATTGAGGGAACGGAATTACGCGGATGCGGAAAAATACGACTATGCGCCGTTCAATTTTGAAGACACGATAGACAGTTACGAAAAAGTAATGGAAATTGTCGGCGAAATTACCGGCGATGTGGTTGCTCCGAATGCGGAAGCCGTCGACGCTCACGGTCCTACCCTATCCAACAACCGCGTGCAATACGCTCCGGGTACGGTTGAAAACCTGAATGCGGCAGTTCAAGGCGGTTTGATGGGACTTACCATGCCTCGCCGCTACAATGGACTGAATTTTCCGACATTAACCTTTATCATGGCTGCCGACATGGCTGCCCGCGCCGATGCGGGATTTGCCACGCTTTGGGCTTTGCAGGACTGCGCGGAAACGTTGTACGAATTCGGTGACGAAGCGCAACGTCGGGCTTTCCTTCCGCGCGTGTGCGCCGGCGAAACCATGTCGATGGACTTGACCGAACCCGACGCCGGTTCCGACCTGCAAGCGGTGATGCTGAAAGCCACTTTCGACGAAGCCGGCAATTGCTGGCGGCTAAACGGTGTTAAGCGTTTTATTTCCAACGGCGACGCGGACATTCACTTGGTTTTGGCACGTTCGGAAGAAGGTACGAAAGACGGGCGCGGATTGTCGATGTTCATCTACGACAAACGCGATGGCGGCGTGAATGTTCGCCGTATTGAAAACAAAATGGGCATCAAAGGTTCGCCGACTTGCGAATTGACCTACAAAAACGCCAAAGCCCAACTTTGCGGCAACCGCCGACTGGGACTGATAAAATATGTGATGTCGCTGATGAACGGCGCTCGCTTGGGCATCATGGCGCAGGCAACCGGTATTTCGGAAGCGGCTTACCGCGAAGCCGTCGCCTACGCCAAAGACCGCAAACAGTTCGGAAAAGCCATCATCGAATTTCCCGCCGTCTATGAAATGATTGCCAATATCAAGGCTAAATTGGACGCTTCTCGCGCAATTCTTTACGAAACCGCCCGTTTTGTGGATATGTACAAAACATTGGAAGACATTGAAAGAGAACGCAAATTGGACGCCGAAGAAAAAGAGGAACTGAAAAAATACAAAAAACTGGCTGACGCATTCACCCCGCTTGGCAAAGCCATGAATACGGAATATGCCAACCAGAATGCTTACGACTGCGTCCAAATCCACGGCGGTTCGGGTTTTATGAAAGACTATCCCTGCGAACGTTATTATCGCGACGCCCGCATCACCAATATTTACGAAGGCACCACACAGTTGCAGGTTGTGGCTGCCATTCGCCACGTCCTGACGGGTGCTTACCTTGCCCAAATGAAAGTCTATCAGGAAGAAATTACCGCTCCCGAACTGTCCGGCTTAAAAGCGCGACTGGCAAAATTGGTGGATATATACGAACGGCTTGTACCGAAAGTGGCAGATACGAAAAACAACGAATACATTGATTTCCATGCGCGGCGGCTGGTTGATTGCACCGGTCATATTATTTTGAGTTACCTTTTATTGCTGGACACGCAGCGAAACCCCGAAGCGTTCAGGGTTTCTGCGGAAGTGTACGTTGCTTGCACCGAAGCGGAAGTGAAAAAAATTGACGACTTCATTTCCGGCTTTGATATGGATAATTTAAAATATTACAGGAAATAAAAATCTTATCTTCCTATGCGGTTAGACGGAAAAATATTCATTGCGGGACACAATGGCTTGGTAGGCTCCGCAATATTAAAAAACTTAAAATCAAAAAATTATAACAATTTTGTTTTAAGAATCCATCGCGAATTGGATTTGAGCAATCAACAGGCGGTATTTGATTTTTTTGCAAAAGAAAAGCCCGATTATGTCATGCTTGCGGCGGCAAAAGTTGGCGGCATTGCGGCAAACAATACCTTGCGCGGGCAGTTTATTTACGAAAACCTGCAAATCCAAAACAACGTAATTCATGCCGCTTGGATGAACGGCGTGAAAAAGTTGCTGTTTTTGGGTTCGACCTGCATTTATCCCCGCGAAACGCCCCAGCCGATGCCGGAAAACTGTTTGTTGACTTCGCCACTCGAATACACGAACGAACCTTACGCGATTGCCAAAATCGCCGGAATTAAACTTTGCGAAAGCTATAATCTTCAATACGGTACGAATTATATTGCCGTTATGCCTACAAATTTATATGGACCAAATGACAATTTCGATTTGGAAAAATCGCACGTCCTACCTGCGCTTCTTCGTAAAGTCCATTTAGCGAAAAGACTGATGGATAACGATTTGGATGCGGTTCAAAAAGATTTGAACCGCTTGCCCATCGAAGGCGTTGACGGAAATGCCGGAGAAAACGCCATAACCGCCATATTGGAAAAATACGGCGTGAAAAAAAACAGCGTGGAAATCTGGGGTACCGGAAAGCCTTTACGCGAGTTTTTGTGGAGCGAAGAAATGGCAGACGCCTGCATTTTCATTATGGAAAATGTTGATTTTAAGGATTTAACGCCGCAGGGAAAAGAAATCAGGAATACGCACGTTAATATCGGGACGGGGAAAGATATTTCTATTCGCAATTTGGCGGATTTAATTGCAAAAACGGTCGGCTATCAAGGCGAATTTGTTTTCAACGCCGATAAACCCGACGGAACAATGCGCAAGCTGACCGACCCGACTACATTGCACCGGTTGGGGTGGAAACATAAAATTGATGTTGAAGAGGGGGTGGGGAAATTGTATGCGTGGTATTTGGGGAGTTAAGAGTTAAAAACTAAGAGTTTATATTATGGGAAAAGTTGCTTTGCTTACGGGAGTTACCGGACAGGACGGAGCTTATTTGTCTGAGTTTCTGGTAAAAAAAGGATATACGGTTCACGGTATTAAACGGCGGGCATCGCTATTCAATACGGACAGAATCGACCATCTGTATCAAGACCCGCATCAGGAAAACAGAAATTTGATTTTGCACTACGGGGATATGACCGATTCGATGAATATTACGCGGGTAATCGGGGATATTCGACCGGATGAAATCTATAATCTTGCTGCCCAGAGCCACGTAAAAGTCAGTTTTGATACGCCCGAATACACGGCAAATGTGGATGGACTGGGTACGTTGCGTGTGCTGGAAGCCGTGCGCCTGCTGGGTTTGACGGGCAAAACGCGGATTTATCAGGCTTCCACATCGGAACTGTACGGACTGGTGCAGGAAATTCCCCAAAAGGAAACCACTCCGTTTTATCCGAGAAGCCCGTATGCGGTAGCCAAAATGTATGCCTACTGGATTACGGTCAATTATCGGGAAGCATACAACATGTTTGCCTGCAACGGAATACTCTTCAATCACGAATCGCCCCTGCGCGGCGAAACTTTTGTAACCCGAAAGGTAACGCGAGCCGTTGCCCGGATTGCGTTGGGCATACAGCAAGAGGTGTATATGGGCAATCTTTCCAGCAAGCGTGACTGGGGTCATGCAAAAGATTACGTCAAAGCCATGTATCTGATTTTGCAACAGGATGCACCCGACGATTATGTTATCGCGACGGGCATTACCACAACAATTCGCGATTTCATCGGGAAAGCCTTTCAGGAAATTGGGCTAAGCATTGAATTTCAGGGAGAAGGAGCGAATGAAACCGGAAAAATAGTGCAAATTGAGGATGATTTGTTTGTAAAAAAAATCGGCGAACCGTATCTGGAATCCGTCAAAAAGAGAATTGGAAAGCCCGTTGTCAAGGTTGATGCGAAATATTTCCGCCCTACGGAAGTGGAATTGCTTATCGGCGACGCCACAAAAGCCCGCACAAAACTTTCATGGCAACCTGAATATGACTTAAATCTGCTCATCGAAGACATGATGCAAAACGATGTGAAAGAAATGAAAAAAGAAGCCTATTTAAAGGAGGCTGGGTATCGGATTTTGAATTATTTTGAATGACAATCAAAAGCCCGTTATTGCGGGCGAATCGGAGACTTGCAATCCTCTGCAAGGCGCGGTTGAATTATGTAGCCGTCATTGCTTCAGGCTTCGCCTTCGCAATGACGGCTGCGATGTTTTGGCTTCGCTCCGCCCGCAATGACAACGTTTTAACAGCAAAATTGTTTTTCAAAAAACAATGCTTACCTTTACAGCCCAAAATGAGTTTTTAAGAGCTAAAATAAATATCTGTACATATGAAAGCAACAGCAAAAAAATACAACAAAATCCTGCTACTAACATGCCTGTCCGTCCTGTTTTCATCCTGCATAAAATTTGAAGACGCTTTTACCGACTCAATATTTGAAGACGAGCCGGCGACGAATACCCAATCGGAATTTTATCCTTTTAACAAATGGCTGGAAGAAAACTATTTGAAACCATATAATTTGGATTTTCGTTACCGGATGCAGGACGCCGGTTCGAGTACGGATTATAACCTGATACCCGCCGATTTGGATAAAGCCAAACAAATAGCCATCCTGTCAAAATACCTGTGGTTCGACGTGTACAAAGAAGCCGTAAACCCGCAATTCCTGAAACAGTATGGACCGCGCATCATTCATTTAATCGGTTCGGGCGCTTATAATCCGCGTCTGCACACGGTGGTATTGGGTACTGCCGAAGCCGGAATTAAAATTACGCTCTATGAATGTAACCAAATGGATCCAAACCGGATTGACCTGCTAAACGAATATTATTTCAAAACCATGCACCACGAATTTGCCCACATCCTGCATCAGAAAAAAACATTTCCCAAAGAGTTTGAAACCTTTTCGGCAGGCTATTATGATGTGAGTTACTGGCAGGAACGCACAGATTCGGAAGCCGCCTCCTTAGGATTTGCGTCCCCTTACGGGAGCAGCCAGCCCCGCGAAGACTTTGTGGAAATCATCGCCAACTATATTGTCCGCTCCGATGAGTGGTGGGAAAGTTGGAAAGATGCGGCTGCCAAACCCGGTGTCAATCGGGATGGGGTGCAAGTGTCAGACCCTTTGGACGGGAAAGCAATCATTGAAACGAAAATAGAAATTTGCCGCAAATGGCTGAAAGAATCTTGGGACGTGGATTTGGACGCTCTACGCGCCAATGTGGCGGAACGCCAGCTGAAAATTAAAGAAGCCCTCGCCGAAGGATACGAAGAAATTAACGCTTATAAGCATAATGAGTAGACGAGTAAACAAGAAAAGGGGGTAACTCGTTGTACTTGTCAACTTGTTTACTCATAACATAACTTAATTTTTCACACATATTTACGATGAAAAAATATCACCTTTTATATTTGCTACTGTGCGGCTGTTTTATTGTAACCTCTTGCGTAAGAACAGAAGAGGATTTGTTTGACGAACCGGCGGCTGTGCGTTTAAATCAGGCTGTTAAGGATGCTAAGGAAATGCTCGTATCTGCCGAAAACGGCTGGATTATGGAGTATTTCCCGACCAACGACAGTCGTGGCGTTATTTTCCCAATCCGGTTTAACGGAGATGGAATGGCTGTCGTTGCCGCAAAAAACGAATATACGACAGAATACGCCGAATCGAAAGGGGCGTGGAACATAATTGACGACACCGGTCCCGTGCTTACATTCGATACCTACATTGATGTTTTGCACCTCTTTTCCGACCCGAACACCAAGCTGGGAAATGGATTGGGAATAGGACTGGGCGGCGATTACGAATTTATAATCATCAGTGCATCCGACACGACGTTCGCATTGAAAGGCAAAAAACGGGGGACGGATATTCGGCTGCATCGCTTACCCGAAGGGCAAACAGGGCACGACTATTTCCGTTTGCAGGATGAAATGTCCGCCAATTTATTCGGCAAAGGCGCTCTGCCCCTCATGCTTTCCGCTGCCGCCGATTCTCTGTTTGCGCTGTCGGGCGGGTCGTCTGGTATATTCGACGCCGTTCCTTTCGGCAGCGATGCCGGTGAGAACAAAGAAAAATTGCCTTTCGTGGTAACAAACTACGGGATACGTTTGGCAAAGCCGTTTCAGGCGGGAAATGTCGCGGTTCAGGTTTTCAATTTAAGCGACGACAAAAATTATCTCTATGCCGCTGAAAATAAGGATATACGCATTACCTCCGCCATTTCGCCCCTCGCTTTCTTTTTGGACGAAAACAATCGGGATTTGGAATGGACGCTCGACGCTTCGACTTTGAACGGCGCATTCCAAACGGCTTACGCCAAAGTGGTTGATGGATGTAAAACCGTGTATAAAGAAAATTTCGGCGATTTCTTTTTCAAATATAAATCGGATCGCAAGTCAAAAACCTTTTCGTTCAGAACCGGCGTCAACAAAATGGGCAAGCCCTATGAGGGCGCTTTTGATTTTGAAATATTGCAAAATCCGGAAAAAGCGGGCGAAGTGATATTCGTCGACAAAGGCACGGCAGACACGAACGCCAGCGTTTATAAAAGTAAAATCGAGGGTTTCGGGGAAATATCGGATTTAATAACGGGCGGTTCGTATACGGTCGCAACCGACCGGACATTATCCATGTCGGTACTGCGTTTTACAAGCGTTTCCAATTCCGGAAACGGGTTTTCGCTCTCTTTGAAATGAATAAGAGGCGACTCTTCTAAGTTATAATATGAATATTTAAATAACAGTATGAAAAAAACGATGTTCTTAACGGCGCTCGTAGCCGTTTTATTTGAGCTAAACGCTCAAACGCTTCCGACTAAACAGCCGGAATATTACAAAGAAGCAAAGGCTGTTGCCAATCGGGCAATCAAACCGATTTCGGAAACGGATATACGGCAAACGCTTTACGCCAAAGAATTGAAAAACGGCGCCCAATTGCGTATTGTCGAACTAACGGACGGACGGGTGAAAAAACTGTTGACGCGGGCAAATACAGCATTGCGAAACAAAATTTCGCACGCATTAAAGTCCTCCGGTCGTGCAAAAGCCCCGTTGGCAGCGGCGGCAAACGCCGATACCTTTTACGAAGGTTTTGAAGGATGGGACGGCGAAACGGAAAACTGGCTGCCCGCCGGTTGGGAAAATCTTTCCAAAATGGATCCCCCTACCCCCGACGCATTTCTATGGAAGGTAATGGGGAACACAGAAATGGGTTTCTTTCCTTATGCAGGAAACTATATGGCAAGTATTCAGTTTTATTTTGATGAAGAGGCGGAAGTCCCCATGCAACCTCAGGATGAATGGTTAATTACGTCGACATTCACCCCGAAACAGGACGAATATTTGAATTTTAGATTAAATTATAATCCGGCGTGGGTGCGGATCAATCTTGAAGCGGAAGGCGATGGACAGTTTGTATTTGATCAAAATAACGAACAAATTGAAGTCCTGATTTCGGAAGACGATGGCTTAATCTGGACTAAAATCTGGGAAGTATATGAGGATGCGATGAGTTATACGGATGCGGAACTTGAAAATTATTTATCCAACAATACGTCCTGGTTTTTTTTCAACATCGACCTGTCGCCTTATGTGGGAAAGTCCGTCAAAGTTGCCTTTCGCTATGCAAACAACGGAACGGGGGAATCTGCCTTTTTGGATGAAATAAAGGTAAATATACCGCAGCCCGAAGCGGTTTATTCAAAACCGGAAGGCTCTTTTTATTGGGGATTGGATAAGGATTTTAACGATTGTTCCGAAAATGCGATTCTCAATCCGGCTTACATTCCGGTGCGGTGGGCGTATGCCAAAAATACCGCAACTCAATCCGTCGACTGGGCGTTTTACTCTCCCAAAACGGATGATTTTGTTGCCGTTGCGGAAGAAAATCCGGAAATTGCCTATCCTTATTCCAACCATCCCGCGCCTCTCTTAAACGCGCGTCGGGGAGATATCGTTTCCGTTTTCCAATGGGGTATTATTTCGGAAGAAGGCGAAGAGGAGAAAGTGGGACGGGTAGCCTACGGCGGGGCTGCCGAATATAAGTTATCCGACGGAAGTATCAAGCGTTACAGCGTGGGAAATTATGATTTGCAAAAAAATATTTCCGGAACAATGGACGGTGGTGGAAACTCGCTGTTTTCCTCAAATTATTTGGAAGCCTACGGCTATCCTTTTAAAGGCGTGGGCGAATATTTTGCAAAACCGCTCGCCCCATACGTTTTCGACACTTTCTATGTGCATTTGCTTTATACGGAAATTCCCGATACGGAATTGAAGTTAGAACTTATCCGCGTGGATGATAATGACGTGCCGCAGGATACAATTGCGGTTTCTACCCTTATGGGAGCGGATATTCCGTTTCCAACCAATGAAGACGGCGTTACTACAGCCGCGTTCACATTCAAGGCAATTGGCGACGACGGGCGCGAAACCGATACCGATATTGAAATAAAGGACGCTTTTGTTGCCGTGCTGTCGGGCTTTACGGACAATGTTAATGTGTTGGCACAGTACGACGATCACATTTTAGACGAGCCTTCCGCTTATGTAGTTTTTGAAATGGCGGACAAATCGGAATTCATGCCTGTCTCGGATGTATTTGGTTGGTACACTTCTTTTATATTCGGGATGAATGCTGCGTTTCCTTTCCTGCACGCGGACGACAATCGGTATGAAGCGCCCAACGCCGGCGGTACGAAAGATTTTGTAATCAATACCTATTGGAAAGCCGAATCATGGCGGTTGGAAGAACTTCCCGACTGGATTTCTATGGAAAATCCTGCATATTATCCCGAAACGGAAACGACCGTTTCTATTCCGGTTACCGTCGAGACGCTACCTGAGGGCGTTTCCGGGCGTAGCGCCAATATTTACATCGCTTCCCGCGCCTGCAATCTCACCTTGCAAATCAAACAGGGTGATGCCGATTGGGTGGATACTAACACCGCAATTACCGTCGTAAAGAATGCCGACGCAGTGAAAGTTTCCAATCAAGGCGACCGTTTCCTGCTCGCCTATCCGGCGGGAACAACTTCCGTATCCGTTTACGGCGCGGCGGGACAAAAACTCGGCGAATATGTCCTGAACGCCTCCGGTACAACTTCTATTCCGACAACGCACCTGCCGAAAGGCGTTTATATCTTGAAGTTTGCGGGGAAAACTCATGAGGTGGTGAAAGTTGTTAAATAATTAAGCCCGACGGTTATGAATCGCCGTCATTGCGAAGGCGAAGCCTGAAGCAATCCAGAGAAAACCATAACGCAATCTGGATTGCTTCACTGCTTCGCCTTTTTTGCGCCTGCTGTTCCCGTCATCCCGCGCTCGCACCATCGCAAGCGCAACAAATCCAATCCCAAAATACCTCATTTATGGTATTGCTTATATCGCAAAAAAATATTACTTTTGTTCCGAAAATTTCTAATTAAACTAAAATATAAAGAATAAAGAAATGGCAAAAATTGCAAAAAATTTAACGGAATTAATTGGAAATACTCCGTTGCTGGAGTTCTCCAATTTTAACAAAACACATGGGCTGAAAGCGCGTGTAATCGGGAAAATAGAGGCGTTTAACCCCGCTTCAAGCGTGAAAGACCGCATTGCCCTGTCGATGATTGAAGACGCCGAAGTGAAAGGCGTCCTCAAACAAGGAAGCGAACTTATTGAACCTACGAGCGGTAATACCGGTATTGGGCTGGCTTTTGTGAGCGCCTCCAAAGGTTACCGGCTGACATTGACGATGCCTGAAACGATGAGCATCGAACGCCGCAACCTCCTGAAAGCTTTGGGCGCCAATTTGGTGCTGACGCCCGGCGCAGACGGTATGAAAGGCGCGATTGCGAAAGCCATCGAATTGAAAGAAAACAATCCGAATGCCGTATTGCTGCAACAATTTGAAAACCCTGCCAATCCGGAAGTGCATAAAAAAACGACGGCGCAGGAAATCTTGAGGGACACCGACGGGAAAATCGACATTTTTGTTTCAGGGGTCGGAACCGGCGGAACGGTTAGCGGAGTTGGGGAAATATTGAAAAAGCACAACCCGAAAATACAAATCATTGCGGTGGAACCGGCGGATTCGCCCGTACTTTCGGGCGGGAAACCGGGACCGCATAAAATACAAGGTATCGGCGCGGGATTTGTTCCCAAAACTTTCAATCCGGCTGTGGTGGACGAAATTGTTACCGTTGGCAACGACGACGCAATCCGCACCAGTCGCGAACTGGCAAAGCAGGAAGGCTTGCTGGTCGGAATTTCTTCCGGCGCTGCCGCTTACGCCGCCGTTCAAGTGGCGAAACGCAAGGGTAACGACGGCAAAACGATTGTCGCTATTCTCCCCGATACGGGCGAAAGGTATTTATCGACCGTTTTGTTTGCTTTTGACGAATATCCGCTTTGAAAATAACGTGTAAATCTATCTTTCTTTAAATATAAAAAACGGGGTTGCCTTTTCGGTAGCCCCGTTTTTTTACCCTGATAAATATATACCACATTTTACTTGTTTATCATATCCAAACTGCGCTTCACGAATTTACTCAGGGCTTCGCCTTTCAGCAAGCCGTTTGCCAACAGCGCCAAATCGACCATTTGTCCGATCGTGTCTTTTGAATTTTCCTTATCCTCAATCGCTTGTTTAACCAAAGGATAATCCAAATTGACCGTCAAATTGTAGGATGCGGACATGTCGCCGTAAAAGCTCATGCCGCCTTGCATTTCCGCCATTTCTTTCATGCGGCGCATAAACTCGTTTTGGGTAATGGTTACGGGATTTCCCTTTTCGCCCAAATGTTCAAAACCAACAATAAAATCGGTTTTTTCGACAGGCGAAATCGCCGATTTGAACAGTTCGACCAAAGCGTTGCGTTCTTCGTCGGTCATTTTAACTTCCTGACTGTCGCTTTTCTTGATTAAATTGTCGATTATGTCGCTGTCCACGCGGACGAAACGCGATTTTTCAAAATGCTGTTCCAGTTTGTTGACGAAATGCACATCCAACTGTCCGTCCATCACCAATACGCTGTAACCCTTCTCTTTGGCTTCGGCGATATAGGCGTATTGTTCGTCTTTGCCGGTTGTGTAGAGGTAAATCACGTTGCCGTCTTTGTCGGTTTGGTCGGCTTCAATCAGGGATTTGTATTCGTTCAGGGTATAAAATTTATCTTCCACGTCTTTGAGCAGCACAAATTCGGATGCTTTTTCGTAGAATTTTTCATCGGTGATGATGCCGAATTCGATAAAAATTTTCAGGCTATCCCATTTTTCTTCAAACTGCGTCCGGTCGTTTTTGAAAATTTCATCCAATCGGTCAGCCACTTTTTTGGTGATGTAAGTGGATATTTTCTTCACATTGCCGTCGCTTTGCAGGTAGGAACGGGAAACGTTCAAAGGAATATCCGGCGAGTCGATAACCCCGTGCAGGAGCGTAAGAAATTCGGGAACAATCCCTTCCACCGAGTCGGTAACATACACCTGATTGCAGTAGAGTTGGATTTTGTTTTTTTGCAATTCAATGCCGCTTTTCACTTTCGGGAAATAGAGGATGCCCGTGAGATTGAAGGGATAATCCACATTGAGGTGAATCCAAAACAGCGGGTCGTCGCCGAAAGGATACAATTCTCTGTAAAATTTGATGTAATCCTCGTCGGTCAGTTCAGCCGGTTTGCGCGTCCACGCGGGGTTGGCGTCATTAATGATGTTGTCTTCGCCGGTTTCGCCGGATTTGCCGTCTTTCCATTCGGTTTTTTTGCCGAAGACAATGGGGACGGGCAAGAAACGACAATATTTTTTCAGTAAAAATTCGATTTTTGATTTTTCGAGAAATTCTTTGTTTTCATCGTCAATATACAGGATAATGTCGGTTCCCCAATCGTCTTTTTCTGTTTCGGTCATCGTGTATTCGGGCGATCCGTCGCATTCCCATTTCATTGCCGAAGCGCCGTCTTTCCACGATTTGGTGATAATTTCCACTTTTTTCGACACCATAAAAGCCGAGTAAAAACCCAACCCGAAATGACCGATAATCGAATTGGCGTCTTTCTTGTATTTGTCGAGGAAATCGTTGGCGCTTGAAAAAGCGATTTGGTTGATGTATTTTTCAATTTCTTCGGCTGTCATGCCGACGCCCCGATCGGAAATTTTCAGCGTTTTGTTCTTCTCGTCCAAACTGACGTGAACTGCCAAATCGCCGGTTTCGCTTTTAAATTCGCCGACAGAGGCAAGGGTTTTCAGTTTTTGGGTGGCGTCGACCGCGTTGGAAACCAATTCGCGAAGGAATATTTCGTGGTCGCTGTACAAAAACTTTTTGATAATCGGGAAAATGTTTTCGGTCGTAACGCCGATATGACCGGTTTGCTTTTGTTGATTTTGTGTACTCATATAATATTTTAGTTTTAAATGTTTTCTTTGTGTAAGTATTTGCAAAAAATATGCCGATTAATCGGAACTGACATTTCGGCAAACGGTTGCTCTCTCGGAGCGACAAATTAACAGGATTTATTTTTTAGGAGATGCAAAGCCTGAAGCAATCCAGAGCAAACCGCTGCGTAATTCTCTGGATTGCTTCACCGATTCGCGGTTCGCGCAGAAAGTCATAATATTCAATAATGTCTGAATACTCAATGATAATGAAGTTTGTTCCACGATTGTTGATAACCGACGAGTTTTTTTATTTTCCGCGCTTCTCCCTGATTAACTTTGTTTTTGTTTTGTTATTTCAAACTAAATGTTTAATTTTGCAATCGAAATTAAATTTAGTGTTAAATTTAGGTTAACAGATGTCGGATCCGAAAAGAATTAAGAATGCTTTAATCTCTGTCTTTCATAAAGATAGCTTGGATGGCATATTAAAAAAACTAAATGACGCGGATGTTACGTTCTTTTCCACCGGAGGTACAAAAGAATTTATCGAATCGTTGGGCTACCCCTGCACTTCGGTCGAAGATCTGACAGGCTATCCTTCAATTTTGGGCGGACGGGTCAAAACCTTACATCCCAAAATATTCGGCGGTATTTTGAGCCGCCGGGAAAACGAATCCGACCGCCAACAAACCGCACAATACGACATTCCCGATATTGATTTGGTGATTGTCGATTTGTATCCTTTCCGCGAAACCCTCGCTTCGGATGCCGGAGAAGAAGAAATCATCGAAAAAATAGATATAGGCGGCATTTCCCTGATTAGGGCGGCTGCCAAAAATTTTAAAGATGTAATTATTATTGCCTCCAAAGATCAATATACTCCGTTGGACAATCTTTTGTCGGAAAACGGGGCGATTTCTACCCTCGAAGAGCGCAAATGGTTTGCCAAAGAGGCTTTTGCGGTTTCTTCCAGCTATGATACGGCGATATTTAATTATTTCGATGCAGGCGAAAGTTCGTATTTCCGCTTTGCCGAAGAGAATGCCAAAATTCTGCGTTATGGGGAAAATCCCCATCAAAAGGGAATTTTCTACGGCGATTTTGAAGCCTTGTTTGAACAATTACAAGGAAAAGAAATTTCTTACAATAATTTATTGGACATCGAAGCCGCCGTTTCCCTTATTTCGGAATTTGACGAGCTGACTTTCGCCGTGCTGAAACACAACAATGCGTGCGGAATTGCTTCCCGTTCGACGGTAAAAGATGCGTGGAAAGCGGCTTTGGCTGCTGATCCGGTTTCAGCTTTCGGGGGTATTTTGATTTGCAATACGCCCATTGACAAAGAGTCGGCGGAAGAAATTAACAAAATTTTCTTTGAAGTAATTATCGCTCCCGATTACGATACGGTTGCTTTGGAAATCCTGATGCAAAAAAAGAACCGGATTATTCTTATTCAAAAAAACAATCCGCAGGCAAAACTTCAATTCCGTTCGTTGTTGAACGGAGTGCTGGCGCAGGATAAAGACCTGAGTATCCAAACAGCAGCCGATTTGAAAACCGCCACGCGAAAAGCGCCCGAAAGCGATGAAATAAACGATTTGTTGTTTGCCAATAAATTGGTGAAACATACCAAATCCAATGCCATTGTTTTGGCGAAAAACAAACAACTTTGCGCAAGCGGGACGGGACAAACTTCCCGTGTTGATGCGCTCAAACAAGCCATTGGAAAAGCAAAATCCTTTGGCTTTAATTTAAAAGGAGCCGTTTTGGCTTCCGACGCTTTTTTTCCATTCCCCGATTGCGTTGAAATCGCAGGCAATGAGGGAATTACGGCTGTTATTCAGCCCGGAGGCTCCATTAAGGATAATTTATCAATAGAATATTGTGACACTCATAATATGGCGATGATGATGACCGGAATTCGCCATTTCAAACATTAAAAATATTATTATGGGATTATTTACTTTTACGCAAGAAATTGCAATGGATTTAGGGACGGCAAATACAATTATCATCAGCAATGGTAAAATTGTAGTTGATGAGCCGTCTGTTGTGGCTTTGGACGACCGTAGCGATAGAATTTTGGCTATCGGCAAAAAGGCGCAGCAGATGGAAGGTAAAACGCCGACAAAAATCAAAACGATTCGTCCGCTCCGCGATGGAGTGATAGCCGATTTTAATGCCGCCGAACAAATGATACGCGGCTTAATTAAAATGGTGAGTAGTAAAAACAACTTTTTCTCGCCTTCGTTGAGAATTGTGGTCTGTATTCCTTCGGGAAGTACGGAAGTGGAAATCCGCGCCGTTCGCGACTCGGCGGAACATGCCGGCGGGCGGGACGTCTATATGATTTATGAGCCGATGGCTGCCGCCATGGGCATCGGATTGGACGTTGAGGCGCCGGACGGAAACATGGTGGTGGATATAGGTGGAGGGACGACCGAAATTGCGATTATTTCTTTGGGCGGCATTGTTTCAAATAAATCCATCCGCATTGCGGGCGACGATTTGACGCAGGATATTATCGAATACATGGGACGCCAGCATAACATGCGCATCGGCGAACGATCGGCTGAATTGATTAAAATCAATGTCGGATCGGCGTTGGTTCACCTCGACGACCCCCCAGAAGATTACGTTGTATATGGTCCCAACCGGATGACGGCTTTACCGATGGAAGTTCCCGTTTCCTATCAGGAAATCGCCCATTGCATTGATAAATCCGTTTCCAAAATAGAAATGGCTGTTTTGGCTGCTTTGGAAAGTACGCCTCCCGAATTGTATGCCGATATTGTTCGTAACGGAATTTATCTTGCCGGCGGCGGCGCATTGTTGAAAGGATTGGACAGGCGATTAACGGATAAGATTAATATTCCGTTCCATATTGCCGACGATCCGCTTCACGCGGTAGCCAAAGGAACGGGTGTGGCTTTGAAAAATATTAATAAATTTAACTTCCTGATACGATAAATTGAGAAATTTAGTCCTTTTCATCCTAAAAAATATCCATTGGCTGCTGTTTTCTTTGCTGGCTTTTTGTTCTTTTTATTTACTCATATATAATAATGAGTTTCAGAGGAGCAAATATTTGTCGGCTTTTCAGGAAATGGCAGGCAAGGTTTATATGGTTTCCAACAGCGTTGAATCGTACATGAATTTGAAAACGATTAATTCCGATCTTATGCAGCGAATTGCCGTGCTTGAGCATGAAGTGAGGGATTATAAAAAAGAAGTGGAAACTTTATCGGAGCTTGTTTATCCAATGGATGCGCGTAAACATGAAAGCGTTTATTTGAATGCTTTCGATTTTATTCAGGCGCAAGTTGTGAATAATCAAATTTCGCGAATGGGAAATAATTATATTACCCTGAATAAGGGCGCTTTAGCCGGATTGAAAGAAGATATGGGCGTCCTGTCGTCGAATGGAATTGTGGGGGTTGTAGTGAACGTTTCGCCTCATTTTGCAAGAGTAATACCGATTTTAAATCCTAAATATCAACCGAGTTGTAAAATCAAAGGCACGGATTATTTCGGAACTTTATCGTGGGACGGAAAGGATTCTCGCTATATTTCCCTGAAAGAGGTGCCGCAACATGCGGATTTCAACATCGGCGATACGATTATAACCAGCGGATTTTCTACGATTTTCCCGGAAGGCGTGCTTGTGGGAACGGTGGAAGATACTTTTAAGAAAAAAGGAGATAACTATAATTCGTTGAAAATAAGGCTATTTACTAACTTCAGCGCGTTAAGCGAAGTGTTGATTGTAACAAACGCAGCGAAAGAAGAGCAATTAAATATTGAGAAAGGAGAAAACGATGAGTAAAATGGCAATTTGGCAATTCCTTTTGTTTATTCTCCTTGTATTATTGCAGGTGTGGTTGTTCAACAATATCCATGTGTTTGGCGTTGCCACGTCTTTTGTGTATCTTGATTTTACCTTGCGGTTGCCGGTTAAAATGAACCGAAATATCGTGCTGGTGCTGTCGGCGTTAATGGGTTTGGTTATCGACCTGTTTGGTTCTACGTTGGGTTTGAACATGTCGGTGATGGTAATTGTCGGATTTTTAAGGTTTTATTTATTAAAACTATTTGCATCAAGAGATATTTATGAAGATTATGTGCCGTCGTTTCAGACATTGGCAAATTTCATGTTTGTGCGTTATGTCGGAACAATGACTTTAATTCATGTTGTGATTTTGCATTTAATAGAGTCGTTTACTTTGTTTGATCCTCTAAGATTGATATTGCGGATTTTGGGCAGTTTTATTTTGACGGTTTTGCTTATTTGTGCTATTGAAAGTATAAATGTCAAGGGATTCAAAGAATGAGTAATGAGTAGAGAAAATTTCGACGCCGAAAGAAGAAAAATGGTCATCGTCTATGGCATCTGTATTTTGGGTTTGGTTTATATCATACAACTTTTTGCATTACAAGTACTTGATAATAATTATAAGGAGTGGGCGAATTCCAATGCGTTTCTGAATAAGAAACAGTATCCGCCCCGGGGTGTGATATACGACCGGAATAATAAACTGTTGGTTTACAATCAGCAGTCATACGATGTGATGGTTGTCGTCAGGGAAACCAAAGAATTCGATACCTTAGCTCTTTGTCGCGCCGTTAATATTAGTAAGGAGTATTTCAAAAAAAAATGGAACGATATGAAAAACCGGAAATTAAATCCGGGCTATTCTTCTTATACGCCGCAAACTCTTCTCACTCAATTAGGTATTAAAGAATACGGTATTTTTCAAGAATCCATCTATAAATTTCCCGGATTTTATTTGCAAAACAAAACCATTAGGAAATACAATTATCCCAATGCCGCCCATGTTTTGGGATATATTGCCGAAGCCGACAAACAAAACTTGGCGGACGACAATTATTATGTTCGCGGCGATTATATCGGAAAAACGGGCGTTGAAAAACATTACGAAACTTATTTGCGGGGAACGAAAGGCGTGGAAATTTTGCTGCGCGACGCTCATGGGCGCATCAAAGGAAAATACGACGAAGGAACCCATGACCAAGACCCGATTCCGGGAAAAGACCTGACGCTTTCGATTGACATTGACTTGCAAGTATACGGCGAAATGCTGATGTCCAACAAGTTAGGAAGTATCATCATGATAGAGCCGAAAACCGGCGAGGTTTTATGCATGGTTTCTTCACCCACTTACGACCCCTCTATTCTCGTAGGGCGGCAATTCGGCGAGAATTTTAACAGCCTCACAAAAGATATTTATACGCCTTTGATAAACAGGGCGTTGAATGGAACCTATCCGCCCGGTTCAACTTTCAAACCGGCACAAGCATTGGCTTTTTTGGAAGAAGAGATTATTCAGCCCACAACGGCTTATTCCTGCTACTATGGATGGCCGCCCGGCGGAGGTCGCCCGAAATGCCACCCGCACGGTTCGCCTTTGGCTTTGGTCGACGCACTCGGAACTTCCTGCAATTCCTATTTTTGTTGGGGATTGAAAACCATGCTGGAAAGTAAAAAATACGGTTCGATTGAAAATGCGATGGATAGATGGCGCGATTTGATGGTGAGTCAAGGGTTTGGCTATCCTTTGGGAGTGGATTTGCCCGATGAAAAGCGGGGACGAATTCCTAACGGACGGTTTTACAGCAAAATTTATTCCCGATGGAATCCGTTTACGGTTATTTCAATTTCAATCGGGCAGGGGGAAATAGAAGAAACGCCCTTGCAAATCTGTAATTTAGCGGCAACTATCGCCAACAGAGGATATTATTACACGCCGCATGTGGTGAAAAAAATCCGGGATATGAATTTGGATACAGCTTATGTAAACAGGAGATATACAGGGATTGCTTCCCAACATTATGGAGCGGTTATAGACGGGATGCGCAAAGCAGTAACCGGCGGAACTTGTTACAGGGTAAATCTCCCGAATGTTGAAGTGTGCGGGAAAACCGGAACCGCTCAAAATAAAGGGAAAGACCACTCCATTTTTATGGCGTTCGCTCCGAAAGACGATCCGAAAGTGGCAATTTCCGTTTTGGTCGAAAACGGCGGTTTTGGCGCCACAAATGCGCTTCCCATCGCAAGATTGATGTTGGAAAAATACTTGAACGGAGAGATTGCCGAAGCGGACAAATGGATGGAAGAAAGTTTAAAAAACACAGTAATTTTAAGAAATGGTTTACCTCAAAAACAGGATATGGAATAGTTTGGACTGGACAACCGTCTCCATTTATGTTCTGATGGTCGTTTCCGGTTGGTTCACTATTTATGCGGCAGGCTACGATTTCGACCACGGTTCGATTTTCGACTTGTCGGGACGCGCCGGTGTACAGATGGTTTGGATTACTCTTTCCGTAGCGATAGGCTTTTCGCTGCTGCTGATTGAAAATAATTTTTACGACATTTTTGCCTACTGGACTTATATTTTCCTGATTTTCCTGTTAGTTCTAACTATTTTTGTCGCCCCCGATATAAAAGGTTCGCGTTCGTGGTTGGTTATGGGGTCGTTTCGCCTGCAACCCGCTGAGTTTGCTAAGTTTGCGACGGCTTTGGCGCTTGCTCGATTTATGAACGGGTATCGGTTCGATTTGATGAGACCGAGAAATTTTTGGGGCGCATTGTTCTTGATTTTTTTGCCCTTGTGTTTGATTTTGCTGCAAAAAGAAACGGGTTCCGCCTTGGTTTTTTTAGCTTTTTTCATTGTGCTGTATCGCGAAGGAATGCCCGGAACGATTATTTTTATGGGTATTTGTACCATTTTATATTTTTTGGTCGCCCTTAAATTGGATGAACTTTATTGGGGTATAACGCCTTTGAGCGAGTATGTTAACTTGGTTTTGACGCTCCTTTTCGTTTTCATCATGCTGTTTAGTTATAAAAAAGGGCGTCCGACTTCAAAAGTTATTGTTTACTTTTTTGGGGGACTGTTGTCACTCAGCGTCGTCGCCTCGTTTTTTGTGGAATTTAATTTGTGCCGAGTTACTCTGGGCATTTTAATTCTTACCATTCTCGTTGTTTTGGTAAATTACATCCGGTTCAGGGCTTCACGATATTTGTATGTCATTCTTTTTGCCTTATTCTCAATTATTTATTTGTATTCGGTGGATTATGTTTTCAACGAAGTGTTGGAACCCTACCAGCAAACGCGCGTCAAAGTGGCTTTGGGTATGATTGACGACCCCGGCGGCGCAGGATATAATGTCAATCAATCCAAGATAGCCATTGGTTCGGGCGGATTTTTCGGGAAAGGCTATTTGAACGGAACGCAAACCAAATTAAAATACGTTCCCGAACAGGATACCGATTTTATTTTTTGTACAATCGGCGAGGAGAGAGGTTTTTTTGGCACCACAATTGTATTATTGATGTTTTTGACTTTGATAATCAGGCTGGTTTTTCTTGCGGAAAGGCAACGCTCGCCATTCAGCAGGATTTACGGCTATTCGGTGGCTTCGATACTTACATTTCATCTTGCCGTCAATATCGGGATGGTGATTGGTATTATGCCGGTAATCGGTATTCCTTTACCGTTTTTCAGCTATGGAGGTTCTTCCATTTGCGCTTTTACCATCCTCCTTTTTATCTTTTTGAGGCTTGATGCAGTAAAACATCATTGATTTTGTTAATTTTTTTAACATTAAATATTTGGTTTTTTAAGAATAATTGTATTATCTTTGCGCGGTGAAAATTTTCACCTCCAATAATTTATATCATTGGAGCGGAAGTTGAAATAACGTGCTGGTAAAAAAACAAGAAAAAATGAGTAAAATATTGAAATTTAACAGGTTAGTTTTTACAGGGGTTTTGTTTTTGATTTTGATTTTTTCATCAAACGTAGTACAAGGAAAGAAAAATGAGCCGATTTGGGACGAAATAAAAAGAAATAGCGAGCGCCGAAATTTGGTAGCCGATAGAGTGCCGACCAAAAACGAGACGCTAATTATAGATTCGCTGCTTCTGGCGCGGGAACTGGAAGAAGAAGCGAATGACTTTCCGGCGGACGAATTATACGAAGGCGCATGGAATAACGAATTTTTAAAAATATATTCCGACGCGAATGTGCCGGAATCTTTCAAAATAGATGTTTCCTCTTTTGTCATGCCGATTGCCGGAAGGGTAACATCTCCTTACGGTCCCCGCTGGCGCAGATTTCATTATGGCGTGGATATTAAACTTCAGGTAGGCGATACCATTTTTGCCGCATTCGAGGGAAAAGTCAGGGTTTGTTCTTACGAAAGGGGTGGTTACGGCAACTACTTGGTAATCAGGCATCCCAATGGTTTGGAAACCGTATACGGACATTTATCCGATTTTTTGGTTGACATTGACGAAAACGTAGAAGCGGGACAACCCGTTGCCTTGGGCGGTAACACCGGGCGTTCAACCGGTTCTCATCTTCATTTTGAATTTCGCTTTTTGGGTCAAGCCATTGACCCTTCGGATATTATAGACTTCACTTATTTCTGTACTTACGACGATTACTACACTTTTAATAAATCCCGCTCCGGAAACAATTACTTCAACGTTGATTTTTACACGCAATACAAACAACTGAAAAGCAAGGGTAGATATTTTACATCTAAAAGTTACGGCGGTAAAGGGGGAAAATATCACAAAGTGAGAAACGGCGATACGTTGTCGACGATTGCCATGAGATACGGAACAAGCGTGCAAAATCTTTGTCGCCTGAACGGTATCAAATCAACAACCACGCTGAAAATCGGACGATCGTTGCGGTGTTTGTAACCGTTGATTTTTTCCGTCTTTCTTTCTTTTTCGCTTGAACGAAAAACGTTTTACCCATGAAAACCATTTGCTTCTATTTCCAAATCCACCAACCTTTTAGATTAAAGCGTTACCGTTTTTTCGACATCGGAAGCGATCACTATTATTACGACGATTTTTCCAACGAGGATATTATACGCGGAATTGCCGACCGTTCGTATCTTCCCGCCAATGCAATGTTGCTGGATTTAATCAGGGAATACAAGGGAAAATTCAAAGCGGCGTTTTCCATTTCGGGAATTGCTTTGGAACAATTGGAAATATACGTCCCCGAAGCAATCGACGGTTTCAAGGAATTGGCAAAAACCGGCTGTGTTGAGTTTCTGGCGGAAACTTACAATCATTCCCTCGCATCATTGGAAGACCCGGAAGAGTTTCAAAATCAAGTCCGTAAACATTCCGAAAAAATACAACTCCTCTTTGGGCAAACGCCACAGGTTTTCCGCAATACCGAATTAATTTATTCCGATGAAATCGCCGAGTTGGTCTATGCGATGGGCTACAAAACGATGATGACCGAAGGCGCGAAACACGTTTTGGGATGGAAAAGCCCAAATTATTTATACGCTTCCGCAGCCTCTCCCAAATTACGGCTACTTGTGCGCAACATGAAATACAGCGATGATATTTCGTTCCGTTTTTCAAATTACGACTGGCATGAATATCCTTTGGTTTCCGATAAATTAGTG
Organism: Dysgonamonadaceae bacterium; assembly: GCA_031260045.1. Classification (GTDB taxonomy): domain Bacteria; phylum Bacteroidota; class Bacteroidia; order Bacteroidales; family Azobacteroidaceae; genus Azobacteroides. The sequence continues at coordinate 129,810 of JAIRKO010000039.1, read as the reverse complement.
AATTGGATCGCTTCTGCGCCCGAACAGGAACAATTGTTCAATATCGGATTGAATTACGAAGTACTCGGCAGTTTACAGCCTGCCGAAACCGGCATTTTTGAGTTTTTCAAAGCAATTCCACGCTTCGCTTTAGCCAAAGGGATCGGATTTTCTACGCCTTCGGAAGCGACCAACATGCTGAAACCGGTAGGTGAATTGGTAGTCCCTTATCCTTGCTCGTGGACGGGCGAGGAAAAAGACGTTAACCCTTGGAAAGGTAATGTGTTACAGCAAGAAGCCATTGCCAAATTATACGAAATCGGGGAGCGCGTTCGCCTGACGAGCGACCGGCGCATCCTGCAAGACTGGGATTACCTGCAAGCGAGCGATCACTTTAACTTTATGAGTACCAAACTATTTCCCGCCCCAAGCGTATACAGTCCCTACGAAAACGCTTACGATGCTTTCAACAATTATATGAATGTCCTGAGCGATTTTATCAACCGCGTAGAAAGCCAGTTTCCCGCTACAATCGAAAATGAAGAGTTGAATGCTTTGCTCACGACCATCCTTAATCAGGAAAAAGAAATCAAGAAGTTGAAAAAAACGTTAGAAATGAAAACAATAAAAGCCACTACGAAACGGCAGCCTGCGGTTCGCGAGATTAACGAAAAACATTATGCTTGAAAAAGAACTCCAATTTGAGAAAACGCTTTTTTTCCAACTGAATGGAAGCGAATCGGCGTTTTTGGATAATTTTTTCTACCTGTATTCTTATATGTGGACGTGGGCGCTTTTTTATTTGTGTTTTATATTCATTTTCTGTTATAAACAAAAATCGAAAGAAATAGTTTGTATTCTGTTGGCAATCAGTTTGCTTGTTTTGCTTTGCGACCAAATTTCTTCCGGTTTTTTCAAGCCGTTTTTTCACCGTTTCCGACCTACGCATCATCCCGATTTTGAGCATCTTGTAAAAACAGTGCTGGATTACAGGGGCGGATTATACGGTTTCATATCCGGACACGCAACCAATAGTTTCGGGTTTGCAGTTTTCACCTTATTTCTTTTCCGAAATCGGTTATACACAGTTATAATACTCCTTTTTGCCATGCTGAATGCCTATTCGCGGATTTATCTCGGCGTACATTTTATTTCGGATGTTGTAGCCGGCGCGCTTGTCGGCTCTTTGACGGGATATTCGGTTTACCGGCTGTATCAATTCGTTCGCTGTAAATGGTTGGAAGTGGAACGAAACGGTGCCATTCCCCTTTTTTCCCAACGAGCCTCTAATTTCCTTTGCGGGGTATTCGGCGGATATTTAACGGTTTTATTACTATTTAATAACCAATTAGTTAAATTTTTCTTTCAGGCATAATTATTTTTATCCCGATTAATTTATGAGAAAATAGTTGGAGGGTATTTATTTTTGCCGTACATTAGCACCGGTTTAAGTAAATGTTCATATTATTCTTTTCTGGATTGCTTCATCGCTTGTGATGGCTGTGGTTTGCACGTCATTGCGAAGGCGAAGCCTGAAGCAATCCAGAATAAAAATTTTATAATTTATCTTTCACACTCTTAACATTTTAATTATTAAATCTATGAAAACGATAACATTTAATGAACTTCGTCGAATCAAAGACAGCCTTCCCGAAGGCAGCATCCGCCAAATCGCTACGGAATTGGGTTTGTCGGTAGAAACCGTGATAAATTATTTCGGCAATGTAAACCATAGTACGGAAAATAAAGCCGGTATCCATATTGAGCCGGGACCTGAGGGCGGCATCGTTACTTTAGACGACTCGACAATTTTAGATAAAGCGTTGATTATATTGGGAGAAAGCAGCCATAAAGTAGCCACAAAGTAATCTATGAGCAAAGAAAATCCCGTAAAAATTAAATTTTACAACGGGGAAGATATTCCGTTGGAACTCCACAAAGTACGTATCGTACAAAAACTGCATTTAGTTCCTATCGAACGACGTTTGGAAGCCCTTTATGAAGGCGGTTTCAACACGTTTGGTCTGCAAACTACCGATATTTTTCTGGATATGATTACCGACAGCGGCGTCAATGCCATGAGCGACAATCAGCTTGCCGCCATGATGCAGGCTGACGATGCCTACGCCGGTTCGCAAAGTTTTATCCGTATGCAAAAAGCGGTGAAAGATGTGCTGGGCAAAAAATACCTCTTGCCCGTGCATCAGGGGCGTGCCGCCGAAAACATCATTGCTTGCGCTTACATCAAAAAGGGTAGCCTTATCCCGATGAACTACCATTTTACGACGACGCTGGCGCACATCACCCAGTATGGCGGGCGGATTGTGGAGTTGCTTTACGACGAGGCTTATAAAACCACGTCTTCGCATCCGTTCAAAGGGAATATGAATATCGAAAAACTGGAAGAAACCATCGTCAAAGAGGGCGTTTCCAATATTCCATTTATACGCATGGAAGCCTCTACCAACCTGATTGGCGGACAGCCGTTTTCGATACAAAATTTGCGGGATGTGAAAGCCATTGCCGATAAATACGGCATTCGCCTTGTGCTTGATGCGAGCCTGCTCGGCGAAAATGCGTATTTAGTGAAACAGCGCGAACCTGAATTTGCCGAATATTCGATGGGCGAAATCATACAAATCATGACCGGAATGGCTGATATTGTGTATTTTTCCGCCCGCAAACTCAGTTCTTCGCGGGGCGGGGGTATCTGTACCGACAACGATAAAATTTATCGTGAAATGGAACCGCTGATACCGCTTTTTGAGGGCTTCCTGACCTACGGCGGCATGTCGGTGCGCGAAATCGAAGCCATTGCCGTCGGTTTGTACGAAACGCTCGACGAAACCATCATCAGCCAAAGTCCCGATTTTATCAAATATCTGGTTAATTCCGCTTCGGAACAGGGCGTGCCGATGATAACGCCGCCGGGCGTGCTTGGCGCCCACGTTAATACGCGGGATATTTGCACACACCTTGATCAAAAGGAATATATCGCGGGAGCTTTTGCTGCGGCGTTTTTCCTGATTTCGGGCGTTCGCGGGATGGAACGCGGCTCGCTGTCGAACCAGCGCGATGAATACGGTAACGAAACGTATGCCGATATGGAACTGCTTCGTTTGGCTGTGCCTCGCCGTGTGTTTACGCTTTCGCAAATCAAATATGTGATAGACCGCCTTATGTGGTTGAACGAAAATCGGGAACTTATCGGCGGACTGCGGTTTGTGTATGAGCCGCCGGTGCTGCGTTTCTTCATGGGACGCTTGGAACCGGTTTCGGACTGGCCCCAGAAATTGATTGCCAAGTTTAAGGAGGATTTTGGGGATAGTTTGTAGGCACATCGTACACGTCATTACGAACCGCGTAGCGGTGAAGCAATCCAGAGAATTACGTATAGCGGTTTGCTCTGGATTGCTTAAGAAAATTATGAACATTAAAATAAACCTACCATGATAGTTAAATTATACCGCAAATATATACCGCCCACACTCAGGGCGAAAATATATGACGCCTTTTTAGGGAAAACGTTATTCAATCTAAGAAATATATCTTCTTGGTGTAATGGAATTTGGGTATATGTTTTCAGCCCGTTTTATCCCCGCAATGATTATTACGACGCTTTTCGATTTGTCGGCAGGCATGGAGTTACTTTCTATCCTTTCAAGACTTCTGTGAGGTATAAACACGCTGATATTAAGGTTTTTAGTGAAAATAGGGGGGGGGTATTTCGTATGTGTATCACAACGGAAAAAAACTGTATTTCCCCCGCGAGTGGGATAATATGCGTGTGAGGTATACATATCGAGGGCTGCTAATCGAACAAGACCCCGAAAGCGCCCACCGATACGTGAAATCCTATGACGAACTAACCGGAAAAACGCTTTTGGATATTGGCGCGGCAGAAGGTATTTTTGCTCTGGACACCATCGAATACGTAAAAAAAGTATATGTATTTGAATGTGAAGAAGAGTGGATCGAACCGCTCCAAATGACCTTTGCCCCTTGGAAAGAAAAAGTAGAATTTGTATATAAATATGTAAGCGACAAAAATGATGATCGCTGCATTACCCTGGATTCTTTTATGAAAGGGAAAGAACAGGAAAATCTTTTTATTAAAATGGATATTGAAGGCGCCGAATTATCCGCACTCTACGGCGCGAGGCAACTGCTTGCCGATGTACCCTCCGTTACGCTTTCCGTTTGTACGTATCATAAAGCGGACGATGCGAAAAATATACCTTTGTTTTTATCTTCATTCGGATATCGCTGTCAATTTACGCCCGGCTTTTTATATATCGCTTCCAAGATGAGAAAAGCCATTTGCCGGGCGGGAAAATGAGATTTGTTTGCCCAAAAACGTGGGTACGTTTCGCGTAAACGTGCGCACGAACAGAGATTATTCCACCATAAATTTATAAATCGTTTGCGTGTGATAAACGTTGCCGGGAAAGAGTTCCGTAGTCGGAAAAGAGGGAATATTTGGCGAATTGGGGAAATGTTGAGTCGCCAAGCAGACGGCGGTTCTGGAACGGTAAGCAATCCCGTTTTTGCCAACGTCCGTACCGTCCAGAGAATTTCCCGTATAGACCAGCAATCCCGGTTCGGTCGTGTACACTTCCAAGGCAATCCCGGTGGTCGGCGAAACTAATTTGGCGGCTAAGCGGTTGACATCGCCGGAATGGTTCAACACGTAATTGTGGTCGTAGCCTTGTCCGAATTTCAGGGCTTCAAAAGTTGTGTCGTCAATTCGTTCACCGACAATTTTCGGCGTTGTGAAATCCATCGGCGTGCCGTTTACTTTTGCAATGACTCCGGTCGGGATTAGTTCGCTGTTTGTCGGCGTATAACTGTCGGCATCCACAAAAAGCGAATGGTCAAGAATCGTATTGTTCGGGTCGCCCGACAGGTTAAAATACGAATAATTCGTCAAATTCACCACTGTCGATTGATTGGCTTCCGCTTCGTAATCAATGCGAAGCGCGTTGTCGCCGGAAAGGGAATAGGTTACGGTAACCCGCATGTCGCCGGGAAAACCTTCCTCGCCGTTTTTGGAAAGGTAGCGGCAAATCAGCGTCGCGCTGTCCTGTTGTTCGATATTGAAATAGCGAGCATGAAAACCGCGCACGCCTCCGTGCAGGATATTTTCCCCGTCGTTTGCCTTGAGGCGGTAAGTAGCGCGGTTGCTGAGCGTCATTTTCCCGTCGGCGATGCGGTTGGCGTAACGACCGACGATGGCTCCGAAAAGGGTTTTAACCGGAATATAGGGCTGAATATTGTCGAAACCGAGTACGACGTCCCTGAAATTCCCCGATTGATCGGGCGTCCAAATGGAAACAATGCGCGCGCCGATGTTGGTAACGCAAACTTCCATGCCGTTTGCATTTTTGATTGCGTACAAATGCGTGGTTGTTTTGCCGTCGTCCAAAGTTGTTTCAAACCGGGAAGCCTGCAAGCCAGAAGCCGATGTAAATTCGTTCGTTTTTCCTTTACCGCAGGAAACTAACAAAACTGCCGATGTTGCTAAAATAAAAATGTTCTTTTTCATGATGAATGTTTTTTTGTGTAGTTACAAGTTACGAGTGAACAAATTTACTTGTAACTCATAACTCGTAACTTATTCATAAATATTTCTTTTTCCTAAAATACAGCAAGAACGCCGCGATAAACACCGCCATCAAAAAGTATGAAAACGCATAACCCCATTTCCAGTGCAGTTCGGGCATCACGTCGAAGTTCATTCCGTAGATGCTTGCAATCAGGGTTGGCGGCATGAAGATGACCGATATAATCGTAAATATTTTGATAATCTTGTTTTGCTGTATGTTCAACAAACCGAGAAACGTATCTTGCAAGTAGTCCAAACGGTCGAAACTGAATCGGATATGTTCCAGCAGGGAATTAATGTCCTTGATTAAGATGGTCAGTTTTGCGTGCAATTCGCGGGGGACAAGGCTACTGCGCAACATGCTGGACACGGCGCGTTGCTTGTCGATGATGTTTTCGCGAAACATCATGGTTTTTTCCTGTAAGTTTTTGATTTCTAACAAAGCGTCTTCGTCCGCGTCCTGAATGCTGTTACTCATGTTGGTAATTTCCATCGTAATTTCCTCAATCATATCGGCGTCGAATTCGATTCGGGTTTCGAGCAGGGCGAGGAAAATATGGTAGCCGGACGTGAAATTGTGCGGATTGGCAAATATTTTTTTCACCGTTTCGGTAAAAGAACTCAAATCCTCGTTTCTGACGGAGATGAGGATATTGTTTTTCAAGATGAAAGAAACCGGATTTTTGTCGTAAGTACCTAAAAGGAAGTTGGTGTTCACAACCAGCGTGTCGCGCGTTTCGATATATCGGGAAGAGGTTTCGATTTCGATCATTTCTTCTTCTTCCTGAATGTAAATTTTCAGATAATCTTCCAATTGGTTTTCAGTGGCTTCGTCCACGTCGTTGAGGTCGATCCATAATATGTCGTTTTCCGGGATTTGTTTGATAAATTCGATGCTGCGGCAAATTTTCACCGTATTATCCTTCTTATAAAAAAGTTTGAACTCGGACATGATTACAGAATTAAAATGGTGTGGAATATTAACATTTACCTTAATGTTTTGCACTCGCTGCAAAAGACGGGCAAAGGTACATAAATTTTCCGACTGGCGGCATTTTTATTTATAAATCATCGGCACATTCAATCCAACCCATCGCAATAATAACTCAACTCCCCGCCGGTAGCGTCGATTTCGCTATCGGCATTGTACCAGTTCACGACCTGCAGCTTAAAATACCGCAGCCCGTCGGCAGTGCGCACAACGTAGGTGTGATACGACGGTGTGTAGGACATCGGAGGACCGGCAAGCGACATCGCCTCTTCCAATTTCCGGTTGGCGCTCGTGAGTTTACGCGCCGGTCCGCTATTGGGGTTAAACCATGGGTTATCATCGACATTCAGGTGGTTTCCCAGCAGATAGCGATACCAGTCGATTTGCGAATAAGTAACGTACACGTCCGTATCGGTATCCGTTATCCACTCGGCATTTGCGGGAAGTTGTGCGGCGGTTTTCCAGCGGTCGTAATCGCCGTAGCCCAAGTCGATGGCGCCGCCCTGTCCGCCGCCGCTCGTGCCGCTGTTGGTGCGCATATGATAGCCGCAGAAAGCCAAATCCCAATCCGTGCGGTTGAACTGTTCACCCTCTCGAATGTCTTCATTGGGCGCGTGTTTATTAAAAACCTCCCCCGTGCGCAAGTTGAAATAAATCCAGTCGTCGGTTACGCCGGAACTGTAACCGGTAACGCGGGGCATGATTTTGCCCGTGAAAGGCTCCGCGTCGTATTTCACACATGAAACCATTGCCAGCAAAACGAATAAATAATTGATAATTGATGGTTTCATCATCGTAATTTGTAATTGCACATACGCGCGAACTCCGGCGGTAGCGGGAATGCTGAATGCCGTCACCCCCGCCCCCAACGTTTCGGGACGGTAGTTAAAAATATTATTTACCCCCGCCGTTATTTTCAAGTTGCGAAAGGTTTGCGAGAGGGTGAAGTTGCAAAGCGTGTAAGCGGGCAGGTCGCACCGAAACCAAGCGTCGCGGCTTCGCCCGTCCTTTTCCACATAGACGCGGTCTTGCACATCGAAACGTTTGCGCCCCATGTATGAGGCGGAGAAACCGGCGGCGAGCGCGTAGTTTTTCCGGCGATAGCGATATTCCAAGCCGCCCGTCGCCGCGTGTGGCGAAGCGGTGTTGATGCACACGCCGCCCGGTTCGCCGACGTCGACATAAGCATACGAAACGTTCAGCATGAAGCAATCCAAAGCCTGCCACCGCGCCAACGCTTCGCCGCCCCGCAGGTTTTGCCATCCCAGATTGGTATATTCAAAGTTGTACTGCATATCGTATATCCGCCACACGCCTTCTATCTTGTCGCGAAAGAAGTTGCCGTAAAAGTTGGCGTTGACAAAAAAGCGACTGTCGGAATATTCCGCGCCAAGCGAAACATAACGGTTCGTTTCCGGACGCAGAAATTCGTTGCCTTTAATCACGAACATGGCTAAATGATTCCAGTTGAAAAACAGTTCCTTAATCGACGGCAAGCGGTATCCCGCCGCAAAGCCCGCGCGAAAGTTCCACCGTCCGGACGGCGCATATTTCACCGCCAACTTAGGCGCCCACATCCATCCGAACGGCTTTGAAAAAACGCCGCGAACGCCCGCCGCCAGCATCCAGCGGTCGCTCGCCGTCCATTCGTCCTGCAAGAAATATTCGGTTTCCTTGAGCGTTCGCGAAGTCATTTTGCGGTTCACGAAACGGTCGCTGGTCAGTTCGTCCGTAAAGTGTTCCGCGCCGAGCGTCAGGTCGTGTCCGCTGAAATAGCGACCGGTCAAGGCAATTCGGGGCTGCAAGATGCGGCTTTTATAGACCGTTTTCCGTTCGTCGCGCCGCTCGTGCCGTTTGTAGCGATTGTAACGGTCGGCATGGACGGCGGCGGTCAGGCTGAGGCGGGGTTTCAGGTCGTAAGTAACTTTCGCGCCGCCGGTAAAATCCCGCGACTGCGTAAAAACCAAGTCCTGCGCCATATCGTAAGTATTCTTGAAGAAAGTAGTCGCGTAGAGTTGTATTTTCAGATTTGCCGAAGGCTCGAAAAACAGTTTTTGCGAAGCGGAAATATGTTCCCCGCCATCAACGCCCATCGGCGGACGCGCCAACTCGCTAACAATTTCAACGTCTTCGTCCAAAAAAGGATTCGCTTCGCGGGTATATACCTTTTTATCGCCCGCCTTTTGGTAGAGATTAAAAGCGTCGCTTTCGGCGTACCACACGTCGGTTTGCGAAGCAAACGCCCCGACTTTCACCCCCGCCGAGACCCAACTTTGCAGGTTAGGGCGGTCGGCGTTTTTTTCATACATATACAGGAAATCTTTTTTGTGCGGAGCGGGATAGTTCCGCTCGTTCATTTGCGCGTAGCGCACGCCAGCGTCCACCGTGAGCGGCTGCGCGGGTTTTTTCGTAATCAGGTTGACGACGGCGCCGGAAGCCCGCGAACCGTAAAATGCGCTGCCTGCGCCTTTCACAATCTCGATGCGGTCGACGGCATGGAGGTTAAAACGTTCGTAGTCGAGGTTGCCCGCCATATCGCCGGTCATCCGCTCGCCGTCAATCAAAAAAAGAACGTGCCGAGCGTCGAGTCCCTGCACGTTAATTTCGTTGCCGAAGCCGGTTTTGCGGATATTCAGTCCGGGCGTTTCCTGTTCCAAGACTTGTTGCAGGTCGGCATGTCCCGCGTCAAGCATCGCCTTGCCGCCGAGTACCCTTGTTGGAATGGGCGAAAGCTTGACGGGGCGCAGCGTTTGCGGAGCAATTACAATCACTTCGGAGAGATTTACCGTGTCTTTTTCTATTGCCGACAGCGGCGCGGCAAGCATTGCGCACACACAGGCGAGTAGTTTTGTTCTTTTGGGCATGGGGTAATAGTTACAAGTTACGAGTTACAAGTTATGAAACCCGACTTGTAACTTGTAACTCGTAACTTGTAACTCATATCGAGCAACGTCCTCCTCATAAGTATCCATGCGCCCAAAATCTACCGGCTGGCGATAAACGTCGAGCGTAACGGTCATGACATTGAAATCGGTTACAAACTCCATATCCTTTGTGTTGGCGTTGAAATAGCCGGTTACGATTCCGTTCCCGTCGTTTTCGGCGCCGTTCACCGTGCTGATTCCCCCGCTGCCAGTGAATTTAATCCAACCCTCGCCCGCGTATTCGTCTTTTTCCCAATCGTTCAACTCCATAAATTTCAGGTCGATGGAAAACGAGATGAGCGGCATTTTTCCCACTTTGAAGTTGCGGATTTGCAGGTTCATCGTTTCGCCGTCCCGCCACGAAAAATAGTATTTCACGGGGCATCCGCTGTCGAGTTGGGTCAAATTGACGTTTCCCGTCATGGCGCGGGCGTAAAAAACAATGCTGTCTTGGAGGGTTTCCCGCGCCGCGTGCAGGCGGGGGGAAATGGTTTCCTCGTCGGCTTTGCAGCCGGAAAGATTTAGATAAAAAAATGCCGCTATGGTGATGGCGGCTAATAATAATTTTTTTTGCATGAGATATAAATTTTGAGCATTAAAAGTTAAGAACTAAAAAACCGTCATTGCGGGTTTGACCCGCAATCCCCTGCAAGGCGCAGTCATTCCTTCAGGGGATCCCACGCGAGGCGCGGGATGACGGGGTTAAAAAAAACCGTGAAGTTTCACGGTTTTTTTATTGCTTTAATGACAGTGGAGTAACAACGTCATCTATTTGAGGCTTCCGCTGCTGCCCTCCTGGCCGCTTTTTCTGCCAATTCTTCTGCTGCATTACTTGCCGCGTCCGCTGCTGCCCTTGCCGCTGCTTCTGCCGCTGCTGCCCTTGCCGCTGCTTCTGCCGCTGCTGCCCTTGCCGCTGCTTCTGCCGCTTCTGCCCTTGCCGCTGCTTCTGCCGCTTCTGCCCTTGCCGCCGCTTTTGCCGCTTCTGCCCTTGCCGCTGCTTCTGCCGCTTCTGCCCTTGCCGCCGCTTCTGCCGCTTCTGCCCTTGCCGCTGCTTCTGCCGCTGCTGCCCTTGCCGCTTCTGCCCTTGCCGCCGCTTCTGCCGCTTCTGCCCTTGCCGCTGCTTCTGCCGCTTCTGCCGCTTCTGCCCTTGCCGCTGCTTCTGCCGCTTCTACCCTTGCCGCTGCTTCTGCCCTTGCCGTTGCTTCTGCCGCTGCTAACCTTGCCGCTGCTTCTGCCGTTGCTGCCCTTGCCGCTGCTTCTTCAGCTTCTGCCCTTGCCGCTGCTTCTGCCCTTGCCGCTGCTTCTGCCGCTTCTTCTGCCGCCTTCCTGGCCGCTTCTTCTTCAGCTGCAGCCTGTACCTCAGCTTCCACGCGTTGCTGCATTGTTTGTCCAGTGGACAAATCCACAACATCCCAACTGAGTATTCCGCCGGCTGAACAATCCGCTTGGATAACTGTTACCTCGAAAGGAGGTTCTTCGTTGAACTCAAAAGTGTAGATAATATTACCAATCTCATACTGGTATTTCGCGGCATTCGCCGCAGTAAAAAAACCGAATGCCACAAGGGCAAATAATAAAAATTTCTTCTTCATAACACAAAAATTTAATTAATTAATTAAAATATGGGGCAAATGTAAGTAAATATTTGATAATACACCAATATATTTATGAAAAAATAAGAACTAAGCGTTGTGCGAAGCGCATTAGTTCTTAGTTTTTAATGTTCTCTTGGTTTTTTCTTCCGTGAACATCGTGAATTCTGCGAGCATTAAAGTAAGTAGCCACAAAAGCGTCGTCCTCGATATACGCTTCGACGAGGTCGTCAAGAACTTTGAGCTGTTTGCGGGCTTGCGCGAAAAGTTTTTTGAGGCGGGCGGTGGCTTCCATTCGTTGGTCGACGACGGTATCGCGTTGGGCGTAGAGTTGGGCGGTTTGGTCGATGCGCTGTTGCAGGTCGGCGACGGTTTCTTGGGTTATCTGATAGTCGCCGAGTTTGGAGAGGTTGGCAACACAAGCGTCTACTACAACTCGGCTGCGCGTCAAGAAGTTATTTATCCCCAAATCATCGAGAAAAGAACGCGAAAAATGCATGGTTTCCAACAGCACCTCATCGCCCGCCATGTTTGCATAACTTCTTACGCGCAAGGCGGTTTGATAAACCAAATGTTCCAATTTCTCGCGGGCGTGTTCTTTGGCGGCGGTGTATCCAACGGGGTTATTTTCGCTCTGTTTGGTTGCTGTCGCAATAATATCCGTAATCGTAACCTTCAAGGCGGTAACGCCCGCCGATACAACGCTAATCCCCGTCCACGCCGACACATTCCCATCGAAATGCATTAATACGGCTTTCAACATGTTCAAATGATTACTTTGAGATATTTTCATCTTATGATGATTTTAGCAGTTAACACATATTAATAAACGCAATAAAATACCAATTATTATATTTATTCGTATTATTTTTTTGATAAAAATATTTTTTTCGACGACTACCAGACACTTGCCGACGACTACCTGATACTTGCCGATGATTACCTGACACTTGTCGACGACTACCCGACACTTGCCGATGACTACCTGATACTCGCCGACGACTACCTGACACTTGTCGACAACTACCTGATACTCGCCGACGACTACCTGATACTTGCCGACAATTACCTGATACTTGCCGACGACTACCCGATACTCGCCGACGATTACCTGACACTTGTCGACGACTACCTGATACTCGCCGACGATTACCTGATACTTGACGACGATTACCCGACACTCGCCGATGATTACCTGACACTTGTCGACAATTACCTGATACTCGCCGACAACTACCAGAACCAAGCACAAGACGACAGCAATAAAAAATACCGCAAACATGGTATTGCAGATACTACCGACTCGCCCTACCTTTGCTCCCGCAAATATTTAAGTAAATAAAACGATTAACTAATGTATGAAAAAAAACCGCCCGAAATTATATCGGGCGGTTTTTTTGTGAAAAAACGTCCTCCCTCAACCGCTCTGCAAACCGGATAGGAGGACGTCAATTAAAACTATGAAAAAACGGAACAAAAGTATGTAATTTTTTTTATTTACCGTTATTTTTTCTAAATTTTTTTTATTATTTAATCGTCGGCGCCTCTCCCCCACCCCGCGCGTCCATCAAAACACACACCGCAGCAAGCAACAAACATCCGTTTTGTCGCGCCCGCGTATTTCCTCCAAGCCCGAAGAAATCACATCTCGGTCGAAATACCGCGTATGCGCCGCCTTAAAATAAACCGTTAGCGACGCGGCGATTTTCCACTTGACAAGCGCATGAAAACGCAGCCCCGCCCCGTACAAAACCGGATAATAAAAGGCATAAAGAACGTGCTTCTCATAAATGTTGATGCGGCTGTTCCACCCGTCGGTATGAAAATAACTTGCGCCGCCGTCGATGCGAAATGCGGACGGGTCGGGCGCAAAACCGACCGTTTGCGTCAACGCCCAACCGGTTTCGGACGGCGAACCGTCGGCGTAAAAATGGTAATCGGCTTGCATTTTCAACGCCCAAGCGTCGGAAAAATAATCAATGCGGAACTGCCCGCGCTGCTGCCGGTAGGGCGAAACATGTCGGCGGTTGTCGTTTTCGTCGACGGCGTTTTTTTCTTTTTCACGATACTTGTATCGCAACTGCAATTGCAGGTTTTCGCGCGGTTGGTAAGCAATTTGCGCCAAACCGTCCACTCCGGAAGAGGGCGCGTCGACCCCGTATCGCAACCAAGGGAAGCGGAAACAGTCGACATAAGCCGACAATTCCCAACTGGAAAAGGGCTGCAACTTGACGCCCGCGTAAAAACCCGTTTCATTCCCAACACCGGAGGCTTCCGAAAACGCTTTGGCATAAAATGCGTTATAATCGCGGGCGTAATTGCGGTAAGAAAACGTTAAGCCGACCGCCGCCGCAGGGTTGAGCGCCAAATTATTCACCGTCGCCCATTTTCCGGCGGCGTCCACAGCCGTTTCGCCGGTGAAGGAAAGGCGTTTGGTTTTGAAACCGTAGTCCGCGCCGGCATTGAAGTGGTTTTTTTCCCGCATCCGGAACAACAGATACGGTTTCGGGTCGGGATTGAAGCGTTTGCCGCCGAAAGTATAGTAAACGACCGTCAAACCAAGCTTGAGCGATTCATTTTCTCGACTGACGCGCGCGCCGCCCATGTTGACGGCGACAGTTCCCCGCTTGTCAACGTCGCTCGGAATGCGGTGGTAGCCGTCGGTTTTGAAAGAGCGAATCACGGCGGAGTCGGCGTTGGCGTCGCGCTTTCGATGGGAATAAAACAGGGCGAGTTGCAGGTGGTTGAATTTCAAAACGGCGGCGATTCCGCGAAAAAAACCGGTTTCGTTCGTGGATGCGTGCCGTTTTATGCCTTCGCTCGCCTGTCCCGCGCGGGTGATGAGCGCCATTTTTCCGGGCGAGAAGTTTGTATTCATCACCAAACCCTGTCCGAACGAAAGGCGGTAGTCGCCGATGTGCAGGTTGTCCAGCATCCCGCGATTTTTCAGGTTCACATTGAAAGCGTAATGGTCGAAACCTTTGTGGCGGCTGTTCCAAAACGGCTCGCCGGCGTCTTTTTCGGCGGCGAAACCCCATTGAATATCTTGCGCGTTAAAGCCGTAGCGCAGGGAAAGGTAATAGGGTTCGCCGAGATAATGCTTGTTGGGATGGGCGGCGATTTCCTCCGGCGCGGCGATGCGGTAACCGGCTTTTTGTTGCAGGGTGTAATCCGAGCGTATCATTATTTCCCGTTTGCCGCGCCGGAAAATGTTGTTGCGTCTGGGGTCGGGGCTTTCGGCGGAATTGCCGATACAGACGAACGGCAAAAGGCGGGCAATGGTTTGCATATCCAGCGTTTCCACATTTTTTAATTCGTAAATATCCACCAGCGGACTATACTTGTGAAGGTAATGCAGCAGGTTTTCGATTTGGATGTCAGAGAGGAACGGGAGGCGTTCCAAGTCTTTTTTGGCGACGGCGTGCAGGTTGAACGGATGATTGCTCAGGTGCGAGAGTTCGTCGAATAGTTGTTCTGCGTCGTTTTCGTCGCGTTCGTCTGAGGCGGCGAGTTCTTCTATGTATTGCATCCATGCGGTGTTGTCGGGATGGGGTTGGGCGGTTAAAACGGCGGTCGTAAGCGCCAAGGCGAGGGTGAGGATTGGTTTCATAGGTAATTCAATGTTCATAATCGGTTCATAGTTATTTTATATTTTGTATTTGTCTCCGTGTAACGCTGTGTTATCAATAAATTACACAGCGAAGACACGGAGAAGCGGTGAAGTAATCCGGAAAAATATCATTTTATTTTTCATGCATACTTATAATGGCAAACAATCTGTTGTTCAGAAAAAACAAGCCGCCCCGATGGCGCTCGATAATCCCAAAACGGGATGGAGCAGGAAGGCAACCTCCGTTTTCCATCGGTTTCCGGCGTAGGCAAAACCCAGCGAAGGCGTTTTCGGTCGCGTTCCGAAGCCTGCGCGGACGGAGAATTGAGCGGCAATTTCATACTCGACGCCGGTTTTCAAAACAGGGTCTTCCTTGAAATCATAGCCGGTTTCAATCAAAACAAAACAGTCGGGCAATAGCAAATAACGAATCCCCAAATTGCAAACCACAGGCAACACGCCGCTCGTGCGCAAAAGGTTTTCCGCAACAAAAGCCGCTTCAAACAATTCGCTGATGCGGTAAAACCATCCGACGGCGGCAGAAAAATAGCGTTTACTTTCCGCCTCCAATATCGAACTTTCATGGATACAACTTAAATTTACGCCGATTGAGAAAGACGCGGGCGACAGTTTTTTTGCCAAATTCACCTGCCCCTGCAAGAGGCGGTAATCTTCGTAACCGTAGGCAGACAGGAGAACGCCGACGTCAATTGCTCGGTTGGGAAGCAAAGCATAAATCCCTGAGGCGCTTAATTCTTTCATCCCGAAACGACTGTAAACAGCTGCTCCGAGTTCTTTTTGCCCCTTGAAAGCCAAACAAGACGGGTTCAACACACCCCAACTCAATGCTTTGACATTTCCCAGCGCCAACGCTCGCACGTCCATCTCGCCGGTTTCCCCGTAGGGATGCGCCGGATGGGCAATACAAGTTGATAAAACCACAAAATACAGGATTGATTTTTTGAGATAATTAGGCTTCATAGTCGGTTCGGTTTTTGGTTAAGATTTTCGCGTTATACGACCTCAAAAGTAAGGCGAATTTTTGAATAATGCAAGGAAAAATCGAAAAGGCGTGTTGGTAGGTCTGATTTTTTTATTACCTTTGTCCCTGATTTCCCACAGAAATGTGATAAGAAACTTTAAAATGGTTGCAAAAAAAATATTGTTTATAACTACGGAAATATCTCCTTATGTTAACGATACCGAGATGTCGTTAATTGCGAGAAAACTTCCGCAGGGAATTCATGACAGGGGAAAAGAAATCCGCACTTTCATGCCGAAATTCGGGTGCATTAACGAACGCCGCAATCAATTGCACGAAGTAATCAGGCTTTCGGGAATGAACCTGATTGTTAATGAATCCGATCATCCTTTAGTTATTAAAGTTGCTTCCATACAAGCAGCCAGAATGCAAATTTATTTTATCGACAACGAAGATTTTTTCCACCGCAAAGCCTTGCTGCACGACGAAAACGGCGAGGCATATGAAGATAACGACGAACGCAGCATTTTTTATGTTCGCGGGGTGATGGAAACCATTAAAAAACTGCGCTGGATTCCCGATTTGGTACACTGCCACGGGTGGATGACGGCTTTAGCGCCGCTGTATATCAAAACATATTACAAAGGCGACCCCTGTTTTAAAAACGTAAAGGTTATTTATTCTCTCTACGACGACGAGTTCAAACGCCCTTTGCGGGACGACTTCGCTAAAAAAGTGCAAATCGAAGGGATTACTCAAAATGACGTCGAAGAAATTCGGAACAATCCCGATTTTGTTGCTTTAAGTAAATTGGCGATGAAGTTTTCCGATGGGATTATCGCCGGAAGTCTTAACGTAAATCCTGCTCTCATCGAATATGCGCAGCATAAAAAAAACGCGCTTTTTCTTCCTTTCCAATCGGGGGATACTTATATTGACGCCTTTGATACGTTTTATGATAGGCTACTTTCCGAACAAGTAAACGAGTTGACGAGTTGACGGGTAAACAAGTTAACTTCATTTTCTCGTTTACTTAAATATAATTTAATTTTTCACACATAACTGTAATAGGGATGAAAACAAAACTTTTTTTTTTCGGTCTTTTAACCTCCTTGATTTATTTTGCCTGCGAAGATTCGGCAATTTCGGAAATCGGGAACAGCATTTTGCCGGATGAAGATATAATCGAAACTCGCAGGGATACCATTCCGGTTTCTTTGCAAACCGTGAAAACGGACGCCATTTACGCAAAAACCATCAGCGGCACGCTCGGTGAATATTACGACCCGACTTTCGGCACGCTCAACGCCGGTTTCGCCTGCCAATTTTATCCCTCCATCGGATTTCAAAACATTGACAATTTGGTCGGCGGCAAAATTGATTCCGTCTATCTGGATATTTATTATTCCTACATTGGCGACTCGTTGACCCCGATGGAACTGACCGTTTTCCCGATTAATAAACCGCTGGAAAAAAATTATTACACCAATGTTGACCCCGAACTTTTCGCCGACATGTCGCGACCGCTTGCCAAATATGCTTATACGGCAAAAAACCCCAATATTCCCGATTATAATCTCTATGGACGGCTTTCCGTCCCGATGCCTGCGGAATGGGGGCAAACCTACGTCGACGCCATCCGAACCGATTCGATAGATAAAAACAAAGACCAATTTATTAGCCGCTTTCAGGGATTGTATATAAAAAGCACTTTCGGTTCGGGTTGCCTGCTGTATGTCGGCAACTCTTCGGCTGAAGCCTACGCGCAAATACGTATTCATTACCGCACGCGGGAAGAGGGAACAGCCCACGACGGCGGCGACAGCATCCGCAAAAGGTACGCCTACTGGGCGGTTACAAAAGAAGTTATTCAGATAAACGCCTACAAAAACACCTATTCAAGCGGTTTGCTCCAGAACGACACGGCTGTATACATCAAATCGCCCGCCGGCGTTTTTACCGAATTAACCATTCCCATTCCCAAAATCATAGAAAGCGTCGGGAAAAGACAGTTCAGCAGTGTAAAACTTTCTCTGAACGCTTATCCGCAAAGCGAATGGAGCGACGTCGCCGGGTTGCCCGGAGTGGGAGAATATACGACGTCGGCAAACGTTGTGAGCCGGTTATTGTTGATTCCGCCCGATTCGACGAAAAATTTCTTTGAACGGCAAGCGGTTGCCGACAATATCACCTCTTATATCGCCAAACTGTCGACCGCAACATACACGTATGATTTCAACAACATTTCAAATTTAGTCCGCTACGCCATAGACCATAAACCCGATGAAGATTTAAAACTGCTGCTTATTCCGGTGCGGGTCGGTTATGCTTATAACACCAATACTTACAGCTTTGTGGATTATACTACGGCATACGACCTCTATCCCACGGGGGTTGCGCTTCATCGAAACGACCGGAAAATCACGATTATCGCCGCAGATTTGGAAATCAACAAGTGACCGACGTCCTATTGAAAAATGATCAAACAACGACTTTCACAAAAACAACAACAAAAATTATCGCCTTTACAAATCCAGCAAATCAAAATGCTGGAACTTACCGGCATCGAAATTGAAAACCGGATTAATCGGGAACTGGAAGAAAATCCGGCTTTGGAAGAAGCCTATGAAAACCTCGACGCCGAAGAAGGACTTGACGCCGCCGAGCCGGATGCAGGCGACGCTTCCGAAGAAGATATTGCGCTGGGCGATTATTTGACCGAAGATGATATTCCCGATTACAAATTGCAGCAACCGTATTATTCCAATAAAACAACAACGCGGGACGAAATTCCTTATTCCGAAAGCGAATCGTTGCAGGAATATTTATTAGACCAGTTTCGTTTAAAAAACCTTTCGGAGGAACAGTTTCAAATCGGCGAATACCTGCTTGGGAGCATCGACGCGGACGGTTATATCCGCCAGAACATTGAGGCAATATCCGACGATTTGGCGTTTCAATACGGTTGGAATGTTTCCGTGCCGCAAATCGCAACGGTTTTGAAAGCAATACAACAACTCGAACCGCCGGGAATTGGCGCTGTGAATTTGCAGGATTGCCTGCTGATACAGTTAAAAAGGAAAGAGAAAACGCCTGCGCGAAACCTTGCCGTCAGGGTGTTGGAAACCCGTTTCGAGGCTTTTACGAAAAAACAGTACGACAAAATCGAAAAATCCTTAAACATCACCGAAGCGGAATTGAAAGACGCCATGAAGGAAATCACCCTCCTGAATCCCCGTCCCGGAAACGCTTGGGAAAGTAATCTGGAATCGAAAATGGCGCATATTACGCCCGATTTTCTTGTTGAAGCCGTTAATGGGGAATTGATTTTGAGTATGCAGGAAAATATTCCCGAATTGCGGGTAAGCAAAGAATACGGCGATATGCTCAACCAGTACGCGAAACCCCAAATGAAACAAACGCAGGAACAGAAAGAAGCAGGGAATTTTATCAAACAGAAAATAGAAGCCGCCGGATGGTTTATCAATGCCGTTAAACAGCGGAACGTTACGCTAAGAAATACGATGACGGCTATTATGAAAATTCAGCGCGATTTTTTCCTCAGCGGCGAAGAATCGAAACTTAAACCCATGATACTGAAAGATGTTTCCGAACTCTGCGGTTACGATATTTCTACCGTTTCGCGGGTGAGCAACAGCAAGTATGTACAAACGAATTTCGGTATTTATCCGCTGAAATATTTCTTTTCCGAATCCATGACAAACGACGAAGGCGAAGAAGTTTCGACCCGCGAAATTAAGCTAATCCTCAAAACCTGCATCGAAGAAGAAGATAAAACCAATCCGCTGACCGACGAAACATTAATGAAAGAACTGAAAAACAGGGGATATGACGTGGCGCGGCGGACGGTTGCTAAATATCGCGAACAGTTGAATATTCCGGTTGCTCGGTTGAGGAAGGAGATATAGGCGAAGCCAAATTACCTTTGTGTTCATAGATTTCGGAATATCGTCAAAAATTGAACTTATTTGAATAAAGGATACGAATGTTCAAATCTTCAGGCAATAATGACGGGAAACTCCCATATTATATATTGCCCTGTATTTTCATCTTATACCGCAATCTTTGGGACACGAAACATTATATTCCGCCGGTTTAAAAAAATCGGCAATGAAAGAAGATGATTATCGTTTGCAGTTCGTGAATGATAATCAGATAAATTATATAATGGTCAGACCGGATACGTATCTTCCTGCACATCTGCATGATTATTATGAGTTGATGGCGCGGGATGAAACGGGAGAAGCCTTTTATAAGAGGAAACCGTAATACAATACAGCGGCAAGCCTGTAATATAATCCTCTTTTCGTTTCATAAAACTGTTTTCCGACAATTTTATGCTACCTTTGTCCAATTATTGCGAATTATATTATTTTATGAAACGAAAAATTTATGTTTTGATTATATCTTGCCTGCTTTTGGACGGCTGTTCGGGAAAAAAAGCCTGCGGGGAAGAAGTGTCCGACTTTAAAATCGGCAGGATGGATACGGAACTGTTTAAATATTTATCCGACAATGAGCCGGACAGCGTGCTGAAAGCCGACAACGATTTTTTAAATATTTTCGGCGAGATGGTTATTCAAATCGGACGAATTGATTCCACCGGATTTTACGAACGCCTGAAAACGTATTTTTCCGAACCGACTTTGATGGAACTGTACCGAAAAGAACAGGAACAATTTACTAATATTCAAACGCTGACAAATGAAGTCGCCTACGGTTTGGACGTTTTCCTGCGCGAGTTTCCGGATGTAAAACGTCCGAAAGTTTACCTTCACGTTTCGGGACTAAACCAAAACGTGATTGTAAACGACGAAATCCTGTCTTTGTCGGCAGATAAATATTTGGGGGCGGATTATCCGCTGTACCGGCAGTTTTTCTATGATTACCAATGCCAATTGATGAGTCCCGACCGGATGGCGCCCGATTATCTGCTGGGTTTTATGATGGCTAATTTACCGTTTCGCGGCAAAACGGATGTTTTGTTAGACAGGATGCTGTATGAAGGAAAGTTGCGGTATATTCTTTCTCAACTTTTACCCGACCGGCAAATGTGGGAATATGTGGGCTATAACGAAACGCAATATGCGTGGTGCGCCGACAATCAAAAGCAAATCTGGAAAACGATTTTGGAAAACCGGCATCTGTTCGACGGTAATTATATGGTTCCGGATCAATATTTAAAGGAGGCGCCTTACACCTCGTTTCTGCCGGTTTCTTCGCCGGGAAGAGTCGGCGTTTGGCTCGGTTATCAAATCATTCTTTCCTATATGAAAGAAAATCCCGACGCCGGTTTTCGCAAATTAATGGAACTGACCGATTATCGGGATTTACTCAAGCAATCAAAGTATAAGCCCTAAAAAAGCGCTTTTTTGATTTCATCAACATAATCAAGTTTTTCCCACGTAAATAAATCCACTTTCACTTCAATGGGTTTCGCATAGCGCGAAGCAAACGTTTTGACAACGGTTTTCGGTTCGCGCCCCATGTGTCCGTAAGCAGCCGTTTCCAGATATATGGGTTTGCGGAGTTGCAGCCTTTCTTCGATGGCTTTTGGGCGCATATCGAAAATTTTAGCAATTTTCGCCGCAATTTGGCTGTCGGTGTGTGTAACTTTGCTTTTGCCGAAAGTATTGATAAAAATATTCATCGGTTCGGCAACGCCGATGGCATAAGCCACCTGCACAAGTATTTCGCTGGCAATGCCTGCCGCGACCAAGTTTTTCGCGATATGACGTGCGGCATAAGCAGCCGAACGGTCGACTTTCGAGGGGTCTTTCCCCGAAAATGCGCCGCCGCCGTGAGCGCCTTTCCCGCCGTAGGTATCCACGATAATTTTCCGCCCCGTCAGCCCCGTATCCCCGTGCGGACCGCCGATAACGAATTTTCCGGTCGGGTTGACGTGGTATTTGATGTCCTCCCCGAACAAAGCCTGCACATTTCCCGGATAACGGGCTTTTACGCGGGGAACGAGAATACGAACAACATCTTCCCGGATGCGATTTTGCATTGCCGCGTCGTTGTCGAAATCGTCGTGCTGCGTGGAAATAACGATGGTATCAATTTTTTCGGGCGTACCGTTTTCGCCGTATTGAATCGTAACCTGCGATTTGGCGTCGGGGCGCAGGTAGGGCATCAGGTGCAGTTCGGTTTTACGGATTGCGGCAAGTTCGGTCAGCAGGGAATGCGCCAAATCAAGCGGCAAAGGCATGTAATTAGCCGTTTCGTCGGTTGCGTAACCGAACATCATGCCCTGGTCGCCTGCGCCTTGATTGAGCGGGTCTTTCCGTTCCACGCCGCGGTTAATGTCGCTCGACTGTTCGTGAATCGCGCTCAGTATACCGCAGGATTCCGCCTCAAAACGGTATTCGCTTTTGGTATAACCAATTTTCCGGATCACCTCGCGAACGATTTCGGGAATATCCACGTAGGCAGTCGATTTTACTTCACCGGCAAGTATGACTTGACCGGTAGTTACTAAAGTTTCACAAGCCACTTTGGAGTGGGGGTCGTAGGCAAGAAACTGGTCTAAAAGAGCGTCGGAAATTTGATCCGCCACTTTGTCGGGATGTCCTTCCGAAACGGATTCGGACGTAAATAGATAACTCATAAGATAAATTGTTTAAAATAAAAAAATCTGATTTTCATCAGAAATGCGGGAGAGGCTTGCGAAAGAACCAACGGCAGTTTTTAGCATTTTTTACTGTGGTTGCAAGCATACAAATCTGTCCACATTTCTAAATTACGGGGCAAAGGTAAGGGAAAGAAATTAATAAAACAAATTTTTCCGGAACGAACAGCTTGCTTGATATATTTTGTTTCATTTCCTATCAGGTAGGGCTTGTTGAATGGTATCATAAATTCTGTTTTTTTGCAACAACTAAAATGACGGCTGCGATACTTCAACCCTATGCCCGCAATGATAGACAGCGACAATTTGAAATATTCCAAATTTGCCAAACTCAAGAAAAAAGTATCTTTGCATCCAAATTCAAATATTTATGGAAACAAAAAAAACGCCGGAAGCCGATTTGGAAAACAAGCGAACCGCCTTTTTTTTGATGGGGCTGACAGTCGCTCTATCCGCTTTTTACGTTTTGCTGGAGTGGAAAAGCGGCGGTACGGATTATTCCGAAATTCCGGCGTTGCAGGCTCTTGTTTTTATTGAAAATGAATTTAATATGGATATGCCGACGTATCCGGCGACCGTGCCGGAGAAACAACCGCCGACGGTTTATGAAGATTATAAGATTGTGGAAAACGTTTTGCCCGAAGAACCGGCAAAACAAGATACTGCGCTAAATAATCAAAGTCCGGACGCGGAAACCCTCGAACTGGAACCCCAAACAGACGAGCAAAAAGCGGACGAGACGGAGGCGGAAGCAGACGAAGCGCCCCTGTTTCCCGGCGGCAATGTAGCGTTGGCGCGGTTTATTTACAGCCGCATCCAATATCCGCAGGCGGCTTTGCAGCAGCGCATACAGGGGCGGGTGTGGTGTTCTTTCATGGTCGACAGGAACGGAACGGTTTCGGATGTTGCGCTGGAAAAGGGTGTTTACGTTTTTCTGGACGAGGAAGCCGTCAGGGTTTTGGAGGCGATGCCGCCCTGGATTCCGGGCAAAACGCATGGAAAAAACGTAAAAGTGAAAGTTTATTTACCAATTGTATTTAAAATTTAACTACATTTGCTCGATTTATTAAATTAGTTTAATTTGTCGTTTGTAAATTCGTCATTGCGGGGCGCGGAATGACGGGCTTTTGTAATCCGATATATTTCTGGATTGCTTCACCGTTTCGCGGTTCGCAATGACGTGTACGATATCTTAACCTTGCCGCGTCATTGCGAAGGTAATGCCTGAAGCAATCCAGAAAACATTTATTGCACAATTTACAACCGGCAAATTAAATTATCAAAGCATGACACAATATATTACATGTTAACTTTTCAAGACACACTGGAAATTCTTAACCGGGAAATTCAAGCGATACAACACCCCAAAACACCTGCCGGTTTATACGAGCCGATTGCTTATTTGCTGGCGCTGAAAGGGAAAAAACTGCGTCCTGCCTTTACGCTTTTAGCCTGTAATTTATATCTGGAGGAAGTGGACGCCGCCATTCATCCGGCTTTGGCGTGGGAGATTTTCCACAATTTTACGCTGATGCACGACGATTTGATGGACAAAGCGGAATTGCGAAGAGGACAGCCAACAGTTCACAAAAAATGGAACGAAAATACGGCAATTCTTTCCGGCGACGCGATGTTGATACTTTCTTATATTTTTATGGCAAAATCACCTGCCGAACATTTAAAGCCGTTGCTGGACTTGTTTTCCGGGACAGCGTCCGAAATTTGCAAAGGACAGCAATATGATATGGAATTTGAGCGTCGGACGGATGTTTCCGAACGGGAATATATCGAAATGATTCGCCTGAAAACGGCTGTCATGCTTGGCGCCTGCCTCCGCAGCGGGGCTATGATCGGCGGCGCGGACAAAACGGACGGGCAAAATCTTTATGATTTCGGTATCCATTTGGGTATCGCTTTTCAGATAAAAGACGATTTGCTGGATGTTTACGGCAATCCCAATGTTTTCGGGAAAAAAACAGGCGGGGATATTTTATGTAATAAAAAAACTTATTTGCTGATTAACGCCATGAACAGCGCAAATGCAACGGATAAGGCGGAACTCCTTAGGTGGCTTGCCTGCAACAATCAGCCGGAAGAAAAAATTGTTGCCGTGCGCAGTTTGTACGACAAATTGTCCGTTCCCGAAAAAGCCGATGAAACCATTCGGATTTTTTACGAAAAGGCTTTAACCGCCCTGCAAGCGGTTTCAGTAGATGAAAACCGAAAAAAAATATTGAGAAATATAACGGAAGAATTAATGAAAAGAGAATTTTAATATATTGTGATATGTATTTAAAAAAAGTACCTGAAACAGACGAGAGTCGAATTGAAGCGCTCCAAGCAGCGATTGACCGCGAGGAACTGAATGGCGATGAGGAAATTATACTCTCATTGGAGGAAATGCAGGAACTGCGCACTTTTGTAACATCCTACGAGGGCGTGGGGTTTGTGATGCAGCAGGCAGAAAAAGATTTCGCTCAGTCGCAAACGGACTACATCAAATTGTTTGATACCGCTCAAATGTATGTTTCTCATTTTATTCAAGTCTTGCAGCTAACCACCATTCGGGATGAAATAAAACTCGAAAGTTTAAGCGATTACGGATTTGAAAGCGGTAAAGAAATGGAATTGCCCGATTTATCGACCGAAGAAGCGGTGATTTATTGGGGCGAAAAAATGATACAGGGCGAAGCCAAACGCATGTCGCGCGGAGGCTATCCCCTGTATAATCCTACGATAGCTAAGGTAAAAGTACATTACGAACTGTTTACCGATATTGTTCACAGCACCAAAATATACCGGCAAAATGTGGAGCGTCAGCAGACCGCATTACAGGATTTGCAACATAAAGCCGAAAGTATGATTCGGGATATTTGGTCGCGGGTGGAAGAAAAATACGCATCCATGCCGATTCAGGAATTGTCGGAAATTTATCAGGCTTATAAGATTAACTATCATTACCAGAAAGATGTGCGTTAGATGTATTTTGTTGATACACATACTCATATATTCCTGAAAGAATTTGATTCCGATGTTCACGAAGTCGTTCGGAACGCCACGGCAGCCGGTGTAACGCGGTTTTGTCTTCCCAACATAGACCTTGCATCCATCAAGCGTTTGCATACTTTGTGCGACCGCTATCCCGAACAGTGCTTTCCGATGATGGGTTTGCATCCGACAACCATTAATAGGGATTTTCGGAAACAACTTGCCGGCATCGAAAACCTGTTTGGAGAAAGGAAATACATTGCCGTCGGCGAAATCGGCATAGATTTGCATTGGGACAAAACTTTTCTGAACGAACAGGTTGAAGCGTTTGAAATGCAATTGCGATGGAGTATTGAACGGGATTTGCCGGTTTCCATCCATGCCCGCGAGGCTTTTTCCGAAGTGTTTGAGAGTATTCATAAGGTTGGCGTCGACCGGTTGCGGGGCGTTTTTCACAGTTTCGGCGGTTCGCGCAGGGAAATGGAAGAAATCGTTCGTTTGCAGAACTTTATGATTGGCGTGAACGGCGTTGTTACCTATAAAAATGCCGATTTTCGGGATTATTTGGCTTTATTTCCTTTGGAGCGCGTCCTTTTGGAAACGGATGCGCCTTACCTTACCCCCGTTCCGCATCGGGGGAAACGGAACGAGCCGACTTATTTGCCGCATATTGCGGAAAAACTGTCGGAAATTTACGGGCTTTCCCTTGAAACCGTCGCGGAAAAAACTACGGATAATGCCCTGCGGTTGTTTGGGTTGTAAAATCTGGATTGCTTCGGGCTTCGCCCTCGCAATGACGCAGTGTGGTGAAGCAATCCAGAATAAAAATAATATGAACTGATTAAGAACATTTACTTATATAATTATTTTAAAAATTCAAAACAGTTTTTTATATTTGCACATTAATTAAACTTTAAATTTTAAAATTATGGCAGAAAAAAGTATCAAAGGAACAAAAACGGAAAAAAATCTGTTGAAAGCATTTGCCGGTGAAAGTCAGGCAAGAACACGCTACACTTTTTTTGCAAGCGCTGCAAAAAAAGAAGGTTACGAACAAATCGCGGCGATATTCATCGAAACAGCGGAACAGGAAAAAGAACATGCCAAACGCTTTTTCAAGTTTTTGGAAGGCGGAACGGTGGAAATTACGGCAGGCTATCCGGCGGGAATAATCGGAACAACGGCGGAAAACCTTGCAGCGTCGGCATCGGGAGAAAATGAAGAATGGAACATCGTGTATCCCGAATTTGAAAAAATAGCCCGCGAGGAAGGTTTTCCGCAAGTGGCTGCCGCTTTCAAAATGATCGGCAAGGTGGAGGCGCATCACGAATCCCGCTACCGGAAATTACTGGCTAATCTTTCATCCGGTTCTATATTTAAAAAGGAAAAGGAAGTTGAATGGCAATGCCGGAATTGCGGTTATGTACACACCGGAACGGACGCGCCCGAAAGCTGTCCGGCTTGTATGCACCCGAAGGCTTACTTTGAGATGCGAAAAGAAAATTATTGAATTTTTGTACACGGAGTTTCTCAAAATAAGAAACTCCGTCGTTTTAATCCGCATTTTTAAAAGGATAATCAATCGTATAATGCAACCCCCTGCTTTCTTTCCTTTCCATCGCCTGTTTGATAACCAGATAACCGACATTCACAATATTGCGCAATTCGCAAATATCTTTTGAAACCGTAGAACGGATAAAGAGATTCTCAGTCTCGCGGTAAATAATTTCCAGCCGTTCAAAAGCACGTTCCAAACGCAAGTTGGAACGGACAATTCCCACATAATTGCTCATTATCGAACCGACCTCTTTGGCGCTTTGGGTGATTAACACCATCTCTTCGGTGAGGGAAGTTCCCTTGTCGTTCCATGCGGGAATATGACTGTTGAACGCATATTCGTGCAGGTGGGCGATCGAATGGCAGGCAGCCGCGTCGGCATACACAATCGCTTCAATCAGGGAATTGGACGCCAACCGGTTGGCGCCGTGCAGCCCCGTCCGCGAACATTCGCCGGTGGCATACAGGCGGTTAATCGTAGTCCGCGCGTCCGTATCCACCGCAATTCCACCGCAAAGATAGTGCGCAGCGGGAGCCACCGGTATGAAATCTTTCGTAATGTCAATGCCTTCGTTCAGGCATTTTTCGTAAATCGTAGGATATTGTTTTCGGGTTTCTTCGGCATTTTTGTGCATTACGTCGAGATACACAAAATCGCTTCCGCTACTTTTCATTTCACTGTCGATGGCGCGCGCTACAATATCGCGCGGAGCCAGTGAACCGCGGGCGTCGTATTTCTGCATAAATTCTTTTCCGCCGCGCGTTTTCAGGACAGCGCCGTAGCCGCGCAGGGCTTCCGTAATCAGGAAAGAGGGGCGTTCTATCGGGTTGTAAAGGGCGGTCGGGTGGAACTGCACAAATTCCATGTCCTTGACCAGCCCTTTGGCGCGATAAACCATCGCGATGCCGTCGCCGGTAGCGACAACCGGATTGGTCGTCGTTTGGTAAATATTCCCGATGCCGCCGGTACAAATCATGGTTACTTTGGAAAGGAAAGTGTGAATTTCATTCGTTTTTTCGTCCAGTGCATAAGCGCCGTAACACTCGATATTGGGCGTGTCTTTGGTTACTTTTATGCCCAGATGGTGCTGCGTAAGTATTTCAATGGCAAAATGGTGGTGGAAAACGGTGATGTTCGGGTGATGTTTCACTGCGTTAATCAGGCTTTCCTGTATTTCCTGCCCCGTATTGTCTTTGTGATGCAGGATGCGGAATTCGGAATGTCCGCCTTCCTTGTGCAAATCAAATGCACCCTCCTTGTTTTTGTCGAAATTCACGCCCCAGCGAATCAGTTCCCTGATTTGTCTGGGGGCTTCGCGGACGACCTTTTCCACCACTTGCTTGTCGCATATTTCGTCGCCGGCAATCAGGGTATCCTGTACGTGTTTTTCAAAATCGTCCCAAGGAAGAGTAACCGATGCAATTCCACCCTGTGCATAAAAAGTATTGGCTTCTTCCAGCGTTGTTTTGGCAAGAAGCGCAACGCGCCCTTTATCGGCAACTTTCAGCGCATAACTCATTCCGGCAATGCCGGAGCCGATGACGAGGAAATCGAATTTGTGTATCATTTCTATTTTAGAGATTATTTTTGTTATTTTAAAACAATGCTTACCTTTGGTTGTTTGTAACAACATACCTTCCACTACCATCATCAAAGAATGCTTTCGACTAAGTTTCCGAATCATAAGCATTATATTTCTCTTTTGCTTCTTTTAGCAATTCGGTTCTACCATCCACATTCATTTTATTTACAGAAATTTCCGCAAAGGTAACATTATCTTCCAAGAAATACGGCAACGTTCCCGCTTCTCTGCTTTAGCTAAACTTCGTTTCAAAGATTGGGGATTGATACCAGCAATGGCAAAATAATCAAGGAAGATTATAAACTTGAAATAAAAATAAGACATTATTTTTATTATTACAAAACAATACGTATCTTTGCAGTGTAAAAACAGAGCGAATTGTTTTAAGGCAAGCATCGGGTTCAAATCCTGAATCGTTCACGCAGGGAGGGTTCTACCCCCTCCCGCACTTGAGAGTTGGTGATTTATTGCCGACTATTAATGCCGGTAAATCGAAACCGGGTTGTATTCCCGGAAGACGTTTTACCGGTATATTTTTTTTATATCTGTCAATACATTTTTGCTGTCCGAAATACCGTAAAACTGAATAACGCCAACATTATTCTCTCGAACTATTAACCAAGACTTGTCTCCGGCAATCTCTGTTTCAAGAATATGTGAATAAACTATTCCTTTATTAATATGCTTGTAAGGTTTTGATCCTTGATATATGGATTTACTTATAATCGTCTCTATATTTTTTATCAACTCATTCTTTTCATAGTAATGTTTGTGCGGTTGATTTAAGTATTCTTTTATGCCTGTATTTGTAAAGTATATATATTTTCCTAAGTCTTTGTAATAAACCGTCTTTCCCGACAGGTGTTTCTTTGCCCAACTTTTTAGTTCTTTGATCCTTTCTTTATTTGTAGAGTACATTTTATTTACTTTCAGCCCCGCAAAGGTAGCATTATCTTCCAAGAAATACGGCAACGTTCCCGCTTCCCTGCTTTCGCAATCCGGTACTTAAAGCAAATTTTAGTCAAGAAAAAATTTAATTTTTAGCGCATTGACGTCATTGTTGTAAATTTGATGAAAAACGCTTCGCCGTCGAATAATTTCAGTTTCAGGTATATGATTTAGCAGACATTCTCTGATATTTTTCAAAATCTCGTCCGGACGATTGGAAATAATCCGACAAAGTTCTTCCAATCCGGAACCTTCGACCATTTCCCTGTTTGCCAAGCAATGTTGCCCGTTGGCGAGTGCATGTAAGAGCTTCACCTTTACGCCCGAAATTTGGTTTGTGAACAAAATATGAACGCTCGCCTCTCTGATCAGTTGCGACATTTTTCCCGCATCCAAATTGGCAAAGACAGTCACATTGTCTTGTTTTTCAGATCGTTGCAACAACTCTTTACGAGGGTTCAGTCCGGCAAAAATCCAAGTAACGGTTTTATCTTTCGAGCTAACCGAATCCATCAAAAACATAGCGGCGTTATGATTTTCGGGCGTACTCAAATCGCCGTGATAAAGCACAAATGGTTTGATTTCCGTGTGAATATCCGTTTGAGGTGGGTTGTTAAAAAAAAGCGGAACATAAACCGTTTTCTTTGTCCCGAACTTATTTTCAAAATATTTTTTTTCAGTAGTAGATAATGTCAGAATATAATCGGCATGCGACAGAACTTGTTCGAAACGTTTTAATTTCCATGCTTCCCAACGAAAATACAATTTTAGAAACGGGGACGTCGTATTTTGAGCCAAACCACGATAATAAGTTTCCTCAATGTTGTGCGCCCGAACCATTTTCAGCCGGTCTTTCAAAAGCGGATGATTCAGATAATAGCAACAATGCAAGCCTTCAAACAGGATAGGCGCCTTGTCTTTCAACAGACCGGCAAGCAATTGCTTGTTTCTCCGGCTGTAAACGATATAAGGAAGCATTGAAAATTGGGATAAAAATCCGGTTTCCCTTGTATAATAGTACACTTTTTCGCAATACTTTTCCAATTCCGGAGCCGTTTTTCGTCCGTATCCAAAAGCATGGAGAATGATTTTCACGCCGTTTCCGGACAAGGCTTCCAATTTGTAAAAAACATCGATAACTCCTCCATAATTTGGTGGATAGGGAATATTGAAAGAAACGATATGTATTCGATTTTCAGCCATTTCTATTATCCTGAATTTTCAATGCTTTACCAATCACTTGCAACAAAGTTTCAGACTCGTTTTCCCACGACAATTCAGCATTGGCAGCCGCGAAACCCTCCGCGTTTTTTTCCTGCGCAAGCATCCCTTTAATCGTTTCGGCGAGGAATTGCGGGTCATAACGGTCGACCGTCGTTCCGATGCCGTAATGCGCAACAATCCGCCGGATTTCCGGAAAATCACTCGTCAGGATGGGAACGCGCATTCGCATATAATCGAAAATCCGATTGGGGAGCGAATAATAATAGTTCAGCCCCCTGTTTTCGAGCAAATTAACGCCAATGTCGGCGCGGGCGGTATACGCCGAAAGCGCATCGAACGGAACGCGACCGGTGAAAATCACCTTATCGTTCAGTTTCATGCGGTTTACCTGCGCTTTCAACTGCTGCAAAATATCACCGTCGCCCACCACATAAAATACACAATCATCCAAGTAAGGCATGGTTTCGATAATCCGCTCGATACCGCGCCCGATATTCACCGCCCCCTGATAAAGGATGATTTTTTGCGTACGCGAAGGTGCAAAGTCGCTATGACATAAAGACGTATTTTCTTCGCACCTCCGCGACTTCGCGTATTCATCACAAGCAGGCGGAATATTCCGTACCACTTCCATACGGATTTTATACCTTATATCATAGTAATCCGCGATAGACCGGCAAACCGTATAACAATGCTTCAGATGTGGAAATATCAGGTCTTCCAGCTTTGTCCACACCCATTTAACAAATTTCCGGTCGGTGATTTCGGGAACTTCGGGAAATATTTCGTGCGCGTCGAAAACCAGCGGCTTGCGGCGGATGAGGGACGCTAAACGGTTTGCCGGCAGCGAATCCGTATCGTTGGAAAGATAGAGGTCGGTTTTGTCGAAAAGCAGGTAAAAAAACAAACGGATGTTGTATTCGGCATAAAAAAGGACGGAACGGTTGAAAAACAAGCGCAGGCGAGCAGTTCGGTAAATTCGCGCCACAGGGGGGCTGTTGCGGAGTTTCCTCCCGACGAGTTTCACCGCATATCCGTTTTGCGCGAGCGTTGTACAGACTTTATGCACCCGCTGGTCGGTTATCAGGTCGTTTGTGACGGAAACGGTAATTTTCAATGGATGTTTCATATACGGAATTATAAACGGAAAGAAGCGTAAAATAGTGTTGTTTTGGGGGTGAAATTTTTAATATTGACTCTCCTTGCGCGGAAAACTCTCCGCCGAGTGTGGGACGTTTTTCCCTGCAAGGAGAGTTTTTATTTCCCCGCGCTCGGCGTAGTTTCTGACTACGTCGTGTTAAAAGCAAGCGTTCCGCTTGCAGCATGTCGGAGACATGCTTTTGGTTCGACGTAGCGTGGACGCTACGCCAAGCAGTTGCCTCGCCATAATTTAAAATACCCCCAGTTGGTAATATTAAAATAAACCCGTATTTTTGCATGAATTTATTTACATACAAACACATGAAGAAAAAGATTAAATACGCATGGGTGGCTTTCATTTCCGGGTTATTGATATTCGGGTTAATGATTATTTTGATCGCTAACGGGGCAATAGGCTATATGCCGCCGATAGAAGACCTCGAAAACCCGATTGATAAATACGCCACACAGGTGCTTTCTGTCGACGGGATGCAGTTGGGAACGTATTCGATGGCAAAGGAAAACCGAATCTATGTCGATTATAGCGGGCTTTCCAACAATATCGTCAATGCGCTGGTGGCTACGGAAGACATTCGTTTTTACAAACATTCGGGCATTGATTTTTATGCGCTGGGGAGGGCGATTATCAAAAGGCTGCTTCTTTTCCAAAACGCGGGTGGCGCCAGTACGATTTCGCAGCAATTGGCAAAACAACTTTATTCGGAGCGTGTCTCCAACATTATTCAGCGTTTGTTCCAGAAACCGGTGGAATGGGTGATTGCCGTTCAGTTAGAAAAATATTATACGAAAGAAGAGATTATTAATATGTATCTCAACAAGTTTGATTTTCTGCACAATGCCGTCGGAATTCAATCCGCCTGCTGGGTGTATTTCGGTAAAAAGCCGAAAGACGTTACGGTTGAGGAGGCGGCGATGCTGGTCGGCATGTGCAAAAACCCATTCTATTATAATCCCATCAATAAAGTTGAACGCGCAACCGAACGAAGAAATACGGTGCTTTCCCTGATGGCGAAATACGATTATATAACTGAAGTCCAGTGCGATTCCCTGCAACGCTTGCCCATCGTTACAAGCTATAACCGCGTAGACCACAAAGAGGGCTTGGCGCCTTATTTTCGCGAGTATTTACGACTGGTTTTGACGGCTGTCAAGCCCGAAAGGAAAAATTATACCGCGTGGCAATCGGAGAAATTCAGCGAAGATTCCCTCGCTTGGGAAACCAATCCTTTGTTCGGATGGTGTAATAAACAGAAAAAACGTTACAATCTTTATACCGACGGCTTAAAGGTATATACGACTTTGGATTCGCGTATGCAGACTTATGCGGAAGAAATTGTCGTCAATCATTTTAAGGGCGGATTGCAGGACAATTTTTTCAAAGAAAAAGCCAGAAGCAGGAACGCGCCATTTTCAAACGACCTGACGAGAAAAGAGGTTAACAAAATATTGGACAGGGCTATCAGACAAACGGACAGGTATTATCATTTGAAGCAAAGCGGCGCGTCGGAAGAAGAAATAAAACGGATTTTTAACACGCCGGTCGAAATGACCATTTTTTCGTGGCGTGGCGTTAAGGATACCGTTATGACGCCTCTGGATTCCATTAAATATATGAAATCTTTCCTGCGGATTGGGTTTATGGCGATGGATCCGCGCACCGGCGCAGTCAAAGCGTATGTGGGCGGTCCAAACTATCATTATTTCCAATATGATATGGTCAATTCCGGAAAACGGCAAATCGGGTCAACGATCAAGCCGTTTTTGTATTCGCTGGCGATGGAAAGCGGCGTAACGCCCTGCGACGAAGTATTGCATGTTGAACAGGAATTAACGGATGAATTGGGAAGGCTTTATGTGCCGAAAAGTACCGTGCATGAACGTATTGGGGAAAAAGTGAGCATAGAATGGGGTTTGCAAAAATCGGACAACTGGGTTACCGCTTCGCTGATGCAATTGCTCAGCCCTTACACTTTGGCGCGTTTGTTACATTCCTACGGGTTGAAAGGCAGGATTGATCCGGTGGTTTCGCTTTGTTTGGGTACTTGCGACGCTTCCGTCAGTGAAATCGTTTCGGGATATTCGGCGTTTGCCAATCAGGGTATCCGTACGGAACCGCTTTACGTAACCCGAATTGAAGATCGGGACGGAAATGTTTTGGATCGCTTCACGCCGCAAACGCGGGAAATAATTACGGACGACGCGGCGGGGAAAATGTTGTATATGCTGAAAAGCGTAATTGACGGAGGAACGGGCAGGCGCGTCCGGCGAATGGGTTTTAACGGCGAAATGGGCGGGAAAACCGGCACCACGCAAAACAATTCCGACGGGTGGTTCGTTGGTTTCACGCCGTCGCTGGTGGGCGGTGTTTGGGTGGGCGGCGAGGAACGTTCCATTCATTTTACCAGTACGGTCGACGGTCAGGGGGCGACTATGGCGCTGCCCGTTTTTGCCGAATTTCTTAAAAAGGTTTATAATGATCCGGCTTTGGGATATTCGGAGGCGGAGCAGTTTGTATATCCCGCGAGTTATTTTAATCCGTGTCGCCCGAATGCGGAATATGTGTTGGAAGATGATTCGGAGGATAGACCGGTAAAAGAATCACCCGAAGAACCAACCGAAGAATCGCAACCGTTTGGGGAATTGGATGATATTTTCCGTTAAAATTTAAAAAACCGTTTGGATAATTGGATAAAACGACTTACATTTGTAGCCGTAAAAGCGAAAGTAGCTCAGTTGGTAGAGCATAACCTTGCCAAGGTTAGGGTCGCGGGTTCGAGTCCCGTTTTTCGCTCGTTTTCAATAGTGTTTTTCTTAAATGTTTTTTCATAAGTTTAGAAATTATTGATGGAAAGGTGTCTCACGACACCTTTTTTGTTGTGTTGTGCGGTTTTTGTTCGTCTGTGAAGAAACGCTATCTTTGTCAATGAAAACGGGGGGGTTATATAACCTTATATTAAAACAATAATATGTATGAAAAATTTACCTATCGGAACGCAATCCTTTGAAATATTACGCACCACAAACTGTGTGTACGTCGATAAAACGGAAATCATTTACCGCCTGATTACGACGGGAAGAGTATATTTCCTTTCCCGTCCGCGCCGGTTTGGGAAATCCCTGCTGATAAGCACTATGGAAGCGATTTTCAAAGGGAAAAAAGAACTGTTTGAGGGACTTTATATTTATGATCGCTGGGATTGGAGCCTGCAATATCCTGTAATACGGATTGATTGGAGCAATATTAAACATGCCACGCCGGAGGAAATGGAACGAAGTATGTTGCTTTTCCTGAAAAGACACGCCGCCCTTTATCAAATAACGCTTGTTTCGGAATATGCATCCGATTGTTTTGCGGAACTGATAGAACTGCTACACCTCAAAACCGGTCAACAAGTAGTCGTGCTGATTGACGAATACGATGTACCGATTTTGGATGCCATTGGTGCAACTCCCGAACTGATGAAAAAAACAAGGGAATGGATACACGATTTTTACCGGATACTGAAAGCCGGCGACGAGCATCTACGCTTCATTTTCCTGACCGGCGTGTCCAAATTTTCCGGCTTGTCGGTCTTTTCGGCGCTGAACAATATCAACGATATTTCCATGGATTCCCAATATGCTTCCGTTTGCGGTTATACCCAGCCGGAATTGGAAAGTTACTTTGCCGATTATATCGACATTACCGCCGAAAATATGGAGATAACAAGAGAAACACTTCTAAAAAATATCCGTTGCCTATATAACGGATACACTTGGGACGGAAAGACGCCGGTTTATAATCCGTTTTCCACTTTGCTGTTTTTTTACAAAAAAGAATTTGCCGGTTACTGGTTTCGGACAGGTACGCCCACCTTTTTAATCAACATCCTCCGGCAGCGAAACCAACTGAATGTCGTGCTGGAAGAATTTACCGTCGACGCAAGCGTTTTCGACAGTTTCGACCCGGAAAGCATTGCTGCCGAGCCGCTACTGTTTCAAACCGGTTATCTGACGGTCAAACGCAAGGAACTGGTTGACGAAGGTCGCCCGCAATACACGCTTGCCCTGCCGAACCGAGAAGTTCGCGAATCCCTGCTGAAGCACCTGCTGAACGTTTATACGGAATATCCCGTAGCGCAGACCGACAGCCTGAAATCGGACATGCAACGGCACATCTGCGAGTGCGACGGCGATGGTCTGGCAAACGACCTGCGGCGAATGCTCGCCTGCGTCCCCTACAACTTGCAGGTCGCCGGCGAAGCTTACTATCATTCGATTTTCCTGATATGGATGAAACTGCTCGGCTTCGACATTCAAGGCGAGTTGATGACCAATACCGGACGGATTGATGCGGTGTGGCGGCAAAACGACCTGACGGTCGTTGCCGAACTGAAATTCCATCGGAGTAAATCGGCAAAAAGCCTGCTCAAAGACGCGCTGGCGCAAATCCGCGAAAAACGTTATTACGAACGGTTTGCCGACCGGAAAGTTCTCCTGCTGGGCGTGGCTTTTACCGGCAAGGACGTGGCTTGCCGAATGGAAACCATTTAACGGTTATGCTTGTCAAAGCAGTTCTTTTAACCGAACCATCCCCGCGCTCGCTTTCTCCCGAATAATAATCACATTAGACGGCGCATTCACGTTTTGCGGGTCAATCAAATACACGGGTGCGCCCTTTTGCGCGTAATGTATCAGCCCTGCGGCAGGATAAACCTGCATGGAAGTGCCGATGATAACGACAATATCGGCTTTTGAAACAATCGCGGCGGCTTTTTCAATCATCGGCACAGCCTCGCCAAACCAAACGATGAACGGACGAAGGCGCGAGCCGTCAGCGGCTTTTTCGCCCGGAAGGATGGGTTTTACGCCGATGTCGTAAACTTCCGTTTTGCTTTCGTTGCAGGCTTTCGTCAGTTCGCCGTGCAAATGAATGACTTCCGTACTGCCCGCCTTTTCGTGCAAATTATCCACATTTTGCGTAATGACCGACACCTTGAAATCTTTTTCCAGCGAAGCAATAATTTTATGCCCTTCATTCGGTTCAACCGCGTTCAATTGTGCGCGCCTTTCGTTGTAAAACTTCAAGATTAAATCGGGATTTTCATACCAGCCATCGATGCTTGCAACTTTCATCACGTCGTAATTTTCCCACAACCCGTCGGAATCGCGGAAAGTGCTTATTCCGCTTTCGGCGCTCATGCCTGCCCCCGTCAAAAAAACAATGCGTTTCATCGGTTTATTTTTATTTGTTTATAATCGTTATATATAAATCAAGGTGTTTTACAAAAGTATAAATTATTTTTGTAAAACTCGTCATTAGACTTGTTGCGAAAACCCATTTTATTAAAGGTGTCAATATTGACGCCGGTAACTTGACGAAAACGATGGTTATTAAATCCTTGTACTAACTCATATTCATTTGGCAAAGATAATGTTACTGTAAATGGCTACTCCGCAACAAGTCCAATGACGGGGCTTTTGCAGAGGATTGCGGCTCTCTTGCTCCGCTCCTCCCCCGCAAAGCCAACAATTTATTTTATTTTCCTATCTTTGCAGCGTCAAAAACGATGCAATGATACCTACGGACATAATCCACAAGCATTACCCCGAAAATAACGACCTGCGCAAAATCCTGATTACCCACAGCATGGCTGTGGCGGAAAAAGCCGTTTCAATTGCAGATAATCACCCCGAAATGAATTTGAACAAAAATTTTATTTACGAGGCGGCTATGCTGCACGATATAGGCGTTTTCATGACCGACGCGCCCGATATTTACTGCTTCGGAAAATTTCCGTATATCTGCCACGGATATTTGGGCGCCGACCTCCTGCGGCAAGAAAATCTTCCTTTTCACGCTTTGGTTTGTGAACGACACACCGGCACCGGATTAAGCAAACAGCGTATCATCGCAAACAATTTGCCGCTCCCGCACCGGGACATGCTTCCCGTGAGCCTTGAGGAACAAATCGTTTGTTTCGCCGACAAGTTTTTTTCAAAAACAAAGCCCGACAGGGAAAAACCGGTGGAAAAGGTGCGGAAAAGCCTCACCAAACACGGGGCGGATGCAGTCGGGAAATTCGACGAATGGCTACGGATGTTTGCGAGCGTTATTGTCCTGTTCCTGTTTTTCGCACCGCCGAAAGCGCGGGCGCAGGATGCGGCGACGGATTCGATTCCGGCAAAAACGGATTCCGTCAAACCGCCTGCGATAGAAGCCCCTATCCGCTCTCACGCCAAAGATTCGATTGTCATGACCCTCGACGGTAAAAACATGTTTTACCTTTTCGGGCAGGCGTCCGTGCGACAGCAGGCGCGTGAACTGGACGCCGAATACATTGAACTGGACGCCGACAGCAGCGTGATGTACGCTTCATTCGGCATGGATTCCGTCGGGGAAGAATTTGGCTATCCGGTTTTCAAAGAGGGCGAACAGCAATACGAAATGAAACGCCTGCGCTTCAATTTCAAAACCAAAAAAATGTTTATTTACGACGTAATCACCCAACAGGGAGAGGGATACGTAACCGCCGGCATTACCAAACGGATGCCCGACGAAAACCTGAATATGCAGGACGGGAAATATACGACCTGCGACGAACACGACCATCCGCATTATTATTTTCAAATGACGCGCGCCAAAGTCCGTCCGGGAAAGAATGTGGTAACCGGACCGGCTTATTTGGTGGTGGAAGACGTCCCCCTGCCGATTGCAATTCCTTTCGGTTTTTTCCCGTTTTCAAAGGAATATTCTTCGGGGATTATCGTTCCCACGTTCGACGATGAAATGACGCGCGGTTTTTCCTTACGCAACGGCGGTTATTATTTTGCCCTCAGCGATTATGCGGATTTGAAGCTGACGGGGGAAATATACATGAAAGGCTCGTGGGGATTAGATGCGGCTTCCGCTTACCGGAAAAGGTACGGGTTTTCGGGCAATTTCAGCGCCGGTTATCGGGAAACGGTTACGGGGGACAAGGAAACCAAAGGGCTGCCCAATTCCGATTACAACAAGGCTTACGATTTCCAAGTCAGGTGGAGCCACGCCCAAGACCCCAAATCCAACCCGTATTCGACCCTGAACGCCAATGTCAATTTTTCCACTTCCGGCTCGCGCCTGAACAATCTTGACCATTATTACAGTTACGAAGCGCGTACCGAAAACACCAAATCCTCAAGCGTAGCCTACACTTACCGGCATCCCACCCGACCGTTTTCCGTCAATGCCGGTTTTGCCGTCAGCCAGACTTCGAGGGATACGACTTTGAGCGTTTCGCTTCCCAATCTTACGTTCACCCTGCGGCAGATTTATCCTTTTAAAAGGAAAGAACAGGTCGGCGAACAAAAATGGTATGAAAAAATCAACATGAGTTATACCGGTAACCTGAAAAACAGTAGCGGCAACGTGAAAGAACGGGAGTTTTTGCAAAAAAACGTCATCCGGGACTGGAAAAACGGGATGAGCCACAGTATTCCGCTCTCGGCGTCGTTCAATCTGATGAAATACATAACCGTCAGTCCGTCCGTTGCTTATGAAGGATATTGGTATACCCATAAAGTTAAAATGGGATACGACGACCACCGACTGCTTCCCGTCGATACAACCTACGGTTTTTATTGGATACACAGCCGGTTAAGCGGAAGCGTGAGCGCCAACACGAAACTTTATGGCATGTACCGCCCCTGGTCGCTTTTTGGGCGATGGACGAAAGGCGTGCAGATACGCCACGTTGTTACGCCTTCCGTCGGTTTTTCGGGTTCGCCCGACATGTCGCGCTGGGGCGGCGTTTACGACGAATTTGTCGGCGTTGATACCGTCATCCCTTATTCGCCTTTTCAAAACCAGATATTCGGCGTGCCGGGCAGGGGACAGTCGGCAACCGTTAATTTTTCCATAGCCAACAATTTGGAAGTGAAAATCCCCGTCGGCGTTGATTCGACCCGGAAAATCAGCCTTATCGACAACCTGAGTTTGGGAATGAGTTACAATTTTCTTGCCGATTCCCTGAAATGGTCGAATATGAGCGCATCCATCCGCCTGAAAATACTGGGGCAAACGTTGAGCCTGAGCGGACAGTTCGACAGTTATTATTACGACGAAAACGGGCGTCATATCAATAAATTGCGTTGGGGAAAAGGGTTTGGGCGGTTTATGGGAACGTCCACCGGTTATTCCTATTCCCTTAACAATGACGTTATTAAAAAATGGTTTGCAAAAAACGAAAAGCAAACCGACAACAATGCGAACGAAAACGGCAACGCTTTGCAGGACGGCGAAACCGACGCCTCGACGGATAACCGCCCGCAAAAATCCGCTTCCCTCAGGAAAACCAAAAAGACGGAGGGAGATTATGACGAAAACGGTTATTTGGCGACCGCTATTCCTTGGAACCTTTCGTTCAATTACTCACTCGGATATGGATACGGCGATTTTAACCGCGAGAAGCGGGAATATAATTACCGAGTCAATCAGTCGTTGGGGATTTCCGGGCATATTGCGCCCACCAAAGGTTGGGATTTGTCTTTTTCCACTTCGTATGATTTCGACAACAAACGGTTTGCCACGCTGCAATGCAACATTACCCGCCGGATGCACTGCTGGCAAATGACGGCAAGCATCATTCCGCTTGGGCTTTACCAGTCCTATAATTTCATGATTTCCGTCAGCTCCTCGCTTTTGAAGGATTTAAAATACTCGCAGAGCAGCAATTATCGCGACCGGATGAATTGGGGGGATTGAGAAATGCTTGTGCTGGCTGTTCTCGTCATCCTGCGCGACGTAGCCAGAGACTATGCCGAGCGCGGGGATTGCGGGTCAAGCCCGCAATGACGGTTTCTTCGCGCCTCCGTGCCTTAGCGTACATTAATCACTAATCATTATTTTTCGTCCCCAAAACCCCCAATTTTGTACAAAAACCCGCCCCTTTGATACCCAATTTCCCAAAATATTAAGCGATTAAAGGCGCGGGACGACGAGCACCACGTTACCACTGTGCGATGTTTTGGCTTATGTAACAAATAAACGCTATCTTTGCAAAAATTTCACACGCCGAGAAAAGAATTAAAAATCCCAATTCTTAATATCCACCCAATTATAATATGCAAAAAATACGAAATATAGCAATCATCGCCCATGTCGATCATGGGAAAACGACTTTGGTCGATAAAATGTTAGTTGCCGGAAAATTGTTCCGCGACGACAAAACCGAATTAGACCAGTTCCTCGATAGCAACGATTTGGAACGCGAGCGCGGCATCACTATTTTGGCTAAAAACGTTTCCATCAATTACAAAGACTGCAAAATCAATATCATTGATACGCCGGGACATGCCGATTTCGGCGGCGAAGTGGAACGGGTGTTGAATATGGCGGACGGCGTCCTCCTGTTGGTTGACGCTTTTGAAGGACCGATGCCTCAAACGCGGTTTGTCCTCCAAAAAGCCATTGCTTTGGGATTGAAACCGGTGGTTGTCATCAACAAAGTCGATAAGCCCAATTGTCGCCCCGAAGAAGTGCAGGAAATGGTTTTTGACCTGATGTTTTCCTTAGATGCAAGCGAGGAACAATTAGATTTCGCCACCATTTACGGCTCCGCCAAACAGGGATGGATGTCGGACGACTGGAAAAAACCGTCGGGCAACATTCTGCCGCTCCTTGACGCCATTATCGAACATA
Organism: Dysgonamonadaceae bacterium; assembly: GCA_031260045.1. Taxonomy (GTDB): domain Bacteria; phylum Bacteroidota; class Bacteroidia; order Bacteroidales; family Azobacteroidaceae; genus Azobacteroides. The sequence goes on along the minus strand of JAIRKO010000039.1, from coordinate 88,356 downwards.
TTCCCGCGCCCGCCGTGCTGGAGGGTACGCCTCAAATGCAAATTACGTCTCTGGATTATTCCAACTATGTGGGCAGAATCGCCGTTGGTCGCATCCACCGCGGGGAACTGCGCGAAGGAATGGAAGTTGCGCTCTGCAAAAGGGATGGCGGCATCGTGAAATCCCGTATCAAAGAATTGGATGTTTTTGAGGGCTTGGGACGCGCCAAAACGCCGTCCGTCCAATCGGGCGATATTTGCGCCGTTATCGGAATCGAAGGCTTTGAAATCGGCGATACGATTGCCGACATAAACCGTCCCGAACCGCTTGCGCCCATCGCTATCGACGAGCCAACCATGTCGATGCTTTTCACCATCAACGATTCCCCGTTTTTCGGAAAAGACGGAAAATACGTAACTTCCCGCCATATCTACGAACGCCTGATGCGCGAATTAGACAAAAATCTGGCTATGCGCGTCGAACCCTCCGATTCTGCCGATGCGTGGATTGTTTACGGACGCGGTATTTTGCATTTATCCATCCTGATAGAAACCATGCGCAGGGAAGGGTATGAATTGCAAGTGGGTCAGCCGCAAGTGATTATCAAAGAAATAAACGGCGTAAAATCCGAACCGGTAGAACAATTAACCATCAATCTGCCGGAAGAAAGTTCCGGAAAAATCATCGACATGATTACCAAACGACGCGGTGAAATGCAATCTATGGAAAAAAAAGGCGACCGGATTCATCTTGAATTTATAATCCCTTCGCGTGGAATTATTGGGTTGGCAAACAATGTTTTAACCGTTTCCGCAGGGGAAGCCGTTATGGCTCACCGTTTTCTGGAATATCAACCTTGGAAAGGCGAAATCGAAAAACGGCAAAACGGCTCAATTATCGCGATGGAAACCGGAAACGCTTTTGCTTACGCTTTGGACAAACTGCAAGATCGGGGGCGGTTTTTCATTGAGCCTCAAACAGATGTCTACGCGGGGCAAATTGTAGGGGAACATGCTAAGGAAGGCGATTTGGTCGTAAATGTTACCAAATCGAAAAAACTGACCAATGTCCGCGCTTCGGGGAGCGACGAAAAAGCGCACCTCACCCCGCCCGTTATTTTTAGTCTTGAACAGGCTTTGGAATACATCAAAGAAGATGAATACGTTGAATTAACGCCGGTTGCCATGAGAATTCGGAAAATTGTGCTGGATGAAAATGATAGGAAGCGGGGGCGGGTGAAATGAAAAAGGGAGTGAAGTAAAAAAATCATCTTCATGGATATACAATAAGTTCAATGGAATAGATGGAAATGGCGGCGTAGGAGATTTTACTTATGCCGAAAAAGTACAACTCAAGCAAAGTCTCTACGATTTTGCCGAAAGAATTCGCAAAGCCGCCGACAACATCGTATAGCTAAGTTCCAGACTTTTATTTAATTACACCTGCCCCGCATCCGGAAACGTGCGGGGCTTTTTTGTAAAAAAATATCGTTGAAATTCTACTATGAACATTTACTTACCCCTCTTATTTTTATGAATTAAAATAGGCGTGCTATAAACACGCCTATCTATTAAAACCTCACTATAATTTCTTGTATGTAATCGTCGAAACCTGTGTCCAATCAAAATCCCTGTGCGCATTGAATTTTCTAAGCCACGCTCTCGCAATTCTGTCTCTCTCTTGGTCTTCTTTGTCTGTTTCAGGCTCGTCGTCCCATATATCATAATTATGCGAACATGCCGATAACAATTTTATTCCTTTTACTTTTAATTCTTCTCCGTCGAAACCAACTATCTTATATATGTCTCCAATAAAGTCATCTGTCTCACCCAACCTGTTTTCTTCCCAAACGATGTTGGCTCTCTCTCCATTCTTTTCTTTAGACGCTTTATCCACATTTCCTTCAACCCTCGCTGGATGTCCTTATATTGAAATTAAAATAAGGCTGCCGGAAACCCGACAGCCTAAAAATACAACTTATTAAAAGAAAAATCCTACGCCGATTGAAAATGCGCTCTTTTTGATCACATTTTCCTCGTCATAATCTTTGGTGGCAAGATTTGTGAAGCCGTGCTTATAACCTGCCTCAATAAACAGCCCGTTTTGCAACTCTACTCCCGCTGCCACATTCAGCCCGATTTCCAGCTGATCAACCTGTCTATTCCCCTTACCGTCTTTTTTAAGCAGGTCTGTAGTTTCTTTCTCCGTTTCGCCATCGTAAGTATACTCCGACTTTCCTTCCGCACTGACGATATAAGACCCGTAAAGTCCCGCCAATCCGAAAATCTTTACACTCCCCAGAGAATGGGTATACTTAAAATTCAAAGGTATTTGGAGTTCGCCGGTAGCGAAGGTGTTCTTCTCCTCCCATTTGTAGTCGCCAGAACCACCTTTATCTTTTAGCGTACCTCCACCTTGCGTAAATAAAAATTCAGGCTGGAAACTAAAACTCTCTCCGATAGGTAATTCCCCTAAAATGCCGACTTGAAAGCCTACTTTTGAACCGCTTGAGCTGGAACTAGAGTTTTTTTCGCTGACTTTAACACTCGAAATCGGAAGTCCCAGACGCGCACCGAAACGTGCATCCGCACTCACACTTACACTCGTTGCTGCAAACAAAACAGCAAAAATTAAACACTTAAAAACTTTTTTCATCTTAAAAAAAATTAAATTAAACAAAAAATAATTCATACAGTTATATGTTTAACTGATTTATTCACCATAATCCATCATATTGAAAGCAATTTGATAAAAAAGGGTAAGCTTACTACATCGCGTCGCTACAACCATCTACCCTTGCTGCCGTCAAGCCCTGGGGGATTTGAAGGGAGCTGACCGCGTAGGACTTACCCGACTGCAAAGGTACTACTTTTTTTGAATTACAAACACGCTAATTCCATCATTCCGGTTAACTTTTTGATATAAAGCAATTTATTTTGTAAAGTATGTGTGAAAAATGTAGCAAGCAAAGCAAGGTGAAAATGAAGGCGCGTTCTTCAGAGGCGGGTTCATGTACAAAACGGAGGTTTTTTTGACATAAATTTTGTTGCCATATTCAGCGTTCCGTAGTTTTTATAATTTTTTGTAATACGGGGTTGCAAAGAATAGTTATCTTTGCAGTCCGAAAGGAGCTTCTTTTTTGTCCGCAGATTACGTTCTGGTTGGTGCGAGGCTTAATTAAAATAATATATGAAAGTAAAAATCATCAACAAATCAAAACACGCTTTGCCCGCCTACGAAACGCTTTATTCCGCAGGGATGGATTTGCGTGCCGACCTTGACGCCCCCATTACATTGGGTTCTTTGGAAAGGACGCTTGTTCCGACGGGGCTTTTCATCGAATTGCCGGTTGGTTTTGAAGCCCAAATCCGTCCGCGAAGCGGCTTGGCTGCGAAACACGGTATTTCGCTGGTGAATACGCCGGGTACGATTGATGCGGATTATCGGGGCGAAATTAAGGTGATTTTGGTTAATTTGTCCGCCGCGCCGTTTGTGGTTAACGACGGGGAACGGATTTGCCAAATGGTTGTGTGCCGGCACGAGCGGGTGGAATGGGAAGAAACGGACGTATTGAGCGATACGCGCCGAGGGGCGGGCGGATTTGGGCATACGGGGCGTTGAGGCGCATTCCGGATGTTTTTGTTAATTTATTTATATAACACAGAGGTAAATACACAAATTATAAAATAATATGAACTAATTATGAACACATATTTACATAAAAATTATGAATAAAATTTGCACAAACACAAAAGCACAAAAGCACAAAAGCACGAACACCTTATGTATATTGTGTGTTTGGTGTTTTTGCATTTTTGCGTTTACATCCGCCTTTGCCGATTCCACAAGCCAAACGGGGCGAAAGTTTGATTATTTTTTTATGGAAGCGATGGGTTCAAAGGAAGTTGAGGAATACAGCGATGCTTTCAACGCTTTGCGCTACGCTTTGCACATCGACTCCACTTCGGCGGCGGCATGGGCTGAACTGTCGAATTTTTACATGTATCTGCAATTGGATTCCTTGGCGGTCGACGCCGTGCAAAAAGCCGCGCGACTTGCTCCCGATAACCTCTACTACAAGATTTTACTTGCCGAAACAAACGGGGAAACGGATAATCTTCCGGAAGCCATCGCCCAGTGTGAAGAAATAATCGAAGCGCATACGGAGCAGTGGGATTTGCAGTTTTACCTGTCCGAACTATATTTCAGGAGCGGGCAAATCAACAGAGCCATCACCGTTTTGAACGATTTGGAAGAAAGCGAGGGCATGAGCGAGGGTACTTCCATGCAAAAGCATCAACTCTATTTGTCGATGGGCAAGCAAGATGAAGCCGTGAACGAAATTACAAGATTGATTGCGAGATATCCTTCGACGGTCAAATACCGAATTTTTATAGGGGATTTTTACATGGAAAGAAACGAACCGGAAAAAGCTTTGGAGTATTATGAACAAGCGCGTAAAATTAACTTCGAGGATCCGTTTTATGCCTTAGCCATGTCGCTTTATTACGAACGGATGGGCAATTATGAAGCGGCTACCGACGAAATAGAAAAAACTTTCAAAAATACTTTGTTAGACCGTGAAACCCAAATCGCCATGCTGAAAGAATATGTCCAAAAGTTTCTTCTGAACCGGAGGCATGTAAAATCAGCCGACGTTTTGTTTCAAACCTTGATGGATAAACATTCCGAAGAAAAAGAACTGAATATGCTGTACGGGCAATTTTTGGCTGCACAGGAACAATGGGAGGAAGCCCAAGCGCAGTTTCAAATCGTGACGGAAGACGATCCCGAAAACATAGACGCTTGGCTGCAATTGCTGAATATCGCCAAGCGCCGAAACAACTCCGACGAGATTATCCGCCTGTGCAAGGCGTCGCAGGCGCATTTACCGGAAGTTCCCGATTTTTATTTTTATAAAAGTTCCGCCTTATACCAAAAAAAGCAATTCAAAGAGGCGCTATTAAATATGGAGAGAGGGATGGAATATGTACCCGACAAAAATAGAACCTTGCTGTCTACTTTTTACGGTCGGTTGGGCGACCTTTATTACGAAACGGGCGAGAAGCAAAAGACTTATCATGCTTATGAAAAGGCGTTGCAATATAACGCGAATAACTTTTTGGTGTTGAATAATTACGCTTATTTCTTGAGTTTGGACACCATGCAGTTGGATAAAGCGGAAAGTATGATCGACAAATGCATGAAAGCCTATCCGGAGAACCCGACCTATGTGGATACCTATGCGTGGATTCTTTTTTGCAAAGGTAATTATTCATTGGCGAAATATCATATCGAACACGCCATTGCAAACGGGGGGGCTGAAAATCCCGACATGCTCGGTCATTACGGCGACATCCTTTTTGGAACGGGGGATATTGACAAAGCCGTTCAGCAGTGGGAAAAGGCGTTGGAAATAAAAGAAAAAAATGGGGAAACGGATACCGCCGTTATCCGGCGAAAAATTGAAAACGCCCGTGAAAACGGGATGCACATCGTTTTTGCGATGCTAAGCCGGTCGATTGCCTATAAAACCATTTCGGCAAATCTCCGCTTCGGCGTTAAACTTGGCGCAAATCGCAAGAGCATCACCACCGATGCGCAACTCCGAATCGTTAAAGATGATATGATTCAACTTTCCTTGCGCATCCCGATTGTGGGAACCGAAGCGGCAAGGATAAACATCAGCCCGGAGCAAATCCTGATTATCGACCGCATAAACAAAGTATATTTTACGGAAACGACGGATAGTTTAAAGAAATATTTTCCTTTCGGTTTCGATTTTTACGCCATCCGGTCGCTGCTAACCAATCAGTTGTTTATCGCCGGTAAACGGGAGGTTGCGCCCGAAGATTACGCTGCATTCGATTGCCGGAAAGAGGAATTTTCCGTCAGTTTTAGTCGGCAGGACGGTCGAGGAACCGTTTACGGTTTTATGAGCGATACCATTCACCGCATCCTGAAAACGGAAATTTACAACATCGACAAAATGGCAGATATACATTGGGATTACGCCGATTTCAAACAAATGTCGGACAACAGCCTGTTTCCCATGAAAATGAACATGACGCTAACCCTGCCCGAAAATGAAATTACTATGGATTTGAAATTTTCAGCCGTGCATATCGACGACGCTTTTGAACTGAAAACGGATATTCCATCCAAATATAAACCCATAGATATTAATCAAATAATTAATTTAATTCGATCATTTCAATGAAACTGGACTTACACATACATATAAAATTATGAAATACAAATTATTCATACTGTTATCAAGCGCGGTTTTTTCCCTGTTTGCCAAAGAGCCGGAAAAAACCGCCGATTTGGAAATAGAACGGCAAAATATTTTGACGGAAATTGAAGAAACCACTCAATTGTTGGAAGTGAACCGCTCGACGATCAGCAATGCGCTTAACCGCTTGGTTTTGCTGAACAACAACATTGAGTACAGGGAAAAAATGATTGCGTATTTGAACCGAGAAATTTCAGGACTGGATTACGGAATTGTGGACAGGGAAATACAAATCAAGGTGTTGGAAATGAATTTGCAGGAAAAGAAAGAGAAATACGCCGAAGCGATAAAAAAAATGTATGTCTATCGAAACCGGCTGAATAATAATTTATTGTTTGTTTTGTCGGCAAAAGATTTTACGCATTCGCTGCACCGCATTATGTACCTGAAAGAGTATTTCAAATGGCAGCGCAGGCAAGCCACAGAGATTATCGAAAAACAAAAAAAGGTGAATACGGAAAAACGGTTTTTGCTGAACACCAAAGAAATAAAACAAACGCTGCTTGTCGGGCGAAAGGTCGAAGAGGAACGGCTAAACGAGGAAATATCCAATAAAAACGAGGAGATTTATATGCTCGAAAAAAATAAAAGTAAACTCCTCGCCGAATTGGAAAAGAAAAAACGGCAAGCCGAAGCCCTGAACCGGCGAATTGAAGGCATTATCGCCGAAGAAACCAGCATGTCCGGCGAGTCGCAGGAAGACCGCCAAGCCGAAATCAAAGGCGGTTATGCCATGACGGCTGCGGAAAAAGCGCTCTCGTCGAGCTTTTCCGATAATCGAGGGAGTTTGCCTTTTCCCTTGCGGGGCAATTATAAAATTATCAATTATTTCGGCGTTCGCCAATACAGAGAATTGTCGAAAGTGTCGGTTAACTGCAACGGCATTGAAATCGAAACGACGCCCGACAATGAGGCGCGGGCGGTGTTTGACGGAGTTGTTTCGCGGATTTTTATGCTTCCGGGTTACCATAATTCCATTATCGTTCGGCACGGGAATTATTTGACGCTGTATTCGAATATCGACCAAGTGTATGTTAAGCAGGGCAGCAAAGTGAGTACGGGACAGATTTTGGGGAAAATTTACACGGATCGGGAAAACGGCAATTCGACGATGTTGCATTTTGAAATTTGGAAGGAGCGGGTTAAGTTGGATCCTTTGCCTTGGTTGAATAGGTGAGGTATGAGCACCGCGAAGTAGCGCGGTTAAAACCCGAAGCCGCCGTCGGCGAATCGCAACGCGCGCGTTCAAAAAAGCCCTCATCCCGCGCTGACGCGGGATACCCTGAAAAACGAGCTGCATTTGGCAGGGGATTGCAGTCTCCGCTCCGCCCACAATGACGGCGGTCTTTTGCAATGATGCGGCGAAGTTGAAATACCGCACCCGTTCATCTTTATTTTCATCAACAAAAAGCCCCCCAACTTAAAAGTTGGGGGGCTTTTCTGTTATATAAGATAACACACTTTAGGGTGGCGTTATCTGTTTTTCTTGTAGAAGAAAATGGCGTCCAAATTAATTATCGCTCCGCTTTGCGCAGAAGGCCATTCCTCGAAACCGAACAGGCTCGTTACTCCGTCTGGCCCCCACATCATTGAGTTTTCCCAATGATATCCGTGCTCCCGCAAAGTAGAGAAAGGGATTTCAAGGTGTCGCCATTGGTTGTCGTGCGAAAAATCGCCCAATGGGATAACATTTTCGGGGAGGAAGTCTACCGGAGGACCTATATAAAACTCTACATCTCCGTCACTTTCTTGTTCGCCTTCGCTGAATAAAGTCAGTATCCAGCCTGTGGGATGGTCGCTTTTGATGGCGAAGTGGAAAGTATAGTCGTCGTTAATACCTCTGAGGTCGGGCGGCGTTTCAGATTCATTATTGATGTAAACGAGCACGCCTTTGTGCAGTTCGTCAGTGGTAGTCCGAACACTTATCCAAGGTTGGGTTGCCGGTTGCCCCCAAGCATTGATATCGCCCTCCTCCCAGGCGCCGCTTTCTACACCGTTGGCGCCCGCCCACATGTGGATGTCGCGCATCATGGTTGACTGCTTCACTTTTCTTATGCCAATAGCTTCTTCGCTCTGTTTATCCACATAAATATTGTAGAAATCGGAGCCATTTTTGATGTCAGCAGATATTCCATCACCCTCTGCGCCCATGCCTATTCGATGCAAGGCGGTACCACCGATTTCAAAATCTTCGTTTGCCCTTTTTTGGTAAGCAAAAGTCACTTCGAGCAACGCATCCTTCTTCCATCCGGTAATATCACTTGCCGGAACAATAATGTTATAACCGTTTAGATCAAAGGAGGGCTCCAACCACTTCCCTGTAAGTTGTATGCCATCGAGTTTAAGTGTAACGTAAGCCGAGTGCATATTGTAGTTTTCATCGTTCATTCCACATACAATATACAAGTTTTCCAGCGAGAGGCTGTTTAATCTGAAGTTAATATCACCGGCTGTTCCCTCGGTAACCGGCTCTTCGGTCGGTTTGGACGGGCGAGTCGGTTGGGGCGCATCCGCCGGTTTCTTGTAGAAGAACATGGCGTCGAGGTTGATTTTCTCTGTCAGCCTGTTCATCGTAGATTGAAAACCGATCAAGGGAGTTCTCGGATCGAACAACGGTCCATACCATTTATACCCTCTATCTACCAATTCCGAAACGGGGATTTCAAAATGATGCCATTGTCCGTCATGCGAAAAGTTACTTCCAAAATAGTAGAGTTGACCGGTCGGCATATCGTCGGCGGTTGGATTGGGTCCTATGTAATATTTCAGTCCATTCTCGCCTTTGGTTTCGTCGCTGTAGAATATCAACGTCCATCCCGCATCTATCTGGTCGCTTTTGACGGCGAAGTGGAAAGTATAATCCTCCGGATTATCGGTAACATCCTTGAGGTTGGGCGGTGTTTCGAACTCACTGAGGACGGCAACGATAGCGCCGCCGTTCCATCCGGCCGCATTCGCTTCTTGGGTAACATCAAAAGATACCCAAGGCGCGGTTTCCGCAGGTTCGTTCCATGCGTTTACGCCAATACACGTTGATGGAGCCAGCGTTAACATTGGATCACCCGGCCATATATCGTAGCTGCGTAGCATGGTCGGCTGCTTCACTCTGCTTCCGAGACCGGCTTCGCTCTTCGCGTCCATATAAATAATGTGGAAATCGGAGCCGGTTGCAATTTCGAGGGGCAAAAAGGAAGTGTTTATATCTTCGCCCGTACCTATTTTGTGCAGAATGGGTTTGCCGTAGTTCTCCTCTCCGGTTATTACCTTATTGTCGCTCACATAGGCTCCGCCCATCGGCTGATAGACAAAATTCAAACCGACAATCGCATCTTTTTTCCATCCGGAAATTTTATCTGCCGGAATGATAATGACATATCTTTTTGTACCGGTCGACAGAGGAATGTTGTTGTCGGGTACCCATTTCCCTACCAGTTGCAGACCGTCGATTGAAAGTGTAACGTAAGCGTCGGTGAGATTAGCCAAAGTATTACATTCAATCATCAAGTTATTTTCCCGGCTGTCCAATCGGAAGTTAATCTCGCGGGCTGTTCCGGAGGTAATCGGAGTTACCTCAGAGGGGGTCGGTACAAATACGTTCCGTTTCTTGTAGAAAAACATGGCGTCGAAGTAAATTTTTCTTTGAGCCTGCGCGTTTTCCTCAGATTGGAAACCGATCAGCATTTCCCTTTCGTTCGACATCGCTCCGTTCCATTTATATCCTCTCGCCGTTAGTTGCGAAACAGGGATTTCAAAATGCTGCCACCCGTTGCTCAATTCACCTAACCAACCGGCGCCACGTGCGCTCTCGTTTCCTTCGATGGGACCGACATGATATTTCACGCCGTTCTCGCCTTGTGAGTTATCGCTGTAGAATATCAACGTCCATCCCGCACTCAACGGGGCGCCTTTGACGGCGAAGTGGAAGTAATAATCGTTGGGATTGTCGGTAATGGGCTTGAAGTTGGGCGCCGCTACAAACTCATTGAGGTCGGTAACGATAGCACCACCGCTCCATTCATTATTATGGATAGAAGCACAACCCACCACGTTGGATACCGGCATGCCCCATGAATTTTGCCCGCCTTCACTCGCGATGTTCATATTGTTCCATACATCGTATGCGCGTAGCACAGTCTCTTGCTTCACTTTTCCGAGTTCGGAGAGTTCATTTTTGCTACTTTCGTCCATATATATAATGTAGAAATCGGAATTGTTTTTGATGCTGTCGGGCAAAAGAGACATCACCTGCGGCATTTCTTCTATATCTATGCCCGTACCTATTTTGTGTTGGATGAGCTTGCCGCTGTTTATACCTGAGGTTATGATATTGTTGTTGTGTACATAGTCTCTGCCCACAGGCTTATAAGCAAGATTTAAACCGAGAATTGCATCGTTCGTCCATCCGGAAATTTCGGTAGCCGGAATAGTAAGGATATAGTGGTTTGCCCTTCCCACCGAGACCGTGCCGTCTACCGACCATTGTCTCTCAACCGGTATACCGTTGAGTGTAAGTTCAACGTAAGCGGATTCAATGGCGATAGTGGAAGCGCATTCAATCTTTAATGACTGGTTACGACTATCCAAACGGAAGTCAAGCGCGCCGGCTTTTCCTACCGTAACCGTTTCGCTTGAAGTTACAGGTTGCCGGTAAAAGAACATGGCGTCGAGGTTGAGTTCCGCTCCTGCTATGTTCTGCGGGGATTGGAAACCGATCAGGGGAAACCTGTTGCCATCCTGCATGGTTCCGTTCCATTTATATCCTCTCGCCGTCAGGTGCGAAACGGGGATTTCAAAATACTGCCACTCTCCGTCGTGCCTGAAGTCGCCCAGCCAGGGAAGATTGCTTACGCTCGGGTGTTGAGGACCAACATAATATTTCACGCTATTCTCGCCTTGGTTTTCGTCGCTGAAGAACATCAACGTCCATCCCACATTCGGCTGTGTGTTTTTGATGGCGAAGTGGAAATAAAAATCATTTTCGATGTTGTCGGTAACCGCCTTGAGGCTGGGCTTCGTTTCAAACATATCGGGGTTGGTAATGATAGCGCCGCCGTTCCAGTCGCTATTGTTCACAATCAAATTCACCCAAGCGTTGGATACCGGCATGCCCCAAGCATTTACGCCGTAACCGCTCCAGTTGCCTATCATATTTTCATTCCATACCTCGATATCGCGGATCAAGTTCGGCTGCGTTACTTTTGCTCCGAGTTCGGCTACGTTCGCCTCATTCATATATATAATATGGAAATCGGAACCGTTTTTGATGTTGTCGGGCAAGTACTTCGCATTGGGATCAGGACTCGGGTTTTGCGAATAGGGATAACGATACGAAACGGGAGTACTTTGGTTTCCCGAAAAGTCAATGGCATAAATCATGAACTGATAATTTCTGTCCGGTTCGAGATTTAAAACCGTTTCATCGGAAAACGATACCTCAAAGAAGTTGTTGTTCTCGTCTTCGATATAATAGAAGAAGTTCTCCGAATCATCTGCCGCAGAGAACAAAAGGCGGAGTTGTTGTTTCGTTCCGTCGATTCGCTGCGGAGCATTCAACACGGGCGGCGTCCAGTCGCCCGTTATCCCGGAATTCGGCTGCGCGTAATAAAAAGTAATATTGTCCGTTTCATAGAAAGCATAGTCTGTTTCTTGAAAAAAGGATATTGTTACGTTTCCGTCCGTCGGTCCGCAAAGCTCCGTATTCGCGATGCTCGCTTTACCGTAAGACTGCAACGTATTGGCAATTCTGCCCGATAGGTTGTAGTCCATTCTTTCCGGATTCCACAAACGGATTTGCGAAGACCAGTCGTTACCGGCAAGGCTCATTCCGCTTAAGTTTGTCCATGCCCAGACGCTTGTCCCGATGGTAACAATTTTGAAATCCAGTGTTGCTGCTGTAGGGACTGTGCCATGTAAAGGCAACCCGCGACCCATGATTGAACCATGATTGATTGCGGCAAGAGCCTGAAAGCCAACCGCGATGACAATTAGTAATAGCAATCTTGTTTTCATAATATTTATTTTATAATTTTACGTTGTATTACAGGCAGTTCATCCTGCCGAAATGCACTCAATTTTGTACCTGTGATTTTCGTTTGATAAAAATTTCGGTAAATTTACATATATTTTTTCAAAAAACTAACAACTAAAGCCATAAATTTATAAATTATTAGTTTATTTTTTAATTTTGGTAAATAATTATGGTCGCAAAACACCTTGGATGGGTTGAATATTGCACACGTCATTGCCGGTTTCAAAGCCTGAAGTAATCCAAAAAACACGCAATACAATTCTGGATTGCTTCTCCGCTTCGCTGGTGACGCGGTGGGGTTTCGACCTTGCCGTGTTTCGAGTTAAATACGCATTTCCTCCATCCGACACCCGACATCTTTTCCGGAAAAAGCAATTCCCAACAAAATAATCCTCCCCGTATAGGAATTGTAGTATCTGCGGTCGTGTATCTGCGTCATGGCTTCCTCCAGCAGCACATCCGTCTTTTTTTCGGCATGGTATTTTATTTCGGCGATAACAGTCAGTCCCGACTGCTCCCAAACGGCGTCCGCGCGTCCGCGATTGTTCGGCGTTTCGCCGTGTATCCTGAAACCGAGCAGCCGCATCCATATCAGCATCATTGTGTGATAATACGCCTCATCGGTACGGTGAAGTTCATAAGGAACCGTAGCCGTCATGACTTCGAGGCTGCTCGCAAAACCGGCTTCGTCGCAATGGTTAATTTGCCGCTCCATTGTTCGGCGCAAACTGTCGACCTGATAGCCGGGATATTTTCCATACGTTTCCAGCAAACTGCTCAGGAAAGCCCTGTTTACTTCCAAATTAGGAATACCGAGCGTATAAAGAGGCGTTTCATCGTCCCGTTCTATCTGTTTGATAGTCAGGTATCCGGTTTGGAACAGCAAAGGAACTTCGTCTATGTCAGGCGGATTGTATCCTTTTAGTACGGTATCGCTCACAGTCAGAGGTTCCAGTACAATATCCGCGCGGTTGCGACGTTGAATGGCGTCTATCAGAAACGTAGGCGTTCCGGTATCAAACCAGTAAGTAGTAAAACGCCGATTATAAAAAAACAGCAAGGTCGAAAACGGGTTATACACCGGCGTTTTCCCGTCCCACGTGTAGCCGTCGTACCAATAGCGGATATCATCCAGCAAAGCTTCTTTGGTCATATCCAAATGCGCGGCGGTGTCATCCAGGTATTCGGAAAAATTATACTCCAATTCCTGCTGCGTGTATCCGCATATCGAAGCAAACGGTTCATACAGCGTAATATCGTTCAAATGGTTTAGGGCGGAAAAAACGGAAAGTCCCGAAAATTTAGATACGCCCGTCAGGAAAACAAACTGCAAATGCTCGTCAGAGCCTTTCAATATCTGATAAAAATCATGCACCGCCCTTCTTACGGCATCCAATTGGTCATCAAAAAGATGACTTGTAACCGGTTTGTCGTATTCGTCAATCAGCACAACCGCTTTTTGACCGGTTTTTTCATGTAAAGCGGTCAGCAGTTCTCTGAAGCGGTCGGGAGCCGATGTTGTTGTTAATACAATCTGATATTTTTGGGCGCATTCTTTTAGATAACTCGCTATACTGGTTTCCATTTTTTCCGGCGTGGAATGATCTATCAGCGTCCAGTCGATCCTGACGGTCGGATACTGTTTCGACCAATCCCATTTATCGTGAATATAAAGCCCCTCAAACAACGTTTTCTGTCCCTTAAAAAGCGCTTCCAAAGTACTTATCAGCAACGATTTTCCAAAACGTCGCGGACGGGCAAGGAAATAAACCCTACCCATCTGAGTCATACGATAAATCGTTTCGGTTTTATCTACATATACGCATCCGGTATTACGTAGAACCTCAAATGATTGTGTTCCTATCGGTAAATTTTTCATCTTTTTATTCATTAATATAATGCAACTCCAAAAAGCCCTTTTCAAAAACAAAAGTATGAAAAATTTAGTAATTGGCATGGATGTAAGTAAGGAAAAACCGGATTTGCGTCTTTATTCGGACGGCAAAACGCTATTATTTTTATTTTTTGTGCGTTTCTCCTTGCCGAAATGCACCTGCATTTGTCATTTTGGAAAAAACAAATTACCTTCGCACGCTCAATTCAATTCGGCGTCGATTAGCCAATCGAATTTAACAATAAAAACGCGATGAATAACTGCAAAAAGTCGGTCGATAAGAAGTTTTTTTCACACTGTAATGATTGCAGGGCGCAAGAAAAACCCAATATCGACTTTTTATGCCTTACGGCAAAAAATGGAATCGACAGAGAGACTAAATACGCCTCTCTCTTTTTCGTTCGGCAGGGGAAAATAGATGTTTCTTATAGAAATACACTGCGGACGGTGGAGGAAGGGCATTTTTTCCTGATTCCGTCCGGCGAAACTTACAGCATCCGTTGCACGGATAACGCACAATCGGCGGTTTGCGCCCTCAATGAAAAACTCCTCGTCCTGCACCGGCGCACAACGGGTTTGCTGTATGACGTCTACAATGTGGAACTTCCCGATTTTGAAGATTGCGAACTTTTCACGCTAAAGACCAATCGGCATATTCAGGCGTTGCTGTCCGACTGCCGGAATGTTACGGACAATGGTCTGCTGTGCGCAAAATATACGCAATGCAAAACGGAGGAACTACTTATTCTGTTGAGGAGTTATTACCCCGACGAATCGCTTGCTCGTCTGTTTCAACCGGCTTTCAACAGCAACGTGGATTTTGAAATGGTCGTCAACTGGAATCGCGATAAACTGTTTACGGTGGAAGAATTTGCCGCCGCCACGCATCTGGACAGGGATACGTTCCGCTACCGGTTCAAAGAGATTTACGGGGAATCGCCCGTTAAATGGATTAGCAGGGAACGGGAAGCCCTTGTGCTACGGGCATTGACGGAAGGGGAAAAGCCAATATCAAGTATTATCAGCGATTACAAGTTCAGCCATTATCCGAATTTTATCCGGTTTTGCAATACGCATTTCAAGAATACGCCGGGAAATATTCGCAAGAACTCGCAACGCACAACGTAACGCCTTGTTTTAGTTATACGTAAACGCATACTTTGTAACCCAAATATAATATAATAATGAATCTTCAAATAATGAATTCCGTAGCCGATAACATCCGAATTTTATCGGCGGCGATGGTCGAAAAAGCCCAATCGGGACATCCCGGCGGCGCTATGGGAGGCGCTGATTTTATCAATGTTTTATACAGTAAATTCCTGATTTACGACCCCGAAAAACCTTGCTGGGAAGGTCGCGACCGATTTTTCTTAGACCCCGGACACATGTCGCCCATGCTGTATGCGGTTTTAGCGTTTACCGGCAAATTATCCGTAGACGATTTGAAACAGTTCCGCCAATGGGGCAGCGCCACGCCGGGACATCCCGAACTGGACGTCGCGCGCGGGATAGAAAACACTTCCGGTCCTCTGGGGCAGGGGCATACCTATGCCGTAGGCGCTGCCATTGCCGCCAAATTCCTTGCCGCCAAAACAGGTCGCCCGCTCAAACAAAAAATCTACGCCTATATTTCCGACGGAGGCATACAGGAAGAAATTTCGCAGGGCGCAGGACGTATCGCCGGTCATTTGGGATTGGACAACTTGATTATGTTTTACGACGCCAACAACGTGCAACTTTCCACCACCGTCGATGCGGTTACTTCCGAAAATACCGCCCTCAAATACCAATCGTGGGGATGGCACGTGATTGAAATTGACGGAAACAACGCAGCAGCCATCGAAAAAGCGTTGGAACAGGCGCAGGAAAACAGACATTCCCCCGTCTTAATCATCGGAAAAACCGTGATGGCAAAAGGCGCTCGCAAAGCCGACGGCACATCGTTTGAAAACACCTGCGCCACACACGGAATGCCTTTGAGCGCGGCAGGCGCGTCGTTTGAAAAAACCGTCGAAAACCTCAACGGAAATCCCGCCGAACCTTTTCGGATTTTCAAAGAAACGGAACAACTTTACGCCCAACGGAAAGAAGAATTGAAAAAAATAGCCGCCCTCCGCCATGCCGAACAAGCGGAATGGGAAAAAGCCCATCCCGAAACGGCAAAAAAACTTGCCTGCTGGCTGTCGGGACAAATGCCGGAAATCGACTGGGCGGCAATCGTGCAAAAGCCCAATCAGGCTACGCGCACGGCTTCAGCCACCGTGTTGAGCGTGTTGTCGCGGCAGGTGGAAAACATGATTGTTACTTCCGCCGATTTGTCCAATTCCGACAAAACCGACGGTTTCCTTGCCCACACAAAAGCCATCGCCCGCGACGATTTTTCGGGTGCGTTCCTACATTCGGGCGTAAGCGAACTGACAATGGCTTGCATTTGCAACGGCGTTGCCTTGTATGGCGGCGTTATTGCGGCTTGCGGCACATTTTTTATTTTTTCCGATTACATGAAACCGGCTATCCGGATGGCTGCCCTGATGGAATTGCCCGTTAAATATATCTGGACGCACGACGCTTTCCGCGTAGGCGAAGACGGTCCGACCCACGAACCGGTCGAACAGGAAGCGCAAATCCGCCTGATGGAAAAACTGAAAAACCATAAGGGGCGCAATTCCGTCTTGGTGCTTCGTCCCGCCGATACGCAGGAAACAACCGCCGCTTGGAAACTGGCGATGGAAAATACGCATACGCCTACCGCATTGATTTTATCCCGTCAAAATGTCGCCGATTTGCCTGCCGGAAACAACCGTTACGAAGAAGCCCTGCAAACTGCCAAAGGCGCTTATGTGGTCGAATGCGACGGACATGCCGATGTGATTTTGCTGGCTTCCGGTTCGGAAGTATCCACGCTGGTCGAAGGCGCGGCTTTGCTGCGGAAAGACGGTTACCGGGTGAGAATCGTTTCCGCCCCGTCGGAAGGGCTTTTCTGCGAACAGCCGAAGGAATACCGCGACTCCGTCATCATTCCAGGCAAAAAAATCTTTGGGCTGACGGCGGGGCTTTCGATTACGCTTGCGGGTCTGGTCGGCGACGGCAGCAAAATCTGGGGACTAAATTCTTTCGGTTTCTCCGCGCCCTACAAGGTATTGGACGAAAAACTCGGCTTCACGGGAGAAAATGTTTACCGGCAAGTAAAGGAACTAATTCACCTGTAATGAAAGTTATGGAAAAAGAGCAACAGTTGATGAAAATCGGGCTGGCGTCCGACCATGCGGGTTTTGAATTGAAAGAGCATATCCGTATTTATCTGGATAAGCGGGATATTCCTTATATTGATTATGGGGCTTACTCGAACGAAAGCGTTAATTATGCCTCTTTCGGACACCGCTTGGCAGAAGCGATTGAGGACGAAGAAGTTCAAATGGGCATTGCCGTTTGCGGTTCGGGAAACGGCGTCAACATGACGTTGAACAAACACCGGCACATTCGTTCCGCATTGTGCTGGAATGAAGAAATCGCCCGGCTGGCGCGGCTGCATAACAATGCCAATGTGCTTGCGCTGCCGGGTCGTTTCCTTGCTCCGAATTTATCTGAAAAAATGACGGATATTTTCCTCAACACACCTTTTGAAGGGGGGCGGCATCAGGAGCGAGTGGATACAATTCCTTTTATTAATCATTAATTATTATTAAAAAAACAACTGCAACTGCATCGCTACGGCGTTGTTTTTTCCCAGCGTTTTATTATCGGTATAAATGTAGTTGAGTTGAATACGGGTCGAAAAAGCGAGGTAGTAATTAATGCCTACGGTTATGTCGCTGATTTCGTCGTTTTTAACCGACTTGTCTTTATCGTAATATTCATATTTTCCCAACGCTTCCCACTTGTTGGGCGAAAACTTCCAAACGGCTGAACTGTAATAGTTTTCCCGTTTCAAGCCGCCGTTATTGCCCGCAATGTATTCCGAACGGGCGTAAAATTTTCTGCTGTTGTATTCCGCGCCGACCGTCCAAAGGTTGCGGACATGATTTCCCGGCACGCCGTCAATAGGCGTATTCAGTTTTCCGGAATAGACGGAGCCGCCGATTCGCAAATCTTTCACGGGTTGGTAATAAACCGTTCCGATAAAATCCTTGTGGTTGTTGTTGTCTTTGGTATTAAAGCCCGTGCCGTTGAACAATCCGGCGTAATATTCGATACGGAAAAAATTGTTCTTTTTGAATAGGCGACCGGATAATTGCAAGCCTGCGTCCCGCCCGACTTTGGGTCCGCCTATATTTCCTTTAATATCTTGTTGATTAAAATCTCCCACGCTGCCCGACATGGCTCTGGCGCCGCGACCGAAATAGATGGTTTCAATTTGGGTCGGCGATATCGGGTTTTCGATGGTGAACGGTATTTTAAACTGTCCGAACCGCACGTTGACAGCGTCTGTCGGAAGCCATTCCCCGTACAATTCATGCAGGCAGGCGTTGGGACCGAAATCGTACATCAACATGTATCCGAACTGTTTTTGAGACCCTATTTTCCCCATGGCAAACAGGATTGCGCGGGCAACGTCAAAGGAGTTATTCGCCGTTGTCCGTTCTATTCCCAAATCGGGATGTTCGCTGATGTTGTCGATGATTTGCCCGTATCCGTACAATTGGAAGGCTTCGCTGGTAAAAGCGTCTTTTAATTTTTTTGCGACTCCTTTGTTTTCCTGTGCGAATAAGGTAAAACTTGTTGCGCAGATGCATAAGAGTAAAAGTAATTTTGTTTTCATTTTTTTTTGTAAAAATTAGATAATTATTATCATTTATAAATCGTTGTTGTTGCGTCTCAAGCGCGGGATGACGGGTTTTTTGACCTCTTAATTTCTCCACCTACAAACTTTCTTTTCCAAAAGATCTACGGCAAAGAATAATATAAACCCAAGCAGGGATAAAACAAATATCCCTGCATACATTTCCCCGTAAGCCAAACGCATCCATGAATCGACGATGTAAAACCCCATGCCTTTGTCGGTTCCGAAAGTTTCGGTAAAAAACAAAACCGAAGTGGCTGTTCCGATGGCTACGCGAATGGCGGTCAGCGCGGCGGGCAAAATGGCGGGAAGCGTGATCCATATTAGTAATTGCCGGTTGTTTGCTCCCAACGAAAGCGCGGCGTGAAACTCTTCCTGCGGAATATGCAGTGTCGCATCCCTAATCGACACAATGAGTTGGAATACCAAAATCAGGACGATCATGGTGATTTTAGCCGCTTCGCCAATGCCCAAGCTCAGCATCACAATCGGCAGCAACGCCAGTTTGGGAACGGGATAAGTAAAATAGATCAGGGGACTGCATATTTTATTTATTCTCGGACAATTTGCCAACAACAGACCGATTGGAACGGCAATCAGCAGGGCGATAAACAGACCTTCAAGAATGCGACAGGCGCTGACGATAGCGTGTATGCCTAAATGCATATTGCGCTGGCGGTTATTGAATGAATTGATTGTCTAAAACGCTTTCGGCGGGGAAATTTTCGGGGATTAGTTTTTTCCCCTGTAGCCACAGCGTTACGGTGCGAACGTCTTTCTCCTGCGGCATTCCGGCGTGTGTGTAATCCGGCAAGCGGACGGAGGATAGTAGCGGTTCGGGAAACCCGATGTCATCCTTTAAAATGGATTGAATATCTTCGATTGGGTGAGATTTGATGTAATCTACGGCTTCGTTATAAGCCGCGTAAAAGGCTTTGATTTCCGCCGTTTTCCGTTCAATTTCGGCGGTTTTAAACATGATTCCCGTTACGGCGTAACCCAAATTTTCCATGCAAACAATCGAATGAGCGCCTTTCATGGTTGCAATCGAAATAAAAGGGTCGGGTAGAGCGGTCGCAGCGGATTTTCCGTTCAGCAACATTTCCAAGCGGATGGGAATTTTGTTGATTTCCTGTTTTTCAATCTCGTCGACGGAAATTCCGGCGGATTGCAAAGCCATTTCGACGCAAAAATCAATCACCGTGTTTCGGGCAACGCTGACGGTTTTCCCTTTGAGATCATCGATTTGTCGGATGGTTGTGTCGGCTGTCATCAGGCAAAAAGTCGCGTTGCAGGCGGAAGTAATTTTCAAATCCACGCCGCCGGCTTTTTGCAGAATAGCGCCGGTGTAGTCGATAACCGTTCCGTCAATATTACCACTTTGGAAGGCGGCGTCGCGTTCGTTGGCAGAGTAGAATTTTTGCAGTTCCACTTTCGCTCCGTATTTTTCAAAAAGTCCCTTTTCGCGGGCGACGGCAAGAGGCACATAATCCATAGACGACATGACGCCGACTTTCAGCGGTTGCGGTTCGTTTTTGCTTTGTTTACAGGAAGTGAAAGAAGACAGGGCGAGTGCAAGCGCACAGTGATAAAAGATGTGTTTCATAATGTTTATAATTTATTTGTGTTATAAATCGTTGTTATTGCGGGTGGGGAGCGATATATTCTTTCCTCCCTCAATGCAAAATTCCCGCAACATCTGCGGCAAATAAAAAGTATTGTTTTTATCGACATAAACAACTACGCTCTTCAATTCCAACCGCTCGTCGTTCCTTTTTACGATATTGGTATTGGGTTGAATTACGAGGGTTGCTTCCCGGTTTTTCACCGTCAATACGGGATTGCCACTCAATGTATCAATCGTATATGCGTAATTTTTGAACACGTCGGTATGTTTGGCAAAATATTCTCCGGTCAGGGAGTCAAGTTGTTTTTCCAAACCCATTGCGTCGCGCATGTAATGATGCAGTTCGATGTTGGTGTGGAAACCCGTCAGGCGTTTGTCGGGTCGCGGGTCGTAAACCGCGAGGAACACCTCTTCGCCGGTATGACCGGTGGTGGTAAATCCGAAACAGGAGCGTCTATTCAACAGTTGGGTAACCTCTTTCGCCAATTCGGAGCCTTTCGTTCTATGCCCATTCGGCAGAGAACTCCGTTTGTAATCCGCTGTTTCCAGCAAATCCCGATATTCATCATCGGTCAGGGCAATACCCGTGAGGTTGTGCATCGTTTGCCGCAAACCGGATGGTGGGGTATTGTGCAAAATTTCGATTAGGGCGCTCGCACTGGTTTTGAATTCGGCAATGCCGCCAAAAAGTTGGTCTTTGGTAAGCTCGGAATATCCGGGACATTTGTCGGAACCGATGCTGATGCCGCTGTTTCCGTGGTCGGGAACCACCACCACCAACGTTTCCCCGTTGCTTTCGGCAAACCGGAAGGCTTCGCCGCAGGCTTTGTCAAACGCCAGAAGGTCGGAAATAATCGCCCTTGCGTCGTTGGCATGAGCCGCCCAGTCGATTTTGCTGCCTTCCACCATCAGGAAAAAACCGTTTTCGTTGTGCGATAATTTGCTGATTGCGATTTGTGTCATTTCGGCTAACGACGGCTCCCGGCTGGGATCGCGGTCGATGTCGTAAGCCATATCCCTGTCGGCAAACAGCGCCCACATCGTATTGCCGGCGTAGTTCCTGAAACCGTTTATATCGTTCAGGAAAACGCCGTATCCTTCGTTTTCGAGATACTGCCTGTCCTCGTCGTTCAGGAATGCGCCGCCGCCGCCGATGACCACGTCTATCCTGTTGTGAACCATTTGCGGAGCAATCCATTCATATTTTTTTCTCTGATAACTGTGGGCGGCGCAGTCGGCGGGCGTTGCGTGGGGAAATTCGCAGGTGAACACCAAGCCCGTCGATTTGCTTTGCGCGATGCTGGCGGCTTCCAGTAAAGTCATCAACGGCTGATAAGCCCTTGCCGCGTCCATCGGGACAATGTCGTTCGGCGGGTCGGCAACGGGATAGGTGGCAACGTAGCCCGCGCGGCTCGGATAACCGGTCATGTAGCAGGAGGTTGTAGGCGCGGAATCGCCTATCGGCGCATTGGAACTGTAAGTTAACACCGTGCCGCAAAGATAGGGGTCGATATTCAGCCCGCCCGCATCGGGGTTCACGTAGCGCTTAAACCAGCGGGCGGCTGACACGGAAGCCAGCGAAGTCCCGTCGGGAATTAACAGAATGACATTTTTAATTTTTTCGTTGTTCGGAGAGGCGCAGCCGTCGTGAATAAAAATGAGGTTCGCTGCGAAAAGTATCAAAAGGAAAGTGTTTAGTCGTTTCATATCTAATGTTGAATGGAATTTCGCTGCAAAGATATAAGTTTTGTCGGAAAAATGAAAGTATTTGCGTTTTTTCAATTTAGCAAACGTCCCGGAGAGGTCGTGGCGTTTGCTCAACAGTGAGCAAATATCCCGAAAGCGTCAGGACGTTTGCTCAATAGTGAGCAAGTGTCCCGGAAGCGTCGTGGCGTTTGCTCAAATCTTAGCAAATGTTTGCAGCCGTCATTGCAGGCAGCGAAGCGGGAGACTTAACATTCGCTTAACCCTTCCGCTCTTTTCAAAGCCTCGCCGATATTGCTGCAAATATTTTCCTCTCCTATTTTTTCCGTAAATCCTGACTTGTCAAGCAAAGCGCGGACTTTTTCGTTTACGCCCGACAATATCAACCGAATTTTTTCCTTTTGCGATATTCGGTAAAGGCTTTCCAAGTTGTGCAAGCCGGTGGAATCCATAAAAGGCACTTTCCGCATCCTAATAATCCGTACTTTAGGGCGTTTATTGTCTATTCCCGTCCATTGCATGCTTCCTTCCAGTTTGTTTGCCACGCCGAAAAAGAAAGGTCCTTCGATTTCATAGACTTCAACGCCTTTCGGAAGCGTCAGCCGGTCGTTGTCGGCGGTCTTTTCCGCGTCGGCTTCCATATTCAATTCATCTTTAATAATGGAAATGCCGGACGTTTCGGATAGGCGTTTCACCAAAAGCGCCATTGCCAGCAAGATGCCGGTTTCGATGGCAATCGTCAAATCGAAAATAACGGTCAGGAAAAATGTTGCCAACAAAACAATTACGTCCGATTTGGGGTTTTTCAACAGCGAACGAAACGTGCGCCATTCGCTCATATTATAAGCAACAATAACCAAAACGCCCGCCAAACAGGGCATTGGAATATGTTTCGTTAGCGAGCCGAGAAAAAGCAGTATCAGCAGCAGGACAGCCGCATGGATAATTCCCGCCACGGGCGTCCGTCCGCCGTTGCCGATATTGGTCATCGTTCTTGCAATTGCGCCTGTTACGGGAATTCCGCCGAATAAAGGCACGACGATATTAGCCGCGCCTTGGGCAACCAGTTCCGTATCGGAATGGTGCCTGTCGCCCGTTACGCCGTCGGCAACCGTAGCCGAAAGCAGGGATTCGATGGCGCCCAACATGGCAATCGTAAAAGCCGAAGGCAAAAGCAAATGGATGGTCGATAAATTAATCGGAATCGTATGCGGCGCAGGCAGCGAAGCATTGATTTCAAAACGGTCGCCGATGGTTTCGATTCCGGTAATGCCCAGATAATTTTTCAGAACGTACACAAGTAGGGTCAAAACAATGATGGCGACCAGCGAACCCGGTATTTTTTTCACCACTTTAGGCGAATAAATAATCAAAAGGATACTCAATATGCCTATCGCTAATGACTTGATATTTAGCGTACCGATTGCTTTTCCGTAAGCAATCCACTGGGAAATGAAACCGGATGGAACGTTTTCCATCGTAAGTCCCAACAAATCTTTGATCTGCGTAGTGAAAATAACCATCGCGATGCCGCCGGTAAATCCGACAATAATAGGATAGGGCATAAACTTGATGATGCTTCCCAAGCGCAAAACGCCCATGCCAACCAGCATTATACCTGCCAAAACAGTTGAAACGGCAAGTCCGGGCAAACCGAATCGGTGAACAATTCCGTAAACGATGACGATAAAAGCGCCCGTCGGGCCTCCGATTTGTACGGAACTGCCGCCTAAAAACGACACGATAAAGCCGCCGATAATCGCGGTAATCAAGCCTTTTTCGGGGCTTACTCCCGATGCAATCCCGAAAGCAATTGCCAAAGGCAACGCGACGATTCCGACAATGACGCCGGACATCAGGTCGGCGAGGAATTTGTCCTTTGAGTAGTTTTTTAATGCGGTGAATAATTTGGGTTTGAATAGAAGTGAATTGAAAAAGTCCATTTTTTTGTGTTGTTTAAAAAGTTGGTGCAAAGGTAAAAAAACGGTTACAGATTTGCAAAGCCCGACATTGTGGGGAATAATCGCAGCCGTCATTGCGAATGACGTGTACGGTGCGACGGGCTTTTCAACTAATCATAAACCATCCCGCCTGTTTCTGCCGGTTCAGTTTCTTCAACTGCCTGATTAGCAGTTCGTTTTCGGGCTTTTGGAGCGTCGGGTCGTCTGCAAGGATTTCGCAGGCAAGATCGCGGGCGATGGTGAGAATCTGTCCGTCGTGCGCCAAATCGGCAATGTGGAGGTTAAAAGCAATCCCGCTCTGCTGGGTTCCGTCGATATCGCCGGGTCCACGCAGTTTCAAATCCTCTTCGGCAATCACAAATCCGTCGTTGGTTTCCGTCATGATGGCGATGCGGCGGCGGGTGTTTTCGGATAATTCGTAGTTGGTAAGCAAGATACAGAACGATTGATCGGCGCCCCGCCCTACCCTACCCCGCAACTGATGCAATTGCGCAAGTCCAAACCGTTCGGCGTTTTCGATAATCATTACCGAAGCGTTGGGAACGTTCACCCCGACTTCAATCACCGTTGTCGCAACCATGATTTGCGTTTCGCCGGTGACAAATTTCTGCATTTCGGCGTCTTTTTCCGCCGCTTTCATCCTTCCGTGTACCATCGAAACGCGGTATTCGGGGAAAATTTCCTTTGTGGTTTCAAAGCCCGCCGTCAGGTTTTTCAAATCCATCGTTTCGCTTTCCTCAATCAGGGGATAAACGATGTACGCCTGCCGCCCCTCCTGCAACTGCCGACGGACGGAATGATACAGTTTGTTGCGTTTGGCGCTGTAAATATGAATCGTTTTGACGGGCTTGCGACCGGGCGGAAGTTCGTCGATCACCGAAACGTCCAAATCGCCGTAAAGGGTCATCGCAAGCGTGCGCGGAATCGGGGTTGCGGTCATCACCAGAACATGTGGCGGCACAGTATTCTTTTCCCAAAGTTTCGCCCGTTGAGCCACCCCGAAACGATGCTGTTCGTCAACCACAACCAAACCCAGATTGGAAAAAACAACCGTATCTTCAATCAATGCGTGCGTGCCGATAAGCACGTGAATATCGCCGTTTTGGACGGCAGGAAGAATGGCGTCCCGCTCCTTTTTTTTTGAAGAACCGGTCAGCAGGCGCACCTCAACGCCCAAACCCGCTACCAATTGCGATATGGTTTCAAAATGTTGGTTGGCAAGTATTTCGGTCGGCGCCATCAAGGCTGCCTGAAAACCGTTGTCCAGCGCAATCAGGATGGAAAGCAGGGCAATCAGCGTTTTCCCGCTTCCCACGTCGCCTTGCAGCAAGCGGTTCATTTGCCGCCCGCTGTTCATGTCGCGGCGGATTTCTTTGACCACCCGTTTTTGTGCGCCGGTCAGTTCAAACGGTAAATTCTCGCGGTAAAATCGGTTAAAAAAATCGCCGACAACGGTAAAACAAAAGCCGCCCAAACGTTTTTCGCGATATTTCGTAACCTGCAAAATATTGAGTTGCAAATAAAACAGTTCTTCAAATTTAAGGCGGAATTGCGCCTTGCGCAAAGCAGTCGGCGAAGCGGGAAAATGGATGTTGCGAATCGCCTCGTCTAAGGAAACCAGTCCCGCGCGGGCGGTAATTTCGCCGGGAAGCGTTTCCGGAAGCGGCTCTTTCAGCGTTTCGAGGATAGTCGTAATGATGCGTTGGAGGGCGCGCGAATGAAGAAAAACATTCTTCATTTTTTCGGTCGTATTGTACTGTCCCTGAACACCTACTTCGCCGTTGAAAAACCGGTCTTCCGTTTCTAATTCGGGATGGGCGATATTAATTCTGCCGTTGAAAAACGCCGGTTTACCGAACAGAATATATTCCGTTTCCGGCTTATAAGCGTTTTGGATGGATTTAATGTTTTGAAACCAAACCAGATCAACCGTTCCCGTGTCGTCGTAAAAAACGGCGGTCAGGCGGCGTTTGCGTCCTTCGCCGGCTGCTTCGTAACGACGAATTTTCCCCTTCAGTTGAATATAAGGCATATTCCCGTCTATTTCCCTGATTTTGAAAATCTTGCTCCGGTCGATATATTTGTAGGGAAAATAATAGAGCATATCTTCCCACGAAGAAACATGGATTTCAGTTTGCAGGACATCGGCTTTTCGGGGACCAATTCCCTGCAAATACATGATATTTTGAGCGCTTAAATCCTGCATTGCATGAGGGCTTGGGCAAGCGTTAAATCGGCGAGCGTCGTTATCTTAATGTTTTCGCGGCGACCTTCAACCCGCACGGGGCGGCAAATTCCCGACGCTTCCACAACCGATACATCGTCGGTAAAGCGGGAATCGTAGTCCTGCCGGTAGGCTGCAAACAGCGCATCAGCCTTGAAAACTTGCGGCGTTTGCACAAGAAAATATTCGGAGCGGTCGACGGAAAAGGTTGTTTGGCGATCGGCGGTAAGTTTCCGCATCGAATCGACGACCGGAATGGCGGGAAAGGCGGCGATATCGCTATCCGCAAGGTCATAAACGGCAGCTATCAATTCCCTGTCGACCAGCGGGCGAACTCCGTCGTGAACGCCGATTAAAGCGTTGTGTTCCTTGTCGTGTAATGATTGTTCGATTGCCGCCAAGCCGTTTTTTACCGAATGGAAACGGGTCGCCCCACCCAAAACGGTTTGGTGTGGAACGGAAAAGGCGTATTCGGCGCAAAGTTTTTCCCAATACTCTTTTTGTTCATGAGGCAAAACAAGAAAAATACGAATGGTAGAGTCGTAACCGTAAAAAGCTTGGATGGCGTGCATTAACACCGGACGGTTTTCCAACAGCATAAATTGCTTGGGAATATCCCCGCCCATCCGCAGTCCCTTTCCTCCGGCAACGATAATCGCATATTTATCCCGCCCGTTCATTCGATTGTGTCCAGTATTTTTTTTGTTTCTTCGTCGGCAAGGAAAAGTTTATCCCTGCAAATTTTTAACAAAGCGGATACTTCTTTCAAACGTTCATTTAAATCGTCCACATCTAATTGGTTGCTTTCAATCATCTGTTGGATTTGTTCCAGACGGGAATATGCTTCTTTGTATGACAAGTCTTTTGCGGGCATAGTTTATTTTATGTAATTTTGGCGCAAACTTACGTAAAATTTGAGTACATTTCAAATTGTTGCGGGGAGAAATTACCGCACACGTCATCGTGAAAACCCATCACTCGCTTCAAAAGCCCGTCATCCCGCGCCTATATATCAACCAACCTCCAAAGGCTGCCCCACTTTCTCCTTCAACAAAGCAAAATCCAACACCTCCCGGATGTCGTCGACATAATGAAACTGCAAGCCTTTCAGGTAAACTGCATTGATTTCGTCAATGTTCCTTTTATTTTCTTTGCTGAGGATAATATTGGTAATTCCGGCGCGTTTAGCCGCCATGATTTTTTCCTTAATCCCGCCTACAGGCAAGACTTTTCCGCGCAACGTCATCTCGCCCGTCATGGCTACGTTGGCGCGTATTTTCCGTTGGGTGAAAGCGGAAGCAATGGAAGTCGTCATCGTGATACCCGCGCTGGGACCGTCTTTAGGGATAGCGCCTTCAGGTACATGCAGATGTACATTCCATTTCTCGAAAACGCCGATGGGAATATTGAGCTGCGAAGCGTGCGCCTTGATGTATTCCAACGACAATACGGCAGATTCTTTCATAACCTCGCCCAAATTGCCGGTCAATGTCAATTTCGCCCCTTTGCCTTTGCTCAAACTCGTTTCCACAAGCAGGATTTCGCCGCCCGCCGCCGTCCACGCCAAGCCGGTTACTACGCCCGCATAATCGTTGCCCTGATATTTATCTTTGGAATATTCGACGGCGCCCATATAGGTAAACAAATCGTCGGCGCTTAATTTTGCGGGATATTCCGCCTCTTCCGCTATGGCGCGCGCAATTTTCCGCATAATTTTTGCCAACTTCTTGTTTAATTCCCTAACGCCCGATTCCCGCGTGTAGGATTTAATCAAAGCGTTCAGGGCTTTTTTGGAAATGTCGAACAAGCCTTTGGAAATCCCGTGCATTTCCATTTGGCGCGGTATCAAGTGTTTTTGAGCGATTTGCAATTTTTCTTCCGGAATATAACCGCTCACTTCAATCAGTTCCATCCTGTCTAACAAAGGCTGGGAAATCGTATTCAGGGCGTTGGCGGTGGTAATGAAAAGCGCTTTCGACAAATCAAAATCAATGTCCAAATAATTATCGTGAAACGCAACATTCTGTTCGGGGTCAAGCACTTCCAGAAGCGCCGCGCCCGGATCGCCTTTGTAATCATGTCCGACCTTGTCTATCTCGTCCAAAATAATCACCGGATTAGACGAACCGGCTTTCCGTATGCCTTGGATAATCCGCCCCGGCATAGCCCCGATGTAGGTGCGGCGATGACCGCGAATTTCCGCTTCATCATGCAATCCGCCCAGCGATATCCTGACATATTTGCGGTTCAAAGCCTCCGCAACCGATTTCCCCAGCGAAGTTTTTCCCACTCCCGGAGGACCGTACAGGCAAATAATCGGCGATTTCATATCCCCTTTCAGTTTCAACACCGCCAAATGTTCGATAATACGTTCTTTCACTTTATCCAAACCGAAATGGTCTTTATCAAGGATTTTTTTCGCCCGCGTCAGGTTGAAATTATCTTTGGTGTAACTATTCCACGGCAAAGAGACAATACATTGAACATATTCCATTTGCGTTGAATAATCCGGCGAGTGGGGATGCAAACGTTCCAGTTTCTGCAATTCGTTTTCAAATACGGAACGCTGTTCGGACGTAAACTTCAGCTTGCCGGCTTTTTCTTTAATCTCCTTTATTCTAATGTCGTGGATATTCCCACCGAGCGCTTCCTGTATATTTTTCATTTCCTGTTGCAGGAAATATTCCCGTTGCTGCTTGTTGATGTCGACTTGCGTTTTGCGGCGGATGGAAGACTTGATTTCAAGCAGTTGCACCTCCTTGTCGATTAAAGTAAGCAGTTTGTTCATGCGTTCTTTCACATCGTCTAAGGCAAGTACCTCCTGTTTTTGTTCGAGTTCGGCTTCGATGGCTGAAAAAGCCAGATTAATCACAAATCCTGCATCAGTGGCTTTTCTGAGCGAATCGAGTATAAACTCCGGCACGCCCATTTTTTCGTGAAGCATCCGGATGGTGATTTCCGTGATTGATTTGAGTTGTTCCTTATATTCGCGGTCGGATTTCGGCGGATAAATGTCATGCAATAAAGAAAACTTGCCTTTCAAATACGGCTCTTGCGAGGCGACCGATTTTAAGCGCACCCGATTGGTTCCAACCAGCAACACCGACATCCCGTCTTCGTCTTCCTTCACGATATTAATTCCCCTCACGACAACGCCAACGGGATATAAGTCGTCAAAATCGGGGTCGTCTTTGTTTCCGTCTTTTTGGCAGAAAATGCCGATTATTTCGCCCCGTTTGCTGATTTCTCGGATTAATTTCTGGGATTTTGAACGACCGATGTGTATCGGCGTAGGTATTCCAGGAAAAAACATCATGTTTTTTAGCGGCAGGATGGCGTGTTCGGTAGCCAATTCTTCTTTTGTAACGGGTTTATTTTCAATACTTACCTCCATTTGTTGAGTTATATAATCGTCCATAAATAATATATCAATCTAAATTGCTTCTTTTTACGGTCAATTTTCATGCCAGAATTACATGAAAATTTTTATAGCGCAGGTTCGGATTACTTCGCTACGCCCGCAATGACAGCGCACTTTTTCGCAAAGACGCGGTGGAGTTAAACACCCCAAAATATAAAAATTTCGCAACACACACATTTTTATGTACATTTGCAATCGAAATTAAAAATAACAAATTATGGTAGTTATCAGTCCAACCGAATTAAGAGCCGAGCAAAAGAAATATCTTGACTTGGCGGAAAAAGAAGACGTCGTTATAAAGAGAGGTCAAAAATTGATTCATCTGGTTGTTAAGGAGCGCACAATTACCGATGAGGATTTGCGGCGGGGGATAACAGGGGAAGAATTGAAAAGACGAATGCACAAACGTATTGATAAATTGTTTGATAAATGAAAGTTGTCTTTGATTTGGAAGTTGAAGAATATTTATCGCAACTTGTAGATATCCTTTACGATAAAGAATATTTTGGATTGAAAGAAAGTGCGTATCAATATGTTGACGCTTTGATTGATGACATTGAGTATGGCATACGGAACAAGTCTAAAAAGCCTGCTCCCACATATTTCAACCGATACGGCAAAAACATGTCATACGCCATCTTCAAAAAGAACGACAATACACAATGGTATGTGTTTTTCAACCGCGATGACGATATTTACTACATCCGATACATAGGAAACAACCATACTTGCGCACAATATCTTGACTAAAACATTTTTATGTACATTTGCAACCGAAATAAAAATAATAAATTATGGTAGTTATCAGTCCAACCGAATTAAGAGCCGAGCAAAAGAAATATCTTGACTTGGCGGAAAAAGAAGACGTCGTTATAAAAAGAGGTCAAAAGTTGATTTATCTGGTTGTTAAAGAACGCACGATTACCGATGAGGATTTGCGGCGGGGGATAACAGGGGAAGAGCTGTTAGAAAGACTTAGACCAAGAATAAAAAAACTCTTTGACAAATGAAAGTAATCTTTTCCTCCTTTGTAGAAGATTTTTTGTATGATCTTGTGGAAATCCTATACGAAAAGAATTATTTTGGATTCTATGACGATGCGGACAGCTATATTTCCGGCTTAGTGCATGATATTATTTCATCCATATCCAACAAACTCAAAAAGCCCGCCCCCACATACTTCAACCGATACGGCAAAAACATGTCATACGCCGTCTTCAAAAAGAACGACAATACGCAATGGTATGTGTTTTTCAACTGCGATGACAATATTTACTACATCCGATACATAGGAAACAAGCATACTTGCGCACAGTATCTTGATTGAAATATTTACAAACTATTTGTATTTAACCTCCCCGCCTCGCGAAGCGTCCTGCTCGTCATCATAGGAATTGCCGGCAACGCCACCACAACTCCCGTCACGATAAGAATAATATCTATCGAAATAATATCCGCAACAGGTCCGAAAACCACCATGCCCAGCGGCATCGTCGTAGCGGTTACCATCGTGAAAACCGACAGCACCCGCCCCATAAACGCCGGTTCGACGGTGGTTTGCAATAATACCATCGACGGCGCATTCCAAAGCGGAACCGAAATCCCCAAGAGTGCCATAATAACGAGGTACGGTAAAAAGTCGGATGCAATTCCCAAGCAGACGGTCAGCACGCCGCACAAAACGCAGGAAAGCGTCATCGTATACATGCGGTTTTTGAACCCGCCCCACACGCCAATCAAAATACCCCCCGCCATCATGCCGACAGAAAAAACAATTTCTATCGCCGAAAGCCGCCACACCTCATCGCCGAAGTTCCGCGTTACCTGAAGCGGCGTTAAAATCGCGGCGGGCGCAAAGAAAAACAAAAATACGGCGGAAAGAATAATCATGCGTAACACATAGCCGTGTCGCCGAATGTATTTCATCCCTTCCTTCAAGTCATGGAAATACGCCGCGCTTTTATGTTCCGGCGTTCCCGCAACCGGTGTTTTTTCGGGCGTTTTGACCAGAAACAGCACGATGCCGATACCGATAGCGGCGGTAACGACGTCGAGAAAAAACAAGATTTCCAGCGGGGCGACCGTCATCATTGCGCCGCTTATCGCTGGAGCAGTCAAGGCGACAACCGAGTGTATGCTGCTTTGCATGCCGTTAATTTTCATTAGATATTCCTGCGGGACAATATCGGGAATAAACGCGCCGACAGCCGGCGTTTGCACGCCCTGCCCGAACGAACGTATGACAGTGCAACATGACAAAACGACAATACCATCAAACCCTGCCATAATGAACAACGCTGCCAACAGACTGACAAAAGCGACCGCACCGTCTGACAGGTTGATGACGTATTTCCGGTTAAACCTGTCCGCCCAAACCCCAGCGAAAGGCGAGATAAAGAACATGGGGAGAAAGGCAAGCGCCGTAATAAGGGTCATCATCGTCCCCGACTGCGTTTTCAGGGTTATATGCCACAGGATGGCATACTGCACAACCATTGTGCCGAAGAGGGACAATGCCTGTCCGGTCAAAAACAGTGCGGTATTCTTTTTCCAGTTGACGCTCATTTTTGTTTTATGAATTTTGGTGCAAAGGTAAATAAAAAACGGCGTTCGAGCCAAAGCCCAAACGCCGTCAACAACATAAAAAAATACAAAATCACTTTTAAGCCTTAAATGCCTGCTCAAGGTCGGCAATTAAATCGTTCGCATCTTCCAGTCCGATAGACAGGCGGATGGTTTCGGGCGGAACGCCGACGCGCAGTTTTTCGTCGTCGGTCAGTTCGTGATGAGTGGTTTTCGGGGAATTGATTATCAGCGAACGGGCATCGCCCAAGTTGGCATGATACGAAAACAGTTTTACGGCATTGAGAAAACGGTATATCTCTTCCTGCGCACCCTTGAAACCGAATGAAAAAACGCCGCCCGCCCCTTTGGGCAGATACTTTTCGGCAAGCGTCCTGTATTTTCCGCCCGGAAGCGTGGGATAACTAACCCACTTGACTTTCGGATGTTTCGACAGGTATTCGGCGATAGCCCGCGCCGATTCGCTTTGTTTTTTCAGCCGTTCGGAAAGGGTTTCCACACCCTGCAATATCAAATAAGCGTCGAAAGGCGACAGCGTCGCGCCCAGCAGATTGAGATAATAACTCCGCGCACGCGCCGCAAACGGGAAATCGGGAAATACCTCCGCAACGGTTTTTCCGCCCAGCGTATATACCTGCTTCTCGAAATGCGGATGCCGCCCGCCAAGCCAGTTAAACTTGCCCGCGTCGACGATGATTCCGCCGATAATGGAACCGTGTCCGCTCAAGGCTTTGGTCGCCGAATAAACCACCACGTCGGCGCCGTTTTGGATGGGATTCCAGAGGTAAGGCGTTGCGAGCGTGTTATCAACAATCAGCGGCAGCCCGTTTTCGTGAGCGAGGGCGGCGATGGCTTCCACGTCGGCGATGACGTTCACCGGATTGTTGATTGTTTCGGCGAAAACAGCCCGTGTATCCGGTTTGATGGCTCGGCGAATAGCGTCTAAGTCATTAATGTCGTCAACAATATCAACCTGCACGCCAAGACTTGGATAGATTTTACGGTAAGCGTCGTAAGTCGCGCCGTAGATTTGTCCGGCAGCGATAACGCGCCCTCCTTCGCCGGCGTTCAATATGGCATACGATACCGCAGCCATTCCCGATGCAACGGATACCGCCGCAACGCCGCCGTCGAGGGCGGCAATACGCTGTTCGAGCGCAGCCTGCGTGGGATTGCCGATTCGGGTATACAGCAAGCCGAACTCCTCGAACCGCAACAAACGTTCGGCGCGTTCCGGCGATCCGACTTCAAAAGCCGTCGTTTGATAAATAGGCACCTGTATGGAGCCTTGATGTTCCGTCGGGTTATAGCCCGCGTGGATTTTCAGGGTGTCGAAACCCTGCTTTTTTGTTGTGCTCATTTTTTTTATTTTTAATTAATATATAAATTAGGATAAACGTTTTGAAGACTGCAAATGAATTATCCTGTGCAGGATAAACGTTTGGAGTTAAGAACTAATAATAATAAAAACTCTTAGTTCTTAACTCAAATAGCCTCCCCCGCCCCCCGCACATTAGCATACACTTCTCCCGCCAGATGCAGTTTTTCAAGCGCACGCCGCCGCAGATTGATAAAATCGTCGTGGTTGCGGTCGCGCCGGGAATTGATTTCAACGTCAATAATTTCGCTAATCCTGCCCGGACGCGCCGTCATGATGGCAATCCGGTCGCTGAGGTAAATCGCCTCGTCCACGTCGTGCGTAACCAAAACGATGGTCGTCCCCGTTTCGCTCCATATCCTGCGGATGGTATTCTGCAATTCGATGCGAGTGAAAGCGTCGAGCGCGCCCAGCGGTTCGTCGAGCAGCAACGCTTTCGGTTCGTTAATCAGGGCGCGGGCTATCGCAACGCGCTGCATCATCCCGCCCGAAAGTTCGTGGGGATAGGATTTTGCAAATCCCGTCAGCCCGACCAGCCGGATGTATTCCGGCACAAGACTTTTCTTTTCCTTATATGTATGGCGCGCCTTCAAGCCGACGGCGATATTTTCCTCAACCGTTTTCCAAGGAAAAAGCGCCGCCTGCTGGAATACGTATCCGCGTTCGTGGCTCGGCTTTTCGATTGCGCGGTTTTCGATAAGTAGTTCGCCGCTCTGGGGCAAATCAAGACCTGCAATCAAGCGCAGGAGGGTTGTTTTGCCGCATCCGCTCGGACCGATTAGCGAAAGAAATTCGCCTTGCCGTATCGCCAGCGACACGGCAAGCAACGCCTCCGTCGGCAATCCCGATGTGTCGTAATATATTCGGCTTATATTTCTTACCTCAATCATAAAATTAACTAAATAGTTAAGGGTGATGAACTTTCAGTTCTTAACTCATTATTTTTGCCATCGTAAAAAATAATTACGAAAAAGATTTATCACGCCGAGAATGATACAAAACGCCGCGCCCATAATCAGTATCGAAGCATAAACCTTGTCGTATGAAGCCCAAGCCTTCGCCCAGTTAATATACCATCCCAGCCCGGCTTTTGCGCCGATCATTTCGGTGATGACAAGCGTCATGAAACACATGCCCGCCGAAGTCGCAATGCCCGTGAAAATGCTCGGCACGGCATTCGGGATGGCTACGTGAAACAGCAGAAACCGTTCGCTCGCGCCCAGCGTCCGCGATACCTCGAAATATGCCTTGGGCGTGGAAGCGATGCCGCCCGCAACCATGAATGCGATGGAAAACCACGACGCCAACGCCAACAAAAAGATGCCGGCATAAAAACTCGTCGGGAAAACCACCAACGCCAACGGAATCCATGCCACCGGAGGAATCACGCCGATAATTTTGAGCACCGGAAACAGCCAGTAGTTCCATTGCCTGTTCCAGCCCGTCATGACGCCCGTCGCGACGCCGAGTATGACCCCGCAAGCCAGTCCGGCAAAAAACAGCCGCAGCGAATAAACCGTGCATACGAACAGCATGGCGCGTTCGGTATAGAGTACTTCAACAATCTGCGTCGGTCCCGGGAAAAATGGCAGTTTCAGGATATTGCTTTTGGTGGTGAGCAGATCGAGAACCGTTAGCGCAAGTCCCGCCGCCGCAATGAACTGCGAATAATGATACAACCTGTTGCGAAACCTGCGCATCGTCCACAACACCAGCAACGCCGCAAGGAACGCAACAAGCGCCGTCCGGTAATACAGCGTGTTTACTGCCTGCACGTTCGGCACAAGCGCACTCGCCGCCACCGCCGCTGCAGGCGACAGTATCGCCGCCGCAAGCCAGCGTTTTGACTTCGGTTTCCAGTACTTTTTGTTGGCGCTTCTTTTTGGGTTCATATTGCGTTTTAGTTGACAAGACGGTTTTACTCCCTTTGTTAATTCGTTTACTTGTGAACTTGTTTACTAATTCCGTGCTGATTTTCCGGTTCATCAGCCAACACGTCGAAATAGAAATCATTGACAAACGTTTCGGGGTCAATATCGGCGGGCAGGAATCCTGTTTTTTTCAACTCCTGCGAAAAATAGAGCGCATCGTTACGCACTTGCACCTTGTTTGTATGGTCGTGTTTCGAGTGATATTTGTAGCTGATGAGCAACTGCGTGATAAGCGCCGTATCGGAGTTCGCCACGTAATCTTTTTCGATGACTATCTTTGCCGTTTCTTCGGGGTTTTCGGCAATCCATTCGCTTGCTTTCTGAAAAGCGCGGAGAATGGCTTTGATTTGTTCCGGATTTTCCTTCAACTGCTTGCCCGAAGCATAGATGAAACAGCAGTATTTCCCCGCAAACAGGGGATGGGTATTAATGTCGCACAACACCGTGTAGCCGCGCTTCACCGCCAACGGTCCCCAAGGATCCCACAACGCTACCGCATCAACTTCCTTGCTGTTGTCGGCAATCGTCGGCAGAACATCGCGCGGGAAAGGTATCCATTCAACGTCTTTTTGCGGGTCGATGCCGTTGTTGGCGAGCAGGACGGCGGTTACCGCCATCGGCGAACCGCCGATTTCGTCCACGCCGATTCGTTTACCGGCGAGGTCTTTTGCCGTCTTGATGTCGGAACCCGGAGGCGCCAGCACTTGGATACAGCCTTGATGCAGTCCGGCGATTAGTTTGATGTCTAATCCGTTGTATGCCGCAGGGAAATATCCGAAGTCGCCGTTAGCCACCAAAAACCGTCCCGTCGCCAATCCCACTTTGTTGGTTTCGAAATCGCCGCCCACCAAAGTTACGTCGATTCCCTCCCGTTCAAAAAAACCTTTTTCCTTGGCAATGTACGACGGGGCAACGCATGCGCTGCCCGAAAGCGCTTGTAATTCGACCTGTCCCAGCGGGAACTTCCCATCCGTTTCAATGTGTTTCTTTTTGTTGCCGCCGCAGGACGACAGTAGAAGCGTTATTATCGCTATTGTTGTTATTCTGCTCATAATATATTTTATTGGGTTGTTATTAAATAAAAAAAGCGTGTAAACACTTGTAATTGGTTTACACGCTTTGAAGTATGTTAAATATTAATAAATCCTATGGATAGAGACGTTTTATGTCTAAATACATCAATCTTGTTTTTTCATTTACGTCGTCATCGGAGAGAAAATCGAAATGGTTTTTCAGATAGAAATCGAACGCATCTCTGTAAGCGTCAACGGTAATAAACCGGCAGCCGATGTCGCCCATTTTAACAACCAATGCAATCGCATTTGCAATCATCAGGCGACCCAGTCCTTTTCCGGCAAAAAC
The DNA here is from genome assembly GCA_031260045.1 of Dysgonamonadaceae bacterium. Classification (GTDB taxonomy): domain Bacteria; phylum Bacteroidota; class Bacteroidia; order Bacteroidales; family Azobacteroidaceae; genus Azobacteroides. The sequence goes on along the minus strand of JAIRKO010000039.1, from coordinate 51,186 downwards.
ACTCGCCACTGCCAACCGCCCGATTTTAACAGCCGGATAAGTTTTACGGTTTTTATTGAAATGAATTTTATGTTTCTTATTAAAATACAGCCAAACTTTTTTCTGTTCGTTATCGGACGGATCGAAAGCCAATTTGTCGGTTAATAAACAAAAGTACCCTGTAATTTGGACAGTATCGCCAATCGGCAAGGTCAAAATATGCGTTACCGACAAACGCGCCTTTAGATAATTTGCGGCATCGTTTAACAAAAAATTATTCAAATCAGTGTCGCCGCAATCAAAAGAGGCGATACTTGTTTCGTCAGGATCCAACCGTATGAGAACACAATCCGCTAAATCCATTTTTTACCTTTTATTCCCGCTTCTTCATAAGAATTTTTCTGAATTTTCTTTAATGTGATACGGGCTTGTTCAATTCTCTCAATAAATTCCTTCGGAAGCGGCTTAGGATTTTCCACTTCTCTCAACATGCGCCGAGCGTCTTTGCCATACAATACAGGCGTTTCTTTAATAGGACGAGCCATAATTTTACTGTTTTATTAAAATGAATAACTAAAAATATCAAGGCAAAGATAACAACTGTTTGTTAATATCAACCGATTTTTTGAACTTTCGGAGTTAAAAATATATTGCAATTTAAAAATAAGCATTACCTTTACGCCGAATTTATTAACGGTTGATAACTATTGCTGAATCGTTGCGGGTTATCAGCCGTTTTCTATTGCGGTAATGCAATATTGCACTTTTTGATTGCTGCCTCGCAATTCGCCAACAGTAAGTTTTATTTTTCCAAATGTTTCTCTTTTGTATTCGAGTATGAATATTTTTGAAAAACGCTTTTGTTTTTTGTTATCTTTTTTCGGCTCTTTCGGCTCTCCCATTTTTACGGTTTTTTCCAGAATCTCGGTCAAATAAGTTACTGCCAAAGTAGATTTATAACGTATTGCAGCCCTGCTTGCCGTTTCCTGTATCGACAAAAATTTAACTTCAATAAAACTGCCCAATGATATATTATAGATATGTTTCGTTGGGTTTGCTATTATCCAGTTCGCATAAAAATTTGTGATAAATCTTTTGCGGCTTTTTAAATCTTCGGGAGTATTGCCGATTGCAATTCCTTTACTGTCGAAATTCAATACGGTGTTATCCATCATTTTTTACTGTTTCTCTAAAATGAATAACTAAAAATATCAGGGCAAAGATAACTACTGTTTTGTTACATCAACCGAATTTCATTTGAACTTTTTGAGTTCCGGTTGCAATGCCCCTCAACTTCCTGCGTGTAAACCAATATGTCAAAGAACGTGTACCCGCCCTTTCCCCCGGAGGTTGCCCGCCGGTCATTCTCAATTCTCAATATATTAATTATTCAAATCCGGCGTATGGTTTTGCGCCTGTCTTTGCGTCTTCTGCGCCGTCCCAGCCCCAGTTTTGCCAGAGACCGTCGGGATTGATGTTGCGCTGCGACTGCGGTATCGGAAAACGGTAATGTTTGAGGCTAATAGCCGCTTTTTCGGTCGTTTCTTCCAACTTGAATTGTTCCTTTCCGTTGGCGTCCAATATCGGCTTGTTGTCAGCATCCACTATTTTAACCATTTTCTGATTGACGACCGGCTTAACCGTTTTCACAAGGATGCGCCAACGCACGAGGTCGAACCAACGCTGCTGTTCATACACAAACTCTTTGAAACGTTCTTCACGCACCGTTTCGCGGAACTGTTCATACGACAGTCCTGCGGGAACATCGTCAACCGAAGGCGCATTCAGGGGATGGCGGAAAGCGCGTCGACGTATTTTGTTGACGGCTTCGTATGCTTCGGCGGTCGGACTCTGATTGAGTTCGTTCAACGCTTCGGCTTTAATGAGCAACACATCGGCATAGCGCAGTATGGTACGGTCGATACTGCGAGTGAGGTTGGTTGTCAGGATGTTTGCCGTGTCAATATATTTGCGGAAGCGCGGATATTGAAACTCAAAATACGGATTCCCGCCCGTAGTATCCGCCTGCGGATTGTAGAGCGTTTTGGCATAACTGCCCCTTTTTCGCTGGTCGCGGTCGTCAAATTTATCATAGAACGATATATTTGATATAACCAAGTGAGGTGTTTCCTGACTGAAACTCGTGGCAAACGAGCAGTGGGCAAGGTGATTTCCGCCGTCGCCTGCGCTCTGCTGCGATTCGGCATGATGCGCCGAAAAGATATTTTCCTTGCCGTTGCGCCGCGACGTACTCCAGTTTTCGATAAACTCTTCTTCGAGTTCGTATCCGCGCACACTGTTGGCTGCTTCAACAGCAGCGGTCAACCGCTGATTGGCATTGTTTTCGGGCGACACCTGCGCCCACACCAGATTCACCTTTGCCAGCAACGCATAGGCTGCGCCGTTTGTCGCGCGACCTTTGTCGGTTCCCGCATACGATTCGGGCAAAACGCCGGGGGCGGATGCATCCGTCAAATCTCGAACTATCTGCGCATAAACATCGTCTATCGGCGCGCGCGTAGCCCCCGTACCTTCGTCGGCATGGAGAACAATCGGCACTTCGCCGAAAAGTTGCACGAGGTAGAAATAATACAACGCCCGCAGGAATTTGGCTTCGCCGATTAGCCGCGCTTTGAGCGAAGGGGTAATATCGGCGGCGGAAATCCGGTCGATAGCCGATCCGGCGGCTGTTACGCCCGTGAAGAGCGTTGACCATACGGTTGCTATGCCGCCGCTTTGCGGGTCGTGCTGAAATGCGCCGATAGCCGCGTTGGAACCGGCGGTTACGTTTTCGCCGCACTGCGTAGCGTCGGCGGGCAGTTCGGCAAAATAGGACGACGAACTGCTGAAATCGGAATTGGGAACATACACGCCGTTGATGGCGGCGATAGCATCGTTTTCCGTTAGTGGGAAATTGCTTCCCGTGAGCGCGCTCTCCGGTATTAACTCCAAATCGTTGCAAGAAACGCATCCGGCGAGCAGTACTATTAATATATATTGTATCTTTTTCATTTTTTATAATTATTAATTTTAATGATAATTCCTCATCAATACGAAACGGTTACGCCAAAATTAAAGATTCTCGCCGAAGGATAAGCCCCCAAATCAATCCCCTGATACAGCCCGTTGGTTTCGTCGCCCCCATAATAGGAAGCTTCGGGGTCGTAGCCGCGATAATCCGTGATGGTGAGGAGGTTTTGCGCCGACGCAAACAAGCGTATTTTAAAGGACGGCTCGCGGGCAATCTTCACCGGCAGCGTATACCCCAGCGTGATATTTTTCAGGCGCAGGTAGGACGCATCCTCAATATAGCGGCTGTCCAAATTCAGGTTGGGCGTGGCAATAGCCCGCGGCACGGTGGTTGACGGATTGGTCGGCGTCCAACGGTTGCGGAGGTTTCCGGCGGCATTGTAGTAAATCGACGTCGCCTCAAGCGCATGTTGGAACGCATTGTAAAGTTTATTCCCGTAACTTCCCTGAAAGATAACGGACAGGTCGACATTGGCAAAAGTCAGCGAAGTCGAAAAGCCATAAGTGAATTTCGGCTGTGCGTTGCCCAACACCACCTTGTCTTCGTTGTTGATGGTGTTGTCGCCGTTTTGGTTGACAAACTTCGGATCGCCCGCCTGTATGGGGTCGCTAAACCATGATGGGGTCGCTATTTTCGAGAGGTCGTCGCCCGTTTGAATCACCCCGTCGAAAACGTATCCGTAGAACGAGCCGAGCGGTTCGCCTTCCTTCACGATGAGCGGGTCAACGCCTTCAAGCGTGCGCAGCCCGTTTACATCCACGTCAAACACGGGGAAGAAATAACCCTGTTCGCCCAAACTTGTAATGCGGTTAATGTTGCGTGCAAAATTGAGCGTCGCCGTCCAGTACAGGTTTTTCCGGTCGATAATATCGGCATTCAAACCGAGTTCGATTCCTTTGTTGGTAACGCTTCCCACGTTTTTCAACGCCGAAGAGAAACCGCTTGTAATTTCCACCGGAATGTCCACGAGCAGGTCGGAAGTCTTTTTATAATACACATCCGCCGTCAGCGCCAATCGGTCTTTCCACAGCCCAAGGTCAACGCCGGCATTGTATCCGGTAGTTGTTTCCCATTTTAGGTCGGGGTTTTCGCGGTTGTTGCGCAGGTAAGCCGAAACCAAATTCCCGCCGAAGGAATAATTTCGCGCAGCATAAGTAGCGTCGTATTTATAATCGCCGATTTCCTGATTGCCGACCGTCCCTGCACTTGCCCGCAATTTAAGCGTACCGACAAGGCTTTCCTTGTTGAAAAAGTCTTCGTCGTTGATGTTCCACGAAAATCCCAAAGAGGGGAAATATCCCCAACGATGGTCAGCCGCGAAGCGCGAAGAGCCGTCGGCGCGAAAAGTCGCCGTAAGATTATACCGCCCAAGCAGGGAATAATTGACCCGCCCGAGCCAAGAGTTCAACACCGATTCGCTGCTGCCGGAAGCGGGCGCGAGCCGTCCCGAACCACCCGCCAAATTGTGGAACGCCAGCGATTCGTTGGCATAATCGGTCGCCGAAGCAACGGCATATTCGATGTATGTTTTTTGAGTTGTATAACCGGCAAGTATATTGATATAGTTGGTTTTGTTGATTTGTTTATCGTAATTGAGCGTAAACTCCGACTGCCACGAATTGAAGCGTTTGTTGCCAATCGCCCCGAAACCGTTCACCACCAGCCCGACCGCCGAAGTCGACGGGGCGTAGTAGTTCTGGACGGTGTTGCTGATATTCGTACCGACATTCAGTTTGGCAACCAGTTCGGGAATCACCGTGTAGGCGGCAATGAAATTCCCCGCTGCATTCGTATTTTTCGACTGCGAGGTGGTTTCCAACAAGTCCGAAATCGGGTTTACGGCAGTGCTTCCCAGATGGAAATCGCCTTCCGAATGGGGATTGGCATAGTTGTAAGAGCCGTCTTCGCCGTAAATTGGCACAACGGGCGGCATACGCAGGGCGTAATTAAACGGGTCGGAAATGCTACCGTTGGAATACTTGTTATTCAGGTTCGTAAGGGTGTTTTGCTTCGAGTTGCCGACGGAAAAATTGACCGCCACGTTCAGTTTTTTATACAAATCCCGTTCGATGTTGACGCGCCCGACATAGCGGTCGAAACCGGTATTGCGGACAATACCGTCCTGCGCGGTATAATTTCCCGATATGAAAAAGCGCGTTTTCTCGTCGCCCCCGCTGATGGAAATTTGTTGGCTCTGCGTCCCAGCCGTGCGCAGGGCTGCGCCTTTCCAGTCGTATTCGTTCGCGCCGCCTTTGTAGGGGTCTTTGCCTATCTGGATGTCGTTGTAAAGCGAAATCCATTCGGCGGCGCCGAGCAGGTCAACGTCTTTGCTTATCCGCTGCCAGCCCCGCTCGTGCCGGTATTCGATGCGCGTCGCGCCGCGTTTGCCTTTTTTGGTGGTAACGACAATCACGCCGTTCGCCCCGCGCGAGCCGTAAATAGCGGTCGCCGAAACGTCTTTCAGCACTTCAATTGATTCGATGTCGGCGCTGTTGATGCCGGCAAGCGGATTCAGCCCGCCGTTGATGGCGGCAATGCCGGTTCGCGTCGCGCTGTTATCATTATAAATAATGAGTCCGTCAATCACATAGAGGGGTTCGTTCCCGCCGGTAATGGAGTTTCCGCCGCGTATGCGGACGCTTGCGGTAGCGCCGGGCTGTCCGGAAGTTTGCGTAACGTTCAATCCGGCAACCGAGCCGCCCAGCGACTGGTCGAAAGAAGTCGTAACCTGCGCAAGCGTCCGTTCGGAAATGGTCGAAACGGCGCCCGTGAGTTCTTTTCGTTTCTGCGAACCGTAGCCGATCACCACCACGCCGCTCAGGAAATTAACGTCTTCCTGTAGGAAAACGGCGACCGGTTCGGAAGCGTCATACACATCAAGGAGCCGCGTTTTGTAACCGATGTAACTCACCGAAACGGCGGCGGGCAGAGAAGCGGCGCTAACCGTGAATTTCCCGTCAGGATCGACGGTAGCGCCCGTTTTTTCGTTGGTGAGGAAAACATTTGCGCCGATAACCGGCTTGTTGGTAGCCTCGTCCAACACATATCCGCTAATTTCGACATTCTGCGCCGACATTTTTAAAGTTGCGGATAATAAAGCAACACAAAAAAGTGTGCTAAATCGAAAAAAAAGATTTACCTTTGTCATGCTTTAAATAGTTTTGAAGTGTAGGCGTCCCCAAGTTCTGTTGTCTCATAAGCTATCGTTATTAGGGGGCGCCTTCTTTTTTGTTTCACTGAAATAATATCAGGCACAAAAGTACGCGTGTTAAAAAACCTGTGCAATACCCTGTTTGGGGTATTTTTGGAATGAACTAAGAACTGAAATTAACTCTTAATTCTTAGTTCTTAACTCTTTCAGGAAAGGTATAAACTCTGCGGTAGGGGTGCAACAGGCTTTCAGGAAAGGTATAGACCCTGCGGTAGGGATGCGACAGGCTTTCAGGAAAGGTATAAACCCTGCGGTAGGGGTGCGGCAGACTTTCAGGAAAGGTATAAACCCTACGGTAGGGGTGCGACAGACTTTCAGGAAAAAATATAAACCCTTGCAAAAACGAGTTGCGGGGATTGTGCGACATTAATCACTAATCATTAACAATTATATATTTATGAAACAAAAAATCCTAACCCAAAAGCAGGCATTCCGTTTTCGGAGATTCGCCCGCAAAAGCTACGCAGTATTCAACAGCCTGCACAAAGTGATTAACACCGGAGTTATCGCCGGTTGTATGCTAACGTTTGCCGCCGCAACCGAAACAACCGCGCAAAACCGGACGGCTCTCGCCCCTGACTCAATTCCCGAACAGGAACTGGAGGAACTAATCGTAACGGGTTCCAAAGCGGAACTGACGATGAGCCAAACCGCCAAACCGGTAACGATTATTACGCGCGACGAAATCGCGCGACAGCCCGCCGAAAGCGTTGCCGACCTCTTGAAATCCATCGTCGGCATGGACGTCAGGCAACGGGGCGCAAACGGCGTATTATCGGGCGTTGCCGTGCGCGGCGGCGTTTTTGAACAAACGGCTATCCTCCTCAATGGCGTTAATCTCACCAATCCGCAAACCGGGCATTACAACCTCGACCTTCCCCTCAATCTTTCCGACATCGAACGCATCGAAATCATTCAAGGTCCCGCATCCCTCCTCTTCGGCGCGGGCGCGTTTTCGGGTGGCGTTAACATCGTAACCAAAAAAATTTCCGACACGGGGCTTGCGCTGGAAGCCAAAAGCGGCATGCACAACCTGTTTGAGGTCAATGCACGCGAAGCCGTCAAAACAGGCGACGCCGCACACAGCCTTTCTGCCGGATACGCCGCCGACGACGGCTATACGCGCAATAGCGATTATCAAATAATCCACGCTTTATGGCAGAGTAATTTTTCCGTAAACGACCATGCTACCGTCGACGTCCAGTGTGGATTGGACGACAAGCAATACGGTGCGAATACGTTTTATTCCGCCGCTTATCCCGATCAATACGACGAAACCCGCTCTCTGTTTGCCGCCCTCAAAGCCGCAACGGGAACAAAACTGAAAGTCGCGCCGCAACTCTACTGGAGTCGGCATTTCGACCATTATCAGCTAATCCGAAACCAACCGACCGGCGAAAACTTCCACCGCACGGATGTTTTCGGTCTAAACCTGAACCTGCAATACCGGTGGAAAGCCGGGATTACCTGCTTCGGCGGCGAAATCCGCAACGAGGGAATTATCAGTAGCAACTTGGGGAAGGATTCCCTACACAATCGCAAACCCTACCTGCTGGCTGACAATCGCACCAATTTTTCCGCTTTTATCGAACACAGTTTGGCGCTTGAACGATTCACGCTCAATCTCGCTTTATTGGCAAACTACAATACGGCTTTTACCGACGACGCGGGTTTCTATCCCAGCATCAATGCGGCATACCGTTTCCTGCCACATTGGCAGATATTCGTTTCGTGGAACAACGCGACGCGAACGCCCACTTTCACCGATTTATACTACAAAGGGCGGACGCACAAAGGCAATTCCGATGTTCGCCCCGAAAAATCCGTTTCCGTCGAATTGGGATTTAAATATATTCATCCCGTCGTATGTCTTTCGGCAAACGGGTTTGCGATGCAAGGGGCGAACCTAATCGACTGGGTGAAACAGCATCCCGATTCGTTGTGGGAATCGCGCAACCTGACCGATTTGGATAAATACGGCGTTGAAACCAACCTCACGCTGGATATTGCAAAGGTTTTTCCGAAAATGCGCGGCGCGCGCCTTCGTCTCGGTTACATGTTTATGCGCCAGACAAAAGATGCGAGCGGGCTGATTTCCAATTACGTGATGGATTACCTGAAACATAAATTTACCGTCGGACTCTCCCACCCCATCGGTAAAAATCTGAGCGCCGACTGGCAATTCCGTTGGCAGGATAGAGCGGGAAGTTACACGAAATACGAAAATCCTCAAACTCCCGGCGTCGAAACGCCTTACAAACCTTTTTCCATCGCGGACGTCAAATTGAATTGGAAAATGAACCGCCTGAACCTCTTCCTGAATATCAACAACCTGTTTGATACTTATTATTTTGATTTGGGGAATATTCCGCAGCCGGGGATTTGGATAAGCGGCGGGGGGCGGTTGGTGTATTGATATAATAAGGTACGCGAAGGCGCAATGGCGCGAAGGATTTTTTAAGTGTTCTTCGCGCCTTCGCGTATATATTAATCCGCGTAGGGATTTAATACGTTTAAGCCCGAAATAAATTTGAAGTCATCTATATTACGGGTAATCAAGGTTAATTGATGTTCTATTGCCGTAGCCGCAATAATTGCTATCAATTAAATATCCCTGTTCCATTCTTGTCGGACGGTTTTCAAGTATTGATGATATGTATCGGCTTCTTCGGCTGTTAGAATACCTTTAAAGCGGGATATATCAGCGCGGTTTATTTTTCTCATACTTTCGATTTCGTCCATTGGATAAAGTATGATTTCGATTTCTTTCCCTGATATAATGACTGGGTATGGGAACATTAATCACTGCCTGTTTCGGTGTAACGGAAGTTCGTATCATTTATTATTGTTTTTGATATTTTACAACGTGTGCGAAGATAACGACTTTTTATTATATAAACCGAATTTTACGTAAACTTTTTCCGCCTGCTGCATTTGTCATATTTTTGTCATATTTTCTTAAAATAATTGTGAAACCCGCCCCCTACCTTTGCCCCCGTAATCATTAAAATAATTATGAATATGAACAAAACATCAACAATCTTATTATTTATTCTGCTTTCTGCCGGTTCGGCGTTTGCACAATCCGTAAAGTTTTCGGGATACATTCAATCCCAATATCAGTACGGCGAAAAAGACGCCTCGCTGAAAGTAGGTACAGGTAACGAAAACTCCGAAGAATCTTTCCATCGCATCGGTATCCGGCGAGGACGTTTCAAATTGACCGCTACCGACGGCAGCGGACTTGCTTCCGGCATTTTCCAACTGGATGTGACCGAAAAAGGGGTGGGCTTCAAAGACGCTTACCTGAACGTGAAAGACCCTTGGGTGAACACGCTTCAACTACGCGCCGGTATTTTCGACCGTCCTTTCGGGAACGAAATCAGTTATTCTTCTTCCCGCCGCGAATCGCCGGAACGTTCCACGCTTTTCCAAACGCTTTTCCCCGACGAGCGGGATTTGGGTGCCATGCTCATCCTGCAACCGGCAAAGGGTTCCGCTTGGAATGTTCTGAAACTGGAAGCCGGACTATTTGCCGGTAACGGTATCAAACAGGAAACGGACAGCCGCAAAGACTTTATCGGACATCTTTCGCTGGCAAAAACCGTCGGCAACGCTTTTTCCTACGGATTGGGCGTATCCTATTACAATGGCGGCGTATTTCAGGGAACGCAAAATGTTTACTCTATGGACGGGGCGGCTTTCGCAATAGATTCCGCCAAGACCAACAAAGGCAAGTTTGCCAAACGGGAATACGTAGGCTTCGACGCACAATTGACAATCGCAAGCGCGCTGGGATTCACGCAACTGAGGGCGGAATATTTGACGGGGCAACAACCCGGACTTTCCAGCAGCAGCAAAAGTCCGAACGCATCCGCTTTGCCGACAGGCGATACTTACATCCGCAATTTCAGCGGGGCGTATGCCATCTTTATACAGGACTTGGGCGCCTTGCCGTTCTCTGCCGTCCTGAAATACGATTTCTACGACCCGAACACGAAAGTATCCGGCGATGAAATCGGAAGCAGCGTAAGCGCCGGAAGCAAAACTTCCAAAGCCGATTTGACTTCCAGCACATTCGGTTTCGGATTGTTGTGGAAAATCAGCAACGCTACCCGCTTGCAGGCTTTCTATGAAGTTATCGCTAACGAAACGTCGACCCATGTTTCAGGCTATGCTGAGGACAGGAAGGACAATGTTTTTACTTTGAGATTACAATATAAATTCTAACCACCTCTCCCCCGCCGCCTCTTTCGGGAGGGGCAGGGGGAGATATTAATTTAATTTTATTTATTTATGAAACAGTTATTTTTTATCGCAGCCATCCTTATATCGGGTTTGGTTGCCGTGCAAGCTCAGAAAATCAAAGGTTCGGACACCTGCTTGCCTTTATCCCAAAAGGAAGCCGAAGACTACATGAACGCCAATCCGTCGGCAACCGTAACCGTAACCGGCGGCGGTAGCGGTGTAGGCATCTCCGCCCTGATAGAGGGAACAACGGACATCGCCCAGTCGTCGCGCAAAATCAAGTTTGAAGAAAAACAGAAAATTAAGGACGCGGGCAACGTTTTGAAAGAAGTAGTTGTCGCTTACGATGCGCTGGCTATCGTCGTCAATCCGGACAATCAGGTAACCAAGCTGACGCGCGAACAACTGGAAGGTATTTTCACCGGCAAAATCACCAACTGGAAAGAAGTGGGCGGCGCCGACCTGAAAATCGTTCCCTATTCGCGGGAAACCTCGTCGGGAACGTATGAGTTTTTCAAAGAAAGCGTGTTGAAAAACAAAAACTACAAGAGCGGAATTATGAGTATGCCCGCCACCGGAGCCATTGTACAGTCGGTTGGACAAACCAAAGGCGCCATCGGTTACATCGGCTTGGCTTACCTCAGCAAGGATGTGAAAGCGATTCACGTTTCCTACGACAAGGGAAAGACCTTTACCGCGCCTTCCGTGAAGTCCGCCAAAGACGGCTCCTACCCCATCGTTAGGGAATTGTATTACTATTACATCACCAAAAAAGAGAAACAAGTGCGCCCATTTATCGACTATGTGCTTTCGACGAAAGGGCAAAAAACGGTGAGTGAAATCGGGTTTATTCCTAATTAATTACAAGTTACGAGTTACAAGTTACGGGTCGCTATGGTAACTCGTAACTCCGTAACTCGTAATTTGTAATTTGTAACTTGTAACTCGTAACTTAATGAAACGTATATTTGAAAAATTCATCGAATCTCTGCTGACGCTCAGCGGCGCAACCACCGGCATCATCATCCTGCTAATCGTTATTTTCCTTTTCAGGGAAGGCGCCGGTTTTTTCCGCCACTCCGAAATCGAAAGCGGGTATGTCCTGTGCGTGAACGAAGAGAATCCGGTCTACCGGCTAACGCCCAAACAGATAAAGGAAATATTCGATTACGAAATTGACAACTGGAGTCTTGTCGGCGGAAACGACGAAGAAATCACGCCTTTCCGCATAAGCGATATTTCCGATTATTATTCGGACGAAGAACTGGGCGAAAACAACGAGTTTCTGCCGGAAAAACTGGGCGAAATCATCGCCGCAACGCCGGGCATGGTCGCTTTTATACCCGAACAGTACGCGGCGGACACAAACGAGCGGGTGAGACAATTAATCACCGAAAAACTGAATCCTGCCGATTTCTTCGGCGGGGATACGTGGATGCCAACCGCCACACCCGCCCCTCAATTCGGACTGTTGCCGCTTTTGCTGGGTACGTTGTGGGTGGGGCTGTGCGCCATCCTGATTGCCTTGCCGCTGGGCTTGGGCGTTGCCATCTATTTGGGCGAACTTGCCGACGAAAAGATTCGCAATCTGTTGAAGCCAACCATCGAACTTTTGGCGGGCATCCCTTCGGTAGTTTACGGGTTTTTCGGCTTGGTTGTTGTGGTGCCATTCATCCAGAAAACGTTTGATTTGCCGGTAGGCGAAACGGCTTTTGCCGGTAGCCTGATTCTTGCCATTATGGCGTTGCCCACCATTATCACCGTAGCAGAAGACGCAATACGAAACACGCCACAGGCTATGCGCGAAGCCAGTCTCGGACTGGGCGCTAATCATTGGCAAACGATTTATCGCGTAGTGGTTCCCTATTCCATATCGGGCATCTCGGCGGCGGTCGTACTCGGAATCGGTCGCGCCGTCGGCGAAACGATGGCTGTATTGATGGTTACCGGAAACGCTGCCGTCATTCCGCACTCCCTCTTTGAGCCGGTGAGGACGATTCCCGCAACCGTAGCGGCAGAACTGGGCGAAGCGCCTCACGGCGGGGCGCATTACGGCGCGCTGTTTGTACTCGGATGCATCCTCTTTCTGATTACGGTAGTGATTAGCGTGACGGCGGAGGTGATTTCAAAAAAACAACCGCAAGCTTAGGGAACTAAGAATTGGGGATTTGGATTTATGGCAACAACAATTCAATTACTTTGGATTGCTTCAGGCTGCGCCTTCGCAATGACGCAGTGAGGTTGCAATATCGCACACGTCATTGCGAACCGCGTAGCGGTGAAGCAATCCAGCAATACAAATAGTACGAAACACTAAATTATTACATGAACAGTCATCTATTAAAACAAAACATCGCCTTCGCAATCTTCCGAATACTCGGACTGATGGTGGTAAGCATCCTGTTTTGGATATTGGGTTTCATTATCTATCAGGGCGCCGGCGTGATCAGTTGGGAATTTCTGACCTCAGCGCCTTCCAACGGCATGACTTCGGGCGGTATTTTCCCCGCGATTGTGGGAACGCTTTACCTGATTGTCGGCAGTTCTGTCGTCGCTTTTCCGGTGGGCATCTTGTCGGCGATATATACTTCCGAATATGCGGGCAACGGGAATATTGTGAAATTCATCCGAATCATGACCAACAACTTAGCCGGCATTCCCTCGATTGTATTCGGGCTGTTCGGCATGTCGCTGTTTGTGAATACGCTGGGCTTTGGCGATTCCATTCTTGCCGGTTCGCTCACTTTGGGGATGCTCGCCCTGCCGCTGGTGATACGCACCACCGAAGAAGCGTTGAAAGCTATTCCCGACACGTTCCGCACGGGCAGCTTGGCATTGGGGGCAAGCAAATTGCAAACCGTTCATCGGATTATCCTGCCTATGGCGTTTCCCAACATCATCACAGGGTTGATTCTTTCCATTGGTCGCATTTCGGGCGAAACGGCGCCGATTCTTTTCACGGTCGCCGCCTATTTTCTGCCCCAATTGCCCCATTCGATATACGACCAGGTAATGGCGCTCCCCTATCACCTATATGTGATTGCCGTGAGCGGAACCGATTTGGAAGCGACCCGCCCAATGGCTTACGGGACGGCGCTGGTATTAATCGTCATCGTGCTAATCATCAACATATCGGCTTCTTATTTACGAAAAAAATTACAAAAACGTCATGCTTGAAACAAAGAACATTGATTTTTATTACGGCGGTTTTCATGCTTTGAAAAACATTGGCATGAAAATGGAAGACCATACGGTTACCGCCTTTATTGGTCCTTCGGGATGCGGAAAATCGACTTTCCTGCGCCTCTTCAACCGGATGAACGATTTGATTCCCGATACGCGCCTCACCGGCGAATGCCTAATTGACGGGGAAGATATTTATCATAAATCCGTTGACGTAACGAGCCTCAGGAAACGGGTCGGGATGGTTTTTCAAAAACCGAATCCCTTTCCGAAATCCCTTTTTGAAAACGTTGCCTACGGGCTGCGGGTTGCCGGAACTACCGATAGCCGCTTCATTGCCCAGCGCGTGGAAGAATCCTTGAAAGGCGCCGCCCTCTGGGACGAAGTGAAAGACAAACTGAAAAAATCGGCTTTCGAGCTTTCGGGCGGACAGCAGCAACGCCTCTGTATCGCCCGTGCGCTTGCCATTGCACCATCCGTTATCCTGATGGACGAACCGGCTTCAGCGCTCGACCCGATTTCCACTTCCAAAATCGAAGACTTAATCCACATACTGAAAAAGGATTATACCATCGTGATTGTTACGCACAACATGCAGCAAGCTGCCCGCGTAAGCGACAAAACCGGCTTTTTCATGCTGGGCGAACTGATTGAATACAACGATACGAAAAAAATATTCATGAGCCCCGAAAAGGAGGAGACTCAGAATTATATTACGGGACGGTTTGGATAGGAGTTAAGAACTAAGAACCCGCTCGGCGTAGTTTCTGACTACGTCGTGTTAAAACAAGCATTCCCGCTTGCAGCATGTCGGAGACATGCTTTTTAGCCCGGCGTAGCGTGGACGCTACGCCGAGCAGGAGTTAAGAGTTAAGAATATGTGAAAAATTAAATTATATTTTTGGGGAGATGATATTATGAAACATACCGAAAAAGAACTAATTACATTAAAAGAAGGAGTAAGCGAAATGTGGCGTCTTGTCCTTTCGCAATTAGAAAAAGCGAAACAGGCTTTTTTGAACAACGACGTAGAATTGGCGCGAGAAGTCGCCAGCCGCGAAAAACGGGTTGATTCTTTTGAGTTGAAAATTGACAGTGATTGCGAAAATTACATCGCTCTCTACAATCCGGTCGCCGTTGACCTGCGTTTGGTGCTTTCGCTGATTAAAATCAGCATCACGCTGGAACGCATTGCCGATTTTGCCGATGGCATCGCCAAATACGTCATCGACGAAAGCGCCGGGTTCGACAACCGCGACCTGCGGGACGACCTGCAGGTAGAAACCATATTCGACACGGTTATCGAAATGCTTTCCGACAGTTATGTCGCCCTGGATTCGGAAAATACCCGGCTTTCGGGAAAAATCCTCGCGAAAGACGAAACGGTGGATGAAATTTACCGCAACGCCATCAAAATACTTGCCGAAGCCATCCGGGAAAAGAAAATTGACCCCGAAAACGGCATTAAAACCATGCTGGTCATGCGCAAAATCGAACGCATCGGCGACCATTGCAGCAACATCGTCGAGGAAATCGTATTTTATATTGATGCAAAGGTGTTGAAGCATAGCAAAAACCGGACAAGTCCGCCTGCGCCGCCTGAAAAAACTAAGAAGAACTAAAAACGCGGGGAAGCAATCTGGAATAAAATATCAACTTGAATTAAATAATCACTATCTTTGCAATTGATATAACAAAAATTCCAACGCAATGCAACAAACGCTTATTAAAAAATTGCAGAACTTTTTCCCCGCCTATCCCGTTGAAAAAGCATGGGTATTCGGCTCTTATGCACGGGGCGAACAAACGCGCAAAAGCGATTTGGATATTCTGGTACGCTTCGACGGGACAGCAACCGTAACCTTGATTGATTATGCAGGACTGATGAATAATTTGGCAGATTGTTTGGAATACGGTAAAAATTACCTGCCAACCTTAAAAACGCAAATACAGGCAATATACGGCAGCGAATAAGGCAATCTATGACAAAGAAAATATTAGTCGTCGACGACGGAAAAAACATCTGCGAAATTCTGGAGTTTAACCTCGGTAACGAAGGATACGAAGTAGAATGCGCCTTTTCAGCCGAAGAAGCCCTGAAAAAACTGACCCCCGACCATTCGCTGATTTTATTAGACGTCATGATGAGCGGCATGTCGGGATACAAATTGGCGGAAAAACTGCGGAAAGAACAAAACCCCATTCCGATTATCTTCCTCACGGCAAAAGATACCGAAAACGACATGCTTACAGGTTTTTCGGTGGGCGGCGACGATTACATTTCCAAACCGTTTTCAATCAAAGAAGTCATTGCTCGCATAAAAGCCGTGCTGAAACGCGCCGAAAGCAAAAAACAGGCGTCCGCCCCGAAACCCAAAAACAAAATGGTTTTCAACAACCTTACCATTGATTTTGATACCAAAGAACTGATTATCGACGGGAAAATCGTTCCGCTGACAAAAACGGAATTTGAAATCCTCACCCTTTTGGCTTCCAATCCCTCGCGAGTATTTGAACGCGAAGACATCATCGACCTCATTTGGAAAGACGCTCCATACATTACCGAGCGAACGATTGACGTTCACATCGGACGGCTGCGCAAAAAACTGGGCGACAAGGCTTCCGTGATTGCCAGCCGCCCCGGATACGGTTACCGCTTTAATGATTCCGGAAAATGAAACGCTCTTTTACTCGCAAACTCGCCCTTAGTTTTTGCCTGATACTGGCGTTTTTTTCCGTCAGTCTGGCGGTTTTTGAACTTCCGCGCGAAAAAAAACACAAACGGGAAATCATGGAAGAACGTTTGGACAGCTACGCGGAAATGATTTATCCGCGTTTTTTTCAACGCGACGGCAAAGCCGCTGCCGACAGCCTGCCGCATCTTTTCCCCGACAGCCTCCGCATAACGGTGATAGACCGCACCGGAAAAGTATTGTTCGACAATCGTTTGGACGATTTGTCCCAAACGGAAAACCATGCCGGACGTCCCGAAATACGGAAAGCGGCAAAGACCGGCAAAGGCAGCGACATTCGCCTTTCCGCTTCCACGCGAAAACCCTATCTGTATTATGCCAAACGCTTGGGAAACCATTACATACGGGTTGCTTTGCCCTACAATCCGCAAATCCGGCGCCTGCTCAAGCCCGACGGCACTTTCGTTTATTACCTGCTGCTCCTGTCGACGCTCGGCATTGCGTTTACTAATTATACTGCGCGGCGGTTTGGACGGATAATTAAACGGTTGAGCGATTATTCCATCGCCGTCGGAAAAAACCTCCCCGTAACCATGCCGAATTTTCCCGACGACGAAACGGGAACGGTGAGCCGGCAAATCGCCGAAGAGTACCGACGGCTGAAAGAAAGCGAAGTGAAACTGTCGCTCGAACACCAAAAACTCCTGATGCACATCCAAAGTTCCGCCGAAGGGATTTGTTTTTTTACTCCCGACCGTAAAGTCGCTTTCTACAACGGTTTATTCCTCCAATATTTAAACATCCTCAGCGACCAAATCACGGTTGACGCTTCCACAATTCTGGACGAGGCGGTATTTTCGGAAGTCATCGCTTTTCTCGACGAACGGAAAGACAGGAATTATTTTGAAACCTCTTTCTACAAACAGGGAAAGTTTTTCACCGGACGGGTCAATGTTTTTGAAGACCAGAACTTTGAAATCGTGTTGAACGACAATACGCGGCAGGAACAAAACAAACTACTGAAAAGGGAACTGACCGGCAACATCGCCCACGAACTCCGTACGCCGGTAACGGGAATTCGGGGCTACCTCGAAACCATTCTCGACAATCAACTTGACCGCGAAAAAGAACGTGAATTTGTCCGCAAAGCCTACGAACAAATCATCACGCTTTCGGAACTGATTCGCGATATGAGCCTGCTGTCGAAAATCAGCGAATCGCCCGACGCTTTCAAATTTAAACCCATTGCTTTGCAGGATATTATCGATAAAGTCAAATCGGATTTGGACGAGGCGTTACGGAAGAAAAACATCGTTGTCCGGTCAACCGTTCCCCGCGATTTAAGCGTTGTGGGAAGCGAAAGCCTGCTCTATTCCGTGTTCCGCAACTTGACGGATAACGTTATCAACCATGCCGGCGAAAACCTTACCGTTGAAATCGACCAATACAGCAGGGAAGGGAATTTAGCATACTTTTCTTTTGCGGACAACGGCATCGGCGTCAAAAACGAAAGGCATCTGTCCCGTCTGTTTGAGCGTTTTTATCGCATCGAAGAGGGGCGCACTCGCGACACGGGCGGTTCGGGATTAGGCTTGTCGATTGTTAAAAATGGGATTGCTTTTCATGGCGGCTCAATTTCGGTAAAGAACCGGCAGGGCGGCGGTTTAGAGTTTTTGTTTACTTTACTCACACACTCAAAATTCAAATGAAATTCGATTTATGTAATAATAATCGTTATCTTTGCGGTCGCAAAAACGAAATTAAAGGATGGTCCGGTAGCTCAGCTGGATAGAGCAACAGCCTTCTAAGCTGTGGGTCGTGGGTTCGAATCCCGCTCGGATCACAAATATTTCTGCATATAAAAGGGCTGTTTCAACAGCCCGTCATCCCACGCGGGATCCCCTAATGAACCTTGAATTTCTGAGAATTGCGGGTATTAAAAAAGGAAAGTAATTGAAATGTTTAAGGAAATAGTACTGTTTTTCTCAAAATAACTCTGAATGAGTGCCAAGCCTAAGAAGTTCTATTATCCCGCTGTCTTCATCAAACCATATTAGCAAAAAATCTCCTTCTATATGGCACTCCATACAGCCTTTGTACTGTCCGAGCAATTTATGAGCCTTGAACGTTTCGGGTAATTCAATATCATTTATAAGCATGTTCAAAACTTCGTACAGTTTTTTCATTTTAACCGGATTGTTTCTGTACTTTTTCAGGTCTTTTTTCATTCTGGTACTGTAATGAACCTTTTTCATTCGATGCTGTTTATGGATTTCATAAATGAATCGAAATCATTCATGTCTATTGTCCCGGCAAACTTTCCTTCCCTTGCTTCCTGTATAGCATCCAAAGTTTCCTGATTGGGCTGCCGATAGACAACATCCGTCAGGATATTCTCGACATAATTATTGAGGCTTTGGTTTTCTCTTTTCGCGGCAGCTCTCAAGCGATTAAGCAAATCTTCACTAAGACGGAATACCGTTTGTTTTCTGTTAACTAAAGTTTCTGTACCCATATCCGTTATATTTTATTTTTAGATATTGCGCAAATTTGGAAACCTTTTTATTCTTCGTGACCCCGACAGGACTCAAACCTGTGACCTACAGAACCGGAATCTGTCGTTCTATTCACTGAACTACGGGGCCTTCTTTTCGCGCCACAAAAGTATATTAATTTCCGTTCTTTACAAACTTTCATTAACCAAATGTGTAAATATTTTTGTCCGTTTAAGAAAAAACCTTAATTTCGCACCCGTAAAATACAAACACATGAAGTTTAACAGCATCTTAAGCGTTCTGACCCCGAAAGACGGGAAGTTTTTCCCTCTGCTGGAAGAAACAGCCGAAGTATTAGACCGCTCGGCAACCCTTTTGGAAGAGTTATTCTCGTCGAATAACGACAAGGAGAAGATAAAGGATTTGTGCAAAGCCGTCAAGTCCGAAGAAACCAATGGCGATAAGGTTACGGGGCGAATTTATAAGGAATTGAACGATACCTTTATTACCCCTTTCGACCGGGAAGACATCAGCGCTTTGGCAGATGAAATGGACGACGCCATTGACGCAATCAACCGTTCGGCACAAAAAGTGCTGCTCTTTTCCCCTGAGTCGTTGCCGCCCGACGTCCTGCAACTGGCGCGGATTATCCGAAAAGGGACGGCTGAGGTGCTGGCTGCCGTACGCAAACTAACCGAAGTGAAGAAATCAAGCGAACAGGTAATTGCGCATGTAAAGAAAATCAAACAACTGGAAGAAGAAGCCGACGGCGTTTACGAAGAAGGCACTTCGAGGCTGTTCAAAAGCGAGATGCGGACGCTCGAACTGATGAAACTGAAAGAAATCATTCAAGAGCTGGAAAAATCGGCTAACAAGATTAACAATGTCGGCAAAATCCTGAAAACGATTATTGTCAAATACGCATAACTATTTAAAAAAGAAACGCATGGTTTTATTTATTACCGTCGTCGTTCTGGCAATTGTTTTTGATTTCATCAATGGCTTCCATGATGCGGCAAATTCTATCTCTACGATTGTTACCTCTCGCGTCTTAACTCCTTTCCGAGCCGTGCTTTGGGCGGCAGCATTCAATTTCGTTGCGTTTTTCGTTGCCAAATACGTTATCGGCGAGTTCGGAATTGCCAACACCGTTGCCAAAACCGTATGGGAAGAGTTTATCACGCTGCCGATTATCCTGTCCGGCTTGCTTGCCGCAATCACATGGAACTTACTCACTTGGCGGCTGGGCATCCCCTCCTCCTCGTCCCACACCCTGATTGGTGGATTTGCCGGAGCCGCCATCTGCGCCGTCGGGTTCAAAGCCATTCATACGTCCGTGATTGTTAAAATTGCGTCTTTTATCATACTTGCGCCCTTAATCGGGCTGTTTATTTCAGCGATTATCACGCTCGGTATATTGTGGACTTTCAGGCGAATGAACCCCAATAAAGCGGAAAAAACGTTCAAACGCCTGCAATTGTTTTCCTCCGGGCTGTTCAGTTTGGGACACGGCTTGAACGACTCGCAAAAAGTAATGGGAATTATTGCTACGGCAATGATTTCGATGGGTTGGATTGATTCGGTGAGTAGCGTGCCTGACTGGGTTCCGCTCACCTGCTTCGGAGCCATCGGGCTTGGCACGATGATGGGCGGCTGGCGCATCGTAAAAACGATGGGTACGAAAATCACGCGGGTAACTCCGCTGGAAGGCGTTTGCGCCGAAACGGCGGGCGCGTTAACGCTGTTTCTCACAGAGATATGGAAAATACCGGTAAGCACCACGCACACCATTACGGGCGCGATTATGGGCGTGGGCGCGGTGAAAAGGCTGTCTGCCGTGCGCTGGAATATTACGATTAACCTGCTTTGGGCATGGATTCTTACCATTCCGGCAAGCGCCGTTTTGGCTGCCATTGCTTACTTGCTGGTGCATGGTTTGGGCGTTGTTTAAATTTAATGACCCTTTACTCGGGCGGGTAAAGGCAACGATTAATTTTTAAGTATGAAACAACTATTATTTGCAATCTTCATCCCGTTCCTTTTCCTCGCCGCCTGCTCGGATGGCGACCACCCCGCCATCAACGGGATGTGGCAGCTGAAGACCATTGACGACGGCAACAATCGCGTTCAACAGGTGGATACCGTTTTTTACGCCTTTCAGCGTCAGGCGGTTTTTTCTTACACGATATTGCCGCAGGAAGAAAATAAATCACCTATATATGGATATATTGATTTTCCCGACAGGAATCGTTTGCATATCCAATTGGATAAAAATCATTATTATCAAGCGAAATTGACGCTTTGGAACGACACGAGCGTGGTGTATGACATTCACCGTTTGGATGCGAAACAGTTGGTTTTGTCGCATAATGGGAGCGTTTATCGCTTTAGCAAATATTGAAAAACTTTCACACACATATGAAACGACCGGTTTTCCTAATCTTACTTGTTTTCTCCATCCCGCCCCTTTTCCCTCAAACCAAAGGCACGTACAGGGTGGAAACCGCCGGCGTGGTTGCAACCGGCGAGCATACGCCGTTTTGGCAAATAAACCGGCAATGGGGGAGCGTGCCGGTGGATGCGAATAACCTGTACGTCAAGGGCGGCGTTTTCCACGCGCAAAGCCTGCCCGGCGGTTGGTCGGCGGAAGCGGGCGTGGACGTCGCCGCCGCCAATGCTTCCGCCTCCGGAAATATTTGGATACAACAACTCTATGCCCGCCTCAACCTGACCATCTGGCGTTTGGACGTCGGAATGCGGGAAGATTACGCCTCCTCGCTAAACGCCCGCCTCAGTTCCGGCGACTTTGTGAAATCAAACAACGCCCGCCCCATCCCCGAAATAAAAATCAGCCTGCCCGAATACCTGCCCGTCCCTTATACGAAGGGAAATATGTATTTCAAGGGCGATTTTTCCGTCGGTTATTATTTAGACAGCCGTTGGAAGGAAAACACCGCCCGCCCGCGCAATCGCGACTATACGACGGACATTTTGTCGCACCGTAAATCCGTTTATTTCCGTTTCGGGAATATTGCCGACCGCAACCGGCTGCAGTTCACGGTCGAAATGGATCATGCCGCGCAGTGGGGCGGGAAATTGTATCAGTATCGCGATCGGCAATATGTCGTAATCCGCCAGCCGCAAGGAATTGACGATTTTATTCGCATGGTCGTTGCCAAAGAAGGCTCTGCCGGCGCGTCGGCTGCGGACAATGCCTATGTGGCGGGTTCGCAGTGGGGCGGCTATCTGTTTCGTTTCGACTACAAACTGGCGGCGCAACGCCGATTGAGCATTTATACCAATCATTTTTTCGACGACGGTTCGGGAATGGTGTTTGAGAATTACCGCGACGGTTTGTTTGGCGCGGAATATAAAACGGGCGACCGGTCGCTGCTGTCGGGCGTTGTTTTTGAATATATTTATACCAAACAGCAAACCGGTCCCATTCATCACAACATCGGCATGGACGACGAACACCGCGACCGCCTGATTAAAAAAGGCAACGGGAACGATAATTATTACAACAACACGGATTATGTGCAGGGACCATCGCATTTCGGGCAAAGTCTCGGCTCGCCGCTGCTGCTTGCGCCGATATACAATACCGACGGGCGGATTAATTTCAAAAGCAGCCGCATCATTGCGTTTCATTTGGGCGTGGAGGGATATTTGCATCCAAGCCTGCAATACCGGTTGCTGTTGACGGGCGGGCAAAGTTGGGGGAGTTATTATGTCCCGTTCTTGTCCGTCAAAAAGGGCGTCGCTTCCCTGCTGGAATTGATTTATACGCCTGCCCGCGCCAATGGTTTCGACATCCGATTGTCTGCCGGTTGCGATAACGGCGAATTTTTTGGCGGCGGTACTTTTGGCGGTAGCCTTACGCTTCGCAAACAAGGAATTATATATGAGAATTAAGAGTTAAAACCTCTTAGTTCTTAACTCTTAATTTTTATGGATATTGATACTTCATTCTACAACAACGCGGCGGATTTACTGAAACAGTTCATCACCCGCCCATCCTTTAGCCGGGAAGAAACCGCTTTAGCCGATTTCTTGGAAAATTACTTAAAAGAAAAAAAGCTGTCGCCGCAGCGACAAGGAAATAACATTTGGCTGCTGTCGCCGCATTGGGACGACGCGAAACCGACGGTGCTGCTCAATTCGCATATCGACACCGTAAAACCGGCAGAGGGTTGGAGTAAAGACCCTTTTGCCGCGACGGAAGAAGACGGGAAAATTTACGGACTGGGTAGCAACGACGCCGGCGCGTCGGTTGTTTCACTGCTTCAGGTGTTTTTAATCCTGTCGGAAACGCAGCGGGACAATAATCTTATCTTTCTGGCTTCCTGCGAAGAGGAAGTTTCGGGGGAAAACGGTATTGTATCGGTTTTACCGACGCTACCGCCCATCGACTGGGCGATTGTGGGCGAGCCTACGGGCATGCAGCCCGCCATTAGCGAAAAAGGGCTGATGGCGCTCGACGTAACGGTGCGCGGAAAGGGAGGACATGCGGCGCGTAACGAAGGCGACAATGCCATATACAACGCAATTCCGGCAATTGAATGGTTTCGGAATAAAGAGTTTCCCAAAGTCGGACCCTTGTCGGGCGCGGTGAAGATGAGCGTTACCATGATACAAGCCGGCACGCAACACAATGTAATTCCGAGTGAATGCCGGTTTACGGTCGACGTCAGAACCAACGAGTGTTATACCAACGAGGGGCTTTTTGAGGAAATCGCAAATGCCTGCGGGTGTGAAGTGAAGGCGCGTTCTTTTCGTTTGAAAGCTTCGCATATTCCGCTTAGGCATCCGGTTGTGCAGCAGGCGCTCCGGTTGGGGCTAACGCCTTTTGCTTCGCCGACGCTTTCCGACCGGGTTTTTATGGACTTTCCCGCTTTAAAAATCGGACCGGGGCAATCTTCGCGTTCCCATGCTGCCGATGAGTTTATCGAATTGGCAGAAATCAGGGAGGGGATTGATTTATATGTTCGGTTGATACTCCCGTCATTGCGGGCTTGACCCGCAATCCCACGAAGGCGAAATAGCCGTCATTGCAAAACAAAAAAACACAAAAAGGGCGTTCCATAAGGAACGCCCTTTTCATGATCGCGTTTATGATATTTTTACTAATTATTTCACAAGCACTTTGGATACTTCCGAACCGTTTCTCACGATATAGATACCCGCAGGTACCGAAATCGTTTGAGCCGGTGCAACAACCGCTTTTTGTGTAACCAAACGACCGTCAATGGTGTAGATGGCTACTGCGCCCGTTGCGTTCACTACTTTCACGCCGCCGATAACGCCGTAAACGCTCACTGAAGAAGCATTAACGGTTTTAATACCGGTGGGAATGTAGTGTCCAATAATATCCAGTGAGAATGTATGCGCTGCTTCCAGACTTTCGCCGAATGCAAAACCTTCATCTCCAAGAGTTAAATAACCTGCGGCAGAGAAAATTACAAAGTTTGTGCTTTCTTCGTCGTTTACTCTATCAAATGCAAACGTAGTTGCATCTTCTTTCGCTATTTCGGCAAAAACAACTTTGTCTTCTTCATCTACCGTCAAATATTTACCGTCAGCGGTTCCGATATAATAATGTATCGTGTCGTTGGTGGTAGAAACTTCAGGATCTCCAGCGAGCGGCAGAAGAACAGGAGACGCTATGGTGAAGATGAGATTTTCGGCAGCGTCGGTATCTACAAGCGCTGCAACTTCCTCTTCGCCGATAGCAAGCGATTGACCTGCAGATTCAACGCTGTGCAATTTACCTTCAACCCCGTTTGCTTGAATGTTTTTGATAAACACCAATTCCTTGAAGTCGCGTTCGCCGAGGAATTCCAAAGCGAACTCATAAGCATCATCCTTGTCCATAGTAAAGAACAAATGATGTTTACCCATAATCGTCAAGTAGTTAGGAACCTTAGACTCAAGTATAACTCTATATCCTTCTATGCTGTCTCCTGCTAACGCAAAAGCAAACTTGGATGCGTCGTCTTCTTTGTCGTTTTCTGAAACTGAAAAAGTAGCAACGGCTTCGCCGTCATCGTGCAGATATTTATCGCCGAGCTTGATATAATAGTATACCGGAGTTTCACTATGCGCTAACACCGGTTCGATAGGGTCGACAATTGCTGCGTCATCTTCCACTTTCTCGAACAAGAGATTCGCGTTGTCATCTACCTTTGTGTCAAGGCGACCTACTGTTCCTCTTTTCGTAACAACAAGATCATCATCAAAGTCGGTATTGTGTAATATACCTTCTACATTGTGATTGATGCCCTCAATTTTAAGATATTCAAAGTCACCAGCACGAGAAATAGTCCACTTAATAGCCTTTCTTTCTGTTACAAGCAGATCAACATCCTGAACCATCCTATAAATACCATAGGGATCCTCCGTGAGGCTATAATTACTACCGTCGCCGCCAGCCATAATCAGTTGTGCAACAACGTCATCAGTTTGCAGAAAACGGAAGTCTTTGCCAGTTTCGTCAATGTATTTAAGCAAACGGAACGCTTTCCTGATTTTGCCATATTTGGCGATGGTGTCATGTTTGGCGATGGTGTCATGGTGTATCCACTTGATTACTTTTTCGTCCGGCAACAAGCCCAAGTAAAAGGTATCTTGTTTACTTTCGGAAAGGAAAGAGAATGTATAAGTAGTATAGGGATACAAATACACCGTTTTACCATCTATTATCTCTTCTACCAAATGATTGTTGCTGAATTTGGCTACATTCACAACAGAAGCCTCACTCTTTTCAACCATATCGTAACCAACCGGTTGTATGATTGAATCCAAACTCCTATCGAAAGTAATATACTTTTCAACATCGTAGAAAGACCAAATATTTGCTCGTTTCGCAGGTGAAATAGTATACAAATCGAAATCATCAGGATTAAAGGAAGCAATCTTGACGAGGGTATCTCCTTTTAATATATTAACCATATTGTCAGATGTGTCTGCCAATACAACATCTCCGGCAGCGTTTTGATAAGCATAAACTAATTTTCCTGAAAATTTAGGTGCTTTATCAGCGCCGAGCGCGGTGTCTTGTAGATAGACAGTATAGGTAGGAGTAAATATCCACGCGGTGTCTATTATTTTTTTTGCGAGATTGGGCTCTACTTTTTTTACTCTCCAGTGCGATCCAATATCGTTTATATTAAACTCACCTTTTGTCCTGTCGTTGTTTCCATGATAAAAACCTACGTGTTCGTTTTCGATAGAAACATACGGATTTCCATCCCATTGCCACGGGATTAAAGTAGAGTGTAATGAAACGCTAATGGGTTCCATTTCGGAAAGAATAGAGGCAACAACCAATTCATGGGTAAGCGCGGCTTCAACGCGAAATACGGTATCTAAGTTAGCGAAAGTGCCTCTTATTTGACCTATTTTCAAATTGAAAATCAGCGTATCCCCAGCGCCAAAGTCTGTGCGAGCCAAAGGCAAGAACGTAATAACGCTATCGGTGGTATAATCACGCAAAATGGCAAAGTATTGAAGAACCCTATCGTTACCTTCCAACGGAATGGAATCATCTCTCCATCCCAACGAGTTGGTAAGCGGAGACTTGAATGATATCGTATCCAAAACGGTCAGGATTTTGTTGTTTTGCTTGATCTGAAACACTGCGATAATACTATCCTTATTATTTCCTTTGTTGTGAACATTCTCAAAAGTAGCGAATGTAGGTTGATTGACTTCATTGTCGCCGTTAAAGTCAACTTTCTTATAATGGAGTAAGTGTCCGTCTTTCAAAAGTGAATCTACAATTTCAAACGTGAGGTCAAGACCTTTGCCCAGCGCAAGCGTGGCGTAGTGTGTTTCTGTATCTTCAACAATTGACCTGCCTTCAAAACCTTTAATAAGAATTTTCTGCTCTACAGAACCCAGATGATACTTGTGTTCCTTTAACCAGTCTTTTCCTACGTAGGTATACAGTCTTTCAGGTTCGGAATCATCCGTTTCCTCTATGGTTACGAAAAGAGGACGCCAGTCATCATTGATTTTATATACATATCTCTCAACTAAACCTACCGTATCTCTCGCCCAGCCATCTTCATTCGTATACCTAAAAGTCAAAAGCGAGTCAAGTCGATTTTCAGCATCGGGTCGGGCAGTAGAATCTCTTCCGACCACAAACTTACCAATAACATCAGCGAAAACCACCCACATCATTGTATCTCCATATATATACACTTCGTCATCGCCAACTTTAAATTTATCAGGGTTGCCGTTTGACCATACGTCTACTTCACCCTTTGTTTCATCTTTATCCGTTATCTTAGCAGTAAACTCTAAGGTGTTGCCGGCGCCGATTTTAAAAAATATCGTAGTGTCTCCCTTTAATAGATGTAGAGTGTCTCTATTATTCATTCCAAGCCCTACCCATGTAAATGGCACTTCGCTATAACCGGTTATTATAGTATCACTTTCAGTTATTAGTTTTATTGTGTCTAATGCTTTTACAAATGTACTATCCAAGATATACGAGTAATACCACGTTGAATCAGCACCAACAGTGCGTACTGGGTGGCTAATATCTTTATCATTCTTCTTCTTGTTGATAAATTCAAACATCTTATCCAACTTAATGATAGTATCTCCAAGCAGAAGCGCATCTTTATTCGCTGAAACACCCGCTTTGAAGAACGAATACACTGCCGTATCAAGCGGGTTTTTGTAGCTCCAATTGACAGGGTTGTTCGCTGTGTTACTACTATTCAACAAATTTTTATCCTTGTCGTATATTGCGAAAAAAGGAAATGTATCGGTTTGATACAATCTTCCCGCAGAAAACCGTCTGCCCTGGGTGGGGTCTTCGTATTTCTCGAATTTGCCGAATTGAAATCCCCTGAATTCATTGTAAGTCGGTAAAGTGTCTCCCCAAAAGGCAAATTCATTGAAATACTTAAGTTGAAGCTCGCCGGTTGTTTTATGGGTGGTTACGAAAGCATACTCAGGCGGCACCGTGTCTAACGTAATCGAGTCACTTTTATACCCTGGAATGGGTTGGCTCCATACCAAATAACCTTTCACGGGTCGATCCACGAGCGTACCGTCTGGCTTGTATCCAAATCCGGGATTCTTGAGAGAATCGAAGAGATTTACAAGAACATGCGGTTTTGTACCCCCCGTTACGATACTAAACTGATTCGTTGTTGTTCCGCCTCGTACCGGTAAACTAAGTGCATCCTTACCTTTCGAGGTAATACTGAATCTGGTGGTATCAATCGTTTGACCATCAACACCCCCCAGCGCTAACCACTTCAGTGTAAAAATACTTTGCGAGTCTGCAAACGACCGCGCTCTACTCTTGGCAGAGTCGGTAGCTTGAGCGTCTCTCTTCAAAAAATAAGGTTTACCTCTCTCGTTATCGAAAGAGAACCAGTTGACCACTGCGTTAGGGTCTTTCTCTTTAGGGAAAGAATCGTTTAGATTCTTCTTTTGAACAGTACTATTCAGCTTAAGTTTGGTAGTATCCAAACCGCTATCGTCAGCGAAAATCCGAACTCTCAACGAATTCTTCACTTGCTGTGCGTTTGCCTGAAAAGTAGTCAAAACTCCAATTGCTAAAAGCAATGTAAATAATTTTCTTTTCATAAAAACATGTTTAATAAATTAATAGAAATATAAGTACTCACATTTCAAATACACCTTATATTATATACTACCATTTTTCGGGACATACATAAAAAACGGTATTTGAACGCGCAAATGTAAAACAAATTTTTGGAATAAACCTATAAACGCTTAATATTTTGGGAAATTGGGTATCAAAGGGGCGGGTTTTTGTACAAAATTGGGGGTTTTGGGGACGAAAAAATAATCATTGGTGATTAATGTACGTAAGGCGCGGAAGCGCGAAGAAACCGTCATTGCGGGCTTGACCCGCAATCCTCTGCGAAACCGGACTTCGTTCTTAGTTTTTTCGCGGGATAACAGCGCCCAGACCCGCTTTTGTACCCTCGCCGGGAATCGAACCCGAATTTGTGGTTTAGGAAACGACCGTTCTATCCATTGAACTACAAGGGCGTTTTTTCGACTGCAAAAGTAATGTATTTATTCAAGACAAACAAGCGCGCCTTCCTGCGCCGCGCGTCCCGATAAAATCACGCTCAAATTCCGGCGGATTTCCGTTACAATCTGTTTGGTAGCAAACGATAAACATTCCGACATGTTGTGTACCGTCCCCTCGAAGGCGTAAAGAAAATCGCTTCCCGACGACTTTTTTACCGGCGAATCTCGTGATTTGTTTCACTCCTATAAGTATCATGTTTGATTGCCGTTTCAGGTTCAACAAAAGTCTCGCGCGCCTCCGGCACAAAGCGAATGTATTTGATGGGAATTCCCCGTTTGAGCCACTGCTGTTCGTAAAACGTCCGAATGGAAAGGATTTCGCCGGCAAACGGACTTTCATACAAATCGGCGGTTTGCGTCAACACCGGAAAGCGATTAACTCTCGCCATTTCGCAGGTATAGGTAAACAGGAAATTGCTGTCGGTTTTCAGGTGGATTTCACCGTTTGTTTTCAAAATCCGGTTGTAAAGTTTCATAAACCGCGTAGAGGTAAGGCGTTTATTAACTTTACTCATTTGCGGGTCGGGGAATGTGAGCCAGATTTCGGCAACTTCGCCCGATGCAAAAAACCGGTCTATCAATTCAATACGGGAGCGGATAAAAGCCACGTTTTTCAGATTTTCCCGTTGGGCTTGGGTGGCTCCGCTCCACATCCGGGCGCCTTTGATGTCTATTCCGATAAAATTCTTTTCGGGAAAGCATTTTGCCAAACCTACCGTATATTCTCCTTTTCCACAGCCGGCTTCGACAACAATCGGGCGGCTGTTTTCAAAAAACAGGGCATTCCATTTGCCTTTCATTTCAAATTCTTTTTCCTGCAAAACGGGAAAAGGATATTGAAACACATGGGAACAGGCGCTCAATTCTTCAAATTTCCGTAATTTATTTTTAGCCACAGTTGCGTTTGAATTATTTTGTGGCAAAGGTAAGACTTTTTTAGAGTTAAGAGGTTTCATTATTCTTCGTTCTTAACTCTTATTTCTAACTAATTTGCCGGAACCAAATATATCCCGTAATTTTGTTTTTTAATTTTACAAAAACATGGCATTTCTCGAAACCAAAGATGTAGTTAAAGAATATTCAGGGCATTTGGCGCTAAATAAAGTCAATGTGCGGATTCCCGAAGGGAAAATTTTCGGTCTCTTAGGTCCTAACGGCGCGGGGAAAACAACGCTCATCCGAATTATTACGCGGATTATCGCGCCCAACAGCGGCGGAGTTTTCTTCAAAAACCGCCCCCCCGCCGCCGACGATATTTTCAATATCGGTTATATGCCCGAAGAACGGGGTTTGTACCGGAAAATGAAAGTCGGCGAGCAGGTCGTGTATTTAGCCCGCTTAAAGGGACTTTCGGCTGCGGAAGCCGAAAAACGACTCAAAATGTGGTGCGAGAAATTCGACATTCTTTCGTGGTTGAACAAAAAACCGGAAGAACTTTCAAAAGGGATGCAGCAAAAAGTGCAGTTCATCGTTACCGTCATACACGACCCGGAATTGCTGGTTTTCGACGAGCCTTTCAGCGGTTTCGATCCCGTCAATACGGAAATGTTAAAAAATGAAATTCTTCGGTTGAAAGCAACGGGCAAAACCATCATTTTTTCCACCCACAACATGGCTTCGGTGGAAGAAATTTGCGATGAAATCGCGTTAATCAACAAGTCGAAAGTCGTGCTGAGTGGCAGCGTGCATCAAATCCGCAACGACCACAAACAGCATATTTTCCGAATACGTTCCGAAACCGATTGTTTGGTCGACGGGACGGGGATTTGCGAAATCCTAAGTCAGGGAAAAGACGCTCGAAGCCACTGGTTCCGAATCAAGAAAAACGCCGATATTTCCCATGCGGATTTTCTTTACAGCCTGCTGAAAAACAACGCAATCACCGCTTTTGAGGAAGAAATACCCTCGATGAATGAAATTTTTATTCAATCCATTCGTAATTAATAATTTTGAGAATTATGTTAGTCGCAATCCAGAAAAAATAATATGAACTAATTTAGGAATATTTAAATATGAAAAGTATCATCATCCAACGCGAATACCTGACCCGCATAAAGAAAAAATCGTTTATTTTCCTAACAATTTTCATACCCTTTCTGTTTGCCGGACTGTCGGCGGGAATATTCTTTCTTGAGTCGATCAGTGCGGAAAAAACCGAAACAATCGTTGTCGTTGATGCGACCGGCGAATATTTTCCGGTATTGGAACGCGCCGGCGGCTGTCGGTTTATCAAGGCGCAGACCGGCTTTGAGGAATTTAGAAAACATTCCTCCGAACCGGTTTACGCCACATTGGTTATTTCCGCCGATTTATTGACAAATCCGGATGCCATCGCGCTATATTCCTCAAAACCGGTGGCGGGCAGCGTGAAAAACGCCATCACCTCCGCGCTGAACGATTACCTGAGCGATAAAAAATTAGCATCCTACAACATCCCCAATCTCCGGCAAATTATCGACGGAAGCAAAATCAAACTGAACCTCAAATCCGTCGGGTGGGACGGCGAAACGGGCAACGAAACGCAAGCGCCGGAAACAAGCGCCCTCATCGGCATGGGGCTTTCCTTTCTGATTTACATGTTTATTATGATCTACGGCGGCATGGTAATGCAAGGCGTGATGGAAGAAAAATCGAGCAGAATTGTGGAAATCATCATCTCGTCGGCTAAACCGTTCGATTTGATGATGGGAAAATTGGTCGGCATCGGTTTGGTCGGCATCACGCAATTCGGTATTTGGGCGTTGCTTTTGTTGGGCGTTCAGCAAAACGGTGCGTTGTTACTGGCGGGCAATCCGGCTGTTTTCCAATTCAGCCACACGCTCAACGCGATTAATATCGCCGAACTCTCCCTCTTTTTTATCCTGTTTTTCATCGGCGGATACCTGCTCTACGCCTCGCTTTTTGCGGCAGTCGGCGCGATTGTCGACAGCCCTGAAGACGCCCAGCAATACATCATGCCTCTAACCATCCTGATTGTGGTTGCGTTTTCCATAGGGATTTCCTGCGCACAAAGCCCCGACGGGCAGTTGGCGTTCTGGACGTCTTTCTTCCCTTTCACTTCGCCGGTTGTGATGATGGTTCGCATTCCCTACGGCGTGAGTTGGTGGGAACTTTTGCTGTCGGTCGCCCTGTTGTTTGCCTGCGTAATATTTATTATCAAGGTCGTTGCGAAAATATACAGAACCGGTATTTTGATGTATGGGAAAAAACTTGCTTTTAAGAAAATCTTTAAGAACTAAGAGTTAAGAATTTTAACTGTTCTTATTGGAATGCAGTCAACTTAACTCTTTTTCGCAAATCCGCCCCGCCTCCTCCACCGGTTTTTCCGCCTGCAAAATAGCCGAAGACATCGCAATTCCCTTTATTCCGGTATTTAATATGGGCGGAATGTCGCCGGATGTAATGCCGCCGATGGCAAAAACGGGCAGGTCGATCCCTTGCTTGCGGCATTGTTCCATGATTTGTTTGTAACCCGTTAAACCGATCAGGGGACTTAAATCCTTCTTCGTCGTCGTGAAGCGGAAAGGTCCCAGCCCGATGTAGTCCGCCCCTTCGGCATTCAGGCTCAGGATGTCGTCAAACGTGTTGGCTGTTCCGCCGATGATGAAACGCTTGCCGAGTATTTTTCGGGCTTCGCGGAGCGGCATGTCCGATTTGCCCAAATGAACGCCGGCGGCGCCGACGCGCTTGCAAATTTCCACGTGGTCGTTGATGTAAAGGTCGGCGCCGTATTTCCGACAAAGCGTTTGCGCCGCAATTCCCGTTTGCTCGACTTCGCGGGGCGACGCCTCTTTCATGCGCAGTTGAATCATGCGGCAACCGCCCTGCAATGCGATTTCCATTGATTGAAGATAGGTATAACGTTCCGTTTGATGCGTGATAAACAGCAGTCCACCATGCTGCAAAGCGGCTCGCCTGCAAGCCGTCTGCAAACGGTCGAAGCGTTCCAAAAGGGCGGCGGTGTTCCCGTTTTCCGGAAAATTTCCCCACAAAGCGCCGGTTATCGCCACACCTCCGAAACCGTATTTGTCGGCAACGGATATATTTTCCGCATCAATTCCGCCCAAAGCAATAACCCGCCTGTTGATTAATCCGGCGGATTGGGCGTTTGATAAATCTTCGGGGGTAAAAGCGCGCATATAACCGGTTTTGGATATGCTGTCGAAAATCGGACTGAGGAAGACATAATTAAATCCGGCAATGTGTTCCAATTCCTTGATGGAGTGGCAGGAACGCGAAACCGAACAAGTCGTCGCTTGCGCGGGAGGTTCGGGGTTTCGCCGGTTCAGGTGTACGCCTTTCAAACGGAATGTATCGGCGAGCGGGAAATGGTCGTGCAAAACAATTCGGCGGTGAAAACGTTCGTCGATTTGCCGGAGCAGGTTTTCCAATTCGGTTGCCGTTGCGGCGGGTTTCCGCAGGTGCAAAGTTTCCATACCCCGTTCAAACAGAGCGTTCAGGGCGGGGGCTTCTTTTTCAAAAAGATGTTCGGTTGTAACGATAATCGGTTTCATTGTTTATCCTCCTGATACGGCGTGAATTAACGTCAGTTCCATTTTGTCCGTCAGGCGCGTTTTCGCCCACCGGTCTTTTGGAACGACGTGGTTGTTAATGGCAATCGCGATGCCTTCCGGTTTCAATTCCAGCATTGCGATAAAGGCGGCGAGCGTTGTGTTCTCTGCTATCGCATACGGTTTGTCGTTTAGAATTATTTTCATTGGGTTGGGGAATTTTTGTGGGGCAAAGTTAGGAAAAAATTTGTATGCGGGGTTATATTGCGCCTTCGCGTACAAATAATTCCGTAGGGGCGAAAAATTTTTCGCCCCTACTTTTTAGAATTACACCCCACATACAAACGTGAATTTAAAAAATTATCTTACATTTGCAGTCGCAAAATAATTTTTAAAATTGAAATATCTATGAAATTCGTTGTATCAAGTAGTTCTTTATCAAGCCACTTACAAATAGTAGGCAGAGTTATCGCTTCCAAAAGTGCAATTCCCATACTGGATTGTTTCCTGTTTGAATTAAACGGAAATCAATTGACTATTACCGCAGCCGACAG
The DNA here is from genome assembly GCA_031260045.1 of Dysgonamonadaceae bacterium. GTDB lineage: Bacteria > Bacteroidota > Bacteroidia > Bacteroidales > Azobacteroidaceae > Azobacteroides. The sequence continues at coordinate 17,192 of JAIRKO010000039.1, read as the reverse complement.
TGAAACACGCATGATTACTTCCGTCGAAGTGCAAGAACCCGACGGCGCGGGCGTATTTGCCATTCCTTCCAAAAATTTGATGGATTCCCTGAAAGAGTTGCCGGAACAGCCGATTACTTTCGACATCAATGATGAAACGCTGGAGTTGTTTATATATTACGAAAACGGGAAATACAATTTTATTGCCGAACGCGGCGACGAATATCCGCAGGCAAAACCGTTGAGCGACGATGCGACGCGGATAACAATTCCCGCAGAACAATTGCTGAGCGGTATCAGCCGGACGTTATTCGCTACGGCGGAAGACGACCTGCGCCCGGTAATGAACGGGGTTTATTTCGATATTTCCGACAGCAACATTGTTTTCGTTGCTTCCGACGGTCATAAATTGGTGCGGTTCAAGGATTTTTCGGCAAAAGGCAACGAAAAAACGTCTTTTATTCTTCCCAAGAAACCGGCAAACCTTTTGCGAACCGTGCTTCCGAAAGAAACTGGAACCGTTGACGTCGGTTTTGACGAAAACAACGCTTACATTCAAATGGGAAAAATGGAAATTATTTCCCGCTTGATAGAAGGAAAATATCCGAACTATAACGGCGTGATTCCCAAAGGAAATCCCTATAAAGTAGTCGTCGACCGGCTGCTGTTTACAAACGCTTTGAAGCGGGTAACGGTTTTTGCCAATCCGACGAGTTCGCTGGTCAAACTGAGCGTTTCCCCGAATACAATTGTTATTTCGACCCAAGACATTGATTATTCCACTTCCGCCGAAGAAAAAGTGGCTTGCGTTTACGACGGCGAACCGCTAAGCATCGGTTTCAAGGGCGTGTATCTGATTGAAATCCTGAATAATATCCTTTCTTCGGAAGTGATTTTGGAGTTGGGCGATCCTGCCCGCGCGGGATTGGTATTGCCCGCCGAAAACGAAGAGAATGAAGACCTGTTGATGCTGTTGATGCCGATGATGTTAAACGAATAAAACGCAAAAGTGAAGTTGAATTTAAAAAACCCGCTCGTTTTTTTCGATTTGGAAACAACGGGCGTTAATATTGTTTCGGACAGGATAGTAGAAATATCCTGTCTGAAAATTTATCCCAATGGCGATGAAGAAAGCAAAACCCGCCTGATTAATCCCGAAATACCCATCCCTCCCGAAACAACAGCCATTCACGGCATCACGGACGAAGATGTGAAAGACGCGCCCGTGTTCCGGATGATTGCCAAATCGCTTGCTGCGCAAATCGAAGGTTGCGACCTTGCCGGATATAATTCCAACCGCTTTGATATTCCCCTGTTGGCAGAAGAATTTCTACGCGCCGACGTGGATATTGATTTGATGAAACGGAAATTCGTTGACGTTCAAACCATTTTCCACAAAAAAGAACAGCGAACCCTCGGAGCCGCTTATAAGTTCTACTGCAACAAGGAAATGGAAAACGCTCATTCGGCGGAAGCCGATACAAAAGCCACTTACGAAGTCCTGCAATCGCAGTTAGACCGTTATCCCGATTTGACGAACGATATTAATTTTCTTTCCGAATATTCGGCGTACAGTAATAATGCGGATTTTGCCGGGCGGCTTGTTTACAACGACCAAAAGCAGGAAATTATTAATTTTGGAAAATACAAAGGTCGTTTGGCGGAAAAAGTGCTTCGCGAAGATCCGGGCTACTATGGATGGATTCTTCAAGGGGATTTCCCGTTATATACCAAAAAGGTTTTTACGGCTATTCGGTTGCGGTCGGCGGCTTCGCAGTCCAAATAAGTGAATGTTTTGCAGGGAAAAAGGTATAACCCCGCAATAAGAACTAAGAGTGTAAGAATATGAAATTAAATCTAATTATACTATGTTTATTTATGGTGGTAATTGTAAGTTACTCCCGAGATTTGTCGTACGTTAACTATCTGCGTTTCGATGAGGACACTTCGATGGAAGAACGGATCGCTGCCGCCGCCTGTCTGAGTCCGTCTCCACGACAGTTTGAGTGGCAAAAATTGGAAACGATTGCCTTTATTCATTTTGGGGTCAATACGTTTACCGGCAACGAATGGGGTACGGGTAAGGAAGATCCGCATATTTTCAATCCCACGCAATTAGACGCCGAACAATGGGTGAAAACGCTGAAAAATGCAGGCTTCGGCTTAGTGATCCTGACGGCAAAACATCACGACGGTTTTTGCCTCTGGCAAACCGAACATACGGAACACTGCGTCAAAAACAGTTTGTGGAAAAACGGGCAGGGCGATATGGTAAAAGAAGTTGCCGACGCATGTGCAAAACACGGCGTTAAGTTCGGGTTCTATCTCTCGCCGTGGGACAGAAACGCTACGACTTTCGGCTCCGAAGCCTATAACGATTATTTTACGGCGCAACTGACTGAACTCCTGACCGGATACGGCGAAATCGGCGAAGTCTGGTTTGACGGCGCAAACGGAGAAGGCCCAAACGGCAAAACACAGGTTTATGACTGGGAGCGTTTTTTTTCGACCGTGCGCGAATTGCAGCCGAATGCAGTGATGGCTATCGCCGGTAGCGATGTGCGCTGGGTTGGCAACGAAAACGGTGTTGCCCGCGATGAGGAATGGAGCGTCTGTTCGTGGAAAATAAAAAACTACGAGAGCTTATCTTCCGTACCGCCGGAAGAGGCAGCCCTGATTTTTCAGGGACAATTCGCAACCGACATGAAACTCGGAACAAGAGACGCTATCTCACAGGCGGAAAACCTGATATGGTTTCCGTCCGAATCGGACGTATCTATCCGTCCGGGCTGGTTTTATCACCAAGAGGAGGATTCGGAAGTGAAAACACCGGAAATGCTTTTCGATATTTACTGCAATTCTGTGGGACGAAATTCAGTCTTGCTACTCAATGTTCCGCCCGACCAACGAGGACTGCTTCACGAAAACGATGTCCAGAATCTGCTGAAATTCGCAGAAATACGAAACAAAACATTTGCGGAAAACCTACTGACCGGCACAATGGCAACTTGCGGAAACGGCATAAATATGCAGGGATTGACCGACGGCGATTACAACACTTTTTGGACTACTGCCGACAGAGATACAACTTCCGTAATCAATTTTACGTTCGAGAATGAAATTATGTTCGATTTGCTGTTATTGCAGGAAAACATTCGCATCGGACAACGAATCGAACAATTTAAGTTTGAATATTTTATGGGCGACGAATGGAAAGAAATCGTCAATGCCTCAACCGTTGGCTACAAACGTATTCTACGCTTTCCGACCGTCAAATCAAGCCGCCTGCGGCTAACAATTGAGTCCTCCCGACTGAACCCAACCCTGTCGGAAATGGGACTTTACCTGCAAACAACCGTCGGCACAGACATAAAACTACCTGTAATACATACCTCAGCGACAGTTTACTTCAATTCCGAAGAATTATCCGTCAACACACTATTGCCGGGAATATTGAATGTATACGACCTAAACGGTAAATTGCTTTTTTCCAAAAACATTCCGGCAGGGCAAACCGACATACCTTTGAAAAAAGGTCTGTACGTAGTTACCCTCAATGGTAAAAGCTGGAAAACAAAGTAGTGTGAAAAATAATCTGAACTAATAAACATTATCCCAACACCGTTTTTATCCTTTCGACAGCCGCAAGCGTATCTTCCCTGTTTCCAAACGCCGTGAACCGGAAAAAGCCTTCCCCTGAAGCGCCGAAACCCGAACCCGGCGTTCCCACGACTTGGGCGTCGTTCAGCAGTAAATCAAAAAATGCCCACGAAGTCAGCGCATTGGGCGTTTGACACCAAACGTAGGGCGCGTTAACGCCGCCGTAGCATTTCAATCCCGAACTTTCCAGCGCTTCTTTGATGATTTTTGCGTTTTGCATGTAATAAGCGATTGTTTCCCGCGTTTGTTTCAAGCCTTCAGGCGAATATACTGCTTCGGCGCCCCGCTGGACAATGTAGGAAGTCCCATTGAATTTGGTTGACTGGCGTCTTCTCCACATCGCGTTTAGCGAAAGCGTTTCGCCTTTGGCTGTTTTCGCCGTTAAATCCTTGGGAACTACGGTGTAACCGGCACGCAAACCGGTAAATCCGGCTGTCTTGGAAAAACTCCGAAATTCAATCGCTACCCTCCGCGCGCCTTCGATTTCGTAGATGCTGTGCGGCACATTTTCCTGCGACACAAATGCTTCATATGCCGCGTCATACAGTATCAACGATTGGTGTTCCGCCGCGTAATCCACCCACAACTTTAATTGGTCTTTTGTTAAAACCGTACCCGTCGGATTGTTCGGATAACAGAGGTAAATCACGTCCGCCGTTTCTTTCGGGAAAGCGGGAACAAATTGATTGGTCGGCGTGCAGGGCAACAACTCAATTCTTCTGCCTGCCATCAGGCTGGTATCCACATAAACCGGATAGGCAGGGTCGGTAACGGCTACGCGATTGCCCGCGCCCAGAATATCGCCGATATTTCCGGTATCGCTTTTGGCGCCGTCGCTGACAAATATTTCATCGGCTTCGATGGCAATGCGCCGGTCGGTAAAATCATGTTTCAGGATGGCGTTTACCAAAAAATCATAACCTTCGTAGGGAGCGTATCCTCGCAGGGTTTCCGCTTTCCCCATTTCCCGCGTTGCCTTGATGATCGCCTCAATGACGGCTGGCGCAATAGGCTGCGTTATGTCGCCGATTCCCAAGCTAATCACCTTTTTTTCGGGATGTTTTTCCTTATATTCCCTCACTCTTTTTGCCACTTCGGCAAACAAATAATTATTACCGATTTCGGTGTAATGTTCATTAATTTTTATCATCGTTCCATTCTCCTTCAAAGACCGTTACCGCATCGCCGGTCATGTAAATATGATTATTTTCTTCATTCCATTCCAGTTCCAGGTCGCCGCCCGGCAGGGAAACGGTTGCTTTTCGTTCCAGCCGATTGTTCAGGACGGCGGCGGCTTCCACCGCGCACGCGCCCGTTCCGCACGCCAACGTTTCGCCGCTTCCGCGCTCCCAAACGCGCATCCGAGCATGGACGGGCGAAACGATTTCCACAAATTCCACATTCACCCGTTCCGGAAACATCGGATGATGCTCAATTTTCGCCCCGATTTTTTCCAAATCCAAACCGTCGATACCTCCCGCATCCGTAAAAATAACGGCGTGGGGATTACCCATCGAAACGCAGGTGAGGGCATATTTTCCCCGCCCAAAGTCAACGACGCGGTTAATCAGCGTTTTATCGCTCCACTTCACGGGAATTTCGGATGTTTCCAGAGCAGGTTCGCCCATATCGACTTTCACTCGGTGAACTTCGCCGTTTTCAGGGAACAATTCAAGGATTTTCACGCCGGCTTGGGTTTCCAGCGTAATAATTTTTTTACTGATATAACCCCTGTCATAGACAAATTTGGCGATGCAGCGGGAGGCATTGCCGCACATCTGCGCCTCCGACCCGTCGGCATTGAACATTCGCATCCTGAAATCGCAGGTATCGGAATGCATAATCAAGACCAGCCCGTCGGAGCCGACGCCTTTGTGCCTGTCGCTGATACGGACAGCCAGTTCGGCGGGATTATCCACCTTTTCGACGAAACAATCAACATAAACGTAATCGTTTCCCGTTCCGTGCATTTTTGTAAATTTCATAAATGATGGAATTGAAAATTAAAAACAATCTTGATTCTCGTTTGGCGGGGCAAAGGTAGGTTTTTCCTGTTGATTATGCAAGCAGGGGAAGACGGGCTTTTGCAATAAGGAAATTCTTCTTACCTTTGCCGCCACAAATTATATATATATGAGTAAAATTAAATTGGCTTTGTGGGCTGCTATGGCGATTTTTCCGGCTATTGCGTTTACGCAGAATAGCAGCAATTCTCCTTATACCCGCTACGGTTACGGGAAGTTGGCGGATAAATCCTTTGCCCCCCAACGGGCAATGGGCGGCATCGGCTACGGTGTGAGAAGCCCGTATATGATTAATCCGATGAATCCTGCTGCCTCTTCAAGCATTGATTCACTGACATTTATGTTTGATTTGGGCGCTATGGCGCAAACGGTGCAATTTGAAGACGGCGGCAAGAAAGAGCGGAAAATCAATGGAAATTTGGAATACGTTGCCCTGCAATTTCCTTTGATGAAAAAAATGGGATTTGGAGCGGGGCTTGAACCGGTTTCTTACGTGGGCTACCACTTCGGAGGATCGGAGCAATGGGAAAGCGCATCTGCCGTAACCGAATATCGTGGAAACGGCGGTTTGAACAAGGTATACGGCGCTTTGTCGTACGATTTATTCGGCAAACTTTCGCTGGGCGTGAAAGCGGCTTATTTATACGGCGATATTATTCATAATAAAGTTCTATATACTACAGTAACAGAAAGTTACAGTACTTCTTGGGTGGATACGCTTCGCGCAACCGGATTGATATGCGATTTCGGTTTGCAATACCACCGCCCCGTCGGGAAAAACAGAATGTTGGTTGTCGGCATGACCTATTCGCCTAAACAGGCGTTTCACGGCAGATTGAACGGAACCGCCGTTTCCTCGAATTATTCAACCGCCGATTCCGTATTTGAAATGCCGGAATCTTACGGCGTCGGTTTTACTTATAACAAGTTGTATCATTACACATTCGGAGCGGATATTTTGTTTCAACGCTGGGCTGACGCCAAATCTTACGACAAAAAAAATGAGTTGAACAACCGCTTGAAAATCAATCTGGGAGGTGAATACATCCCCAATCAGATGACGAACAAATATTACAACCGAATTCGCTACCGGGCAGGGCTTAATTACACAAATTCCTACCTGAAAATCAAGGATTCAGGATACAAGGAATACGGCGTGAGCATCGGTTGTGGATTGCCGGTATCGGACAGGCGTTCGTATGTGAACCTTGCTTTTGAATACTCCCTCATTGTTCCCGATGTAAAGACTTATATTAAAGAGCAATATTTTAAATTGACGCTAAGTTATACCTTTAACGAGTCGTGGTTTTTCAAACAAAAATTGCAGTAGGCTGTTTCTTTTTTTGTTGCCTGTGCGTGGTTTCGTGCAACAAAAAAAGCGCCCGTTTTCCCGTTGAGCCGGTTGATGCGCAAACAATGCCCATGAGCCGTACGGAAAACGTCCTGTCGTTGATTTCCGATTCGGGAATTACCCGTTATCGCCTGAAAGCCAAGGTCTGGGAAGTATATACGCATCCCGAAGATTATTGGTATTTTCCTGAAAAAATATATGTAGAGCAGTTCGATTCTTTGCTTCAGGTGAAAGGGAGCATCGAAGCGGATACGGCTTATTATTTTTCAAAAAAAGAACTTTGGCGGTTGTCGGGCAATGTGTTTGTTAAAAATTTGGAAGGCACTACGTTTGAGACTTCCGAGTTGTTTTGGAACCAAAAAGCGCCATCCGGTTCGCGGGAGGCTATTTATACGCACAAATTGGCGAAAGTTACACGCGCTAACGGCGATTACCAGTATGGTCGCAACGGATTTAAATCCGATGCGTATTTAAACAATCCCCAATTGTATGGCGTGGGCGGGGAAATGAGCGTGGAAACGGGCAATCAACAAGCGCATTCGTTGGAAATTGATACGGTTAAATAATTAATTCGGGTTGCTATTGTCATTGCAACTTTTGCTTTGAACCGCGCCAATAAATGTTTATATTTGCAAAAAAAATATAATTGTATGAAATATTCACAAAATTTTATCAGTCTTTATACGAAGAGTTTCCGCAGTTGTTTCGACTGCCCCGCGTTGAGCAATTACGGCACGGATGTGCGGTTCACTTACGGCGAAATGGCTAAGGAAATAGCCAAACTTCACTTGTTGTTTGAAGAATACGGCGTCGGGCAAGGGGAAAAAATCGCCCTAATCGGGAAAAACAACGCCTATTGGTGCATTATATTTATGGCGTCCATCACTTATGGCGCGGTGATTGTCCCGATATTGCAGGATTTTAGTCCTGCCGACGTTCAAAACATTGTCAATCATTCCGGTGCGACGCTTCTTTTTGTTTCCGATTCCATGCAGAAAAGTCTGGATGGGAAACAGATGACTTCGCTGAAAGCAACTATCCCTTTCTCGGATAAAAGTTTACCAGAAAATTTATACCCTGCCTTAGACAAAAAATTTGCAGCAAAATATCCGGATGGTTTTACGGGGAAAAACATTAATTATCCGGAACTTCCGAACGAGAACCCGATTATTTTGAATTATACCTCCGGCACGACCGGTTTCAGCAAAGGCGTGTTGTTGACGGGTAGCAATTTGGTTGGTAATTTAGCATTTGCGCATCAGGAAATGCCCATCAAAAAAGGCGATAATCTGGTATCCCTGCTGCCTTTGGCGCACGCCTACGGTTGCGGTTTTGAGTTTTTGTTTCCGATGAAAGAAGGCTGCCACGTCATTTTGCTTGGTAAAACGCCGTCGCCCAAGATTTTATTGAGCGCCTTCAGCGAATACAAACCCGCTTTGATTATAGCCGTACCGCTTATTCTGGAAAAAATATACAAACGAATGATTGTGCCGGTAATCGGAAAGAAAAGTTTTGCCCTTGCGCTTAAAATTCCGTTGCTGAATCAATTATTGTATTCGGCGATACGGAAAAGATTAGTCAAGGCGTTTGGCGGACAGTTCATTCAGGTAATCATCGGCGGCGCTCCTTTGAACGCCGAAGTAGAGGAGTTTTTGCTGAAAATCAAGTTCCCGATTTCCGTAGGCTACGGGATGACTGAATGTTCGCCGTTAATCAGTTTCTCTTTATATACCAAGTATATACCATTATCTTGTGGGAAAATATTGCCGAACATGGAAGTCCGTATCAACTCTCCCGATCCTTACAATGTTGTCGGGGAAATTCAAGTCAAAGGTCAAAACGTCATGCCGGGCTATTACAACAACGCGGAGGCGACCCAAAATGTATTCACAGACGACGGATGGCTGAAAACCGGCGATTTGGGAACAATCGACAAAGACAATAACGTTTTCATACGCGGGCGGTTGAAAGACATGATATTAAGCCCCACCGGACAAAATATTTATCCCGAAGAAATTGAAGCCAAATTAAATAATTTACCTTATATAAACGACAGTCTGGTCGTTGACCGGAACGGGAAACTAATTGCGTTGGTTCATCCCGATTATGACGCGGCAAAAGAAAATAACGTATCTACGGACGATTTACGTAAAATAATGGACGCCAATACAGTAACTTTGAATGAAATGGTCGCTTCGTATGAAAAAATTGCGGAAATTCAATTGACCGAAGCATTTGAAAAGACTCCTAAAAAGAGCATAAAACGGTATTTATATAAATAAAAAAAGCCTCATAATGCAACCGTCATAGAGAAAATTTTCGATACAGCGCAAGATAGCGGAAAGCCGTTGCATGAATATCAAACATTCTCAAATTTGTTTTATCCGTAATTACATAATTGTGGTTCAATAAATTACCGGACACATAAGCAGTATATATTTGATATATTTTATCCGCCAAATCGCGTGGATTACCCACTTCGACACGCAAACCGGCTTTCAAAACGCTTAAAATTTCCTTTGGTCCGTCAACATCGCTTGCAATCACCGGCAGTCCGGCTGCAAATCCTTCCACAACCGTAAGCCCGAAACCTTCGTAAAGCGACGGTTGAATTAATAGATGGAAATTTTTCAGATTTTCTTTAATCCACAAGCGGTCTGCCTGTCCGTGAAAGACAACGTATTTTTCGACATTCTTTTGAGCAACCGAATTTCTCAGCATTTCCAAAGCTTCGCCGGTTCCGACAAAAACCAATTGCAGGTTAATATTCGGATATTGCGCCGATAATAAACGCAGGGCTTCAACGGCAATGTATTGTCCTTTTTGCGCGGGGAATAAACGGCTGACAAGTATAATTTTAAATGGTTCTTTTTCAGGCAGAAAATTGTAATCGGTTCGTGGCAAATAATTTTCGACTTCAATACCGTTGTAAACCGTTTCCGCATCAATTCCCGTGCGTTTTTTTACATCTTCCCGCACCGAAGAGGATATGGAAAAAACTTTTTCAAAGTATTTAAAAAATAAAGCCGACAAATTCACATTGTGAACCGTCAGACAAGTTTTTTTTCGCCATTTTGCAAAAAACGGAAACAAATTACCGTCATGGCAATGAATCACATCGGGACGGATTTTGCGCAAAAGGGCATTCGTTTTCCAAAAAGCCGAAAACAAATGCAGTTTGTTCCCTTCCTTCCGATCGATTAAAAACACCTCCACCCGTTTGTCGATTGTTTCCAATAAACTCCGGTTGAATTTATCGTTTACAATCAACAAGTTAACCGGCTCGGTTTTACATTGTTGATTGATAATATCAACCAACATGGTTTCCGCCCCACCTGTATTAAACGAATAGATAACGTGCAAAATTTTCATTAGCCGATTTCAGTTCAATATCAGCCCGTTCAACGTTTGCGGCAATTTTTTTTCAACATGATAGGCATAAGCAAACTGCCGCACCGCAAAGATAGTTTGCTTTCCGGGGTTTAGCGCGCTCATGTTCTCATTATCGGCGGGTGAAAAAAAGTTCAATGTTTCTTGATGTGTAAATTTCCGATTCATAGGCAGCATAATTTAATAATGTTACTACCTATAAAAAACGTATCCGCTCCGATAATATTGTAAATGCGGATACAAAAAATCAATCCATCGTTAGAATCATGTTTTTTTCTTCTGCGATGCGCCTCATATTCAGGATTGCATAACGCATCCGTCCCAAAGCGGTGTTGATGCTTACGCCGGTAATATCCGCAATTTCCTTAAAACTTAAATCGCGGTAATACCGAAACAACAAAACTTCTTTTTGATTTTCGGGAAGGTAGTCGATTAATTTTTTCACATCGCAGAGGATTTGCGATTTAATCATGTTGTCTTCAATCGTAGCGTCGGAAAATTTACGATTGTTGAATAAATCAACTTCGTATTCATCGTTGGAAATGGTTTGTTCGTTCTTTTCCTGCCGGTAATTGTCGATAATCAGGTTATGGGCGATCCGGCTAATCCAAGCGCGGAATTTACCGGTTTCGGTATACCGTCCCTGTTTGATGGTCGTAATCGCTTTCACAAACGTTTCCTGAAAAATATCTTCCGCCTGTTCGCGATTTCTTACAATAAAAAAAATGTAGGAATAAACATTGCTTTGATGACGGCTCAATAGAACGTCGAAAGCAGAATTATTGCCCTGAGCATAAGCGACAACCAACTCTTCGTCGGTCATCAATTTTAAATCTTTCATTACTATTAATTTTTGATGTTTTTAAAGTAATGTTTTCTCAATAGGCAAATAATTTTTAATGATAAGTATGATAAGACGGTGCAAAGTAAAGAATAAAATAATAATTGTGCAAATTTTTTGGGGAATTTTTATAATGATTAACGATTAATAGGCGCGAAGTTTAATATCACTTCGCACCTCCGCGCCTTTGCGTACAAATTAAAATTTATACCCCAAAGTCATCAAAGTTTTAACCGAACTATTGATTAATTCTGCCGGAGTAGAATCAACATATTTTTCCCCCGCCTTGGAATAGAGCGGCGAAAAGAAATGCAATTCGTCCTCCTGCGTCCGGTACACAATCGCCAAATCTATGTAGAAACGCGGCGTAAAACGGAAGCCGACGCCGGCTGTTAAATGAAGCGCATCCCCGTCAAGCGTGTAATTGGGGATGGCGCCGGGAGTTACCGCTTCTATCTCGCTGTTTCGGAATTTCGATTTGTAGGGATTTTGCATCCATGCGCATCCCAAACGTCCAGAAAATTGAGACGTAAAACGGGTTTCCACGCCTGCCCTTATTGTTGTCGCGCCCTTGAAATCGTCTTGGATATATCCGTTTTCCGGCTTAAAATCATAATCTTGTCCGGAAAAAGTCATTTTACCGTAATTTTTGTATTCATAATCCACACTGATAATGGACGATTGCCCCAAAACCATCGCTGCACTCAGCGTCCATACATCAGGCGTTTTGAATTGATATTCATAATAAGCGCCGGTGGGCGTAGATACAGGGTTTGCAAGCTCACCACCGTCTTCTATTTCTATGCCGTCGGGACTTAATTTTCCCCAATAATAATCGGTCAAATCGTACCAGGTGGGCGAATGATAGGATACGCCCAAGCGCAAGGCGTCCGTCGGGCGGAAAATCGCGCCCAATTTTACCTGCAAACCCGATCCTTCGGTGTTATAGTCGTTGATTAAGTTAAATCCTCCGTTGTTGGCAAAGGTTTCGTCGTAGGAAACGCTTGCGATGTAGGATATACCGGTGTAAACCACCGTTGCTCCGAGGTAAACTTTATTGTCAAGATTAGCGCCCAACGTAAAATCGTAGGCGGCGATGGAACCTTTTTCCCTCACTTCCAAACGGGGGTCAACGCTTTCTCCATCTTCCAGTATACTAATATATTCATTTTCATATTCCAAATCCTCATTAATTAAATAACCGTTCCATCCCAAAACGCCCAGCCAATGCGGATGACCTGAAGCGAAAAATTGATCTTCGTTTTCATAATCATCCCAAAATTTTCCGGGCGTTCCGGAAGTAATCCCGCTCATGTAATCGGTCAAAGACGAAGTCATTCCTTTGCCCGCCACGCGGTATTTTCGGTCGAAATTTTTCAACCGGTTATAGTTAAAACCGAAATTAAGGGCGTAACGGTCGTCGTTTCCCAGCGGGAAATAGCCCGTATAGGCGATATTGTCGCAAGTGAGGTTCGTATTTTCCTTTGTTTCTTTGAAACCCATAAAATCGGCGTTCGTTTTATTAAACGTCAGTCCGGCATTGAAAACGACTTCCGAACTGCGGTAAACGCCTATTCCCGCAGGATTAATCGCAATTCCGGTAACATCGCCGCCTAACGCGCCGAATGCGCCGCCCATCGCCTGACCGCGTGCGGTTCCCGACAATTCATTTTTTGAAAACCTGTAAGCGTCTATTTCTCCCTGCCCAAATGAATGGACAGATACAAAAATGGCTGTCATTATAAATAAATTCCTTTTCATATGTTTATATTTTTGTTGCCACGAATGCACTAATTTTATTTGTGTTAAATTCGTGCATTAAGTTTATGTGGAAAAATTAAAATCTGTTTTTTTACAATGCACTAATTAATTATCTTCTGCCGCTACCGCCGCTTGAACGACCACCACCGCCGCCGGAGCGGGAAGAACCGCCGCCGTAAGAACCGGAGGAACCGCTGCCGCTTGACCGTGAAGGAGCGCTGTAGGAGTTGGAAGAAGACGAACTGCTGCGGGAACTCCTATTTTCCGACGAAGACGACGAATTTGAAGTTGAAGAAGAATTTGAAGAAGAACGTGTAGAAACGGAACTCCTTGTTGCCGGATCCGAACTCGATTCGCTACGGGTTACGCTTGAGCGGGAACTTCTTTCGGTTGCTCCGTCGCGCGTGGCGGCTTGTCTTTCCGAACGGGATGAGGATGATGATACGACGCTCCTTCCGCTTGATGTGCGGACAGAAGAATTTTCGTTTCTCGCGCTCGAATAACCGCGCGAATTTACGCCGGACGATCTTGCCTGCGTACTTTTAACGTCGTTGCTTCTTGTATTGCGCGTGTAGCGGCTATGGTAATTTCCCCGCGAAGTCCCGCCGGAATAATAATGTTTGTCGGCGTAGTGATGGTGGCGATGTCCGGAATACCAGCCCCATCCGCCATGATACCCATGATAATAATGGGGCGCGTACCAGCCGTAATATCGGGGGGCATACCATCCGGCGGCGTACCAAGGGACATACCAAGGGACATACCAACCGTAGTCGTAAGGATACCACCAAGTCGAATACCACGGATTATATCCGTAAGATGAATTTATATTGATTGACACGCTATTGGAAGCCGGCTCGTTAAAATCCAGGGCGTAAGTTTCGCCGTCATAATAGACATTAACGTTGTCGGCATCGGAAATAATCACTTTTGAAGGGTTGTGAAACTTGACGATTTTTTGCGTCAATTCGCCGTCAACATATTCTGCTTCGGCGTTTGTATCATTAGTTTCCACATAACGCCTGTTGTATTCATCGACATTTCTTTCATCCGAAACGGTTGTTTCCACCTCAACCACGGGACTTTTTTTCACCGGTTCGGCTTTGGCGGTTGTTGTTTTGTTTTTGGAAGAATAATAAATATCGTCCTCAAAAGCGTCATTCTGAGCCGTTAAGGAACTTGCAACGAATATTATTACAAACATTGCGCACCATTTTTTTTCTTTTGTTTTCATATACATAAACCTCCTATCATTTAGTTAATTTGTATTTTCACACGGCAAATATAGGTAATTCTTTCATAGTATGAAATTTTTTTTACCTAATTAACTCAAATTAATAATTAACGGTTAATGATTAAAAAGAGAAACAAAAATTGTGATAATTAAACAAAAACACATTATATTTGTCGTCCGTTTGGATAAGGTTCTACCTTGTCTTGATTATCCCGACGGGTTTGAACCCGCCAAAATAGAATAGAGTTTAGTTAAATTAAATAAGAATATTTTAAAAATTTTAGAAAAATGAAAAAGTCAAAATTATTTTTAATTACGTTATTATTGGTATTAGGCGCCAATTCTTTTAGTATTCCTTACGAAGAAGTACAAGGTAAGTGGGTGAGGATAGGCACAACTGCTTATCATTTATGGGATTTCTCTGAAGATTACGTCGTATGTACTTTATTTGGAGAGTACTTAGGCGAAAATACAATTAAATCGCAAATAACTTACATTCCTGATGGTTTCCGCTTTATGAACAAAGATTATGAAGCAAAAGTAAATGGAGATACTTTGTCTATTTTACAAGGAGAAACTTGGTTTTTTTACACAAGACTTGATGCTGAAAAAGAAACACTCATGAAAGAAAGAGAAGTGAGATTTAAAGATAAGCATAAAGAAGATAGTAAAAAAGAAGTAGAAAAAACTAAGAACTGATGTGCTTCGCACAGTTCTTAACTCTTTTGAGTTCAGCGAAGAACCCCCTTTCAATGTAACACTTACCAAAGTGCGTGCTGTATCCGGTATACTACTCACTTCGGCTGTTTGGGATTTGTGCACTGCACAAACACTACAGAGAAACTTGGAAGCTATGATACTTGCTGCAGCTGAAGAAGAGGCAAGGAAGGCAGCAGAGGAAGGACTTTTAGACGAAACCTTTCCTCCTGAAGACCGAGAGGACATCATTTCTCCACGTAGTTAAAGCAATAAGAAAAACCGTGAAACTTCACGGTTTTTTTTTGAATTAATAGCTAAGAAATTTTTAGTTCTTATACTCTTATTTTTTTCTGGATTGCTTCGCTTCGCTCGCAATGACGGGGATTTGATTAATCATTAAAAATTAATCATGAGAAATTGGCATTTAAATAAAAACACATTATATTTGCCTCGCAAAAAAATAATTTAGTTTTTCCCAAACATAATACAAAATATTCAGGAGGTTATATGCAATTTTATAATAAAATAAAGAAGATTTTACCTAAATCAGTTAAAAAACTGTATGTATGTTTTTTCGATTTGCTTTTTATCTAAAAGCGAAAAAAGACCCGAAATGGATAACAGATAGAAATTATTATAACATATTCGGAAAACCGATAAATTATGATAATCCCTCCGACCTTAATGAAAAAATACATTGGCTGAAATTTTATTCGGATACTTCACAATGGTCAAGGTTGGCTGATAAATACAAAGTCCGCGAGTATGTGATTGAGAAAGGGCTTGAACATATGCTTAGAAGGCTTTGTTCCTGTCATTGACAATCAATTAGTTATGCACAATTTGTAATTTTTTGTTGTTGTTATTTGTTATTTCCAAGTGGATATAATATATATATTGTCAACAATATAATAACAACATATCCAACTATTACATAAATAACCCGCTTACCAATTATACCTATTTCCATAACTCATTCATTTTTATTTGTTTATTTCAGCACTAAATTTTCATCCTATCTGTTCCTAAACTGTCTAATATCCTCTAAATCAAAAACTTCATTTTTTGCTCGTTCTCGAACTTGCGGAACACTTCATCGGCGATGTCCTCAAATCGGGTTATTTCCTTGTTTATAATATTGGCGGCTGTCCTTTTCCGTCCGTGCGTTGTATTGTTTACGCACCGCTGCGTTTCCGCGCTCCATTTTGCAATATCCACACGGTAACCGACATTGAAAGCGACAATATTTTTGTTGCCATTCCACTTTATTCTGTACCTCAGTTTTGCATCCGGCTTGCCGGGTTCTTTATCAAGCAGGAATTGACAGACGCGCTTAATATTCATTTTTTTGTTGGCTCTCGGGTATTTATATCATCCATTGGGCTTGATTGTTCTTTAATCAAGTGTAGATTATTCATCAGCACTTGAATAAACCAATCAATTATTCTTCATAGTGTCCGCGAAGCGAATTAATAATAATTTGATTATTGCTTTCATCTATTTGATAAATAATTCGATGTTCCCTATTTATCCTGCGTGACCAAAACCCGGACAAGTTGTATTTCAATTTTTCCGGTTTCCCGATACCTTCATAAGGATTTTCTTTTATTGCATCTAAAAGTTTGGTTATTTTGACCTGCACATTCCGATTTCCCAACCGGTTAAAATATTCAAAGTCATCATAAACAGGTTCTCGAAAGACTATTTCCATATATTATGATAATCTATTTTCACACGTTCAGCCTTAGACCTTTTTTCGATTTTTTTTACAAATTCGGGATTATAAAGTGATACTTCGTCCTCTATCCCCATTTCCTTGAAGAATGGCTGCAAATTTTTCCTACATTTACTCAAATCAATATGAATGTAGCTTGCTACACCTTGCGAATTTCGTTCAATGCTTATTCCTGTTTGTTCCATAACGCTCTTTTATTTTTTAATTAACACCACAAAGATTGTTGTAATTTTACGACTATGCAAATGTCTTATCAATTATTTTTGTCAAAGATTAAAAATTTAAATTGCTTCGTTTGAAACGGGCAATACGAATGTTTTTAATTTAACAATTAATGGTTTATTTATCTCATTGTTTTAATATTATTTCTAATTTTGCATTATTATTAATTTCTAAAAATTTTATCTTATGTTTATTTTGAAAATCTTCTACAACATCTTCCGTCGCCTTGTCGGAATTGCTTCCCACATGTTGATTGCGCCGATAGCGCTTCTGATCTGGTTTGCTCTCGGCATAGA
>JAIRKO010000018.1 GCA_031260045.1 Dysgonamonadaceae bacterium | reverse complement strand
TACAGTTAATAATAACGTATAAAAAATTATCAAGCAACAAAACAGCACCAAAATTGTAAGAAAAAATACTTTTAGTCTGTTTTTATTTTCCTTATTTTTACGCTGCAAAGGTATGTGTTGTTTTGGGAATAACAAAAATAATGTCTTATTTTTCTTTTTTTGATGGTTCAGGCTATCCGCTTCATCGACCGGTCGAGGCGTCTAAAAATTTAATTTCAAAAAAAATCAATTTCAAAAATCACGTTTTGAACTCTCATATTAATAAGGGGTATGCCGCGATTTTCCTAAAAAACTTTTCTTACCCCCTATGTTTCAGATATATAATTATAATTAGATACTTAATTTTACACTAAATTGCCAAAAAAAATATCTATCATTTTGTAATAATTCCCTTTAGAATTAGAGTTTTTTTAATAAAAAAATTAATTATTTTGCTGTCTTTTTTATTTATTTTTGAATAAAAAGGGCATTTTTTTATAAAAATTAATTATTTATATTTAATAAAGTAGGGAAATGATACTCACCGGGCATCTCTCGCTATCTCATATATTTTCAGCTTCAACTCTTTTATTAAATCGCTGTTGTCTTCAAAATCGGATGCGACTATCAATTTTTTTAACTTGGCTTTCAATTTTGAGTAATCCGCTCGGTGTTTAAATCGCTTATTTGCCTTACAATCGCTTATAATTTCATCAATGAATGGTTGCCCCGCGTTTTGTAGTAATCGTGCAAATGCGGCTCTTTCTGCTTGTTTTATTGTTCTTACGTTTGGCATAAAATTATTACTTTTAGTTGTCTCGATTGAATTAAATTCATTGTACCAATTTTGAGGGACGAGGCTGTAAAAAGCCTCTTCGTACAACATCGTAGCCGTTACATCCGTCTTGAACTGTTTATTAATGTGATTGGAATATCGTAACTCATACCTCAAAAGATTTTCGTTTTGCAGTTCTGTTGGTATCGGTATTTTTTTAGTCGCCGCCTGTTTGGCTTTATTATAAAAGCACAGTTGTTTTTGATGGTTGTTATAATAAAGCGTGTTCGTCGTGGCTTGTACCCGCTCAAAATATTGCTTGCTACCCAGATACGGATAATAATCCGCCGGCTGCCTTTGGGTTAATATATTTCCGGCAATATCAAAGCGTGTAACTTTTGCCTTTCTAAAGTCCAGATGTATCAGGTCGCTTAGTTTATCAATTGCCTGTTTGGTATCCCGCCGTGTCAAACTTTGCAAGTTATCCCCAAAGTAATATTTTGATAGGCTGCCAGATAAAGATATTATACCTTTTTCCGAAACAGTAATTTTATAGTTT
This sequence comes from Dysgonamonadaceae bacterium, assembly GCA_031260045.1. Classification (GTDB taxonomy): domain Bacteria; phylum Bacteroidota; class Bacteroidia; order Bacteroidales; family Azobacteroidaceae; genus Azobacteroides. Next base: position 41,567 of record JAIRKO010000018.1, on the reverse strand, counting down.
TCGGCGTTACCGGTGTAATTGCTCCCGTTCTTATTTTTCCACTCCGTTACATTGGACAAATAGCGTTTGATGTCAAATGAATTTGCCCCAAATAACCCCGCTCTCTCTATCTTAAAATTTACGGTATCGTACATGGTTTTGATTATTAAAATCGACTGCATTAAAAATAATCGTTGATTTTTGGCAAATCTACACTATCAAAAATAATATTGTTGCTAAAAAATAGAAACAGATGTTACTTACTATAAGGGAAATTGTATTTTCAATGACTTTCTCCGGACGACCCAATGCTATATATTTGTTGCTAATTTCTGGCAACAATGAAATGGGATTTTCAATGACTTTCTCCGGACAACCCATATAATATTTGTTGCCATTTTTTGGAAACATTGTTTATCTTCTTGTTTGCTAACCTTTTGGCAATTGTTTTTACTATATATTTACCGCGTGGAACGAATAAGATTTTATTTGTTTTGCCAGCGGCATCATTGATATTTATAAATCCATCCGGCTGGTTGTCATAAAACGGGTTTTTCTTGCCGCCTATAAACTCCTCTACTTTAGGCTCTCCGGAATAAATTACCTGTCCCCCAAGTTTATAACTACTTGGGTGCATTTTGACAAAATCCATAATCTCGTCCAGTGTAATTTCACCCTTAACGTTTTTTAACCTTTCTAATGGAGCGTAATAGCCTGTGCTTTTAGTGTTTACATAGCGGTTTCTGAATATTCCGTTTCGACGTTCAAATAAATAATAGTACCAATCCTCAAACATGCTTCCCCCCTTTCTTTTTCACAGCACCCGTCAGCATGTAATTTTCCGCCTCTTTTTCTATTTCATCAGCGGTTTTAATTTTATTCTTCAGCTGCCAAGCCGTCAACTCGTCCCTGTCAAAATAATTCAATTTCCCGCCGTCGGCTTTGTAATGTGGAATTTGCTTGTAGCAAGTCAACTTATACAATCTACTTCTGCTTAATCCGGTCAATATGCTTGCATCGCTCATAGTCAATACTTTTTTCTGCCCAAGCGTCGCTAATTGTTCAACTACTGCTAATTTTTCCTTAATTTTTGTTAGTTCATCCTTAAAATTTTCCATAACAATTATTTATTATTGATTAATAATTGACGGCGGTACGGGACTTTCCCGCGTTGCCGCTTGCTTTCAGGGCGCATGGAACCCCGCCCTATAAAAAACAACGGCACAAAGATGAAACATTATAAAAAAAAAGAAATCCGATGTCGGATGACAGTCATACAACATCGGATTTCTTTTTTTATTAGTCGTTGTGTTTTAGTATTTTAAATCTGAAAATATTTTAGCAATAATTTCATATCCATATGGTTTACATTCGTTTTTTTGATTGCCTTTGTTTTTGTAATCGCTGATAATGGACGACAAACGTTTCACATTAAACAGCGTCTCAAATGGTTTTATTTTCATCGGATCCCCGTGTTTCAGTTTCAATTTGTCGTTGGCAACTTCAACAAAGTAGCCGAGCAATGCATTGGTTTTTTTCCATTTCAAAGGTTGTGCCTCTGCATCTTCAATTAATCCCTGTTTCTGTAATGCCTGCCTTATCCGTATCGTTCCGGCGTTCTCCCAAATAATCTACTGCTTGCTTATTGATATCAAAATATTCTTGCCTGCCGGTCTTCTTCTGCTTAAATACGATTCTGGTTTTATCCCCAAAGGTCTGTACCTCGCTCCAAATCATTACTTTTCTTGTTTATCTCAACACATAAAGGTGGTTTATCTTTACCTTTTTTTCAATGTCGCTTTTTCTTAGTCCTGTGAGACAGGCAAACAGAAACGCCCGTTTTAATTCTTGTTTTTTGCACGCCGTTTTAGCCATTTTCTTAACCTCTTCAAATGTTAGGTATGTCTTTTCTGTTTCTTCTATTTTGAAGCCCTCAGAGCCTCTTAATGGATTAATAGGTATTATTCCATCATTGAACGCTTTGTTTATGCAAGACCTCAATTTGCTGGAATAGATTTTTTTTGTGTTTTGCAGCAATTTCTTGGTTCCTGATAAATCTTTGTAGGCATTATCCAAATAATCCTTAAATCCGTTAATCCAATCAGTTGTAATGTCGTTCGAACGTTGTTTCTTCTGTACAATACCTTTCCAGATGTTTGAGACAACTATACCAATTACCCAGAGAGCCGGCGCTGTCTTTTTTCTTGCTTGCTTCACACATCGTTCTAAAATAATACAGGAAAGGCGTTTTTATTTTTGATTTGTTGGGAAAACCGTATTCATCGTTTTGCAGTTCAATTTGGCGTTTGGCGCGGATGCGTTGGGCGGTCTTTAACGTCTCCAAATTTTGGTTTTTTTCTTCTTGTTTTTTTTCTGGGACTATATATAATTTCAAAAACTCGTATTTCCTTTTGCCGTCCCTATATATATCCAAATACAAACTTTTATTGCCATTTGTCAATGCTTTTTCCCTTAACCTTACCGGTTCTTTTGCTAATTTTTTATTCATAATCAGACTGTTAATATATTTTGTCGCTGGTTTATTCGAGTAACAAACCGGTAACAAAAATACGGCAAAAAGTGGAAAAAACAAAAAAGTACGTTAAACATTGGAAATGCTTAACGTACTTTCAATAACATGTTTAGGGATATTTATTTTGCTATGTTTGTTATAGTAACATTAACGTTGGTAATTTGACGAAAACGATCGTTATTAAATTTTTTTACTAACTCATAATTTCATTGGGCAAAGATAATTTTTACTGTAAAGGGCTATTTCGCAACAAATCTATTGCGAAGGTGAAGCCTGAAGCAATCCAGAAAAAAATTAACTCATACTTAAAAATAATATATTTTCAGTTGAAACGTTAATAATATATGAAAATTGAAAACACGAAAGGGATGAAAGAGGTAAATAATTGGGAATGTGGAATGTTCATGCGGGATTTCGTTTTGCAGGCATTGTCGAAAAAGGCGTATTTTTGATTGCTTGCTCTCCCTCTTGGACTTGAACCAAGGACCCTCTGATTAACAGTCAGATGCTCTAACCGACTGAGCTAAGGAAGAATATTCCGGTTTCTCTGCTGCTCTCCCTCTTGGACTTGAACCAAGGACCCTCTGATTAACAGTCAGATGCTCTAACCGACTGAGCTAAGGAAGAATTTAACCGCAATAGCAAAATTGCGTGGCAAAAGTAAAGGTTATTTTCCAAATATGCAATATCTTTGCGGGAAATTTTAGAATAGAAACCCGTATGTAAAAGTAACATTCGGGCGCATGAAGCAATCCAGAGAAAATAATATGAACTAATTATGAAGATTTACTTATGACCTTATATAAATATATATGAAAATACTCGGAATTGGAAACGCTTTGGTAGATATTTTGGTTAAACTGCCGAACGACGAACTTTTAAAAGAACTGAACATCGCAAAAGGAAGCATGAACCTGATAGAGCAAGAGATGCGAAACTCGCTCTTTGAAAAACTCAAGACTTCGGAACTCGCGATGACTTCCGGCGGTTCGGTGAGCAACACCTCGCTGGCGCTGAAGCAACTGGGCGCGCCCGCCGGATACATCGGCAAAGTGGGCAACGACGAATACGGGAAATTTTACGTTGATGAACTGACGAAAGCCGGCGTCGAACCGCATTTAATTCACGAACCCGCTTTTTCGGGTACGGCAATCGTCCTGATTACGCCCGACGGGGAACGCACTTTTTGCACCTATCTCGGTTCCGCCGCCCGCATGCAGAAAGCGGAAATACAAAAAACGACGCTCGAACAATACACCCACCTGTATGTGGAAGGTTATCTGGTTCAAAATCACGATTTGATTGAGGGCGTTATGACAACGGCAAAGTCTTTGGGCATGAAGATTATGTTCGATTTTTCCAGTTTCAATGTGGTTGCCGCCGACCGGGTGTTTATCCGCAAATTGGTCAGGGATTATGTTGACATTGTATTTGCCAATGAGGAAGAAGCGTATGCTTTCACCGGCAAATCTTCCGCCGGCGAGGCGATACACGAAATGGCTACCGACGTGGAAATCGCCGTCCTGAAAGAAGGCGACAAAGGTTCGCGGATAAAACGCGGCGGCGAATTGATTCAAACGCCGCCCTATCAAAAAATAAAACCCTTAGACACCACTGCCGCAGGGGATTATTACGCCGCCGGATTTTTCTACGGAATGATCAAGCAGGCAAGCCTCGAACAATGCGCACAGTTGGGAAGCCTGCTTGCATGCTACATTATCCGCGTGGTCGGAACCAAGCTGCCGCCCGAAACATGGTCGGAAATACGGGAAAAAGCCTTGAAAATATTAAATGCCGAATAGCAATTATCTTATGCGTAAATTATTATTAACCTGTCTGGTACTGATTGTTTGCCATCACTTTTCCCCTGCGCAATTATCGGAAAAAAACCGTTTTGAGATTTCAAAAAACATGTCCGTATACAGCGCCGTACTCAAGGAACTGAGCATGTCTTACGTAGATTCCATCCTCGTCGAGGAAATAATCTCCGACAACATTGCATTTATGCTGAAACAGTTGGATCCTTATACGGAATACATCCCGGAAGACGAACTGCCGGATTTCCTGCTTGCCGCAACCGGCGAATACACCGGCATCGGTGCCGACATCCTGTCTCATAAGGGACAAATATTTATCGCGGAGCCTTTTGATGGTATGCCTGCCGCAGCAGCCGGTTTGCAGGTCGGCGATATTTTGACGGAAATCAACGGCGAAAAAATAGACGGACGCACCGCCGATTATATCCGTAAACTGCTGAGCGGCAAGCCGAATACGAAGGTAACCATCAAATTCCTGCGACAAGGCGATAAAAAACCGCGCAAAGTAACCATCCGCCGCAAACGCATCACCATTGACCCGATCACTTATTACTGTGTATTACCGGGAAATACGGGCTATATTTGCCTGTCGAAGTTCACCACCCACAGCGCCCAAAACCTCAAGGCGGCTTTCGAGGATTTGAAAACGAACAGAGGCATTGCGTCCCTCATCATTGACGTGCGCAATAACGGCGGCGGCTCACTGGAGGACTGCCTCGAAATTCTTAACTGTTTTATTCCCAGAGGACGAATTTTGATGACGGAGAAAGGGAAAGACCCCAAACTGAACAAGACATACCGCTCCGCGCAAGATGCGATAGATACGGTGATTCCGCTGGCGATTTTGGTGAACCGGCAATCGGCGTCTGCTGCGGAAATTCTGGCGGGAAGCCTGCAAGATTGGGACAGGGCGATCGTTATCGGTAGCCGCACTTTCGGGAAAGGCTTGCTGCAAATTTCGCGAAAACTGCCCCACAAAGGACAGTTGAAAGTCACCTCCGCCAAATATTACATCCCCAGCGGCAGGTGTATTCAAGCGGTTGATTATGCCCACCATAACAACGCCGGAAGCATTTCCGACCTGCCCGACAGCCCGGATTTGTTTTTTTATACTGCCAAAGGTCGCCGCGTCAGGGGCGGGGGCGGCGTTTTCCCCGATTTTGACGCTGAGGAAAAGGGTACGCCGGCGATACTGCATCAGTTGGAAACCGAAAACCTTTTCTTTGAGTTTGTTGTGCAGTGGCAGGCGAAACATCCCGTCGACCCGCCAAGAATCTTCACCATAACGAACAATATTTACAACGAATTCAAGAATTTCCTGAAATCAAAAAGTTTTACTTACACCCGTCAAAGCGAGAAAGCGATTGGAAACCTCAAAAACATATTGGCGGCGGAAAGCGATTGGGAACTGGCGGCGAAAGAATTTAACGCATTGGAAAAGCAGATGAAATCCGATTTAGACCACGACATGGATTTCCACAAAAACCGGATTGTCAACGTTTTGGGGCGGCAAATCATGAAGCGCTATTATCTTTCAAAAGGCGAACTCATTTATTCCCTGCGCAACGACAGGAGTTTGAATAAAGCTTTGGAAATGCTGTCCGACAGGGATTTGTATTTGAAAACATTGGCTTCAAGTAACAAGTAAACAAACTCGTAACTCGTCCACATGGCATACCAAGCAGAAAAAACAGTCCCCTACGCCTCAGGCGGCGCATCCAAAAGCGAGCAAATCGCGTTGATGTTCAACGAAATCGCGAGCAAATACGATCGCCTGAACCATTCCTTGTCGTGGGGTATCGACCGGTCGTGGCGCAAAAAAGGGATTTCGGCGTTGAAAGCCCTTGCCCCGAAAAATCTGCTGGATATTGCCACCGGCACCGGCGATTTGGCAATCGAAGCCTGCCGGCTGCTGCAACCCAAAAAAATTGTCGGCATAGATATTTCCGAAAAAATGATGGCGGTCGGGCGGAAAAAGGTTGCCGGCGCGGGATTGTCGGGCGTCATCGGCATTGAGAGGCAGGATTGCGCCGATTTGCGGTTTGAAGACAACTTTTTCGATGCGGCGACGGTTGCTTTCGGCGTCCGCAATTTCGGGCAATTAGACCGGAGTTTGCGGGAAATCCTGCGGGTATTGAAGCCGGGCGGAAAACTGATGATGCTCGAACTCACCGCGCCGAAATGTTTTCCGATTAAACAAGCCTATCAACTGTATTCCAAGCTGATACCCTTTATAGGCAACCGGATTGCCGGTAATCGCACGGCTTACCGCTATTTGACGCAATCCATCGCCGTTTTCCCGCAGGGCAAGGAAATGACGGCTATACTTGAGAAAAACGGGTTTCAAGATGTTGCCTGCAAGCGATTTACTTTTGGGATTTGCTTGATGTATATCGGGAGTAAGCAACATGACAATAATTTGAAATAATTAACGTTATTATATCATCAATTAAATATTAACCCTTTAAAAATGAAAGGAAACAAATCATGAAGTATAAGTTAATTCCACGTTCCAATCCAAATGACCCTCAGGCAGCGAAAAAACTGTATGCCTCGCCGGTGAACGACGGCAAAATATCTCAGGAAGAGATTGCAGAAGAAATTGTTGCCCTTTCGTCGCTCTCGCGCGGCGATGTGGCGAATGTGATTGACAGCACAATCGACACCATCCCCAAGTATTTGCTGATGGGCAAAAGCGTCAGTTTGGGCGATCTCGGCACTTTTCGCGTCTCGTTTTCCAGCAAAGGCGTAAATAACGCCAATGAATTTAATGTTGCGATGATTTCGGGTATCAGAATCATTTTCACACCGAGCGTCAAATTGAAGAAACTAATCGAAGGTATCCATTTCGAGAAAGCCTGATAAACAGGCATTTGTATGTGGTCAAAATTACATCGGCATGGACGTAAATTTCCATCCCGATGTAATTTTTTTTCCGTCCCGACGCAAATAAATTTTCATCGGGATGGAAATTTACATTCATAAAAACGCATTAATATTTTAACAAATATGGCTTCAACTTCTTTCCTCCATCTTGTGGCAAAAGACCTGGTAACGCGCTTTGGAAACGGGCTTGCCGACGTTACGGTGGTTTTTCCAAGCAGGCGGGCGCGGTTGTTTTTCAATAATTATTTGTATGCCGAAGTCGGAAAGCCGCTGTGGGCGCCGCAATATGCAACGATTGAGGAACTTTTCGAGAGCCGTTCCGCCTACCGGAGCGCCGATATGCTGCAACTGACCGGCGATTTGTACCAATCCTACCTTGCGGTGCGCAATGCCAAGTCCGAAACGCCCGTGACGGAAACGCTTGACGAGTTTTTCTTTTTCGGCGAAATCCTGCTGAACGATTTTGACGACATTGATAAAAACCTTGTGCCAGCCCGCGCCCTGTTCTCAAATCTCAAGGATTTGGACAGGATGAAAGACGATTTTAGCCACCTTTCGGAAGTGCAGTGGGAAAATATTAACCGCCATTTCGGCAAAATTTTCAAAGAGGATACACGTTTGAAAGACGCTTTTTGGTCGATTTGGAACATTTTGGGCGAGGTGTACCATGCTTTTCGGGAAAAACTGAAAGAACGCGGGTTGGCTTATCCGGGTATGTTAATGCGGGAAGTGATTGAAAACGAAGAGATTGAATTTCCCGACAAACACTACGTTTTTGCCGGATTTAACGTTCTCAACAAGTGCGAGGAGCGGTTATTCGAGCGGCTGAAAAATAAATCGTCATTTTATTGGGATTATGATACTTACTATCTGGATCACGAGGCGGGCAGGTCGATTGCCGAAAACGCCGAGCAGTTCGGTTCGGCGCTTGACAAGCCTGAGTTTAACGCTTTCCTGAGTCGGGAAAAGGAAATCACCTTGATGGCTTCTCCTTCCGAGAGCGGGCAGGCGGGCGTTATCCCCGACTGGATCGAGTCTTTGAGACATTCGCCCGACCACGCGACGCCCGACTCGGCGATTGTGCTGTGCAACGAAGATATTTTGCCCGTTGTGATGCACGCCGTTTCCCCCGAAAAGGTTGAAAATGTGAATATTACTATGGGTTTTCCGATCACGCAAACGCCCATTGCCGTTTTTTTGCAGATATGGGCGGAACTGCAAATCAAAGGGCTTGTGAAACCCGATGCTTTCTATTACAAACAGGTTTTGCCCGCGCTCCGGCATCCCTACACCCGAATTATTTTTCCCGAAGCGGAGAAAACGGAAAAAACGATTAGCCGGGACAATATCTTTTTTCCCAGCAGTCAATTGCTTAATAACGAGACGCTTTTCAGGCATACGAGCGATGCCGTCGATTTGGCGGGATACCTTTTGAATTTGGTTGAAAACTTGGGCAAGGCGTATCGCGACGAAGCCTCCTATCGGGATGTTTACGACGGTCTGTATCAGGAATCTATTTTTAGGGCGTATCAGGTGTTGAACCGTTTGTACGGCTTGCTGTCGTCCGGCGAGTGGACGCTGGAAAAGCCCACTTTTCTGCGCCTGTTGCAGCGGCTGCTGTCGGCGACGCAGGTGCCTTTTCACGGCGAACCCGTGAAAGGTCTGCAAATTATGGGCGTCCTCGAAACGCGAACGCTTGATTTTAAGAATTTGTTGATATTGAGCGTAAACGAAGGATTTATGCCCGACAATGGCGGCGAAAATACGTTTATTCCGCAGTTTCTCCGTTCGCATTTGGGGCTGAACACCGTCGACCGTCAGGATTCGATATATGCCTATCATTTCTACCGTTTGCTGCAACGCGCCGAGAAAATCACCTTAGTTTATAATACCGATAAAACGCAGAGCGGCAAAGCCGAAATGAGCCGTTTTCTCTTGCAAATACTGGTCGATAAGCGACTGAATATTCAGCGATACACCTTGCTTTCTACCGTGAAACCGATGGATGTACAGCCGATTACAGTCCAGAAAACGGATGAAATAATCCGCCTCATCAAAGAAAAATACGATTTGAACGCCAATCCCGAAGCCAAGCCGCTGACCCCTTCGAGCCTGAATACTTTTATCGACTGTTCGCTCCGCTTTTATTGGGAAAAAATAAAGGGTTACGAAACGCCCGACGAGTTGTCCGACGAACTGGACGCTTCGGTTTTCGGAACGATATTTCACCGCGCCGCCGAATTTTTATACAGGGAAATATCCGGCGCTGCAAATTCCGCTTTCACCGTGCAAAAAGCCCATTTGGACGGCTACCTGCAGCCGGAAGCGGAATTGCGAATTCGGAAACTGGTCGCAAAAGCCTTTCAAGAGGTCTATTTCAAGGGCAAACCGACGGACGAAACGCAGTACAACGGCGAACAACTGATTAATTTCCGCGTGATTTGCAAAATGCTTGAACGGCTGATTGCGTTCGACCGGCGACGGGCGCCGTTTACCGTGCTGGGTCTGGAACAGAAAATTTACGATGTTATCGAACTGCCGGCGGCGGCGGTCAAACTCAAAATCGGCGGCGTCATCGACCGAATGGAAGAACACAACGGGCAACTGTGGATAGTGGATTACAAAACAGGCAGTTCCGGTAAAACTTACAAGGCGTTAGCCGATTTGGTTACGGAAAAAGACCGGCGGGCGGGGCATATTTTTCAGATTTTCGTGTATGCCTCCGTTTTAATTCGTAAAAAAATGTTTGAATTGCCCGTTGTTCCGACTCTGCTCTACATGCAGGACGCGAGCCGGGAAAACTTTTCGCCCGTCGTGGAATACGAAAAAGAGCCGATTGAGGATTTCAGGCGTTTGCACGGGGAATTTGAGGAACTGTACGTACAAAAAATAAGTGATCTGTTCAATCGGGACATCCCTTTCTCACAGACCACTTTCGCAAACAATTGCACTTACTGTAAGTTCAAAGAACTTTGCAAACGCAAACGCTAAAACAGATTACTTTTTGTCGCCGGATTTTGTTTCCTTTCCTGCTTCTTTGGGGCAAGATTTTGCGTCTTTCCCTTTTTCTTTGCAGCAGGCTTTTTCTTCTTTTCCGGCTTTTTCTTCACCGGTTTTTTTCTCTACCTGCTCTGCTTGCGCTTTAGGAGCTTCTTTTTTGTTCTCCTGGGCGAAAGTTGATACCGATACCAACAACGCCGCTACCATTAATAATACAATACTTTTTTTCATATAAATATAATTTAAAAATTAAAACGTTGCGAAGATACAGGTATTTTTTGATTTAGGCTTATTTTATTTTACTAAAATTACACAAAAAAACATAATTCGTCTTACGAACCGCAGCCTGAAGCAATCCGGATTGCTTCACCGTTTCGCGGTTTGCAATGACGTGTGCGATACCCTCCAAAAAAAGAAAAAACAAAGGCGAAAGCGACATTCCGCCGCTTTCGCCTTCAACAATTAATCATTTTCTTTGTAAATTATTTCGCCATAATTTTCGCCATTTCTACCATCTTGCAGGAGAAACCCCATTCATTGTCGTACCACGAAACCACTTTCGCAAAGTTGCCGTCCAGAGAAATACCGGCGGCAGCGTCGTAAATGGACGTTGCGGCGCAACCGCGGAAATCGGTAGAAACCACCGCCTCGTCGGTATAAGCCAAAACGCCTTTCAATTCGCCTTCCGACGCTTTTTTCATCGCGGTGCTGATTTCATCTTTTGTAGCAGCTTTGTCAAGCACCACCGTCAAATCGACAACCGACACGTCGGACGAAGGAACGCGCATGGACATACCTGTGAGTTTGCCGTTCAACTCGGGAAGCACTTTGCCTACCGCTTTGGCGGCGCCAGTAGAGGAAGGGATAATGTTTTCCAAAATCCCGCGTCCGCCGCGCCAGTCTTTGGACGAAGGTCCATCGACGGTTTTTTGCGTAGCGGTCGATGCGTGAACCGTTGTCATCAAACCTTTTACGATACCGAAATTGTCGTTCAACACTTTGGCGATGGGAGCCAAACAGTTGGTTGTACAGGAAGCGTTGGAAATAATTTCCTGACCGGCATATTTCTTACTGTTTACGCCGAAAACAAACATCGGGGTATCGTCTTTGGAAGGACCCGAAAGGAGTACTTTTTTCGTTCCCGCTTGGATGTGTTTGCGGGCTGTTTCGTCGGTCAGGAACAAACCGGTCGATTCCACAACGACGTCGGCTTTTACCTCGTTCCATTTCAAATTGGCAGGGTCTTTCTCTGCCGTCAATCGAATCTTTTTGCCATTTACAATCAGGGTGTTCCCCTCAACCGCGATGTCGCCTTTGAACCGTCCGTGAACGGAATCGAATTTAAGCATATACGCCAGATAATCAGGCGTCAGCAAATCGTTGATACCGACAATCTCAACGTCGTTTGCAAAGTTATAAACTGCGGCGCGGAACACCATGCGACCAATACGGCCAAAACCATTAATACCTACTTTGATCATGTTAAATAAAATTTAGTGATTAAAAATTAAACTGTGTTTCATCTTTTTGCGACGCAAAGATATAATTTTTTAACTGTTTATTCAAAATTTAATAGTGTATTTTTTAAAAAAATTTTCTGGATTGCTTCAGGCTTCGCCTTCGCAATGATGCAGTGGGGTCAAATGCCGTAGTCGTCATTGCGGGCGCAGCAAAGCGGTGAAGCCAAACACCGCACACGTCATTGCTAACCGCATAGCGGTGAAGCAATCCGGAATAGAAAATATAATAATTTTGATTACCTACTTATAAAAATACCGAATCCATCCAGCATAGGTATCCTGCGCCGAAAGGCAAGTATCGAGCAAATAGCCACGAACCGTTGCAAACTCCCGCAAACCGCGATAATAATGCTGTTTATGCCGCTCGTCAATTATGAACGGGATAATGCTGTTTCTCAAGCACTCGCGAAACATAATCAGCCGTCCGACCCTGCCATTACCGTCCTGAAAGGGGTGTATTTTTTCAAAACGATAATGGTATTCGATAATATTTTCAAATTCGATTTTATCAATGGAATTGTACCGATTATTAAGCGTTTGCATATCAGCCTCAACATTTTCGGGACTTGTGGTTTCAATCCCGCCTACTTCGTTGGCAAGTTTTTTCCATTCGCCAACGGCAAACTGCGCCGAGTACGCATCAGAAATGCCTGTCTTCAAAATGCCGTGAAACTTTTTAATGATGTCGTTCGACAGCGGATTGTTCACACTGTCAAGCAAATAATCAAACGCCACAAAGTGATTTGAGATTTCGATAATGTCGTCAACCGGTAGCGCATCTTCGTCTTTGAAACCGATGGTGCGGGTTTCAAAAATGCAGCGGGTTTGTTCTTCCGTCAGTCGGCTACCTTCAATCCTGTTTGAATTGTAGGCGAGGTTGACCTGCGTTTTGTGGTATAAACCGCCTTTGCGTCTTGCCTGCTTTTCCTCTTGTAGATATGACGTTAAATTATTCATTGAGCCTTATATATTCTTCCAACTGCAAAAAGCGGTCAAAATCGCTCTGGTAGAGCGGCGATAAATCACTTCGGCTACCGTATTGCGGTGAACAGCCCAATGCAGTTTGTTCATCGCCGTTGCAAAAAACTGTTTGGTGAGCGGCGAATGGGCGTCGTAGTCGGAAGCGGTGGCATAAATATCGGTAATTTTTTGATAAAGTCGCCTTTCGCTCAAACGAATTTCACGGATTTCGGAGAGCAGGTGTTCAAAATAATCTTCGTCGAAAAACTTGCCGTTTTCCATTCGTTTGCGGTCTATAATGTAGCCTTTCCGGGCAAATTCTTTCAATACCGAAGTTGCCCACCGGCGAAAATCAATTGCCTGCGCCGAATTGACGCGATACCCGACGGAAATTATCATGTCAAGGTTGTAAAATTTAACCTCTTTCGTTTGCATTTTCCCTTCAATAGCGCCGTGTTGAGTGGTATGTGCAAAAAATGCACACACCATGTCTTCGTTCAATTCGCCGTCTTCAAAAATATTCTTTATATGCCGTGCTATCCCGCTACGGTCGATGCCGTAAAGCGCAGCCATAACCTTTTCCGTTGCCCACAAATCCCCGTTTTGAAAAGCAATATCAACGGTATCGCCGCCCCGCTCGCTTACAAAAGCAAGGAACTGAACCGTACTGTTTTTTATATTTAATCGCTTCATTTATCCTCAGTTCTTAACTATTCCCCAAAAGCCGCACCAATAACCCCCCGTATCTCTCCCGAAGAAGGACGCGGCGCATCGGCAAAAATCAATTTCCCATCTTTCCCGACTAAAATAAAACGGGGTATTGAGTTTATTTCATAGGGCGTTATCAGGTTTTCGCCGGCAGCGTCTCCCGCAAAAAGTTGGATGCCGGGCAGATTTTCTTTCATCAAAAAGTCCTGCCATTTCCCTTTATCTTGCGTTTTATCTATGCTCACGCCGATAAAAACCAACTCTTTGTTGTCGTGATATTCGGCTTCCAATTGTTTCAGGAAAGGAAATTCTTTCCGGCACGGACCGCACCATGTTGCCCAAATATCCACATAAATGACTTTCCCTTTGAAATCGGACAGGGCGATTTCTTTCCCATTGGTGTCGGCAAACCGGAAATCAAAAGCGTCCCGCCCTTCCGTATTTTCGCGTTTTTCCCGTTCCCACACGCCGTTGACGACGGCAATGTTTTGCGAAAATCCGTAGGCGATTTCCAGCAAGGCTAATAATAGTGTAATTGTTGTTTTTTTCATATTGTAAATGAATAATGATTAGTGATTAATGGGGAAAAGCCCCGTCATCCCGCGCTCAACGCGGGATCCCCTGAAAAAACGCACTGCGACTTGCAGGTCAAGCCTGCAATGACGGGCTTTTTTCGGCTTCCCGCTTTCGCGTACAAATAATCATTGCAAATGTACGTAAAATATTTTAATGTGTGTGAAGATGCGAAAAGTCCCGTCATCTCGCGCGGGAAAGCCCGCAGTGACAGGGCTTTTTGCGACTTTGCGTACAAACGCCTTTTTTTCACGTCATTATAAAATAATGACTACATTTGCAGCCGAATTTCCGCAAATGCAACGAACTTAAAAGCAACCGACGAAAAAAGATGTCAAAAATCAAAGCGTATTACTCCGCACGCGCCGATAAAACTCGGCAAACTTTAAGCGCCCTCAAAAAACAAATCTATTGGATGGGAACCGTCCGTTTGTCGGCTTTCGTCGGCGCGGCGGTTCTCGTTTATTTTTTGCGGGCGCAGGGCGCATCGGCGATAAGCATAATTGTCTGTTCGGGATTGGTTGTTTTTTTAGTACTGCTGAAAATAAGCAATCAATTGCAGAAAAAGAAATCGCGGTTGGAAATTTTCCTCGCTTGCGACGAAAACGAAATCAACGCGATTAATTACGATTTCAGCGCATTCGACGGCGCTCCCGAAAGAGCCGACTCGGGACATGCATTCTCTCCGGATTTGGATATTTTCGGAAATCATTCGCTGTTTCAATCCGTTAACCGAACTTGCACGGCTTACGGCAAACAGGCGCTCGTTGAACGTTTTTCAACTCCTTTCCAATCGACAGAAAAAATAAAATCCACGCAGAAAAGCATTGCCGAAATCAGCCGGATTCCCGATTTTATTCACCGGTTTCAGGTTGCCGGGTTGTCGTGTCCGAGCAGGGATTCCGATTTGCAGGAAATCGCGTCTTTTATTGCTGCGCCGGCGGTAATTCGGTCGAAAACGTTTTGGAAAATCCTGCGTTATGCGGTTCTGTTGCTTTGGATTGTATGCGTCGGCTGGGCGATAGCCGGAACGGTTTCTTCGTCGGCGATTGTCGTGCTTTACCTTTTAGCGCTCGGTATCAGCGAAATCAAGGCGAAGAAAATCAACGACCTTCAACGGTGGATTGGGAAAAAGGTGGCGATTTTCAATACTTATTCCGAACTGATTAAAATTATTGAAAACGGCGACTTTCAATCCGGTTTGCTGCGGGAATTTCAGGCTGAGTTTACGGTGTGGGGGGCGAGGGCTTCCGTTTGCATCGGGCGTTTGGCGCAGTTATCGTCCGAACTGGATCAGCGTGCCAACGTTATGGTTCATTTGCTTTTGAACCCTTTGGCATTGTGGGATATAAGCAAAGCCATCGCCATCGACGAATGGAAAAACGTTTATGGGCGGCAAACGGAAATTTGGATAAAAACTTTGGGTGAATGGGATGCGCTTTGCTCTTTGGGCAAATTCGCTTTTAATCATCCGGACTATGTTTTTCCCGAACTGACCGGCGATTATTTTGAAATGCGCGGGAAAAATCTGGGGCATCCCCTGATGAATCGCGAAACTTGCGTAAGGAACGACATCGACATCGCGAAAAAACCTTATTTTCTGATTGTTACGGGCGCGAATATGGCAGGGAAAAGTACGTATTTGCGAACAGTCGGCGTTAATTTTGCGTTGGCTTGCATGGGTGCGCCGGTTTGTGCGGATGCTTTGCGCGTGTGTCCGGCGGCTTTGGTTACGAGCCTGCGGACATCCGATTCGCTGAACGATAACGAGTCTTATTTTTTCGCCGAACTGAAGCGGCTGAAAATGATTATCAACCGCCTGCAATCGGGCGAAAAGCTGTTTATTATCCTTGACGAAATCCTGAAAGGCACTAATTCGACGGATAAGCAAAAAGGCTCGTTGGCGTTGGTTGGGCAATTGGTTGGACTTCAATCTTGCGGAATTATTGCCACGCACGATTTGCTTTTGGGCGGTCTGGCGAAAGATTTTCCCGACAACATCCGAAACCATCGTTTTGAAGCGGACATAAAAGGCGACGGGCTTACTTTTTCCTATCGGTTACAGGACGGGGTCGCTCAAAATATGAATGCTACTTTTTTGATGCGGAAAATGGGGATTACTGTGTGAATGTTTTATATTGGTGCGTCGTTGCGGGTCTTTTTCGCGGGGATGACGGGAATACCGCAATCCAGAATTGCGCTGTGGTTTTCTCTGGATTGCTTCAGGCTTCGCCTTCGCAATGACGTGTACGATTTTCAACCTTGCTGCTTCGCTTTTGCTGGTGATAACTGCGATAAATAAAAAACGGCGTTTGAAACTTTGCTCAAACGCCGTTTTTTAATTGAGAACTAAGAATGAATTTTTTTAGTTGACTTTACGCACCAATTTTCTCACCCAACCGGAACTTCCCTTCACAATCAATACCTGCGAAGCGGCTGCCGAAACTGCCGATGCGCCCGCAGATTTTTCAAACCTGTTCAGCAACGTTCCTGCGACGGAATAAACGCTTATCCGTTCGGCTACCGGCGTATTCACATACAGATTTTGTCCCGACAGGTAAACCTTTACATCCGCTCCTACGGACGAAATGCCTGCAGGCGATGTGATTTCATCTATGTTGAAGTTACGCCAAACGGGAGTTGACTTGTAAAGTATCTCATATCCGTGAGGAACGTAAAGCGTTATCAGATTTGTCTTAAGGTCTCCGAACACGGTTTTTTCGCTTATGTCTTGCGGTTCCGAACTGTAATTGATAATGGACGTCAGATTACTGCAAAACAAAAAAGCCCGATCGTCGATACTTGTTACACCCGTTTCAATTACAATGCTTTTAATCGCATCGGCATGAGGATACCACGGGTATTCGGTGGTATCGGAATATGATTTCATGCCGCCCGCTCCGCGAATAGTCAGTTCGTCGCCTGAAAATTCCCACGTAAGGTTGTTGCCGAAAGGAGGCGTGTCGCCGCAAGCGGTAGGCATCCAGCGGAATACCGTTATCTTAAAATCTTCCTGCATGGTCGAATCTTCGGAAACGGAAGTAACCATAAAAATGTTTTGACCGTATTCCAGCGGATATGTTTCAAGAACGGTCGAATCTTCGGAAACGGAAGTAACCATTTCCAGCGGATATGTTTTAAGAATGGAAATGGAAGCCTCCTGGACGTCTTTCGTGACTGAGAGCGTTATTTCCTCTATCCAGTCGTCCACGATGAACTCATATTCGCCGCTATTGGGGTCGGATAGAACCGTTTTGCCAATAACAAGTTCTTTTAACGAAGCCACGCTGTTTTTCCTTATTATAGTACATTTTACATTTACCAGACCGGAAAGACTGTCTATGACCAGCGAAGCGTTTTTCTTCCCGACGTTTTCTATTCCGTCGCCCTCCCAAAGAAATCCGTAGAATTGAGGATCGGCGCCGCTTACCGCTATTTCAAGCCGACTACCGTGCCGCACCGTTTCATTGTTTTCGACGATTGTGTCGGCGACGGTAGCGTTGATAGTAGCGTTGATGGGAGATACGGACTTTGTGGAGTCAACGATGGAGAAAAATATCGGATAGTAGGGAATTACGGTACACGTCGCGTCTATTATTCCCGTAAGGTTGAAATTGGTTTTCGTGCTGACGCCGGTAGAGTAGTCAATGCCTTCGCCGTTGGGAATGCCCGTTCCCGACCAGATGTAATCACATCCGTTTGATGCGGCGACGGCGGTAACTTGCAGCGAGAGGACGCCGCCCGATAGGACGGTATCTACAATCAAGCCGTTTATGTCTGGGAGCAGTCGTTCGTTATATGTAACGCTAAATTGCGCCGGTGCACCGTCAAGCTTGAAACGTATCGGGGAAAAAGGACCTTCCACCTTGCATTTCGCTTTAAAAGAGTCGCCAACAACGTTCGGCAAGATTATCAAGGCACGGTTATAGGCAACTATACTGTCCGTTTCCGACAAAATATAGGTATATTTATACAGTTTATCCTCCTCTGCGCCGGGAACTTTCAGGATAACTTCGTGTCTTGACGAGGAGGCGACCCAAATGCTGTCGCCGGTCTTGACAGTGTCACCGTCAAAAATGACTTCGGTGTAAAATCCCAGCAAACTGTCGCCGGTAAGCGAGAACTCTACCGAACTGAGTATTTCCGTTACGGCGCACATTACATTTATGTGATCCGTAGCGTCTTCCGTTGTGAAAGAGTAAGTGGTAGAGTCGGTATTAATGATAGGGGGCGTTCCCGTTCTCTCCCAAGTATACCGGTACTGTTGATTTGGATCTGCAGTAACGGTAAAAGAGATAGTATCGCCGGGTAAAAAGTAGTCGCCGCTTGCAAGGGTAGTTTTGCCGTTTTTAGAAGCGCTGATGGAAAATTTGTATTTGTTTTTGGATATAGGCTCTTCAGCATAGTTTACAGCATAGTATGTGTTCAGCATTATAACGTCGTTATCGCCGTCCGTAATCGTCAGTTCGTCAATATTCGAATAGGGCGTATTTGATACGCCAATATTCACTAAAATGTCTTCCCGACGATAAATGTCTTCCACCGGTAGCCAGAAAAGCACCTTGCCGTCCATGATTTTTACATCTTTTACATTGTAACCGCGCCCACGGATGCTTGCCGAAATAAGCATAGCGTCGTTCCGGTTGAGCATAAAACCTATTTCCACGGGAACAACTTTTTGACTTGCTTCGTTTTCCGCCTGTTGCACCGAGCCATACACGCTACCGCCGCTGACGACAACCTTGCCGTTGCCGTTCTTGCCCGGACCGATGGCGCTTTTGTTGCTGCCGCTGCCTTTTTCGACAGTCAACGTACCGCCGTCAATGATAATCGTACCGGCGTCGGCTTCTTCGCCGCCGCCAATTGCCGCCGCCAATTCTCCACCGTAGGCAGTTATTGTGCCGCCGTTAATCGTGATTATGCCGCCGTCGGCGAGGTAACTGCCGCCGATACCCGCCGCGTGCGCTCCGCCGTTGGCAGTTATCGTGCCGCCGTCAATCGTGATTGTGCCGGCGGAGTTGCCGATCTTGTCCGCTGCTCCTCCTCCGCCGATACCCGCACCGTATTCTCCGCCGGTAGCAGTTATTGTGCCGCCGTTAATCGTGATTGTGCCGCCGTCGGCGAGGTAACTGCCGCCGATACCCGCCGCGTGCGCTCCGCCATAGGCAGTTATCGTACCGCCGTCAATCGTGATTGTGCCACAGTTGTCGCCGGCAAAGCCGCCGATACCGGCAGAGCCGTCGCCGCCCGTCACTTCAAGCGTTCCGGGTCCGTTTACGGTGAGGGTAGCGTTGGTCGGTACCCGGATACCCGGATACGCCGCTTGGCTTGTTATTTTATTTTCCCCTCTGAGAGTAAGCGTAACATTTGCGCCCGGATTGATGTTGAAAACGCATCTATTGGGGTCAAATCTGCTATCGGTGTCAATTCCGGTAAGGGTTACATTTTCAAGGGTAATGTTTGCCGTAATGTTGGAATCGACCTCAATAAACTGATTAGGTAGACCGTATCCGGTAATCGTGTAATCACCGTCAGCGGAGATGGTAATGCTACCGTCTAAGTACATATTGTGCGCCGTAGCGACAATGGAACAGCATAGCAGCAATATAAACGCCGCTACTGTTGCTTTTGCCGAATAAAAAACCTGTGTTCTCATAAATTCATTCGTTTAATTCTCAATTTTTTGTCTCCGAATTTTATTATTTATTAACTCAATCCGGACTAATGTTGACCAGCTTGTTGCCTGTTAATTTAATTTATATTTTTTTCGTTGTCTTTGATTTGATGGGATATAACGGTCTTTTATAGCCAAATAAAATAAATAACTTGTTACCCCCTTAATATCCAAGCAACGAAAAACAGGCACAAATATAGCAACTATTTATCGGATAAACCAAATTACAATGATTTTTTTGCATGATTAATTTTAAAATAGTGTTCTGTGTGTTAAAAAAATTTACCTTTGCAATCGCTTACAAATTACCGTATTTTTACATTAAAACTTATATTTTATGGATATGACAAATTATTTTTCAGGCAAAAGTTTATACGGAGATAATTATACGATGGAAGAAATAATCCGGTGGTACAACGAGGAAGAAGAATCTTACGCCGATATGTACGGGAAAGGCGTATCGGATAATGCGTACAATAACAATTTGGATATTTTGTTCGGATATAAATATATACCAGCAACAGAAGGTATGAAATATAACGCGCTGGGGTTCGGTTCTTCTTGGGGATATGAACTCCTGCCAATTATAAATCGAATAGAAAATCTTTGCATTATTGATTCTTCCGCTCAAACGGTATCGAAAAAATTGGGTCATGTAACCCCAAAATATTTGAAAGCAACCGTATCCGGAAAAATTGAGATGCCCGACGAAACTTTCAATTTAATCACCTGTTTTAGTGTTTTGCACCACATTCCCAATGTGACTTTTGTCGTATCCGAACTTTTTCGCGTATTGCAAAAAGGAGGATATTTGCTGTTGAGAGAACCGATTAATTCGATGGGTGATTGGAGAAACAAGCGAGCGGGATTAACGAAACACGAAAGAGGTATCCCTCCGCAATATTTAAAAAACATTATTCTTTCTCAAAAATGTAAAATTATTAAACTTACTCATCATCATTTTATTTATTCTTTTTTGGTTCGGAAACTACATTCCCCGAAATTTCTTAGAAGTAAATGGTATTTAAAATTAGACCATATTTTGTCGGAATTATTTTTATGTAATTTTTATTATCATCCTAAAAATTATTTACAACGAATATCTCCCAATTCTATATATTATGTAATAATAAAATTATAAAACGAATGGCGAAGCTATAATTATCGTAGTCGTCATTTCGCACTTGTTCCGTCATCCCGCCCCGCGCGGGAGCTCCGAAAAACGAACTGCGGTTTTGCAGGTCTCCGCTTCGCTTTTGCACTGACGACTACGATAGACAATTTAATTTGAAATGCACCCAATTGATTCAATTCTAATAAATAGTCGTTACCTTTGCGAATTATTTTGCAAAAAATGGTATTAGAATCAAATATCATCATCAAAGGCGCGAGGGTCAACAACTTGAAAAACATTGATGTGGAGATTCCCCGCAACAAGTTTGTTGTCATCACCGGTTTGTCGGGTTCGGGAAAGTCTTCTCTGGCTTTCGACACGCTTTACGCCGAAGGTCAGCGCCGCTACGTGGAAAGCCTTTCTTCCTACGCCCGCCAGTTTCTCGGACGGATGAGCAAACCCGAAACGGATTACATCAAAGGAATCCCTCCGGCAATCGCTATCGAACAAAAGGTGAATACCCGAAATCCCCGTTCGACGGTTGGCACGTCAACGGAAATTTACGATTATATGCGGATGCTTTTCGCCCGCGTAGGCAAAACCGTTTCACCTGCATCGGGACAGGAAGTTACAAAGCATAACGTTGCCGACGTGGTTGATGAAATGTTGAAATATCCCGAAGGCGTCCGCCTTTCCCTTTTGACGAAGATGCCCGCCCACAGCGACCGCACTGTGCGGGAACAACTGGAAATATTCCAAAAAGAAGGCTTTTCCCGCATAGAAATCAATGACGAGGCGCACCGCATTGACGAAATACTGAGCGACAAAAAGCATGTCGTGCATGATATCGACAAACCGCTTCAACAGACTCAATCGCCCAAATATTCTTCCGGCGAGATGTACCTCCTTATTGACCGCCTGACTGCCTCTTCCGACCCGATGACGATTTCCCGCCTTTCCGATTCGGTAGAAACCGCTTTTTTTGAAGGCGGCGGTTATGCGATACTCAAGTTTTATACCGACGAAGGCGTTGCGGTGAAGGAGTTTTCCCGCAAATTTGAAGCGGACGGCGTTGAATTTGAAGAACCAACCGATTTAATGTTTAATTTCAATAGTCCTGCGGGCGCGTGTCCGCAATGCGAAGGTTTTGGAAAAGTAACCGGAATTGATGAAAATTTGGTGATTCCCAACCAGTCCCTGTCGGTATTTCAGGACGCTGTGGCTTGCTGGAAAGGTGACAAAATGGGGGAATGGAAATCGGACTTTATCGCCCGCGCGTCCAAATATAATTTTCCGATTCATCGCGCTTATTATCAGCTTTCGCAGGAAGAAAAAGATTTACTTTGGCACGGAAACGGTACGGTGAAAGGCATTGACGATTTTTTTCGGCATGTGGAAGAGAATGTGTATAAAATTCAATATCGGGTGCTGCTGGCGCGTTATCGGGGGAAAACAACCTGCCCGTTTTGCCACGGCACACGGCTGAAACCGCAGGCTCAATACGTGAAAGTGGGCGGGCAGACGATTACCGAACTGGTTGATATGCCGGTTGCCAAACTCAGGGATTTTTTCCTCAACCTGACGCTGGACGAACACGATACGCTTGTCGCCAAACGGCTTATGACGGAAATCAACGCCCGCGTGCAATTTCTGAACGACGTGGGTTTGGGTTATTTGACGCTCAACCGTTTGTCGTCGACGCTTTCCGGCGGTGAAAGTCAGCGGATTAATCTGGCTGCCTCTCTGGGCAGCAGTCTGGTTGGCTCTCTTTACGTCCTCGACGAGCCGAGTATCGGTTTGCATTCGCGGGACACGGGATTGCTGATAAAGGTGCTGAGGCAGTTGCAAACGCTTGGGAATACGGTGGTTGTCGTGGAGCATGACGGGGAAATTATCCGGGCTGCCGATTACATAATCGACGTTGGTCCCGACGCCGGACAAAAAGGCGGGGAAATCGTATATCGGGGCGAGATTGGGAAAATTGCAGGCAACGTTTCTACGGGTTATACCGTCAATTACCTGACCGGAGCGGAACAGATTCCCGTACCCGCCCGGCGTCGGAAATGGAACAATTACATCGAAATCAAGGGGGCGCGTAAAAACAGTCTGAAATTCATCGACGTAAAATTTCCCCTGAATGTCATTACGGTAGTTACCGGCGTGAGCGGTTCGGGCAAATCGTCGCTGGTGCGGGATGTTTTCTATCAGGGCGTGAGGCAGTTTTGCGAGGGAGCGCGGGAAATGTCCATTCCGGCAGCTTCCATTTCCGGCGATTTGGACAGGATTAGCGCGGTCGAATTTGTAGACCAAAATCCCATCGGGCGTTCCACCCGCTCCAATCCGGCGACTTACACGAAATCTTACGATGAAATCCGCAAACTGTTTTCCGAACAGTCGTTAGCCCGGCAAATGAAGTTTTCGCCGGCTTATTTTTCGTTCAATGTCGAAGGCGGGCGGTGCGAAGAATGTAAAGGCGAAGGATTTATCACCATCGAAATGCAGTTTATGGCGGATGTGGCGCTGAAATGCGACAGTTGTAGGGGCAGGCGGTTCAGGCAGGACGTATTGGATGTACAATACAGGGGGAAAAATATTTACGACGTGCTGGAAATGACGATTGACGAGGCGATTGCGTTTTTCGGGGAAAAGCAAAAATCCGACAAACCCAATCACCAAAGTCAGGAAAAAAGGATTGTTAAAAAGTTGAAATGCCTGCAGGAAGTAGGTTTGGGTTATGTCAAACTGGGGCAAAGTTCCTCTACGCTTTCCGGCGGGGAAAACCAGCGCGTAAAACTGGCTTTTCACTTGGAAGAAGAAAAGGCTGCGCCGACGCTTTTTATTTTCGACGAACCTACAACAGGGCTGCATTTCCACGATATTAAAACCCTGCAGAAAGCGTTTGACGCATTGATTGAGCGTGGACACACGATTGTGATTATTGAGCATAACATGGATGTAATCAAATGTGCCGATCATGTGATAGATTTGGGACCCGAAGGCGGGGAAAACGGCGGTTATCTGGTTTGCGCGGGAACGCCGGAGGAAGTTGCCGACTGCGGGGATTCCCATACGGGGCGGTTTTTGAGGGAAAGGCTTTTGTAAACGATGCGGAACGTAGAGACGCGACGAGGTTGAAAAACGCGGGAATGACGGCTACGGTTTTTGTCCTCGCCACGTTTCACCGGTAAAAAGCCTGTCATCCCACGCGGGATGTGGGATGACGGATAAGTTAATTATTAAGAGTTTATTGCATTTTCATATAATTGCATATATTGTATAGTAATTATTTCCTCCGAATAAAAATTAACCGCTTTTTGATAAGCGTTTTGCGACAACTGTTGATAATTCGCATCAAATAATATCCACTCAATCCCATTAGCCAAATCTTCTACGTCTTGATATTTAGCCAGATAGCCATTGACTTTATGGTCAATTATATCCGTTTGTCCGCTATTATCGAAACTCACCGTCGGGCAACCGCAAGCCATAGCCTCCGAAAGTGTTTGCCCGAATGTTTCGTAATGCGACGGGACAACGGTTACATCGGCTGCCGCATACAATTGGACAATTAGAGAAACATCTTCGATTGCATCCATGAAAATATGTTCGACAGCAAGATCGGATAAAAAAGTATCACAGTTTTTTATTTTTCCGAACAGGACTAAAAGAAGATCATCCCTTTTTTCTTTTAACAAAGCCAACGCCTGCCGAAGATATTCAAAACCTTTAATGGGATCGTTCAATTTAGCGGCGCCCATTAATATGATTTTTTTGTCTTTCGGAAAGGAAAGCTGATCCCTTGCTGTTTGCTTATTTAAAGGAGTGAATACGGAAGTGTCTATTACATTGGGTATTACTGAAATATTAAGCGACTTTGTCAATACGCTTTTTGCTGCCAATTCTTTTAACCAAGAACTGACGGTTACTATTTGAATATTCGTTTCGGATAAAAATTGTTTTTCCCGCAAAACTTTGTATGATAAATCTTTCGTCCTGTTTGAATTTAAAAACATACAATTCCCGCATTGTTCTACATATTTTTCACATTGCCATGCATAATGGCAAACGCCCGTACAAAGCCACATGTCGTGCATTGTCCAAACAATTGGCTTACCTGTTTGCACTAATTTTTTAATGCCGTTCAGCGACAAAAATCCCTGATTTATCCAGTGGATATGGATTATGTCCGCCGATTTCACAAGCGGATGTCCGGAAATGTCAAACCCGACATTTGCTATGGAAACTCTAAACAAATTCCTGCGGCTAAAACGGTTATCTACAAATATAATCCACCGTTCCCAAAGGAAATTGAACCGGGCAAGTTGCTTTTTGATAAACGACGACCGAACGGAAATTACGTTCTTGTCGGATGTTTGTTTATTCAAAACCAATGCTTTGGCATTGATTCCCTTGTTGATTAACGCTTTCATAAGTCTGTTGGCGGCAATGGCAGCGCCGCCGGTTCGTTCGGAAGTACTTAAAATAAGAATGTTCATAATGAAAAAAATTTAATATGTTTGTATCTAAGTAAATTGACAGATAATTATTTAGCAATATGTAAATTTTTGTATTTCTGGATTGCTTCACCGCTTCGCGGTTCGCAGTGACGTGTGCGATGTTCCACCCTACCGCGCCAATCAACGGTTATTGTTCTCGTCATCCCGTGCTTGACGCGAGATTCCCCGAATAAATAAAAACCCCCGACGGAAATCCATCGAGGGTTATTTTGTAAATAAAGAAAAGCGTAATCAATATCTGTTCCTTGAATAGCCTCCGCCGCGATTCCCGTTAAACGGGCGTTCTTCCCGGGGCTTTGCTTCCGAAACCGAAATCGTGCGTCCGTCGTATTCGGCGCCGTTTAATTCGGCGATTGCTTTTTCCGCCGCTTCGTCGTCCAACTCTACAAACCCGTAACCTTTGGAACGTCCGGATTGACGGTCGGTAATCACTTTTGCGGATGCAACCGTACCATACTCTTCAAAAATACTTGCCAAATCGGTATCGTTTACCTTGAAACTCAAACCTGCAATAAAAATGTTCATTTGAAATAAAAATAAATAATAAAAAAATAAATAATAAATATTCAATTGAGGATTATTGCAGACTTAAATACAAAAAACGAATAAGGAACTCGAAAAATTGGAATAAAACTGTTATAAAGAACTCAAATGCGGGGCAAAGATACATGAATAAACCGAATAAACAAGTTTTTTAGAAAAAAACATTCAAAAACCGGCTATTTTTTCCCAATTTTTAATTTTTTCAATAAAACCATACGCCGTCATGTCGATATATAAAGGAACAAGCGCGGCATAACCGTTGGCAAGCGCCCATTCGTCGCTGTTTACATTATCGGGTTCGTCGTTGAGAAAGTCGCCGGTCAGCCAATAAACGCTTTTGCCGGACGGGTCTTTCATTTCCTCAAACTCTTTCGTCCACCGTCCGGCTGTTTGCGAGCCGACTTTCAGACCTTTTACCTTCGGGATATTGGGAACGTTCAAATTCAGGCAAATTCCTTTCGGAAGACCTTCTTTAAGTATTTTTTCCGCTATGGATTTGCCGAATTTTGCCGCTTCGCCGAAATCGGCGTGAGGAGAATTGTCGGTCAAAGAAACGGCGAGAGAAGGAATTCCGATGATACAGCCTTCAATGGCAGCGCCCACCGTTCCCGAATAGATGACGGAAACCGCCGCATTCGAGCCGTGGTTGATGCCCGAAACAAGCAAATCGGGTTTGCGAGGCAATAATCTGTCCGTTCCGATTTTAACGCAGTCGACCGGCGTACCCGTACAGGCATAGATTTTCAAATCTTTTTCGTCGTCTTTCAGCAAAGAAACCCGAATCGGATTTGCGCATGTTATCGCGCCCGACATGCCTGAACGGGGTTTATCGGGGGCGACAACCACGACTTCGCCCAAAGGTGCGATGGCTTCTATTAATTTGTTGATGCCCGAAGCATAAACCCCGTCGTCGTTGGTTATTAAAATGAGGTTTTTTTTTGAATTTGTCATAAATAGTTTAAATTTTGCGTTTATTTCGTCTTTGCGGGCATACGGAGCGAAGACCCGCAAAAAAGGCTACTCAAAAAAACTGCCATCCCCGCAAAAGTGAGAATGACAGTTTCGGCGTAATTCATAATCAACAAATTAATTACTCTTTTTCAATCTCCTGTTTTGAATTTCATAAGCGAGAGGCGCGGCGGTAAACAGCGACGAGAACGTCCCGATAAATACGCCGAGCAACATGGCAAATGAGAAACTGCGGATGGCATCTCCTGCAAAAAAGAAGATGATAATCAGCACAAGGAGCGAACTGAAACTCGTGTTGAATGTACGGTCGAGCGTAGAGTTCAGCGCGCCGTTGAACAGTTCGTACTTGGAGCGACTCGGATACAGATGGGTATATTCGCGCACGCGGTCGAAAATAACCACTTTGTCGTTGATCGAATAACCGATTACCGTCAGGATAGCGCCGATAAATGTTTGGTCTACCTCCAGCGAGAACGGAACAAATCCCCACAAAATAGCATACACGCCAATAACAAACAGCGCATCAGCCGTCAAAGCGACGATTGAACCGACGCTATACGAAATATCCCTGAACCGCAATAAAATATAAAGTCCGATGGCGATAACGGCAAAGATAACGGCAAAAATGGCGCCTTGCTTAATGTCTTCTGCAATAGCAGGGCCCACGGTTTGGGAACTTCTTACATTGTCTGCCATAAATTGCTCGTAGCTTGTTCCCTTTTTCAGCAGAGGCTTGAACGCATCATACATTTTTCCAGTTATTTCCCTGTCGATGCCTTCCGATTGTTCGGCAATCCGGTAATTGGTCGAAACGCGCACCTGTTCCGATTTTCCGTAAGTTATGATGCTCGGCGTGTGGTTTTCAAAATAGGGATCAAGCAATTCCTGCGCCTGCACGGTATTTACCGGTTGGTCAAAAAGAACAATGTAATTCCGTCCGCCCGTAAAATCAATTCCCTGATTTAATCCCCTGACGGCAAGAAAGCCTACGCAGACAATCAAAACCGCCACATTGACAATATATATCAATTTCCTGTTTTTCATCAGGTTGAAAGCAGGATTCACCAAGAAATTTTTCGTCAGCGAAGTGGTGAAAGACAAATCCAGTAATTTGCCTTTTTCCATAAAATAGGAGTAAATCACGCGGGTCAGGAATACAGCGGTGAAAAACGAGATAACAATACCGAAAATCAAGGTAGTAGCGAAACCCCGAATAGGTCCCGAACCGAAAATATAGAGGATAACGCCGGTAATAATCGAAGTCAGGTTGGAGTCGAAAATAGCCGAGAAAGCTTTCTTATAACCCTCTTCTACAGCCTTTTTCACCGGTTTTCCGCCTCTGATTTCTTCCTTGATGCGCTCGTAAATCAACACGTTGGCATCCACCGCAATCGCCAGAGCCAAGATGACGCCGGCTATACCCGAAAGCGTTAACACGGCATGGAAAGACGCCAAAAATCCCATCGTAAAGAACAAGTTCATCAGCAGGGCAAAGTTGGCAATCAAACCGGGTTTAAGTCCGTATACTACAATCAGGTAAGCCATTAAAACAATGAGTGCGAATAGAAAGGATATAAATCCCTTGTTAATGGCTTCCTGTCCCAACGAAGGACCAACCACTTCTTCCTGAACAATATGCGCGGGAGCCGACATTTTACCCGATTTCAGCACATTTGCCAAGTCTTTGGCTTCTTCCTGTGTGAAATGCCCGGAGATATTCGATTGTCCGTTAGGAATTTCGCTGTTTACCACCGGAGCGGAATAAACCTGATCGTCCAGCACGATGGCAACGCACCGCCCAATATTTTCTTTGGTCAGGCGCGCCCATTTTTTAGCGCCTTCGCTGTTCATTTTCATGCTCACTTCCGCAGCGTTGGTATGCTGGCTAAATTCGTCCGTAGCGTCGGTTACAACGTCGCCTTCCAGCGGCGCTCTCCCGTTGCGGGTAGTAATTTTCAGCGCATATAATTGGTAAAAACTTTCCTGTTCGTCGATCGGACTTACTCCCCATCTCAATTTCAACTGTCGCGGAAGCACATCCTGCACTCTTCTCATGCTCAGGTACTTGTCGATCGTTTTCATGTCGATTTTCCGAACGGTTCCGACAATAGGTCCCCTGCCTTCGGTCATGTCGGGATTCAGGTTCAAGACATAAAACAGTGGGAATTTTTTTTGGAAATAATCCGCATCATTTGTATTTACCTCATTTTCTGCGGTTGTACTTTCCGGTTTTTCGTCGTCGGCAAATAAAGAATCCAAGGGCGTTTCCGTTTCTTCAATGTCGGTCGGCGTTTCTTCTGCGGCGGCAGTTGTTTGAGGTTGAACGTTTGCTATCGAATCTCGAATAATCGTGTTTGCAGCAAGCAAAGCCTGATGTATTTCTTTTTCTTCGTAAGTTTCCCAAAATTCAAGGTTTGCACTTCCTTGCAGCAACGACCGTACACGTTCGGGTTCCTTGATGCCCGGAAGTTCGATGGAAATGCGCCCGTCGGTTTGCATTTTTTGGATATTTGGGGCGACCACGCCAAAGCGGTCGATACGGGTACGAAGCACGTTGAACGAATTGTCGATTGCGCTTTTCAACTCCGCCCTTAAAACGTTTTCAACCTGCGCATCCGAACTTTGCGGTTGAATTCGGTCTTTCAGTTCAAAAGTGCTGAAAATAGCCGACAGGCGGGCGTTTTTGTCTAATTTGCGATATTCTTCCGTAAACAGCGTAATGTAATCCTGACTGCTCGTAGCCTGTCGCGCCGTAGCATTTGCCAGCGCTTGGTTAAAATCGGCGTCCGGGTTATGGTTTGCCAACGATTTCAGGATGTCGGCAACACTGATTTCCATAATCACACTCATCCCGCCTTTCAGGTCAAGACCAAGATTTAACTCCATCGTGCGGCTTTTTTTCAGGGTGTATCCCAGCCATACCTTTTTTGTAGATAACGAATCAAGGTAGTAGCTCTCGCTTCCATAGCCTGAAGCCGCATATTCTTTCGCTTCGTTGTAGTATTTATTCGTTACGAGCGTAAACGACAAATAAAATAAGCATACCAAACTCAACATTGCGGCAAAGACCGTTACAAATCCTTTATTTTGCATCTGATTTTATGATTTATTTTTGACATTAATTTATGAAATCCTTAGATTTCGGCGTGCAAATATAGTATATTTTGAACAATTACGCTATAAATCCCTGTAAAATGTTTCGGATTTGCTAAATACGCTATGGTTTAAAGTTATTCCCGAAGGCGGGACGACGGGCTTTTTTAACCGCAGCCGTCATAATGATTACCGTTGCTTTTTCGTCAGGTTTTTTCGTCGGACAATACTCTTCGGCACTTCACTAAGATAGTGCGTAACGTATATGAGCGTTTTGTTTTTTTGTCCGCAAAACATTTCGATAACCTGCATAACCCTCGCCTTGTTCGACGGGTCTAAGCCGTGCATAGGCTCGTCCAAAATCAGCAGTTCCGGATTCTTCACGAATGCCCGCGCCAGCATGACCAAGTGTTGCTCACCGAAAGATATTTTGAGAAAAGAAACTTCTTCAAGGCGGGCAATGCCGAATACCTCCATCCACTGCCGGGCGGCGTAACGCTGTGTTGGCGTACATTTGCGATGCAACCCCACGTGGTCAAAAAATCCAGAACACACAACGTCAAGGCAGGCAATATCGTCGCGGTAGTAAAGGAGCAACTCCGGCGAGGCGTAGCCAATGCGCCTTTTAATTTCCCAAATGCTCTCGCCCGTGCCGCGCTTTTTCCCGAAAAGCGAAAAGTCGTTGGCGTAAGCCTGCGGGCTGTCGCCGCAAATCAGGCTTAGCAGGGTTGACTTGCCCGTGCCGTTAGCGCCGAGCAACGCCCACTTTTCGCCCCTGTTTATCCGCCAGTTCAAGTCTTCCAAAATGGTGTAGTCCCCGTAGCGCACCCGAATGTTGTGCATTTCCAGCGCCGAATGGTAGTTGGCGTCCGACGATTCCTGTACGGGCGGCAGAATGTGCAACTGCTGCCGGGCAAACATAAGGCTTCGCAATTCGGCGTCGGCAAAAAAGGCAGAAACGCTTACGCCCTGTAGACACCGCATATGGACAATGGGAAGCACGTGCGTTACCACGTCGGGTATTTCGCTTGGATCGGGAAGGATAAGCATCAGTTGCATATCGCCGGTCGCCGCCAACTGCGCGAGCAGGTCGCTTAGCAACATGCGCGACTTTTCGTCAAGCCCAATGTAGGGGTTATCCAAAATCAGCAGTTTGGGAACTGTTTTTAGCTCGTTGATAATTAAAATTTTGCGCAACTCTCCGCTGGACAGGCAAATGATGTTTTTGTCGAGCAAGTCCTCTACTCCAAACAAATTGATGAGTTTCTGTAACCCGTTTTCGCTGCCGGAGGCTTGTATTACGTCGCGCACCAACGGCGTTTTTTCCTCCGCTGAGTGCCACCGTTGCTGGTAATACAGGTGGCGCGAATCGACCAATCCGTACATGTTGCGAAAGCTAACCATTTTTACCTTTTCGTGCAGCGGCGCGTCGCCGGATATGTTGTAGGTAATGACGCCTTCGGCAAGGGGCAGTTTGCCCGCCAGCAAATTGGCAAAGGTTGTTTTTCCTGCCCCGTTGGAGCCTACCACCGCCCAATGTTGATTGGGGTAGAGGTCAAAGTTGGTGGCGCTCTGAAAACGTAGTTCCGGGTTGCGAAGCACAGCGCGGCTTATATGAATGAGTGGTGGTGGCATATATCTGTCAATAGTAGGGCAAAAGGCGACGCGGAAAATATTGCCGAAACGCTTCGGGATAGGTGATATTTCACTTTTTACCTTGAGGATTATTCCTTTGTAAATATAGAGCGAGTTGAAAAAACCTTCTCATAAATTTTGTGCGTAGCATCCAAATTGTTCATTATGTAATCGCCTGCCTTTTTACCCGCTTCTCCGATTAATTCGGGATAAGCCGACAAATTATTCATTTGAGCGGAAAAATCATTTTCGCCCGAAACGGAAAAAGCGCCGCCGGAAGCAATCAATTCCTTGGCTTCCCTGCATTTGCCGTAATTGGGACCAAACAAAACCGGTATTCCGTAAACCGCCGCTTCCGGAACGTTGTGAAT
Source organism: Dysgonamonadaceae bacterium (assembly GCA_031260045.1). Lineage (GTDB taxonomy): Bacteria > Bacteroidota > Bacteroidia > Bacteroidales > Azobacteroidaceae > Azobacteroides. The sequence goes on along the minus strand of JAIRKO010000018.1, from coordinate 9,675 downwards.
CCCTGCTCCGAAACCGCCGCCGACATAGGCGATTTCGCCATACCGATAGGCAGAAGACAACAGACCGATGCAATCAATAATCAGGCAGTCGGCTGTCTCCACCTCTGTTTCGCCGGATTGGGAATAGAGCGTGCAAGGGCGTTTGATCCGGTTTTTGAGTTGTACAATGCGGTCGCCGTTTATTTCGTGAGGCGCTATAATTAATTTGATTTCCTGATGTCGATTGAAAAACGGGATGAGGATTTCTTCGTCTTTCTCCCAAGTGCTGCCCGCGATGAGAACCCGTTGTGTCGCTTCCATTTTGTTTACGAATTTTTCTATGGACGGGAGGTTTTTTCCCTGTTTGAATATTTCATATACGCGGTCAAAACGGGTATCGCCGGAAACGGTTATATTGTTGTGATTAAATTGTCTCAGCAATTTCAATGAATTTTCATCCTGTACAAAAAACCAGTTGAAATTGTTTAAAACGTTCCGGTATCGGGAGCCGTACCAGCGGAAAAAAATCTGGCTGGGACGAAAAACGGCGGAGATGATATAAGTCGGAATATCCCTGTTTTTCAACTGATTAAGATAGTTCATCCAGAACTCGTATTTGATGAAAACGGCTATTTCCGGTTTTGCCCGGTCAAGGAATTTTTGGGCGTTTGAACGGAAATCGAAAGGCAGATAACAAACCACATTCGCACCGGCATAGTCTTTCCGCACTTCGTATCCCGAAGGGGAAAAGAAAGTTAACAAAATTTTGTATTCCGGTTTTTCTTTCCTTATTTTTTCTATCAGCGGTCGTCCCTGTTCAAATTCGCCCAGAGAGGCGGCGTGAAACCAAATGTAGTGCGCCTGAGGGTCGATATTTTCCACTAAAACGGAAAACGTTTTTTTCTGCCCGGACAGCATTTTCCGCGCTTTTTTGTTGAATAAAGAAGCCATGCGAACCATGAACGCATAGAGAATAATCGCTATATCATACATACGCTTTTATTTTAATTCCGTAATCGCTTTCCGCAATCTTTTTATCGTTTCATCTTTTCCTATCAGTTCGGTAATATCAAAAAGGTGAGGTCCTTTGGCTTCACCCACCAATGCGATGCGGAAAGCGTTCATGATATTTCCGGTGTGGTATCCTTTGGATTCAATCCAAGCCATGACGGTCGATTCGGTGCCGGCAGCCGAAAAATCGGACGTATTTTGCAGCACATCGGCAAGTTCGCTCATTCTTTCGGCGGAATCTTCTTTCCACCGTTTTTTCACCGATTTTTCGTCGTAGGTGGCGGGGGCGGCAAAAAAGAAACCTGCCTGTTCCCAGAGTTCTTGCACGAAATTGACCCTTTCCTTTGTCAATCCTATCGCTTTGATTACCCTGTCCGGCGTTGTTTCAATTCCGTGACTTTTCAAAACGGGCAGGAACATTGCGGCGATTTCTTCGTCGGATTTTAATTGAATGTATTGGTGATTGAACCATTCGCCCTTTTTGAAATCGAATTTGGCGCCGCCTTTGCTACATTTTTCCAAGGAAAACAAATCAATCATTTCAGTCATGGAAAGTATTTCTCTGTCGTCGCCGGGATTCCACCCCAACAAAGCCAGAAAGTTGAGCAACGCTTCCGGCAAATAGCCGCTTTCGCGGTAGCCGGACGAGGTTTCGCCGCTCTGGGGGTCGCGCCATTGCAAGGGAAAAACGGGGAAACCCAGCCGGTCGCCGTCGCGTTTGCTTAGTTTTCCGCTGCCTTCGGGTTTCAGGAGCAAGGGCAGGTGGGCGAATGCGGGCATCGTATCTTCCCATCCGAAATACCTATATAAAATAAGGTGTAAAGGCGCAGAAGGCAACCACTCCTCCCCGCGAATGACGTGCGTGATTTCCATTAGCCGGTCGTCCACGATGTTTGCCAGATGATAGGTCGGCAGTTCGTCAGCCGATTTATAGAGAACTTTATCGTCAAGGATGGAAGAATTTACGGTTATTTCCCCGCGAATCAGGTCGTTTACGGTGATTGTTTGTCCGGGTTCGATTTTAATGCGCACCACGTATTGCACGCCGGCGTTCGTCAAGCGTTGCGTTTCCGCCGCCGGCAGGGAGAGGGAATTACGCATACTCATACGCGAGGATGCATCATACTGGAAATTGGGGATTTCTTTTCTTTTTGCCTCCAATTCTTCGGGCGTATCGAAAGCAATGTAGGCTAATTGTTTTTCCAGCAACCGGTCGACGTATTTTTTGTAAATCGCTTTCCGTTCCGATTGCCGGTAAGGTTTGAAATTGCCGCCGGTATGCGGACTTTCGTCGAAAGGAAGTCCGAGCCAGCGAAACGCTTCGATGATGTATTCTTCGGCTCCGGGAACAAAACGCAGCGAATCGGTGTCTTCAATTCTGAGGATAAAATCGCCGTTGTGTTTTTTCGCAAAAAGGTAATTGAATAAGGCTGTCCTAACGCCTCCGATATGTAACGGACCGGTTGGACTCGGCGCGAAACGCACCCTGACTTTTCTGTTTGTCATCGTTTTATATTTGATGGTATAAAAACGCAAATATATAAGAAATATTATCCCACACCTTTTGCGTTGATTTTCATGATATAGTCGGTCATATAATATCCGTTTCCGATGGGGAAATCCCCTTCCCGGTCAATCGTCATACCCATGTGCTGATAGAAATGCACCGCCCGATTGTATCGGTTTACGTTCAGTTCCATCGTGAACGGCGCAGGGTGAATGCCGCGAATATATTTCAAAACCGCTTCAAACAAGAATTTCCCTGCGCCGCCGCCCTGAAACGCGGGAAGCACATATATTTTATGCAAGTGAAACAAATCCGCAGCCTGCTGTTCGACGGATGCATAGCCGCAATTTTCCCCGTTTTTCGACATAATCAAATATACCTGCCCCTCGCTTATCATCCGGCGGGTATTTGCGGGGGCGTACATCCATTCCAGCATATAGTCCGATTGTTCGGGCGACAGCATTTCCTTATAGGTATCCGGGAACACTTGTAATGCAAGCGAATAAATCAGTTCCGCATCTTTTTCCGTAGCTATTCTTATGCTAAACATATCCGTTGAAACGGGTTTTATTTCTAAATAAGATACCCGTTTTGCGGCTGCAAAAGTATAAAAATATTTTTTAATTTGATAAATCGCGGTCGTTGAGACAAGGTTTTACCTTGTTCCGATTATCCAGGATAGGTTTAACCTGTTAAAATAAGCGGTGCGAGGCTCTGTTTCGCGCCAACTGGGGTTATTTTACAGAACAACGCCCCTCCGAACCGCCGTTTTGGTTCTAAAAGCGGAGAATTTCTTGCTTTTAACTAAGAAATTCTGGCGCTGAGGCAGGAAATCGAGGCGCTGAGGTAGGAATTTTTGGCTTTGAAATAAAAAATCCCCGCTCGTAGAGTCGTAATTGACTTTTGGAGCGGGAATTTTTTCGGTTTGAGGCGTCGCCTTGCCAATCGCGCCTGCTATTTCCTTGCAAAAAAAGCCCCATCATCTCGCGCTCGACACGGAATCTCCCGAATAAAAGAACTATGTCAGGTTTTTCGGGCGTAGACCCGCAATCCACCGCAAATCACAACCCATTGTTTCATTATTATTTTCAAAAAGCAAACAAATCATGATATTATATTAAAAATATCATGTAAATTTGCACTCAAATTAAGAATTTGTCAAGCAAAATATGAATAAAATCGTTAAAAAGGAAGTTTTATCCGAGAATGTAGTTAGGTTTGCGGTTGAAGCTCCGTTAATTGCAAAGTCCGGTAAGCCCGGACATTTCGTTATCCTGAGAGTGGGGAAATCCGGCGAACGTATCCCTTTGACTATTGCGGATTCGGATATTCAAAACGGTACGATTACCCTAATCATTCAACAGGCAGGCAAATCCACGCGGAAAATTTGCGCCCTCAACGAAGGCGAATATATCGACGATTTGGCAGGACCTTTGGGAAAAGCCACTCATATTGAGCGTTTCGGCACGGTGGTGTGCGCTTGCGGCGGCGTGGGAACCGCTCCCATGTATCCGATTGCTCGCGCCATGAAGCAGGCGGGCAATAAGGTGTCCGTCGTTTTGGCAGCCAGAACCGGGGATTTGATTATTCTGGAAAAAGAAATGAGAAGTATTGCCGATGAAGTAGTTATAATGACCGACGACGGTTCATACGGACAAAAAGGGTTGGTTACCCAAGGCGTTGAGCAAATTATTAACCGCGAAAAAGTTGATTTGTGCGTAACGATAGGACCTGCGGTGATGATGAAATACGTTTCCCTGTTGACCGAAAAATACAAAATTCCTACGGTGGCTTCCCTGAATACGATTATGGTTGACGGGACGGGGATGTGCGGCGCGTGTCGCGTTACGGTCGGCGGGAAAACCCGCTTTGTGTGTGTGGACGGTCCCGAATTTGACGCTCACCAAGTCGATTTCGACGAAATGCTGATGCGGTTGAATGCCTACAAAGAGTATGAGTAAACTAAGAGTTAAGAAATAAGAGATGGGAAATAAAGAAGAGAGAAACGAGTTGTGGCGGAAAGCGTTGCGGGAAAGTATGAAAAACAAAGACCGCATGGCAATTCCCCGCGTGAAAATGCCGGAATTAGATGCTGCATACCGCAGCCGCAGTTATGACGAGGTCAATATGGGTTTATCGCAGGAACAGGCTGTGCAAGAAGCGAAACGTTGTCTGGACTGTCCCGATTCGTCCTGCATGAGCGGTTGCCCGGTGGGGGTGAATATTCCCAAGTTTATCAAGCATATCGAACGAAACGAAATATTGGAAGCCGCCGGGACTTTGAAAGAAACTTCGGCGTTACCGGCGGTATGCGGTCGCGTATGCCCGCAGGAAAAACAATGCGAAAGCCGGTGTATTCACCTGAAAATGAAAAGCCAACCGGTCGCCATCGGTTATCTGGAACGTTTTGCCGCCGATTATGAGCGGGAACAGGGTTCGATTTCTGCGCCGAAACCGGTTGCCGGTAACGGAATTAAGATTGCCGTAATCGGTTCCGGTCCTGCCGGGCTGTCTTTTGCCGGCGACATGGCAAAATACGGTTACGATGTGACGGTGTTTGAAGCGTTGCACGAAATCGGGGGCGTGTTGAAATACGGGATACCCGAATTTCGTTTGCCGAACCGTATTGTGGATGCGGAAATTGACATCCTTCACAAGATGGGCGTAAAGTTTATCACAAACTGCATTGTCGGGAAAACGCTTTCTTACGAAGATTTGCATGCACAGGGTTTTAAGGGTATTTTCGCGGCGAGTGGCGCGGGGTTGCCCAATTTTATGCACATACAGGGCGAGAACTTGCCCGGCGTTTTGTCGTCCAACGAATACCTGACGCGCATTAACCTGATGGGCGCAGGGCGCGAAGGTGCGGAAACGCCTGTTTTTATGGGGAAAAACGTCGTCGTAATCGGAGGCGGAAATACGGCGATGGATTCCGTGAGGACAGCCCGCCGTTTGGGCGCCGAAAAAGCCATGATTATTTATCGCCGTTCGGAAGAAGAAATGCCCGCCCGGCTGGAAGAAGTGAAACACGCTAAGGAAGAAGGCGTTATTTTCCTCACGCTGCATAATCCCATTGAATACATCGGCGACGAACGGGGGCGCGTCAAACAGGCGGTTCTCCAAAAAATGCAACTCGGCGAAGCGGACGCTTCCGGGCGCAGGCGACCGGTGGAAATTCCCGGTGCGGTTGAAACGGTGGATGCGGATTTGGTTGTCGTGGCGACGGGGGTTTCTCCCAACCCGCTTATTCCGGACGCTTTTGGCGGGTTGAACGTTAGCCAGCGAGGAACGATTGTTGTGAACGAAGATAGCCTGCAAACCGATTTGCCGGACGTTTTCGCCGGCGGCGATATTGTGAGGGGCGGCGCAACCGTTATCCTCGCTATGGGCGACGGGCGGCAGGCGGCGGCGGCGATGCACGCGAGCTTTCTTTAACCGATAACCTGCAACAAAATGCTAAGAAGCAGCAAATACAAATAATACATCCGCTTTTTTACCATCAGCAGAACAAAAAGAATTACGTGGCAAGTAATGTATACGGCGTCCGCTTCGCTTAAAAAAACATTCTCAATCAACTGGTTGGGAATTGCTTCTATTTTTTCCAATCCCACAATAAACAGGTTGAGTAACCGGTTCGCGGGCAACCACTGCAACAGTAAAGACAGGGGCGTTAAACACAAAATAACGGTTGTCGCCGGAATGGCAAATAAATTGGTAACCAAAAACAGCAAGGGAAACTGGTGAAAATAATACATGCTCAGCGGGGCTGTCCCCAACTGGGCGGAAGTGGAAACGCAGGACAGTTCCCATACATAGCGAATTGCCGGATTTCGCGGTTCGCATAGTTTTACCAAATGCGGATTAATCAGTATGATAGCCGCAACAGCCGAAAAACTCAACTGAAACCCCACATCATACAGATTAAAAGGATTGTAGAGCAACATAAAAAAAGCCGCCGCACCCACCGTATTAATACCGAACGATTTATATAAAAAAGCATTCCCCGCTCCCCACAGGCTTATCATCACCGCCGCGCGGATAACCGACGCTCCCATGCCCGTCAGGAAAACAAAAAACCACAGCAGGGGCAGGATAATTGCCTGTCGCACAATTCTTCCCTTTTTATGATTTCCCAGAAAAGAAAAAAGAAAATAAAGGATGCCGTAAATAATAGAAAAATGCAAACCGCTGATAGCCAATACGTGCGAAGCGCCCGTAGCCGCGAAAGTCTGCCTGAGATCTTTATCCAAATCCTGCGTATAACCCAGCAGGATGGCGGCGCCCACGGCAAAAGATTTTTCATCGGGAACGGTTTCCCGCAGGCGGTTCAACAAAGCCTGCCGGCACTGCAAAGCCGCAAAGCGCAGGTTAAATCCTTCGGCGCGATTATCCGCCTTTTCCCAGTGATTTTTACGGACAAAAGCGCGAGCGGCAATTCCTTCTTTGCGGAGAAACATTTGGTCGGTTTTTTCAAAACAGGCTTTGATTATCAGCCAATCCGAAGGACGCAAAGCCGCCGCAAGACTGTCGATCGGAAGATAAATCAAGGCTTTTTGCCCGCCAATGCCGACGCGGAACATCAGGGTTTTGGGCTTCTTCGCCGGTTCGTCGAGAATTTGAACGCGGTAAATGCGTTCCTCCGCGCGCCCTTGCCATTCGGAAGCATTCCACCGGTTCCGGCTCAGGATAGCCGCCGAAGAAAAGCACAGCAAAAACAGTCCGAAACCAAACAGCCACCGCCAAGAATACAAACGGACGACAGTAGGCAAAAAAGACAGGGCGATGAGCGGGATAGACAGAATTCCGGCATAAATCCAAAGCGGATACAAATCCCAATGCGTTTGGACAATAATTCCGGCAATGTAAAACAGGGACAAACGTACAAAAACGGCTTGGTTAATAATTTTGGTCATGGCGTGATGTTAAGTTGATTGTACTCAACGCGGGTTTCGGCGGTAAAGATAGCGCTTTTCTTGTTTCGGTTCTTTATTTTTTGGAAATTTTCGGCGACATTTACTAATTGAACTTATCATGTAAAAATATTCGTTACCTTTGCACCCAAATTCAAGAGCAAAAAACATGGCTTATAAAAAATTAACGGCTGAGGAAGCCGCTTCGCTTATTAAAGACGGAGATGTAATCGGATTCAGCGGTTTTACAGCCGCCGGTTGCCCAAAAGTAGTAACGATGGCGTTGGCAAAAAAAGCGGAAGAAGAACATGCGAAGGGAAATCCTTTCAAGGTGGGCATGTACTCCGGCGCTTCTACCGGCGATTCGATCGACGGATGCCTGTCCCGCGCTCATGCGGTCAAATTCCGCACGCCTTATCAGTCCTCAAAGGACATGCGGATGGAATTAAACAACCGCGACGCTCATTATTTTGATTTGCACCTCTCCGAACTGGCGCAGTATCTTCGCTACGGATTTCTTCCAAAACCCGATTGGGCTATATTGGAAGTGTGCGATATTACAGATGACGGAAAAATTTATCTTACTTCGGGCGTGGGTATCGCTCCCACCGTGGCGCACCTTGCCGACAGGATTGTTATTGAATTCAACCGCTATCATCCCAAAGAACTGGCGGGAATACATGATATATACGAACCGGCTGATCCTCCTGTGCGCAGGGAAATTCCTGTTTACGCGCCGGGCGACCGGATTGGCGTTCCTTATATTCAGGTAGATCCGAAAAAAATTGTGGGTATCGTTGAAACCAACCTGCCCAACGAAGTGGGCGCTTTCACGCCTTCGGACAAAGTAACCGAGCAAATCGGGCAAAACGTGGCTGGTTTCCTGTCTGCCGAAATCAGGGCGGGACGTATTCCGGCTACTTTCCTTCCCGTGCAGTCGGGCGTTGGAAATGTAGCAAACGCCGTGCTTGGCGCGATGGGAGCCGACAAGGACATTCCGCCTTTTGATGTTTATACCGAAGTGATTCAGGATTCGGTCGTCAAACTGATGAAAGAAGGGAACGTGAAATTTGCCAGTGGCTGTTCGCTAACCCTGAGTACGCCCATTTTGGAAGAAGTATATCGCAATCTTCCGGCATTTAAACCCAAGTTGCTGCTCCGTCCGCAGGAAATTTCCAACAGTCCGGAAATCGCTCGCCGTTTGGGACTGATTTCCATTAATACGGCTCTGGAAGCGGATATTTTCGGGAATATTAATTCAACCCACGTTTTAGGTACAAAAATGATGAACGGCATCGGCGGGTCGGGCGATTTTTGCCGGAACGCCTATTTATCCGTTTTCACAACGCCATCTACGGCTAAAGACGGGAAAATCAGCGCCATCGTGCCGATGGTGTCGCATGTCGATCATAGCGAACATTCCGTGAAAATCCTGATTACCGAACACGGGATTGCCGATTTGAGAGGCAAATCGCCGGTTCAGCGGGCGGAAGAAATCATCAATAACTGCGTAGATCCTATTTACAAAAATTTGTTAAGGGAATATTTGAATTCCGGACAAAAAGGACATACGCCTCAAAATATGGCAACTGCGCTGTCTTTTCACAATACTTTCAACAAAACCGGCGACATGCGGACGGTGAACCGGGAAGCCTGAAAATTTTACGCGCCCAAAAACATAAGTATGTGTGAAAAATTAAATTATATTTTTTAATTATGGATTGCTTCAGGCTTCGCCTTTGCAATGACGCAGTGAGGTTAATTGAAAATCGGCGAAGCTAAATACCGCACCTGTCATTGCGAACCGCGAAGCGGTGAAGCAATCCAGAAAAAAATATGACCTAATTATGAACATTTACTTACAATGAAAAATCTAACAATAGCAGGAACAGAATTTACCTCGCGGCTCTTTCTCGGAACCGGAAAATTCAGTTCAAACGAACTCATGGGCAGGGCGATTGAAGCCTCACAAACGCAAATGGTGACTGTTGCAATGAAGCGCTTGGACTTCAACAACAAACAGGACGATATGTTGCTGCATATCAAGCGCCCCGGCATCCGGTTGTTGCCGAACACTTCGGGCGTTCGCAACGCCAAAGAAGCCGTTTTCGCCGCACAGCTGGCGCGCGACGCTTTCGAGACCGACTGGTTGAAACTGGAAATCCACCCAGACCCGCGCTATCTTTTGCCCGACCCTGTAGAAACCTTAAAGGCTACGGAAGAACTGGTCAAACTTGGTTTTGTTGTTCTGCCGTATATTCAAGCCGA
>JAIRKO010000033.1 GCA_031260045.1 Dysgonamonadaceae bacterium | reverse complement strand
TGAATAAATCAGGTTACACTGATATTGCAACAGGTGTAGGTGTTAGAGCATTGATAAAAAATGGAATGATTGAAACATTTAAAGATACTGATTATAATCAAAATGAATATATTGCTTGTAAGTTGACACCGAAAGGAGAGAATTGGATGTTGACTAATCAAGACCTATTGCAGTTCCGACAGCAACCTAAAACTGTTGATGATTTGCCTTTCTAATTTAACGGTTGTAAGTCGTAAGTTGTAAGTTGTAAGGGGTATAAATGTAGAACAATTAAAATAGCTGTATAATGAACGACATTGCATACAAAATTTTATTGGCGGCGCTGGTGATAGCCATGAACCTTATCCGCATGTACTACCAAAAACGGTACAAGCAGACGCACGCAACGACGGAGTCGGAAATTGCGCCGAAACGCGAAAAGCTGCTGACGCAAATGATGGCCCTTGCGCTTGCCGTTCCGGGAATGATATGGCTGTTCACCGGCTGGCTGTCGTTCGGGCAGTATGCTTTGCCCGATAGCGTGCGCATTGCCGGTTTCGCCGTCGGCGTTTACGGCATATGGTGGTTTTACCGGATACACAAAACGCTGGGCGACAACTGGAGCCCCGTACTTGAGATTCGCAGGAAGCATACGCTGATTACTGCGGGTCCTTACAAAAGAGTGCGCCATCCTATGTATTCCAACATGATGCTGTGGTTGGTTTCGTTTGCGCTCATCACCGCCAACTGGTTTTACGCCCTCACCATCTCGACGGGCTTGGTAATCCTTCTCAGCGTCCGTATTCCCGACGAGGAAAAGTTGATGATTGAACGTTTCGGCGAACAGTACAGGGAGTACATGAAACGAACAAAACGACTGATACCGTTTATTTTTTAGTTATGGAAAGATGGATACAAAAGAAATTTCGACGCTCCAGAGCGTACAAAAAACCTTCTCGCATGATGTAATGCGAAATTGCAGTAAAATTTTAATGGTTATTGGACTTTTTCTCCATTATCTATTGAAATTTTACTACCTTTGCGGAAATATTTTTTGAAGAATATGGAAAGATTAAAGGGTTTGGGAATTATCCCCGTCAATAAAGATATTTTGTATTCGCTCTATGGCAATTTGAAGTTTCCCGAAAATAAAGTTGCCGATTTGGAGCGCAAAGGGTTTATCATCAGGATTAAGCGCGACTTGTATGTGGTTTCAAGACAAGTTCATAATCAAGAAATTTCACGCGAATTGGTGGCGAATCATTTGTACGGACCTTCATGCGTTTCGCTTGAATCAGCTCTCGCGCATTACGGTTTAATTCCCGAAAGAGTATATGCCATGCGCTCTGTTTGTACGAAAATGTACAAACGGTACGACACTCCGACAGGACAATTTGAGTATGTGAAAATACCCGCTCCATATTTTCAAATTGGTATAAAACAGGAAATTATTGACAAATCATTCTGCTTTCTTATTGCCACGCCCGAAAAAGCATTGTGCGACTTGATTTTATGCACCGGTAATTTGCGTTTGCAGTCGGTAAAGGCAATGAGCGAATATTTGGAAGAGGATTTAAGGTTTGAAATGTCGGCATTGACTTCGTTTAATGTTCACATCGTTGAAGAATGTCTCGCATTTGGCAGAAAAAAAACGGAATTAACGCAACTTATAAAATTATTATCGAATGAGAAATAGTGTTTTTGATGAAATGTTTGCACGTTATTCGCCAACAACAAAAGAAGAAAAGCAAAATGCAATTCATGAGACAATGCAGCAAATCGCGCTGGCAGGGCTGTATCGCGGCGGTTTTTTCGACCGTGCGGCGTTTTATGGCGGCACTTGCCTGCGGATTTTTTACGGTTTGCAGCGATTTTCCGAAGATATGGATTTTTCGCTCCTGCAACCGGATGAAAATTTTAAGCTGGAAAATTATTTCGACAGTATTATTACCGAATTTAAGGCATTGGGGCGGGACGTCAGTATCACAAAGAAAGACAAAAAAACGCCTGCAAACGTGAAATCGGCATTTTTGAAAGACAGTCCGGACGTTTATAATCTGCAATTTACAACCGAAAAAAGCATAAAAATCAAAATTGAAATTGATACGCTACCGCCTTTAGGTTTTGCCACCGAACACAAGCTTTTGATGTTGCCGTTTTCGTTTATGTGCCGGTGCTATACGCTGTCTGATTTATATGCGGGGAAAATGCACGCTTTGCTGTTCCGTAATTGGAAAGGCAGGGTCAAAGGGCGCGATTGGTACGATTTTGAGTGGTATGTGCGGAATAACGTCCCGTTGAATTTCTTGCATTTACGACAAAGAACGGAACAACTCAATCACTTTCCGGAAAATAACTTTTCAATAGAAAACTTCAAAAACCTGTTGAAAGAACGAATTATGAAAACGGACATCAACGCCGTGAAAAACGATGTCCGCCCGTTCATTAAAAATCCTGCGGAAATGGATATTTGGAGCAATGATTATTTTTTGCGACTTGTGGATATGATAAGAGTTAACGAATAATTACAAAAAAGAAAATAGAAAAATGGATACAAAAGAAATTTCGACGCTCCGGGGCGTACAAAAAACCTTAATGTTTCCTGTTTGGGGCAGGGCTGTTTATAGCAAGCTTTATCCTGAAATTCTGGACGATAAGGAGGCTATCGGTATTATCAATTCATTGGATTATGATTTCGGTGAAATAGAAAAAGCATTTGGCGAATACGGCGGATTGGCTTATATCGTTCGAGGTCGGAAAATGGATGACGTCATCAAACATTTTATTTCAGAACATCCCAATGCAACTGTGGTTAATATTGGAGCGGGGTTTGATACTACTTTCTCCCGCATAGACAATGGCGCTATTCATTGGTACGATATGGATATAAGCGAGGTTATCGCTCTAAGGAAAAAAATAATTCCCGAAGGCGCCCGAAAT
>JAIRKO010000022.1 GCA_031260045.1 Dysgonamonadaceae bacterium | reverse complement strand
GAAAAAAACTCGTGAGAGATAAAAACAAAATCCGAAGCATTTTTTTGCTTTTTGCACTTGTTGATTTTATATTCAATAGCAATAACCTTTTAATAATCAAAGAAATGAAAACAATTATTAGAAATTTGATTTTTTTGCCGGCGTTGTTTTCGGCTTGGCATGTTTGTTTTTTGCCTGCTTTCCCGCTTTGGGAATTTTCCTGTCTGACGGCGAAGTATTCACCATTGCTTTTGCGCTGAGGGCGGTTACTTATGCCGACATCTCCGACGAAATAATTGCCAGCATCCGGCGGTGGCACGGCACCATCGACGAGCAGTTCAGCAACATCGACAACCTCTTTAATCTCCTGAACGACAATAAAACGCCATGGAGCGTTCCCGAAGAGATGCTGAGCAGTACCACCGCAAACAACTGCCATTCAACCCTCCGCCACCCGACGAACAAAACATGCCAATAACCGCCCCTTCACCTCCCCCATCGCAACCTCCCGCGCCAATTCCTGTTCCATGGAAGTTACCCCCTTATCCTTAAATCCGCAGGGATTAATCAGATTGAAATATTCCAAATCGGTAAAAACATTCAGAGCAAACCCGTGCATCGTAACGTAACGGCTACTCTTGACGCCGACGGCGCAGATTTTCCGCGCTTCCCCCGCCCTGCCTGCGTTTATCCAAACGCCCGCCGCGCCTGCGAGCCGTTCTCCTTTAATATTATACTCCGCCAGTAAATCAATGACGGCGGCTTCTATCCGGTAAATATATTCTTTCAAGCCAATCCGGAACGACTCCAAATCCAGTATCGGGTAGCCGACTAATTGACCGGGTCCGTGATAGGTAACATCCCCGCCCCTGTCCACGTGGAACAGCGGTATTTGCTTCTCTTTCAGGATTTCTTCGGGCAACAGCAGGTTGGCATTCGATCCGTGTTTGCCGATGGTGATTACGTGGGGGTGTTCGCAGAATATTAAGGTGTTGCGGGCGGGTTTGCGATCTGTTTTCCGCTCGACAGCTGCGTCAAACAGGGCTTTTTGCCGTTCGTATGCTTCGGCGTAGGGCGTCAGTCCCCAATCAGCGTATTCCGGTTGGCGCATTGTTTTCAAGTTGATTATTTCCGGTTGGCGATGTTGACCCGCCCATTTCGACCGGAATGATTTTAGCCATCAGGGTAGCGGTTTTTGCCTGCTGTTTCAGCATGTAGCTTGTCGGCTTGCCGGAATCAAACATTTTGGGATTCGGGAAAGCCGTCGTAATCAAAGCCGCTTCGGAAGCCGACAATTGGGCTGCCGTCTTTTGAAATTTTTTTTCGGCAATCGCTTCCGCGCCGAAAATCCCGTCGCCCATTTCTTTTGTATTGAGGTAAACTTCCATGATGCGTTTTTTGCCCCAGACAAATTCGATTAATAGGGTGAAATACGTTTCGAGCGCGTTGTGAATCGAGGAACGCCCCGACAAAAGGAACACCGCATCGGCGGTTTGTTGAGAAACGGTTTTGTTTTCCCTCAATAGCATGCTCCGGAATAGTTTGGTGGAATCTATTACAAACCGGTTATTGTTAAATCCGTTGTGTATCAGGAAAAAATTGTCTTCCGATGCGACGACGGCTTGCGTCAGGTGTTGGGAAATCTCCGTCAGCGGTCGCCACCGGTGGGAAATGTGCCGGCGAGTCAACATCTGCGGGGTGTAACAAACCGGGACATATTTATACAAAAGTACCGGCAACAGGCTGAGTACAAACAGGAATATCGTAATATTCCGCGTCCACAGGGCAATTCGTATGAACCGTTTTTTCATTTTTTGGACAATTGATTGATGATGTGAAAGGTTTGACAGGCAAGCAACGCCGCCGTTTCCGTCCGCAGCCGACTTTCGCCCAGAGAGACGGGAGTAAATCCCTGCCTGATGGCTAATTCTACTTCCTCTTCGCTGAAATCGCCCTCCGGTCCAATAAGCGTTAAGGCATTTTCGCCCGGACGATATGCTTTCGACAGCAAAGTTTTTTCTCCGGGACGGCAATGGGCGATAAATTTCCGCCCGTCAAAACTTTGCGCGATGAATTGCCGGAAAGCGGTCATTTCCTGCAATTGGGGCAACCGGAATTTCAGGGATTGTTTCATCGCCGAAACGAGTATTTTGTTCATGCGTTCCATGTTAATTTCTTTGCGTTCCGAGAAACGGCAATTCAGAAACGCGATGGCTTCGATACCCGTTTCCGTCGCTTTTTCGGCAAACCATTCCGTTCGTTCCATGTTCTTTGTCGGCGCCAAAGCGATGGTTATCCGCTCTTTCCGGATCGGCGTTTGGGGAATGATTTCCAAAATGTCCAGCCGGCAATGTTTGGGATGCGTTTCGAGGAGAGCGGTTTTGTATAAATTTCCCTTTCCGTCGGTTACATGCACAATGTCGCCGACGCGCATCCGCAAGGCTTTCAGGCAATGTCCGACTTCCTGTTCTGGAAGTTGCGGCAGGTCGGCTATATCGGGAACGTAAAACAGCAGCATGGCTTATTTGAATCGTATTGTTTGCGTTCCTATCAATTGATCGTATTTGTCGCCGGTGCGGCGAAAATAAATCATCGCTCGGTATTCGTTTTCCGTCTGGTAATAATTGCCTTCCGGCAAAGCGGCGCTGCCGGTCGGACTGCCGTTTTTCTGCGTAACATACAGATAGTTGTAATAACCCTCTTTCAACAGCACGGATTTTTCGTAACCGCCAGCCTGCGGATTATAGTCCATTTTGCTCCGTTCGTCCAGCAGGTTGTTAAACGCTTCGCTTAAAATGTAAACCGTTTCGGGAAAAGGCTTTTCGCAGGAAAGGAAAAAATGAACAACGTAATAATCTGCCTCCGTATGGGCTTCCGTTCCCGAAAGGGTGCGAATAAAAAACTTGCCATTAATATCTTCATAATAGGAGTAGGAACGTCCGGCGCGAACAGGGTCGGGGTACAGCATAACATGATAATAGGGGGAAAAATATTTGATGGCTTCGATGTTCAGACCATTGTATCGGCGGGTTGTCATCTCAAAATTCCGGTATTCGTTGCCGGCTTCGAATATCAGCGCGGGAATATGTTCGTAAATAAGCTGATTGCCCTGTATGCGCAGGGGTTTCAGCAAAGCCGCCTCGTTGTCGGCGCGATTATTCTGTCGCACATACACTTTCAAATCCTGCATGGGCGTTTTCACTTCATTGCCGTAAGTGATCGTAAAATTAACCTGCTGATAAAAACTGTTCATGCCACGGTCGGTTTGCGAAGTCGCCTGCATAAAAATATCCGATTTCCGCTCCATAAGCGAAAAACAGGCGCATAAAATAGGCGTATCATCGTGTTCGGGGAAAACCAGAACGGCATAATTTCCAGACACTTTCAGTCGGATGTTTTCGTTGGGAAAAGCGATGCGGTAATTGACATAATTTACCGTCGTATTGAAAGATTGGGTATAATCGTCAACATAAGGGTTCTGGAAACCACTCATAAATTCGGATTGAATTAATTGCGAGGGCGTCCAGTCGGCATTGCAATGCGTTACGGTATAGGTAAATGCGCCGGGTGCGGCTTCCATCACGTCGAAATTGATTACGATTTCGCCGTTCAAATCTGCAATCGGCGCGGCGTCCCATTTATCTGCGGGATGCACTTGCAGGGTTTTTACCCTGTCGGAAAATGCGCCGGTCTTGAATTGTTGCGCCTGCATATTTCCCCGAAATGCCATGCAAAGCAGGCAGACGGGGATTAAAAATAAAGTCTGTTTCATACTATTTCTGAATTGTGCCTTGCGCGCCAAAGGTAACGATTATTGCCGGAAGCGCCAAAGATTGACGAAACGGGTTGCGTAACATATGATGGCGCTGTGAAAAATATCCGTAAATTTGCACAATCAAAAAAGACGGAAACCAAAAGAAAATTGGAAACGGTAAAATATAAGAGCGGCGGAGAAATAAGAATTCCTGAAAATTTCAGACAAAACGAACAGGAACAAGATAAAAACATTAAGGTTTACACTTTTCTTGCGAAAGAGTATGGATATAAATATAAACTTTTGAGCGTCAAGAATCAACACGGAGTTAAAAACCCGGATGCGCTGAATTTAATCAGTAATAAATTTTCGGATGCGAAAATACCGATTACCGAGAATGGGAAAAACGCCGCCCAAAACAGCATAAAAGAAGCCTCAAGGCAACTTGTTTCGGAAGTGTTTATTTACACGGAAATACAGTATAAAATGTACGATATGTGGCTTGGTATAAAAGCTGCTTTACAGGGAGATAGAGCAAAAGAAATCAAGACAATAATAATAAGAATGCATAGCGGTGAAGTCAAAGTGTATGACGTCGATAAACTGCGAAAAGTATTTAATAAATCAAAAGGGAAAACAACCTAAGCTATTTTCCCTTTTTAGGGGGGGTGACGTACTGACGTCTCCCCAATTACGTTGCAAATATAACGCTTATTTTTAAATAACAAACAAATAAAAAAGAATTATATGATAAAAACAGGAATTATAGGCGGCGCCGGCTATACCGCAGGCGAATTGCTTCGCATACTGATTAACCATCCGGATGTGGAAATCGCGTTCGTTCACAGCACAAGCAATGCCGGAAACAAAATTGCCGACCTGCACGGCGGTTTGGTCGGCGAGACGGATTTGACATTCACAGACCTTACTCCGCCGCAAGGGGGATGGGAGGCAATTGACGCGCTCTTCCTCTGTTCGGCGCACGGCGACAGCCGCAAGTTTCTGGAAACCCATCCCGTTCCTCCGCGTGTAAAAATCATTGATTTGTCAACCGATTACCGTCACCAAAAAACAGCAGGGGATTTCGTTTACGGTTTGCCGGAATTAAATGGTACGCAAATCGGAAAAGCGGCGCATGTAGCCAATCCGGGCTGTTTCGCAACGGCAATACAGTTGGCGTTATTGCCCCTGGCGGCGTCCCAAATGATAACGGGCGAGATGCATGTTCACGCAATTACCGGCGCGACCGGCGCGGGGGTGAAACCGGGGGCAACCACCCATTTCAGTTGGCGGGACAATAATCTTTCGGCTTACAAAGCCTTTGAACACCAGCATCTGCCGGAAATCAACGAATCGTTGCACCGCTTGCAACCCGAATTGACCTCCTCGCTCAACTTTATTCCCGTGAGGGGGAATTTCTCAAGGGGCATTTTTGCAAGCGTTTACACGGATTGCGATTTATCGACGGAAGAAGCAAATGCTTTGTACAATGAATTTTATAAGGATGCTGCATTTACTTTTGTTACCGGCAAAAATCCCGATTTGAAACAAGTGGTGAATACCAATAAGTGTGTGCTGTATTTGGAAAAATTCGGCAACAAACTGTTGATTATTTCGGTGATCGACAATCTTTTGAAAGGCGCTTCGGGACAAGCCGTACAGAATTTCAACCTGATGTTCGGTCTGGATGAAAAAACAGGGTTGAGGCTGAAAGCAAGCGGATTTTAGTATATTTTTTGTAATTTTGCCGTGTGAGCAAAAATTTGTATATAATATCGGGATGCAATGGAGCAGGGAAAACCACCGCTTCCTGTGTGGTTTTGCCCAAAATTTTGAATTGCAAAGAATTTGTCAATGCCGATGAAATTGCAAAGGGACTGTCGCCTTTTCAACCGGAAAAAGCATCCATTGCAACGGGAAGGATTAATAACCCGTTGGGAAACAATGAAAGTTTTGCATTTGAAACAACGCTTGCGACCAGAAGTTATAAAAATACAATACTTGCAGCAAAAAGCAGGGGATATAATGTAACCCTGATTTTCTTTTGGCTGCAAACCGTTGAACTGGCAAAAACAGAGTACTGGAAAGGGTTTTGAAAGGCGGACATAATATTGAACTCAATGTGATTGAGAGGCGATATCTTGCGGGAATCAGGAATTTGTTTGATATTTATATTCCTGTTTTTGATAATGTGCTGGTTTTTGATAATTCGGAAGGCGTTTATGAACTGATTGCTAAAAAAATCAATAATTCCGATATGACTGTCATTAACAATGTAAAATTTAATAAATTAGCAACTTATGGCAACAAAAAAAGAAAATGACGAATTGACGGATAAAATTTTACGCGGTCTTGAAAAATCCTACAAAGATTTACTTGCATCCAAAAGACGTAACAATGAAGATTTGATCATTCTTCAAAACGACCAGATAGTAAGAATTAAACCATAAAACGGCGAAAACGGCATCGCCATGCGGGTAGAAGATGAAAAACGTTTGGCTGAGGGCGGAATTTCCGGCATACTGCCGATGACGGCAAAAACTACAACGTGAATTTTGACAGATTGATTGAGCAAACAAAAGATATAAACACATAACAATAGCAACATGAATTTTTTCGACGTATATCCCCGCTGGCAGATCGAACCCGTCAGGGCGCAAGGCTGCAAAATCTACGACAAAAACGGCGTAGAATATTTAGATTTTTACGGCGGTCATGCCGTGATTTCCATCGGGCATTCCCATCCGTATTATGTGGATGCGCTTACCAGTCAGTTGAAACGTATCGGGTTCTATTCCAACGCCGTACTCAATTCCCTGCAAAATGAATACGCCGAAAAACTCGGTGCGCTGTCGGGTTATCCCGATTATTCGCTTTTTATGGTTAATTCGGGCGCAGAAGCCAACGAGAACGCTTTGAAACTGGCTTCTTTCCACAATTCACGAAAAAAAGTCATCGCGTTCCGAAACACTTTTCACGGAAGAACCGCCGCCGCCGTTCAAACAACTGATAATGAAAAATATAAAGCGCCGATCAATGAAAACATGGACGTCGTTTTCTTTCCGCTCAACGATATTGAACCGGTGAGGAAAACGCTTTTGCGGGGAGATGTTTCAAGCGTGATTATTGAAGGAATACAGGGGGTTGGGGGAATCCGCGTGCCGGAACCATCCTTTTTGCAGGAGTTAAGCAGATGTTGCGAAGAAACGGGTACGGTTTTGATTTTGGACGAGATACAGTCGGGTTACGGGCGTTCCGGACGGTTTTTTGCCCACCAGTATGCCGCTATTCGTCCCGATATTATTACGATTGCGAAGGGCATGGGCAACGGATTTCCCGTTTCGGGTATGTTGGTCGCGCCCAAATTTCAGGCGGTGCATGGACAGTTGGGGACAACTTTCGGCGGAAACCATCTGGCTTGTGCGGCGGCAATTGCAGTTGCCGACGTAATTAAAGCGGAAAATCTGGTGGAAAATGCAGCCAAAGTCGGCGCCTTTTTAATGAAAGAATTAAAAAAACTGCAACCGGTCAAAGAGGTGCGCGGACACGGTTTGATGATCGGCGTCGAGTTTGCGGAACCGATTAAGTCCATGCGAGACAAGCTGTTGTTTGAGGAAAAAGTATTCACGGGCGCAACGGGGACGCACGTGTTTCGCCTGTTGCCGCCGCTTTCCGTAACAATGGCGGAGGCGGAGGAATTTTTGAAGAGATTTCGGAAGATTAAAGATTAATTTATGCCGCTAATGCACGAATTAACATGAATAAAATGAGTATAAATTGGTGGCAATAAAAATATAAACAGCATGAAAATAACAATCATCGGCGCCGGAAATATGGGAGGCGCCATCGTTCGCGGATTAGTAAAAGGCAGTTTGTTTAAGGCGGAAGATATTTTCGTCTGCGACGTGAACAAGGAGGTTTTGGATGCTTTGAAAAAAGACATCCCCCGCTTGAATACCGAACCGAACGGTTACAACAGCGTTTCGGATACGGATATAATTCTTCTGGCTGTCAAGCCCTGGCTGGTGGACAAGGTAATCGACCGCATCAAAACCAAGATGGATTACGGCAGGCAAATACTTGTTTCCATTGCCGCCGGAGTAGACATTGCCGCATTAAATACGTTTTTGAAAAAACATTCAGACGAAAACCAAAGCCTCGCTATCTTCAGGATCATCCCCAACACAGCGATTGCTATACGGAAAAGCGTCAATTTGATTGCTTCTGACAATGCTTCCGACACGCAGAAAGATTTACTGTTACGGATTTTTAACGAATTGGGAACGGCTATTTTGTTGGACGAAAGCCGACTGGCTGCCGGCACGGCGCTAACTTCCTGCGGCATCGCCTACTTGTTCCGTTACGTGCGGGCAGCCGTTTCGGCTGGCGTGGAGATGGGTTTGTATCCGAAAGAAGCGCAAAACATGCTGGTCGAAACGATGCTGGGCGCAGCCGAACTTCTGAAATCCACCGGAGAAAATCCCGAAACGGAAATCGACAAAGTAACCACACCGGGCGGGATAACCATTCGCGGCTTAAACGAATTGGAAGCCAACGGCTTTTCAAATGCGGTGATTAAAGGAATAAAAGCAGGCAGAAAATGATAACGGTTATAAATCCTGCTTTTGATTATTTAACTTCTTTTGTCGAAGCCATTCCGGATGTTTTCGGCAAAGAAGGCGAAACCATCCATAATGCACGGAATCATGTCAAGATTTTTGACGCCAACAATGAAAAACTCGTTGTCAAATCGTTCAAAATTCCATTTTTCTTTAATCGCATTATTTACACCTGTTTTCGACCGTCGAAGGCGGAGCGTTCCTATAAACATGCGATGAAATTAATTGAAAGACAAATCAATACATCGCAGCCGGTTGCCTATATCGAAAACAGGGCAAACGGACTGTTGACCGGTTCGTATTATGTTTCTATATACAAGGAATATCCGGGTAATTTGCAGGAATTTCGCTACCATACTTTGGAAGAGAAGAAAGATTTGGCGATCGCTTTCGCCCGGTTCACGGCGGAGCTTCATGAAAAGGCGATTTTTCCACTGGATTATTCTCCGGGAAATATCCTGTATGAAAAAACCGGCGATGAATATCATTTTTGTCTGGTCGACCTCAACCGGATGCGTTTTATGCCCGTCGACCCTAAAACCGGCGCTTACGGTTTGAGACGCCTTTGGGGCAACGAGGAAACAATTGCTTTTATAGCAAGGGAATACGCCCGAGTGCGGAAATTCGACGAAAAGAAATATGAGGAATTGGCGCTTCGCTATCACCGTTCGTTCTGGGATAAATATTCGCGGAAGCATCAGGGATTCCAAGCCTACGAGAGAACTAAGAGTTAAGGTTATTCTCAGTCCTTAACTCATTACCAACGTATAGGCGTTTGTCCGCTTTCCACCAAATAGTTATTGGCTTTACTAAACGGACGGCTTCCGAAAAACCCCCTATGAACGGAAAGTGGCGATGGATGCGCCGATTTGATAACCAAATGCTTCTGCGGGTCGATAAATCCTCCTTTTCTCTGCGCATAAGAACCCCACAGAATAAAAACCACATGTTCCTTTTCTTCTGCAACTTTATGGATTACAGCATCCGTAAATTCTTCCCAACCCTTGTTTTGATGCGAGCCGGCATGATGCGCCCTCACGGTCAGCGTAGCATTCAACAGCAAAACGCCCTGCTCCGCCCAACGTTCCAGATTGCCGGACGCCTGCGGAGGAATACCCAAATCGTCATGCAACTCTTTGTATATGTTTTGAAGCGAAGGAGGCAGGGCAATTCCATCGTTTACCGAAAAACACAAACCGTGCGCCTGTCCGGGTTCGTGGTAAGGATCCTGTCCCAAAATCACTACTTTTACCTTATCAAAAGGCGTCTTTTCAAAAGCATTAAATATTTGAGCGCCTTTGGGATAAATGCGTGTGGAGGCATATTCTCGCCTAACAAAATCGGTGAGCGCCTCAAAATAAAGCTTTGTAAATTCCTCAGACAGTTGCTCTTTCCAGGACGGTTCAATTTTTACGTCAACCATAATCTAATCGGATAATAAAATTATGGTTGCAAAGTTAGGTTTTTCTTTTGAAAAATGGAAGATGAAATTCGTATGAGACAGGGAACGCACGAAAAATTGATTACTTGATTTCGTGCGTTTGGGCGATTGAGCCTATTGAAATTTAGGCGTAATTGAAAGTCGACATTCTTTTTCCCATAAAAAAATACTAACTTTGCCCTCTGTAAGAACTAAGAATACGGTACGCGCCGTTTATCCGTTATCCCGCGCTTGACGCGGGATCCTCTGCTACGCCCGCAATGACGACGATTTTGAATTAATTAATTTTCAATTATAAAACATGAATTGGTTTGAATGTAAAATCTCTTACGAGAAAATGATGGAAAATGGAGTTCAAAAACGGGTCATCGAACCTTATTTGGTCGACGCCCTGTCGTTTACGGAAGCCGAAGCTCGGATTATCGAGGAAATGAAACCTTATATCAGCGGCGAATTTATGGTAACCGACATTAAACGGGCGCGGATTGTGGAACTGTTTACGAACGAAAATGGCGACCGCTATTACCGTTTCAAAGTCGTTTTTGCCTCGTTAGACGAAAAAAGCGGAATGGAAAAAAAGACTGCGGTTGCCATGCTGGCGCAGGCTTCCGACATAAAAGAAGCGATTACCGTTTTGGAAGAAGGAATGAAAGGAACAATGGGCGATTATACGCTCGCTTCGGTTGCCGAAACGATGATTATGGACGTCTTTCCGTTTTCACACGAAAAAACAGAAGAATGAGCGTGGTTGAAAACTTTCGGCAAATTCGGGATGCTTTGCCCGGCAATGTCCGTTTGACGGTTGTTTCTAAGTTTCAGCCAGAATCCGTTTTGTTGGAGGTTTACCGTGCCGGGCAGCGGATTTTCGGGGAAAACCGCGTGCAGGAATTGCTCCCCAAATACGAACATTTACCGAAAGACATTGAGTGGCATTTCATCGGTCATTTGCAGGCAAACAAAGTCAGGTATATCGCGCCTTTTGTTCACACCATTCAAAGCGTTGACAGCCTGCGGCTTTTGGAAGAAATTAATAAACAAGCCGGAAAACACAACCGGAAAATCAATGTTTTGTTGCAAATTCATATCGCACAGGAAACGCACAAATTCGGTTTTCTTTATGAAGAAGTCAAGAAATTACTGGCGGAACGCGCTTTTAAGGATTTTGAAAATATCCGGATTGCCGGTCTTATGGGTATGGCTACCCTCACCGGCGAGGAGCGGCAAATCCGTCGTGAATTCGGTAATCTGCACGCTTTTTTTCGGGAAATAAAAAACGATTATTTTTCCGACGATCGGTTTTTTATCGAACTGTCTATTGGGATGAGCAACGATTATCGCATCGCGATTGAGGAAGGCGGGACGATGGTGAGAATTGGCGGCAAAATATTTAAATGAACTAAGAGTTAAAAAAATCTCAGTTCTTAGTTTTTAACTCTATAAAATAACCAGATGAAAAAAATTTTAACGACGAATTTTGCGGGGTTAAATTTAAATAATCCTGTTATTATCGGAAGTTCCGGGTTAACGAATACGCCGGAAAAAAACGCCGCGCTCGAAAAAGCGGGGGCGGGCGCCGTCATATTGCCCTCTATTTTTGAGGAACAAATTGAACTGCAAACCGGTCGGAACATTTGGACGGAAGAGGCGAAAGTACACGATTATATCCTCAATTCCTTCAACGGCATGTTGTTGGACGATTACCTGCAATTGATAAAGCAATCCAAAGAAGCGTGTCGGATTCCGGTGATTGCGAGCATTAACTGCTATCGCGACAACGGATGGATTGATTTTGTCCGCCAAATTGAAACAGCTGGCGCCGACGCGATTGAACTGAATATTTTCGGGCTGAATACCGAAATTGACCGACCTGAAAACACAATTGAGGACATCTATTTGCGCATTACCCGAAAAGTGAAATCGCTTGTAAATATTCCGGTGATTGTGAAAATGAGTAAATATTTTAGCCATATTGTAAAGTTAACGAATGATTTACGGGGCGTGGGGGCGGACGGCATTGTACTTTTCAGCCGCTTTTATCAGCCGGATATAGATATTCACCTGATGCAGGCGAATTCGGGGTATGTGTTCAGTTCCAACGCCGAAATCGCGGATACGCTTAGGTGGACGTCGCTGGTCGGCGCGAAACTTCCGGATATTTCAATCGCTTCCTGCACGGGCATTCACGATTGGGAAGACATTATTAAATGCCTGCTTTGCGGGGCGTCTGCCGTTGAATTATGCAGTACTGTTTACCAGCACGGGAACGAAATTATTTCGGCAATAATCCGCAGTTTGGAGGAATGGATGCTTGCCAAAGAACTGAAGTCGATTGACGAAGTTAAAAGCAAATTGAATTTCGATGAAATGCAAGACCCGTCTTTACACGAGCGGGTGCAGTTTATGAAATATTTTTCCAATAGAGATTAATTAATGGCTGTTATGTTCAAAAATTCGAGCGGCATTGTCCGGCTCTTTCTGTTTGTCGGTATTGTACTTATCGGAAGCGTGGCGGGAAGTGCAGCTTCCGCATTTCTTATTGCATTGAAATCGGGTTTCAATGTAGAGGCTATCAACGAAATGATGGCGAATATCATGGCTTATCCCGCCTATTTGAGGGAAATACAATTCCTTAACCAGTTGGGCGTTTTTATTTTTCCTGCTTTGCTTGCCGCGCGGTTGTTTGGCGAAAATTACAAGGAATACCTTTATTTGGATACCCCGTTTAACGGATCAACGGTGTTGTGGACAGTCCTGAGCATGATTTTTATCCTTCCTTTCCTGAACCTGATTACTCAATTGAACCAACAAATGGCTTTTCCCGATTTTTTGAAAGGAGTGGAAGAATACATGAAATTGGCGGAAGAAACCAACGCCAAACTGATTGAATCCATGCTACGTGCCGAAAATATTCGGGCGGTTGTTTTCAACATCCTTATTGTCGGCGTTTTTGCCGCGGTGGGGGAAGAATTTCTTTTTCGGGGAACGCTCTTGCGGATTTTCGGCGATATGATTCGCAACAAACACATTGTGATTTGGTTGGTTGCCTTTATTTTCAGTTTTATTCATTTTCAGTTCTACGGTTTTATTCCGCGACTGCTTTTAGGCGCATATTTCGGCTACTTGCTGTATTTCACCAAAAACCTGTGGATACCCGTGATAGCGCATTTTACCCACAATTTTACCGGCATTGTCCTGTTTACCATTTATTCGGACGATCCCGCGCAAACGGCGGCAATCGACGCTTTGGGAACGGAGGAGAGCCTGTGGCTTTCGGTGGTTTCTCTTTTGTTGTTTGTTTGTGCTTTTTTGAAAATTAAGCGTTATGGAGGTATTGATGCTTCATTATAAATAATTGTTATCTTTGCGAAAATTATTTAATTAAAAAAGAATTCGTTATGAAACATTTACCTATCCTCTTATTCGGTTTATGCTTATGCCTGCCGGTATTCCCTCAGGAAGAAACCGCAAATAAAGCCGACACATTTTTATTCACAACCGTTAAAGAAATCCCGATTACTCCAGTGAAAAATCAATTCAATTCGGGAACATGCTGGAGTTTTTCCGGTATCGGACTGATTGAAGCGGAATTGCTGCGCATGGGAAAAGGAGCGTTTGACTTGTCCGAAATGTTTGTGGTACACCACAATTACAGCGAAAAAGCGCAAAAATATGTTCGTATGCACGGAACGGTCAACTTTGCGGGCGGCGGCGCGTTTGCTGATGTGCTGGACTGTATCGGGGACTATGGAATCGTGCCGGAACAGGCGATGCCGGGTTTGAACTACGACGACACGCTTCACCGGCACGGAGAATTAGACCGGCTGTTGAAGGCATACGTCGATGTAATCATTAAAAACCCGAACGGGAAATTGTCTGACGCTTGGTATCAGGGATTCAAAGGGATTTTGGACGCCTATCTGGGACAGCGTCCCGAAACATTTACCCACAACGGGAAAACCTATACTCCCCAAAGTTTTGCGCAATTTTTGGAAATCCGTCCCGAAGATTACATTTCGATTACGTCCTTTACGCATCATCCTTTTTATACGTCCTTTGTGATTGAAATTCCGGATAATTGGCGTTGGTCGAAATCCTACAACCTTCCTTTGAACGAGATGATGCAAGTGATTGATCATGCAATAAATACCGGTTATACTGTGGCTTGGGCTTCCGACGTCAGCGAAAAGGGTTTTAGCCGGAAAGGTTTTGCCGTTGTTCTTGATGAAAACGCCGGCGAACTCTTCGGACTGGATCAGGCGCACTGGTTGGAACTTACCAAAAAAGAAAAAGATGAATATTTCAAAAAATTGTCGGCGCCGGTTCCAGAAAAGAAAATCACACAGGAAATGCGTCAGGAAAGTTTTAATAATTACGAAACCTGCGATGACCACGGTATGCTGATTTACGGTAAAGCGCAAGACCAAAACGGCGGTAACTATTACATCGTAAAAAATTCATGGGGAACGGCAAACCCTTACAAAGGAATTTGGTATGCTTCCACGCCTTTTGTAGAATACAAAACCATCAGTATTGTGCTGCACAAAGACGCGCTTCCGAAAGCCGTCAAAAATAAATTAGGCTTGAAATAGAGATGGAAAAGATTAACAATCAATTGATTGACGAATTAATTCGCCTGTCTTTTGCCGAAGACGTCGGCGAAGGCGACTGTACGACATTGAGTACCATCCCTGCCTCTGCACAGGGAAAAATGCAGTTAATCATTAAGGACGAAGGTATTTTGGCGGGCATTGATATGGCAGGGAGGATTTTCCGCACTTTTGACCCCGATTTGAAAATGACGGTTTTTATTCGCGACGGAGCCAAAGTAAAAAACGGCGACATCGCTTTTACTGTCGAAGGCAAAGTGCAATCTCTGCTGCAAACCGAACGTTTGACGCTCAACGTGATGCAGCGAATGAGCGGAATTGCCACGACCACCCGCCGTTATGCTGATAAGCTCAAGGGGACAAAAACCCGCATTCTGGATACGCGCAAAACGACGCCGGGCATGAGGATACTTGAAAAAGAAGCCGTTAAGATTGGCGGCGGAACCAATCATCGAATTGGACTTTTCGACATGATTCTTCTGAAAGACAATCACATAGATTTTGCCGGAGGGATTGAAAAAGCGATTGTCCGCGTCAAGCAGTATTTGTCTGCACAGGGTGAAACTTTACCGGTCGAAATAGAAGTGCGGAACTTTGACGAGTTAAACCAAGTTATTGAAACAGGTGAAGTTAACCGCATCATGCTTGACAATTTCAGTGTCGAAAACACCCGCAAAGCTGTTGAACTGGTTGCCGGAAGATACGAATTGGAATCTTCGGGCGGTATTACTTTCGATACGATTGGGGATTATGCCGCGACCGGCGTGGATTATATTTCCGTTGGGGCGCTTACTCATTCGGTTAAGAGTTTGGATATGAGCCTGAAATCGGTTTCTTAAATTTAAAAAAGAAAAGGTTGTCATCACGACAACCAATCTTCATTGTTAACCTTAAATCTAATACCATGAAAAACACATTGCAAATGTAATGCTTTTTATGTTATAAAACATGGTTTTCGAGAAAAAATTTCATATTTTAACTATATTTAACTTTCTTGGACTGCTTGACAAATAGAGAAACGCATTTAATATGCTTATTTTCACTACGATATATATTTACAGGATAATTAACGATTGTTCTTCGGAAAAGAGTCAAGATTTTTCGTTGGAAAGCATTTGCAATTTTTGGGTTAGAATGTCGAATTAACAGACAGATGCGGAAGCGACGCAGGTAAAGTAGTTGATTTTCAATGGATGTGTTTCTCATGTCCAATTCATCACAAAGGAAAAAGACAAAATTCATTAAGTAATCCTTTGTTAATTTTTCAAACGCAATTCCGCTGTCGTAATTGGAAAG
>JAIRKO010000010.1 GCA_031260045.1 Dysgonamonadaceae bacterium | reverse complement strand
CGGAAAACCCTACCGGCATCAATCATCCGAACTCGGAACAGCCGGATATTTATCGCAAGGGGGATTATCTCTACAATCCCTCCAATGAAAACATCATGGTTTATGGTGTTTCGGGGGTGTTGTTGTATAAAGGGAGCGAAGCAATCATCCGTGTGCCGAAAGGCATCTTAATCGTGAAAAATTGCTCCGGCTGGGTGCGGAAAATATTTTAATTTCTCTTGCAATATATGCAGGTAATAACTTTTTCGATACAAAAAAATGATGTTAACAAAATAATACCTATTTTTGCCCTGCCAAGCAAAATGTATTCGACATGTGGCGCGGTAATCTATTGGTGAAAAATTGAAACTGGTCGTGGAATAAACGAACGAATGATGCGAAATAAACAAACCGTCGGGGGTTTTCCCGTCGTTTTAAAAGCAGTAGGGGCGAGGCGAGTCTTTCCCCTGCTGCTTTTATTGTTTGTCGTTTTGCCGACGCACGCTCAACGGTTGATTAAGGGGCGCGTTGTTGCGGAAGAAAACGCGGAGCCGCTTATCGGGGCGACGGTTAAACTGAAAAGCAATCCTTCGACGGGAACGATAACGGATTTTGACGGCAATTTTCAGTTAACCATTCCGGAAGGGGAACAGATACTTGTTTTTTCGTATTTCGGATTGAAAACCGAAGAAGTACGCGCTGAGCCGGATATGCAGGCTGTATTGAGCGTCGACGTTCAAACGCTGGAGGAGGTGGTGGTAACCGGCTACCAGAAAATCGACCGCAAACTGTTTACCGGCTCCGCTTCGCTCGTAAAGGCAAGCGAGGCGAAAATCGACGGCGTAACGGATGTAAGCCGCATGTTGCAGGGGAAAGCCGCCGGCGTGCAGTTGACCAACGTTTCGGGTACTTTTGGCGCTGCGCCCAAACTGCGGGTGCGCGGGGCGACCACCATTTACGGAAATTCCAATCCTTTGTGGGTCGTCGACGGGGTGATTCTGGACGATTTGGTGAACGTATCTGCCGACGAACTATCGTCGGGCAACGCTTCCACGCTCATCAGTTCGGCGGTTGCCGGATTGAGCGCCGACGATATTGAAACTTTCCAAATATTAAAAGATGCGTCGGCGACAGCCATTTACGGTTCTCGTGCCATGAACGGCGTGATTGTGATTACCACCAAGCGCGGGCGGAAAGGCGCGGCTGCCGTTAACTACACCGGCGAGTTTACCGTTCGCGCCAAGCCGGCTTACAGCCAATACGATATTCTTAATTCCAAAGACCAAATGGCGGCTTTGCTGGAACTGGAATCGGCGGGCGGTTTTATTGCTTCGGATATGTTTTTGGCAAAAAATGGCGGCGTTTTTACAAAATGGTATCAAATGACGGACATGCGCGACGAAAACGGGAATTATCTCGTCGAAAATACGCCGGCGCAAAAAGCGATTTACCTGCAACAGGCGGTGCTTCGGAATACCGACTGGTTCGGCGAACTGTTTCGCAATTCCTTGCAGCAACAACATTCCCTTTCCATCTCCGCCGGGTCGGATAAATTCTCGAACTATACTTCCCTCAGTTATTTTCACGATCCGGGATGGACTGCCGTCGATAAAGTCAACCGCTTTACATTTAACGGAAATACGACTTACAACATCACCCCCGATTTGACGATAGGTATTTTGGGAAACGCTTCCCTGCGCACGCAAACCGCGCCCGGAACGCTGAACCGGAAAGTAAACGTGGTGGAAGGGGAATACAGCCGCGATTTTGACATCAACCCGTTCAGTTATGCCTTAAATTCGTCGCGCACGATAGCTGCCGATGAATTTTACCGGAGAAATTACGCCGCTTTCAACATCAAACACGAAATGGCGAACAATTACATGGATTTAAGCGCATTGGACACGAAACTGCAACTTGATTTGTCTTTCAAACCCGTTGCCGGACTGGAATTGAACGCGCTGGGGTCGGTTCGTTACGCCAAAACAACCAACGAACACCGTATTCTCAATGCCTCCAATATGGCTGAAGCCTACCGCTCCGCGCAATCGACCGCGATTATCAACAGCAATAATTTCCTATGGCAAAACCCCGACGACCCAAACGCGCTGCCGCTGGTGGTGATGGGAAAAGGCGGGTTTTACAATACGCAGGACAACGCTTTGTTTAATTATTACGCCCGCGCCGGCGGAAACTATATCCGCTCGTTTGCCGACGGAAATCACATCATCAACCTGCTTGCGGGCGGCGAACTCGGCAATACCGACCGTTTGACGCGCTACAACAACGGCTACGGCTATTTGTGGGGTAGCGACATTGCCGTTACCGATTACCGGATTATCCGTAAAATGCTGGACGCGGGCGATACTTATTTCGGTCTCTCGCAAACCTATACCCGTCAAATGGGTTTCTTCGGCAACGGCACTTATTCGTTTCGCGGCGCTTATACGCTCAACGGCACCCTGCGCATGGAAGGAACCAACCAAATGGGAAAATCCAATACCGCGCGGTGGCTGCCTACGTGGAATGTGAGCGCGGCGTGGAATGTGCTGAACGAAGCGTTTATGCGGGAGCAGGAAATGATTTCCACGCTGAGTTTTCGCGGCACTTACGGGCTGACGGCAAACTCGGCGCCAAAAGCGCAGGCGATGACGGTTTACATGGCTGACAATACCTATCGCCCCTTTCAGGAAGATCGCGAAGTGATGATTTACATCGCGAGCCTCGAAAACGAGGAATTGACTTGGGAAAAAATGTATGAAACCAATGCGGGTTTCGATTTGGGTTTGTTTCGCAACCGCTTCGGCGTCAGTTTCGACGCTTATTGGCGCGACTGCTTCGATTTGATTGGGCAGGTCAGGACTTCCGGCGTGGGCGGGCAGCATTTCAAGTACGCCAACTTGGCGGACATGAAAACCAACGGCTACGAATTTACGGTGAATACGGCGAACATCAAACAGGACGGTTTTTCGTGGAGCAGCCTGTTGACGTTCGCTTACAATACCAATCGCATCACCAACCTGAAATCCGAAATGAGCGTCAGTGAACTCACCGGTCCGGCGGGCGGCAAAAAAGAGGGCTATTCCCAAAGCGGACTGTTTTCGATACCGTTTGCCGGATTGGACGAAAAGGGATACCCGATGTTTTACGACGAAAGCGGGAAAAAAGTGTATTATATCAATTTCCAAAATTCCACCGAAACCGGTTTTTTGAAATACGAAGGGCAGTTGGATCCCAAATACACGGGCGGTTTTGAAAACACGTTTACCTATCGGAACTGGAAACTTTCGTTTTTCGTGAATTATCAGGCGGGGAATGTAATTCGCCTCTCTCCGGCTTTTCATGCGAAATATTCGGACATTGACGCCATGACGCGAGACATGAACAACCGCTGGTTTCAACCCGGCGACGAGGCGAAAACCACCATCCCGGCAATCCCGTCGGCGTATGATTTAGCCCGAAATCCCGATTTGACGGTGGCTTACAACGCCTACAACTATTCGACGGCGCGGGTTGCCAAAGGCGATTTTATTCGCCTGAAAGACGTTACGCTCACTTACGATTGCGGCAAAGAGTTGTCCCGACGTTTCGGGTGCAATTCGCTGCAAGTGCGCGGAAGCATTCAAAACCTCTGCCTGATTTATGCCGACAAGGCGCTGAACGGGCAAGACCCGGAATTTTCGCGAAGCGGGGGCGTGGCGATGCCTGTTCCGCGCCAATTCACGGTTTCACTTCGGGTGGGAATGTGAAAAATGATTAATCATTAAAACAGATGAAAACAACAAAAATAATCCCCAGTCTATGCGGTATCCTTTTGTCGGCAACCTCCTGCAACGATTTCCTAAGCAAAAACCCCGATAACCGCGCCGATTTAGACAGCCCCGCCAACATCGCCGGACTGCTCGTTTCCGCCTATCCGCAATATTCGGCGGTATGGTTTACCGAAGTGATGAGCGACAACGCGACCGACGCAGGCGCTCAAGCCCCCGCCGACATCGAAAGCCTGCGGCAAGCCTATTATTGGGAACGGGTAGACGAGGAAGAACAGGATTCCCCAAACGGCTACTGGTATGCCTGTTACGAAGCCATCGCCGCCGCCAATCATGCGTTGGAAGCGATTGAAAACCTGTCGGCAGCCGGATACAGCCCCACCGAATTAAATCCCCTGAAGGGAGAAGCCTTGCTGTGCCGAGCATACGCCCATTTTATGCTGGTCAACCTCTTTGCCGAGCATTACCATCCGGCTGCTGCCGATTCCACCTCCGGCATTACGTATATCACCCGCCCGGAAACTTCGCCCTACGCGGAATATTCCCGTCATTCGGTACAGGAAGTTTACACCCTGATAGAACAGGATTTGCAGGACGGTTTTCCGCTCATTAAAGACGCCGTCCACGATGCGCCCAAATGGCATTTCAACCGGCAGGCGGCGGCGACGTTCATTTCCCGTTATTACCTTTATCGGGGCTTGCCGGGCGATTGGGACGAAGTGATTCGTTACGCCGGCATCGCGCTGGAAGACAATCCCGCCGCATTTTTGCGCGAGTGGATTGAGAGTTCCAAAGAATCGTTCGACGTGTTCGGGATGACTTATTCCCGTTCGTCCAACCCTGCCAATTTCCTTGTAATCAGTACTGTTTCGACGGCTTATAGGGCGTGGTATCACCGTTATACGATGGATTTGCCGCTGATTCGCAAGCGGGTGGCTGCCGGATCGCCGCATCCGACGACTGTTGACATCAGCGGTCGTTATGCGCTCATCAACAAGGCGGCGGGCAATGCGATAAGCGGCTGTTACGGCGTTTTCAAATACGCGGAGGTGTTTAAGCGCGACGGCATTAATGCCGATTACGGACTTCCTTATATCATGAATACGCCGCTGGTAGCCGAAGAGGCTTTGTTTAACAGGCTCGAAGCGGAGGTGATGCAAGAGCGTTACGATAAGGTAATCGAATGGCTGGATTTGTACTATGCTACCCGCGTGATTGATTACGACGCCGCCCGCCACAAGGTAACCGACGACGCCATTCGACGCGCAGCTGCTTCCGCTTCGCAGGATATAACGCCTCATTACGCTTTGAATGAGAAGCAAAAAACCTATTTGAAATGCTTGGTAAACATTCGCGCGTCGGAATTTGTTTCCGAAGGTCAGCGTTGGTTTGATATTAAGCGGATGCATTTGCCGGTGGTTCATGCGATTGCCGGAGGCGGAAGCGTCCGGCTGGAAGCCAACGACCGGCGGCGCGTTATTCCCTTTCCGCCGGATGCGACGCGCATTCGTTTTCCGGGTAGACCGGCGCAGCCTAATCTCCCCGCCGATTCGCTTAAATTAGTAATGATTAATCATTAAATTATATGCGACTATTCGTTTTATCATGTCTTTTTCTACTCGCCGTTTCCTGCCGGGAAGACGCAATCACGAATTCAGGCGTCGAAACTCCCGCCGCACCGGAAACGGAACTGGATCGCTGGATCGACACGACATTCCGCATCCCGTATAACATTCGGGTAGAATATCGTTGGAACAGCGACGCCATGGATCCGGGACACACCACCGTCCCGCCCCGCGAAGAACTGGTGCAACCGTTCCTGCAAGCCGTCCTCAACGTCTGGTTAAATCCCTACATTCAGGTTGCCGAGACGGGCGCAGATTTTATGAAAGATTATACCTGTCGACAACTGAATTTGGTAGGTAGTGGCAGTTATAATCAGGGGTCGGTTACGTTGGGGCTGGCGAAAAACGGCTATACGATTACCCTCTATACGGTCAACTGGTTTGATTTGGCGGCAAATACGGTGAAGAAAGAAACCTTGCGCGAGTATTTCCGAACGATGCACCACGAATTTGGGCATATCCTGAATCAGCGCAAGCCATACGACCCCAATTTCCAGCGGATAACCGGAAATTATTCCGCCGACTGGACGGCATTAAACGATAAACAGGCGCGCGAACTGGGCTTCATTTCGGCATACGCCCGCTCCGCCGATGTTGAAGATTTTGTGGAAATTCTTTCGTATTATATTACTTACAGCGACGAGGAATGGCAGCAACTAATCGGTTCGATACAAAGCGTTCGGGGGCAGGAATACATTCGCTTGAAAACGCAGTCGGTGGTTAGTTATATGAAAAATACGTATGGGGTGGATTTGTTGCGGTTGCGCGGGGAAATTACGACAGCAATTGAAATAATGGTTAATGATAAATGATTAAATCAAGGATCATTAATCGCTGTTTATTAATAATTAATATGAGATATTTAGTCTGTTTTCTACTGCTAACAAGCATGGTAGCCTGCCAAAACGAAACCCAAGTTTTCGAGCAAGAACCGGTTGAGCGGCGGCAGGCGTTTTTCGAGCGGTTTCAGGCTGCGCTCATCGCTCCGGGAAAGGGCTGGATAATGCAATATTTCCCAACCGGCGGCGAGAGTGCGGGACACAACCTGTTTATGAATTTCAACGCCACGTATGAAGTAACGATGGGCGCGTCCCATGCCTTTACCTCCAATGTGTATGCGGAGCATGTGAGTCGCTACGGTTTGACGGTTGAAGGCGCTCCCGTGCTGCATTTCACTACTTACAACGCGGTATTGCATTCATTTTCCGACCCCGACCTCAATGAGGCGGCGGGGGATTTTGAATTTATAATCGCCGATTTCACCACCGATTTCATCCGCCTGAAAGGGAAAAGGCACAATGCCGATGTATGCCTGACGCGACTTGACGATACGGACGGCGAAGAATACATCCGCCGCGCAGAAGCGACGAAAAACGCCCTGTTTGCCCTGCGCTCTCCGGCGCTTCGCCTCCGCGTCGGCGATCGGGCGTATACCTTCGGCGAGGGGCATACATCCGTGTTCAAGATACGCGAGGAGGGCGCGGATTCCGTTCGGAACATGGCTTATATCGCCCTTCCCGACGGTTTCAGGCTGTACGCTCCCTTTGAGGCGGGCGACGCGAAAGTGCAAACTTTCCGGTGGAACGACGATCGAAGCCTGCTGATTTGTTCCGACGCAGGCGTAAATGCTGCCATCGGCAGTTCGGTCGACGATGCGACGGCATTTTTCCTGAGCAGTCTGGAAATGAACTCCTCTTATTCGTGGAACGTACAGCCCGCCGCGCTGCACGGCGTATTCGCCGACGCCTACGCCCGGATTAATGCAAGTTATCAAACGCAAAACCAAGCGTTTGATGGTTTCGTTTTAACATATAAGCCCGGAATTCAGGGGCTTGCACTGTCGTTCAAAGGGCGCAACGCCGCAACGCCGCATGAAGGCGCTATCGGCATAAACCTTGCTTTGGAAGCGGGTTTCGCCGACCGCGTGCGGTTCACCGACCGGAACGCCGCCGACGCCAACGGGCAACGTTTTCTAAACAACTACGACGGCGCTCGTGATTTTCTATCGGCGTTATGTGCGGGGAGTTATACGGTAACGGTCGAATCGCCGCTGCAACTGTCGAAGTTTAAGTTTGCGAGCGATTTGAATCCTGACGACCGGTTTGAGCTTACGCTTTATTAATAATGGTTAATGATTAATGGGGCGGCGTTGTTGCGTAGCGTGTCTATCGGCGGAGAAGCCAAAAAAACCCGTCATTCGTCAAACTGGATGATGGAAATAGAATATTTACATATACATAATAAATTAAAAAATCATGAAAAAGAAAATGACAATTGCGGCAATATTACTTGCCGGATGTTTGGCTTTACAAGCGCAAACCGTCCACAATCAGGTTTCGGAAAAATGGGGAACCACGTTGCCTTCCGGTAAAGAGAGGGTAGGGCGCTTAGAGAAAAAAGAAATAAAAGCCTTGCGGGGACAACCTTCGCATTACTTTTCGTCCTTGCGCGACGGCTTGAAACGTGCTTCCGTGCAGGCTGCCGCAAAACACGAACTGGTTCGGTTAAAACAGGGGAAAACCCTAAGACGGGCGGTCAAATCCGGCAGGCTTTATGCCGACCCGATTCCGTCGCGCGCCGACAACCTGCTGCCGTTGGAAGCGCCGGCGGCGACTCATACGCTCTATCAAACTTTTGAAGACTACAACGGCGTCGATTGGGATTGGTTGCCCGACGGCTGGAGCGAGGAAAATAAACAAAATACGCCCAGTCATGCGGGTCCCGACGCGCAAGGGCGGTATTATAATTTCACGTGGCACGTCGATTCCCTGTTTGCCTCCGCCGGAAAATACGGGGCTAACGTGATGGTTTCCGCTCCCGTCTACTTGGAGAGCGGCGACACGATTCCCGAAAACTCGCAGGACGAATGGCTGTTTTTGCCCGCCCTCACGCTGGGAAACGACGACAACCTCTATTTTTATTTGGCATACAATCCCGCTTATTTGCTTATAGATATAGATAAATCCAACGCCGAAACGATGGATTTTACCAGTGAAAACAACCGCATCGAAGTCCTCATATCTACCGATAACGGCGAAAATTGGACAATGGAATGGAGCGTTCGCGACGATGCGCTTGCTTATCCGAAAGACGAATTGCAGGTCATTTTCGACAGCCTTTCCTTCCCTTGGAAGTTCTTTAAGGTCAATCTTTCAAAGTATAAAAACCAGTCTGTGAAAACGGCTTTCCGCTTTACGAGTAACGGATACGGAACGTCGGCTTTTCTGGACGAAATCCGAGTGGGAACGCCCAATCCGCATGCAGTATATACGCGTCCGGATGGCTATTTTTTCTTTACGTTTACACAGAATTACCAGTTTTATGGGGATGGCGCGAACGCGCTGCTGGGCGCGGCTTACGAACCCGCCAAATGGTACAATTTCAGGAATGTCGACAGCGAAACGTTTAAGTGGACTTTTAGCGACCCCGACGATTTGCAAAAACACATCGACATTACCGATCCCGACCCCATGATTACCTATCCCTATACCGAGTTTGATGCGCCTGTGCTGACGGCTTACGCTTCCAATCCCGATTACAATTCGAGCTATATTTGGTGCGACGGGAAAGGCTGGGCGGTTGCCGGCGGGAATTCATATACCGGATATGCAGGCAATTACAATGTATGGAACGAGCCTACGCTGGAAACGTTGGAGAATAGCGAAGGCTATTTGTTCGGAACCGGCAGCGACGAATTTTATGCGCCGCAGAAACTGATTGGCTTGGGCAATGCGTTCGATAAACCGCCGCGCAAATACGTGTTCGATACCCTGATGATACGCGCCGCCAATGTCGTTGCCGATGCCGATGCGGAGTTGAAACTGATTATTCACCGGATTGTCGACGGGCAGATGGCGGATACCATCGCCGTTTCTACGGTTTACGGCAGCGATGCAGTTTTCATAAACGACAACCCAGAGGGTGTTCGCTATTACAATATTCCGTTTACGTTTAAGAGAGAAAACCCTGTGAGCGGCTGGGAAGAACCGACGTATCTGGAAATAGAAGACGCCATTTTGGTTGAATTTACCGGCTTTGCCAGCAGCAAGGTTCAATCGCTGGGCGTGCTGCATCAGAACGTTTTCCATACGGGGAATGAAAACAACGCCTACCTGTTTTTTTCCGGACAGGAGGGTGAAAAATCTTTCAAAAGCCTTGCTTCTTACAGGCTCTACACTTCTTTCCTCTTCGATATGAACGTTACTTATCCGTTCCTGCGCTCCAACAACGGCGTTTATCAATACGCCGCGCCGAACGAGGGGGGAAATGTCGATTTTGATATTCACAGCTTTTGGCATCCGGACTTGTGGGAGTACACATATCCCGATAATTGGACGTTTACGGGCGACGTTCCGAGCGATTGGGTAACGATTGGCGAGTATATCGGCGATCCCGAAGCGAGCATCGCCACTTTGCCGGTGTCTGTTTCCGCCCTGCCCGACGGGATTTCGGGACGGAGCGCCGACATTACCATCCAGTCGCCCGGATGCAGTTTGATTTTGCAGTTCAAACAAGGGGACGCTGATTACGGAACAACAAGCGTCGCGGCGGTGAAAACGGCGACAACAAGCGCAGTTTGCGTGGGTAATCGTTTTCTATTGTCCTATCCCGAAGGAATGAAGCAAGTAGCGATTTATACCGTTGCGGGACAGAAAACGGGAAGCTGGCGGCTGCCTGCCGGCGGGAAATTCTCTGTTCCGGTTGCCGGATGGGGAAAAGGGGTTTATATCCTGCGGTTTTCCGGAGATAGGACGGAGGCGGTGAAGGTGGTGAAAGACCGTTGAGAGCGGGGGTAGGGTAGGGGCGAGATTTTTTCGCCCCTACCGATTATTTCCCCTCAATACATTCACCATCTGCGACTTGCTCCGCTTTTTACCGCCCGAATCCGTGTATTCCACCACAAGCAGGTAAGCGCCCGTCGGCACAAATTTCCCCTCCACCATGCCGTTCCAGCCTTTAACGGGATCCGTCCACCGGTAAAGCAGGTTGCCCCAGCGGTTATACACGGACGCTTGGAATGAAAGCACCGAACTGAAAGAGATTTTTAATTCGTCGTTAACGCCGGGCGAAGCGCCCGGACTGAACGCATTGGGGATTTCGATGCGGGTGCTGTCGATCGACACGCGGATAGCTTCCGGCATATCCGCACAGACAGACGTGGCGCCATCCACTTCCAGCTGCACCTCGTAGTTGCCCGTGTTTTCAAACGTATACCGCAGCACGGGGTCGGTGTAGCGGACAATCGTACTGTATGCGCCCGTTGCAGGCTCCTGTTTCGATACCGTCCATATGTAAAAGGCGGCGACCGGCTCGTTGGCATATGCCGTAAACGTATAGCCGATGGGCGACGATTCCATTTTGTCGGGCGTGTGCCTTTCGTTGTCGCCGAATTCCCGGTCTTTTTCGACGGTATAATGCGCTTCCACTTTTACGGCGTGATAGGTTTCCGAAACGACGGGCTGCGCAAGTTCGAAATGGTCGGAAAATGCGTCGCTCAGCGTGAAAGCCGTGTTTGTGAGCGGGGGATTGTCAACGATTATTTCGGACGATAAATTGTGTACCGTAAATGCGGCTTCGGAAGGCTGGAACGTTTTTTCTTCCTCGTTCCATGACAAAGTATTGTAAGCCAAACGAAAATCCCGTTGCAAGGTATTCTCCCGCCCGCTCGCATAGTAATAAATAGGCGGAACATCGGCATCGGCAACGAGCAACAGCCGTTCGCAATTGTATTCATCTTCCATTACCGCCAAACCGGAAATGCGGGGAACATAGCGACTGTAATCGACAATCCAAACGTAGCCCGTTCCCATCGGCGCTTCTACGTAATATCCGTAACCGTCTGAAATATCGGTAATTATGGAAACATTTTCGTTTTGAATGCAGGATACGGGAACCGCGTCGTCAATTGATTTCTCGTACCGTCGCCATTGATGTTCGCCGGGTTGCGAAGCGGTGAATTTGATTTGCGCCCCCTCAAGTCCGTTTAGCAAATGTATTTCGGCGAGACCGTTTTTGCCCGCCTGCAAAGGTCGTCCGCTACCGCCCCTTACTTCATATTGGGCATAAAGCGGGGAGAATAAAAAAGCGGCGGTGATAAAAAGTAAATTTCGTGTCATGTGTTAATTATATTATTTTTTTGTTACTTTTGCAAACCATTTTTAAATCGAATTCTAATAGTTATGTTACCTCGTTATCTTATATTTCTGCTATTTGCCTGTTTGCAATTCTATAACGTAAATTCGGCGAACGCATTTTGTTCGCAAGCAACTTTTTTTTCCGAAAAGGACGATTATTTTCTGCACACGGTAGAAAACGGGCAAACCGTATTTTCCATTGCTTCCAAATATCGCGTCCAAATCGCTGATATTTACAAGTTAAACCCCAATAGTGAAACCCGTATCAAGGTTGGCGAACGCTTGAAAATCCCCAAAAACACAGCCGTTGAGAGGGCGGAACATTCGGAACCCTTTGTCAATCATCAAATACAGCCGAAAGAGACTTTATACGCTCTGTCGCGCAAATACGGGGTGAAACGCGAAGACATTCTCGCCGCCAATCCCGGCTTGTCGATAGAAACTTTTTATATCGGAAAAGTTGTGCGCATCCCCACAACGCAAACCGATACTCTAACTCTTGATCAGCCCCAACTTTCCGCTCAATCTCTCGAAGCCGTTCGCATAGCCGTTTTGTTGCCTTTCGGATTGAAAGACGACAAGACCGACAAAAACGTGGTCGACCGGATGGTGGAATATTACGAAGGATTTCTTTTAGCGCTTAAAACGCTCAAAAGTAAAGGAATTTCCGTCGATCTGCAAGTGTATGACATCGGTTCCGACGAAAAGGAAATTTCCAATGTCCTGAAAAAAAAGGAAATGCAAGACGTTCAATTGATTATTGGGGGGCTTTCGGACGAACAAATCAAAATTATTTCCGGCTTTTCAAACGACAAAAATATTCCTTATGTGATTCCTTTTACGTCCATGAGCAGCGAGATTTCCGGCAATCCGAAGTCGTATCAGGTAAATACGCCCCAGTCCGTTTTGCATCAAAAGGCTTCAAACTTTTTTATCGACAAATACAAAAAATACCGTATCATTTTGCTGTCGGGGACGAACGGCTCGTCCAACCAGTCGGAATTTATCGACTTGTTGCGTTCCGACATGCAGAAAAAGAAAATTTCTTTCACAACGGTGCATGTAAACCGGCTTTCCGATGCGGATTTCATTTCCGAATTGAATGTGCGTAAAAATAATGTGTTGATTCCCGACGACGACAGCCCTGAAACAGTGGAAAAAATAATTTCCTCCCTGCGGACTATTCAAAAGAAACATTCCGAATACAAGATTTCGCTTTTCGGCTATCCGCGTTGGCAGACTTTCGGCTCGAAATACGCCGGCAGTTTTTCCCCCTTGAACACCTCTTTTTTCAGCGTTTTTTATGCCAACATGAACGATCAGGAAGTGAAAAACTTTTACAGTACTTTTTTTAAGTGGTATGGTCGGACTATTTCGGATAACTTCCCCAAATTCGGCATTTTGGGATACGATACGGGAATGTATTTCATTCAAACCGTGCATACATACGGAACGAATTTTGAAACGAAAATCAACAGCATAAAATATAAAGGTTTACAAACGGATTTTCATTTTGAAAGAATTAATGACGGGGGCGGGTTTGTCAATACAAACCTATTTTCGGTGAGTTACAATCCCGACCGTTCCATTACGCAAACAAACGTCAAATAGTTGAAGATGAAATGGGTTATCGCAGCCGTCATTGCGAAGGCGAAGCCTGAAGCAATCCAGAGAGCCATAATATAATTCTGGATTGTGCTTCACCGCTTCGCGGTTCGCAATGACGCCGCGACAATATGAAAGCCACATATAAATGTTATGAAACAACTTGCATTTGTTTTTTTCTCATGTTTATTTCCGTTTGCCTGCGCTCAAACCGCTGCCTTTTCACCCGAATGGGCGGCGGGTATTCATGGCGGCGTAAATTTTTCGCAAATGCGGTTCAATTCGGGATATTATGTTCCACAGGGACTTTATATGCAGCCTTCGGGCGGGCTTACGGTGCGCTACATTTCGGAAAATCATTTCGGGATTATCGGCGAACTGAATTATTCCCTGTGCGGATGGACGGAAAAAAAAGATACGCTGAATAATGCGCATCCCAACGAATACACCCGTTCGCTGGCTTATATCGAACTCCCGTTGTTGGCGCATCTCTACTTCGGTCTGGGGAAACGCGCCCGCCTCATTTTCAACGCGGGACCGCAGTTTCGGTATAATATAGGCGAAGAAGTGCAGAAAAAAATAATCAACGACGAAGATACGAATTTGCCTTATTATGACGACGGATACAAGATAAACCGCAAATTCGACTATGGGCTGAAAGG
Organism: Dysgonamonadaceae bacterium; assembly: GCA_031260045.1. GTDB lineage: Bacteria > Bacteroidota > Bacteroidia > Bacteroidales > Azobacteroidaceae > Azobacteroides. The sequence continues at coordinate 25,861 of JAIRKO010000010.1, read as the reverse complement.
CGCGCTGGGAATTGAAATCCGCACCGGCATCGGTTCTTTTATCCTGAGCGGAAGTTATTATTTTGGTTTGGCAGATGTTTTTAACAACAAGCGAGCTGATGTTTTTCAAGCTTCTTCCAATCAGATAACCGGTATTCACTTGGCTTATTTGCCAGTGTTTTAGTATATCCGCAGAGTTGATTATCTGTGAAAATTTGCGTAAATCTGCGGACAAAAAAGATGAAAAAATCACAATTAAAAAAATACAAAAATTACTATTATTTTATGGAGAAAAAACGAATTTACCTATTCGGTAACGGTTCCGCAGAAGGCAGAGCCGACATGAAAAACCTGTTGGGAGGAAAAGGCGCTAATTTGGCGGAAATGAACCTAATCGGCGTTCCTGTGCCTCCGGGGTTTACAATCACCACAGAAGTTTGTACGGAATACAACCAGTTAGGTCGCGATGCCGTTATCCGGCTCATTAAACCGGAAGTGGAAGCCGCTGTCAAAGAAGTGGAAAAAGCCACCGGCACAGGATTTGGCGACAAAACTAACCCCTGCTTGGTTTCCGTTCGTTCGGGCGCCCGCGTTTCCATGCCGGGCATGATGGACACCGTTTTAAATTTGGGCATGAACGACGACGCAGTGGAAGGCGTTGCCAAAAAATCGGGCAATCCCCGTTTTGCATGGGATTCTTACCGCCGTTTTGTGCAAATGTATGGCGACGTGGTTTTGGGCATGAAACCCGCTTCCAAAACGGAAATCGACCCTTTTGAAAAAATCATGGAAGAAATGAAAGAAAACAGGGGCGTGAAACTTGATACGGAATTAACGGTCGATGACCTGAAAAATTTGGTTGTAAAATTCAAAGCAGCCGTGAAATCCCAAACGGGAAAAGATTTCCCGGATTCCCCATGGGAACAACTTTGGGGCGCAGTTTGCGCCGTTTTCGACTCATGGATGAACGAACGCGCCATCCTTTACCGCCAAATGTACCGCATCCCCGAAGAATGGGGGACTGCCGTCAATGTGCAGGCGATGGTGTTCGGCAACATGGGGCAAACTTCCGCCACCGGCGTGGCTTTCACCCGCGACGCCGCTACCGGCGAAGATATTTTCAACGGCGAATACCTGATTAATGCGCAGGGCGAAGACGTTGTTGCCGGTATCCGCACCCCGCAGCAAATCACTTTGGAAGGTTCGCGGCGGTGGGCTACCCAGCAGGGTATTTCGGAAGAGGAAAGAAAAGCGAAATATCCGTCTTTGGAAGAATCCATGCCGGAATGCGCCAAACACCTGATTGAAACGCAACAGAAACTGGAAGACTATTTCCACGATATGCAGGATTTGGAATTTACCATCCAAGACAATAAACTGTGGTTGCTGCAAACCCGCAACGGGAAACGTACCGGCGCGGCAATGGTGAAAATCGCTATGGATATGTTGAGGCAAGGGCTTATCGACGAAAAAACCGCCTTGTTGCGTCAGGAACCCGAAAAATTGGACGAACTGCTTCATCCGGTTTTCAAAAAATCGGCGTTGGCTTCCGCCAAACCGATCACCAAAGGTTTGCCGGCTTCTCCGGGCGCAGCTACGGGTAAAGTCGTTTTCCACGCCGACGACGCCGAAGAATGGGTGAAACGCGGCGAAAAAGTAGTCCTTTGCCGCATCGAAACTTCTCCCGAAGATTTACGCGGTATGGCTGTGGCTGAAGGGATTATGACCGCTCGCGGCGGGATGACTTCCCACGCGGCTGTTGTTGCCCGCGGCATGGGAAAATGCTGCGTTTCAGCCGCCAATGGCATTCGGATTGATTACCGGAAAAAAACGATGACCATTGATGATAAAACCCTGACGGAAGGGGACTGGATTTCGCTAAACGGCTCAACCGGACTGGTTTACGTCGGTAAAATCGAAACCCAAGAAGCGGAATTGAGCGGCGATTTCGGCGAACTAATGAACCTTTCCGACAAACATGCCCGCCTGAAAGTGCGCACCAACGCCGATACGCCGCACGACGCTTCCGTTGCCCGCAGTTTCGGCGCAAAGGGAATCGGTCTTTGCCGCACCGAACATATGTTTTTTGAGGGAGACAAAATTATTGCCATGCGCGAAATGATTCTCGCAAAAGACGAAACCGGACGCCGCAAGGCTTTATCTAAACTGTTGCCTTTGCAACGCGCCGATTTCACCGGTATTTTTGAGGCGATGGAGGGTTTGCCGGTAACTGTTCGCCTGCTGGATCCGCCTTTGCATGAGTTTGTTCCCCACGACGAAAAGGGGCAAATGGAAATGGCGAAAGTGATGAATCTTCCTTACGAAGAAATTCACGCCCGCGTGGAAAGTTTGTTGGAACAAAACCCGATGCTTGGATTGCGCGGCGCCCGCTTGGGCAATCTGTATCCGGAAATTACGGAAATGCAGACGCGCGCCATCATCGAAGCGGCGCTCGAATTGAAATCGAAAGGCAAACAAGTGATTCCGGAAATCATGGTGCCGCTGACCGGTATTCTCTACGAATTTCTGGCGCAGCGGAAAATCATTGACGAAACGGCGCAAACGGTATTCAAGGAAAAAGGAATGTCTATTGATTACAAAGTCGGCACGATGATTGAAATCCCGCGCGCCGCCCTGACGGCTCACCGGATTGCCACCTCCGCCGAATTTTTCTCGTTCGGCACTAACGACTTAACGCAGATGACTTTCGGTTACAGCCGCGACGACGTTGCCAAGTTCCTGCCGATGTACATCGAAAAAGGCATCCTGAAAGAAGATCCGTTTGCAGTCCTTGACCAAAAAGGCGTTGGGCAATTGGTAGAATTAGCCACCACACGCGGGCGGGAAATCAAACCCGACTTGAAATGCGGTATTTGCGGCGAACATGGCGGCGAGCCGAGTTCGGTAAAATTCTGCCACAAGGTGGGGTTGGACTATGTTAGCTGTTCGCCGTTCCGCGTGCCTGTTGCGCGGTTGGCTGCGGCGCAGGCTGCCGTTGAAAAATAACTAAGAACTAAGAGTTAAGAACTAAAAACTAAAAAACACTTAGTTCTTAACTCTCAAAGCCATGGACAGATATTTGGTTTTCAAAACAAGAGATGAATTGGTTCGGATCAAAATCGAACGGATTTTGTATTTCGAGGCGGAAAGAAACTATACCAGGTTGATATTAGCCAATGGGATACAGTTTGTTTTTGCCGTAAATTTAGGCAAAATCGAAGAGATGTTGGAAAATCAGATTCAAAACCACGATTCGATGCTCTTGCGTGTAGGTAAAAGTTTTATTATCAACAAAAACCATGTCATACAAATCAGTTTGCCCAAAAACAAACTGCTTTTTGAAGCCGCCGACGGAAAAGCGAAAGAACTGACAGTCCCCAAAGAACCGTTGAAGCTATTGAAGGATCTTTTAGAAAAAGAATTAAATGGCTAATACAGACTCACATCCGGATAACCGAGTTGCCGATACCGGCGCCTTTGTCGCAGTGGAAAACGAAGAAAATAACTGCGATTTTGCGGTAATTGACGAAGATCTTCCTTTTACCCCAATCGTTATTGACATGTCCGAAGATGAACTTGCGGAGGTGATTTCGGTTGATTTTGAGGAAAATACCGGTTTAGACAATTTTGTAACGATTGATGAGACGCCGATATTTGTATCCGGTTTTACGGGGAATGATGATTGATTAATGAACAATGGGGTTTTGGCTTTGCTGTGCCTGCTGTTCCCGTCATCTCGAGCTTTACGCGGGATGACGGGAACAGCAAAAAATAATATGAATATTGACTTAACAATAATAAACAACTGAAAATATGATTTCCATCCGTTGTCCGCATTGCCATATCGGTTTGAAAATTGATGAATCCAAGATTCCGGCTAATATTCAGGTATTTAATTGCCCGAAATGCAAGCAACCGATTCAGGTAAGTTATGTATTGAAAAACCGCGTTGCGGATGATTCCGAAACCGTAATTTTATCTTTCTCGGATGATAAAAACGCCAAAATAGGGAAAATCCACGTTTTGCCAAACGATTTAACGCCCGAACAAACCATTCAACTTTTGGAAGGCGTAAATATTATCGGTCGAAAATCGCCCATCCAGAAAACCGCAACTTCCATTGAAACAATGGATAAACTGATGAGCCGCACGCATATCGGCATCGAAGTAAGAAAAAACACCGAAAAGGGTGATTTCATTTATTATCTTTATGACAATAAAAGTACAAACAGAACGTTATATAACAACAAATATATTGAGCCGGGCGAAGTGATAACTCTGAAAAATAACGACGAGATACAAATAGGGCAAACCCGCTTAATTTTTGAAGAATAATTTTTGTTCCGTATGTATTTAACAATAAAAAAGCCTTTTTCAATCAGTGAAATCGGGAAACGATTAAATAATGAAGATTCCATATATCCCGACGATTATGGAACGGCAAGCGACAGGCTTTTTCTTGTGTGCGACGGCGTTGGCGGTTCAAACAAAGGAGAAGCGGCGAGCCTCATCGCCTGCGATGCTATCCAAACCTATTTCAATACGTTTCTGGATGCGGAAAATGACATAAATCCCGAATTTATTCAAAAAGCCATCCGGTATACGGAAATCCGTTTCGACGAGTATATCAAAGAAAATCCGAACGCGAAAGGAATGGCTACTACCTTATGCCTCTTATATTTGGCTGCCGACAGAATTTACCTTGCGCACGCGGGCGACAGCAGGATATACCAATTCCGACAGGGAAAAATTATTTTCAAAACCGAAGACCATTCGATCGTCAATTCTATGGTTAAGACCGGACAAATCAATCCCGAAGACGCGGGAAAACATCCTCAAAAAAACGTGATTTATAAAGCGATACAAGGTTCCAATCTTCCTTTGGACATTGATATTACGCAAATTACCGATATTCAAGCCGACGACTGCTTCCTGATGTGTACCGACGGCGTTACGGAAACGCTAAGCGACAGCGAATTAAGCGAACTGTTTGCAAAAAACGCTTCCCCCGAAGAAACCCTATCCGCCATCAAAGCCCGTTGCAGCAACCAATCGCGCGACAACTACTCCGCTTACCTCATCCCTATTCATGAAATCGAGGAAATGAACGCTTTCAAGCATGTGATGAACTCTTTCCTTTATGCTTTTGTTTGAATTGTTTTCCGAAAGATTGTGGTCTATATAATTTCACCTAAAAACCAAACAAAACCCCCGCAATTTTTCCAAGTCTTTTTCCCCCGCCCGCGTCTCAAACCGGCTGTTCAAATCAACGCCATACAGTTTCGGATGCCGTATTTTTCGGATTGATTCCGCGTCTTCCACATTGACGCCACCGCTCAAAATGAAAGGCGTTTCGCTGTTGTACAACGCAAGTATTCCCCAGTCGAATTTTTTCCCCGAACCGCCATATTGCGACGTTTTCGTATCGAACAGAAAATAGTCGCAAGCATTTTCATACAAATTGCATTTTTCAAAATCAGTAATTTTTTCGATGGGAAACGCCTTGATTACTTTTATGCCCTGTTTTTTTATTTCCCTGCAAAAATCGGGCGATTCATCACCGTGCAACTGAACGATTTGCAAATCATATTCCCGAATTACGGCAACAATATCCTCTGCGGAAGCATTGACGAAAACGCCGACTTTTTGAATGTTCGGCGGCACAAACCGCAGTTCGCTTGCCGGCAAATTTCCCGCATAGCGAGGCGATTTTTCGTAAAAAATCAACCCCATCATGTCAATGGGAAGATGCGCCAACTCCCTGATATTTTCAGGGTATTTCATTCCGCAAACTTTTATTTTCATGTGTTTTTTTTAGTTGACGAGTTAACAAGTAAACGAGGGGGCAAATTACCCTATCTACTTGTTAACTCGTTTACTTTTCCAATAAATTCGCTTAGCGTTTTCCCCGGCTGATTTGTTTTCATAAAATTTTCGCCCATCAGGAAACCGCTAAACCCTTTTTTACGCAAATCCACCACCGTTTGCGGGTCGGAAAGCCCGCTTTCGGAAATTTTCAGGAATGTATCGGGGATTTTAGCGGCAAGTTCAATGGTGTGCCGGACGTCGGTTGCAAAGGTTTTCAGGTTGCGGTTGTTGACGCCGACAACGTCGATAAGCGGATGAATGTAAGGCAGTTCTTCCTCGCTGTGAATTTCCAGCAAAACCTCCATGTCCAATTCATGGGCGAGTGCGGCGAAACGCACGGTTTCGTCCTTTGTCAAACAGGCGGCAATCAGTAAAATCACGTCAGCGCCCATTATTTTGGACTGGTAAATTTGGTATTCATCTACGATAAAATCCTTGCGCAGCAGCGGGATACGACTAATTGCGGCACGCGCTTTTTTGAAGTCCTTAAATCCGCCTCCGAAAAATTGTTCATCCGTCAGGCAGGAAATCGCTGCTGCCCCTGCTGCCTCGTAATCCTGCACAATGCCCGTTACATCGGCGTCGGCGTGAATCCATCCTTTGGAGGGGGAACGCCGCTTAAATTCCGCAATGACGCCCGACGCAGATGCCGCCAACGCCTGCCGGAAAGAGACTTTTCCCCTTTTCTGAAAGCTCGCTATGTAGTCAAGAAAAGAAATCGCCGCCGCTTCTTTTTGCCGGGCGACTTCCAAGCGTTTGTTGTCGCAGATTGTTTGCAGGATATTCTCCACGTTTAATTATTGATTTCCAAGAATTTATCCAAAGCGCATTTGGCTTTCCCCGATTCCAGAGATTCTTTTGCCTTTGCCACACATTCCGGCAAATCCAATTGAGGTTCAATAGTTTGAATTGCTATCGCTGCATTGGCAATCACGACGTTTTTTTGGGTATCCGTAGCCCGATTGTTCAGAATATTGTCGAAAATCCGCGCGGCGTCTGCCGTCGTACTGCCTCCGAATAACTCTTCTGGAACGGCTTTTTTAAACCCAAGACTATCCGGCGTATAAATGTTTTCGCCCGACTTGTTGATGATTTTAAACGTATCGGTCAAAGAAATTTCGTCGTAGCCGTCGAGACTGTGAACAATCGAAAAATCATTGCCGCTTTCCTGATAAATGTAGTTGTAGAGACGCGCCATTTTCAAATCATAAACGCCCAAAACCTGCCGTTTCGGCATCAACGGATTGACAATCGGACCCAAAATATTGAAGAAAGTGCGAACGCCTAAGGCTTTACGCACCGGCGCCACCGTTTTCAACGCCAAATTGAAAAGCGGTGCGTGCAAATAGGCAATGTTGGCAGCGTCTAACGACCGTTTATGTACCGCCGCGTCTTTGGCGAATTTCACGCCGTGTTCTTCCATCACGTTGGACGCCCCGCTCACCGAAGTCGCCCCGAAATTGCCGTGTTTCACGACTTTGTAGCCTGCGCCGGCGGTTACAAAACATGCGGCGGTGGAAATGTTGAACGTGTTTTTGCCGTCGCCTCCCGTGCCGACAATGTCGATGGGATTGTAATCCCTTAGTTCGTCCACGTTTACGCGCATTTCCAACAGCGCTTCGCGGAAGCCGAGAATTTCGTCCACGCTGATGCTTCGCATAAAATAAACAGTGATAAAGGCGGCTATCAAACTGTCGTTGTACTTGCCTTCCGCCATGTTGGTCAGGATTTCTTTGGCTTCGCTTCGCGTTAGGTATTGATGTTCAAACAGTCTGTTGAGGATTTCTTTCATTTTTTATTTTTTAATTGAATTAATAGCATAGTGCTTAAAGTAACATCACACATATTTCTCAAATATTTTTTATTGGTATAAATCTATGCATTTCTCAACAACCTTAAACGTTTCCGAGATAGGAATATTTTTAATTTGCTGTTTCATAACTATTTACTATTGTAAAACTGTTTTATTTCAAATAATTCTCCTTTCGGAAATTCTTTTATATTGGAAATCGCCTGTCCTTTTTGGATTTTTTCCAAACTGCGATATGCTTTTGTTCCATCTTTATCGCTGAAACCTAAAAACTTATTGATTGCTTTTGCATTAGTTTTATCCTTAACATCTAACAAAAATGACATTTCACACATACTCGAAAAGTCAAAAGTCGGTTGATTAAATTCTTCTATGCCTTGCGATAACAAAACAACCGAAACACCTTTTGAGCGGATTTCACGCAATATTTTTTCCAATATATCTTGATATTTCCTTTCTTTGAAAATAACGTGTGCCTCATCTATCAATAGGATATATCTCATTGCACGACAATCGTTTTCCGTTGGTGTACTCTCCATATTCATAAAAACGTTGTAAATGTAATTTACAATCAGGAACAGAGAAGTAAAGCGAACTGAATTTGACAAGTTCCCAGATAAAGATAAATAAATATTTTGATTCAAAAAATTACCTGTTTTTTTGTCTTCTTTAAATATATTATAACGACTCAATTCGTCAATTATTTCAGTTAAGGTATCTCGTTTGTCTCCAACAATTTCCAATAGTTGTTCGTTAATTTCAGAAAAACTTGGGTATTCGCCCGGACGTTTAGCAATGAACGCCTCATTAGTTGCTTCGCGTAATTTTCCACGCTGCTTAATACCGATATTTGAGTATTTGCAAATTATATCTACAAATTTATCAATTCCCATTTGCTTGTTTACATCGTTTATACTATCAATAAACGACAACGGATTGACAGGAAATGACGTTTTAGGAGCATTAATAAATTGTGCTTTTGTTTTTTCAAAAAATGGCTGAAATTCAACCAAATCATCGTCTTTTAATCCTTTGAAATCCAAATAAATAAAATTAACATGGTGGTTTGCTTTTTCGGAAATTTCTTGCAACAAATGTAATGCAAATTGTGTTTTTCCTGTTCCTGAACTTCCGGCAATAGCAATATGATTATTATTATATTCTACTGTATTATTGAAGTTTAGAATAATTTCATCGGCATTTAATCCTACTTTATTGCCCACGACTAACCTTATTGGCTCGCTGAAATACGTTTTTTCGATGTTTTGATTGTTGTTTTTTACAGCATCTAAACTTACTTTTACGGTGTCTAACATTGAAATTCCTTTGTCTAAGTGCTCGGTCAGAAAATCCAAAAATGTGTAATTATTATTACTCCTAAACAGATTATCCATTAGCAACAAACCATGGTCAATGTGTAATTTGATATAACGGGGTATATTGTCATCTGTTTTGTAAATTCCATAATGCTGGCAAATCAGGGCAATATAAAAGTCTCGATATTTTTCATCAAAAAGTATGTGGTCTTTGTATTCTTTTCCTTTGGAATCATAAATGTTAAATTCCGATGTTGAAAACTTTTTGCCATTCTGCAACGAATACCCCAAAGCAATCCGCGCAATCACATTTTCTTTTGTGCCTGCGGAAAGTTTGGCAGTAAGTTGCCGAACAATATCCTGATTTGCTTCCGAAGTTCTAATGTTAATTTGCATATAATTCGTTGTATTTATCAATTAAATTTTCAGGACTTGTTTCTACAAATTTAGAAGCATCCGTATTGAAGTTGTCAATTATGTATGCTTTACTAATATAGGGTTTTAATGACTCAAATTCGCTTTCTGTCAATTCTTTATGAATTAACGGAAATAAAATCACTTGTTTTGAAACATTTGGATAAAACTCCTTTATTACATTTTCGGCGTGGTCTTTATCGAATTTCTGCATAGGCGAATCAATGAATACCGGAAATTCAATATCCGATTCATCAACTAATGATTTTAAAAGAGCCGAAGCATACATTTGACGTTCTCCCATTGATAAAGAGCCTTTATCTATTTTTTCATTTCGCACATCAAAAAGGTTTATATCAACATCGTCGCCTGCTTGGTTTATATCCACAACAACTTTATGGATAAATCCCTTTTTGTGCATTAAACTATTTAATTCGTTCAAAATATTATCCTCCAATTTCTTTTTGGTAGCGTTTTTGAACTCTTTGATAAAATTTTTTAATTGAGTTACAAGCTCTTGTGTTTTCTTCTCTTTTTCAGAATAATGGCTTGAATCGTCAATCTTTTTTCGTAATTCTTCTTGTCGCTGTTTCAGCGTTTTTATTTCATTTTTTAGTCCGCCAATTTTTTCACCCAAATCATAAATATCTTTACCTATGCTGAATATACGGTCATCTAATCGTTTTTTTGCAGATCTTAAATTTGCAATATATTCATCTTCTGCATCTTTTTCGGCTGATCTAATTTTACGCCTGATAGAATCAATCTCATTTTTTGAGCGTAAATAACCATCATTTAATCGAGTAAAAGCATCTCTAAATGTGTGTTTCAAATGATTAACCAATGTGTTTAATTCATTTGTTTGTGTATCCGAAAAATCGTGTAGTTGTTTGAAAATAGAAGGCAATTCAGGAACATCTGAAAAAAAATGTTTTTTTATAAATTTTTTAATTTGTTCTTCATAAAAATCCCTAATTTCAACTTCAATTACGCCTTTAAATAGTTTCTTTTCTTTTTCAATATCATCAAGTATACGTCTTGTTTTTTCTTTTACATCGTCTTGTTTGTATTTATTGTCTTTATAATTTTTTTCGTTTTCCAATTGTGAGGAAACCTCCATTAAAGTTTCCCCTGCCAAACCAAATGGAATTAAATCAAACAAATCTTTCAAATCGGTTTGCAAGTTAGAGATTTTATCATTTAACACTTTTTCATTTGATTTCAATTCATTCAGTTGTTCCAAAGTCATCATATTACCTTCTTTGACTAACTTCATTTGAATTTCATTAGACTCACTTTGTTTCTCATTTTTTTCCTGATTTAACTCTTGAATCTGACTATCTATTTCATCAATGCTAATCTGTTTGTTTTTTATGTCCGTTTCAATTTGATTGAACTCTGTCCGCTCTTGCGGTTTGGCTGATTTTTTACGGTATTCGTCCTGTATGTTTTCTAATAGGTCTTTTAAATCTTCGTATTCCTTTATTCCTAATACTTCTGTGTATGCTTTACTCAAAATACGTCTTTGTTCCGGCGAGTTGATTTCGGCAAGTGATACAATTTTTTCAGCATCAAAAAAGAAAAATTTTGCAATTTCAATTGGCAAAATGAAATTGCGTATAAAAATCTCTTCACCGTCCTGTTTGCCTTCAGTTGTCAAATCCTGAATTAATTGATTTTGAAAACCGTCAATCAATACTTCGACTTTATCATTTGTACTCGTTATTGTGTCAAATGTCCGGGTGATTTTTACCTCATTGCAAGATATTTCGGGTATTTTTACATCCTTAAAAGTAACTGAAACAGAAAATTTTGTTTTGCCTTCGTTTTTCGCTAATCGGTTTAGCGTATTTCCGATATATTTACCATAACCACCTTTGTCCGCTATTTCTTTTTGATACAATTCATCTACTTTGTCCATTTGCCGACCATACAAACACCATACCAACGACATTAAAAATGTCGTTTTACCAAAACCATTTTTGCCGCTTACCACAACAATATTCTTTTCACTGTCGGGCAGCAGGTTAATCGCATTGTTTCCTTTGTAAATCCGGAAATTGTTTAATGTTATCTCTTTAATCAGCATTTGCCTGTTCTTTTTTTAAGTATTCCTCAATGCGAGTTTCAATATCATCTTTTAACCCTCTTTTTCTATTTAAAAGCGATTTGTTCCTTTGCAGGGTCAAAAGTTCTTGAATTAGGTCAAAATTTTGCGGTTTGTTTTTGCAAGAATTTTTCAACAATTCTAATTCTTTGTCTTTTTTCTTATTATGCTCGTCCATATCTAAATTGGATTTATATGCGTTATGATAAATTTTCGATACTTTATAATTAAAAACGAAATCTCGATACCAAATTGTCTGAATGGCAATAAGTTCTTGATTGGTAATCAATTCTATATGAGGTTTTTCTTTTTGTATTTCCTTTTGTGTTTTCAGCAATCTCTCTAAAATAGAAGCCCGATAAAACGGATAGTAAGATCCCATATCATTAACAGCCTTTGTTCCATTCCTGCGAACTGGCATACGATTTTTGATGTCATTACGCTCTAAGACAATTTCATCCCTAAAATCCAAAAGAGGTTTCAACCACTCAAAACCATTGTTAATTATTAACGCTGCCATCGACTTATCTTCTTTTACAACCGTACACATCCAACAACCGAAACGACTTTGCCCGCAAGATTTATGCTTTGTGTCTGTTACAACAACCGGACATTCGTAGTCATCAGCGCTCGCATTTGCATAAATTTGAAACAGTTCCTTATTGCTTGCACCCCAAGGCGATTCCATTGTATTGATAATATACCAAACTTGCTCTAATTGCAAATGTCTGATTGGTGCATACATATATGTATTTGGCTGTATCGGGTGTTTCGTCAAACGCTTACCACGAATTGCATGTTTATTCATTGATTTTGCCCGGTTTGCACTCTCACTCATCCGCGTACCAATCAAAATAATTGCTTCGCCAAATTCATTTATCTGTTCGGTGATAAATCTTGAAGTCGGTTTGATTTTCAGTCGTTCCGTACACCAGCGAAAAGCGTTGTTTGGAGCGGGATAGCCACGACCAATCATATTTACCCACAGGGAATCTTCCAATCTTGGTAGCGTTTTGACAACTCTTATCGGCAAATCTTGGTTGCGGGCTGCAACTTCGATTTTATCCAAAACACGATAGACATATTCGGTAATTACAGGGTTTTCAACCATTGTATCATTGCAAACAACATATACATCGCGACCAACAAAACCGTGCAAGTTTTTGTTTGCATTGTTTATTTGCGTCAGCGCTTCCCAAACCAACTGCAACATCACAGTAGAATCTTTTCCACCGCTAAACCCAATAATCCATGGACGCTTAGTATTATCTGCGAACATATATTGGTCAATGATTTCATCTACTATGTTTTGAATAAAATCCATCATACGATTATTTATCTTTGTGACATTTTGAAACAAAGTTTGACGTAGTCAATTAAATCGGCGAAGCCGAATGCGCCGGACACGTTAAAAAGTTCCGCAAAATCATTTTCCCTTCAGGCGTCAGGATTGATTCGGGATGAAACTGCACGCCGTGCACATCTAATGTTTTGTGTCGCAAAGCCATGATTTCCCCTTCGCTGTCGGCGGCGGTGATTTGCAACGTTTCGGGAAACCCGCTACGCGAGGCAATCCACGAATGGTAGCGACCGACGACGATGTTTTTCGGAAGCCCATTAAAAATAATGTGTTCCGCTACAATATTGACGGGCGTGGCGATGCCGTGATACACATTCCGCAGGTTGACCAGCGTGCCGCCGAAACTTTCCGCAATCGCCTGATGCCCCAAACAAACGCCGAGTATGCTCTTGTGCGGCGCATAGCGTTTAATCAGAGGCAATAACAGTCCGGCTTCGGAAGGAATTCCCGGTCCGGGCGAAAGGATGATTTTATCGAAACGTTCGACTTCATCCAAACTTATTTTATCGTTACGATGAACTTCTACATCCCTGTAACCGGTTTCTTTAACCAAATGAAGCAGGTTGTAGGTGAAGGAGTCGTAGTTGTCGAAAATTAGGATTTTCATTTTTTTAGTTACGAGTTACAAGTTACAAGTCGGTAACTAATTAATAATTTTTTCCGCCGCATTGATCGCCTTTTTCAAAGCGCCCAATTTGTTGTTCACTTCCTGCAATTCCGATTCCTCGTTGGAACGGGCGACAATCCCTGCGCCGGCTTGGTAATACAGCATATTGTTTTTGCTGACAAACGATCGGATGGTAATTGCCTGATTCAAATCGCCGTTCAGTCCGATGTAGCCGATGCATCCGCCGTAAGCCCCGCGGTTGTGCGGTTCGATGTCGCGGATAAGTTCCATCGCGCGAACTTTTGGCGCTCCCGAAAGCGTTCCGGCGGGAAAAGTGTCGGCATAGACCTTGACGGTATTGCTGCCTGCTTTCACGTCGCCAGTAACCCTCGAAACCAAGTGAATGACATGGGAATAGAACTGAACTTCCTTGTAAAAATCCACATGCACGTTTTCGGTGTTCCGGCTGAGGTCGTTTCGCGCCAAATCGACCAGCATGACGTGTTCTGCATTTTCTTTCGGGTCTTCCAAAAGCTCCTGCGCCAATGCTTTGTCTTTTTCGTCGTCGCCGGTTCTGCGGAAAGTTCCGGCAATCGGGTCAATGGAAGCGCGTCCTTTCGATATTTTGCAGTGGGTTTCGGGACTCGAACCGAATATGCGGAACGAACCGAAATCAAAATAAAACAAATAAGGCGATGGATTGATGGAACGCAAAGCGCGGTACACCTTGAAATCATCGCCCGAAAAAGGTTGCGCGAAACAGCGGGAAAGCACGATTTGGAAAACGTCGCCGCGCAGGCAATGCCCGATGCCCTTGCCCACCATTGCCTTGTAGGCTTCGTCGCTGATGGTGGAGGTTTCATCGCCCCGAGCGGAAAAATTATAGGAAGCGTAATTGCGGTTGTTCAATAGCGCAAGTACTTCGTCTATGCGGCTTTCTTCACCATCCGGACGGTTTTCGACAACCGTCATTTCGTTTTTGTAGTGATTGACGACAATGATGTAGCGGTAAAAAATGTAAATCATTTCGGGAATATCGCAGGCGTCGGGGTTTCCGGTTTCCGTTTCGACGTCTTCAAAATATTTCACGGCATCGTAGGCGGTGTATCCGAAAAAACCGTTGAACGACGATTCGTTCCTGTCTTCGGCGATTTCAAACGAGCGGACAAAGCGGTTTAGCTGTTCAACAAGCGGTGCGGATGCGTTTATCGGCGTTTTTTTTGCCGGTTCGCTTGTGGAATTCGCTTCATATTCCGTTGTAACGAAACCTTTTCCGGCGATGAAACGCGCGAGCGGATTTAATCCAATAAAGGAAACGGAGTTTTCGTTCCCGTGAAAATCGGAACTTTCCAGCAGCACCGATTCGGGATAGACATCCCTGATTTTCAAATAAATGCTGACCGGCGTTTGAACGTCTGCCAAGACTGTTTTTGATAATGGGTAGATTTTCATGCGTTTATATTTTAATAGTTACAAGTTACAAGTCGGCAAACCCACTCGTAACTTGTAACTAATTATTAATGAACCCTCTGTTTTTCAACAAGTAATCGGGATTGGGATCAGCGCCTCTGAAACGGCGGTAAAGCGTAGTTGGGTCGTCGCTTGCTCCTTTGGAAAGGATATTTTCCCTGAACGATTTGGCGGTTTCCGCATCGAAAATCCCCTTTTCTTCAAAGGCTTGAAAAGCGTCGGCGTCCAAAACTTCCGACCATAAATAACTGTAATATCCCGCCGAATATCCGCCGTCAAAGATGTGGGAGAAATAAGGACTTTTGTATCTTACAATGATTTCGGGAATTAATCCGATTTCGTTTAAAACGTTATTTTCAAAAGTCGTTACATCCACTGTTATCGGCGATTGGATGGCGTGCCATTTCATATCCAGAATGGCGGCGGCAACTAATTCCGTAGTCGCAAATCCTTGATTGAAATTCGCTGTTTTTTTGATTTTTTCTATCAGCAAATCGGGAATTACCGCTCCGGTTTGGTAATGTTTGGCATACATTTTTAACACTTCGGGATGAAGCGCCCAATGCTCGTTAATCTGTGAGGGCAACTCAACAAAATCACGGTAAACATTTGTTCCTGAAATGCCTGCGTAATTGCATCGGGAAAGCAAACCGTGCAGGGCATGACCAAATTCGTGAAACAACGTTTCCACCTGATCAAGGTCTAACTGGGAAGGCGTATCGCCCGTCGGCAAAGCAAAATTACCCACATTGTAAACCACCGGATGCACAAACTTCCCGCCGCGAACCGTTTGTTCGGCAAAATTCCCCATCCATGCGCCGTTTCTCTTTCCGGAACGCGGGAAATAATCCAAATAAATAACGCCGATGTAGGAGCCGTCGGAATCGTTCACTTCAAACACTTTCACATCCTTTTGATACACCGAAACATTATCTATTTCCTTAAACGAGACGCCGTATAATTTATGCGCCGCTTCAAACGCGCCGTTCCTGACATTTTCCAGCACGAAATAAGGACGCAATTCCTCTTCGTTCAAAGCGTATTTCTCTTGCCGCAACTTTTCGGCGTAATACCACCAGTCCCACGATTGGAGTTTGAATTTACCGCCTTCGCCGTCAATCAGTTTCTGCAATTCGTCCCGTTCTTTTTTGGCTTGGGGCAAAGCATGTTTCCAAATATCGAACAGCAGGCGAAGCGCGTTTTCGGGTGTTTTTGCCATCGTTTCTTCCAGTTTATAATCGGCGTGCGTTTTGTAACCCAACAGATTAGCGCGTTCAAGCCGCAGGTTGACAATCTTTTGAATAATCTCTTTGTTGTCGTGGCTGTTACCGTTGTTGCAGCGGTTGTACATCGCTTTGTAAAGGTTTTCACGCAGTTCGCGGTTATCGGCGTATTTCAGGAAAGGCATCCAACTCGGTTTGCTCAAAGTAAATACCCATTTTCCGTCCAAACCTTTTGCCTTAGCAGTTTCGCCCGCGATGTCAATCTCGTTTTGCGGAAGCCCCGACAAATCTTCCTTTTTATCAATAATTAGTTGGAAATTGTTTGTTTCGGCAAGCAGGTTTTCGCCAAAAGCGACATTGAGCAATCCCAATTCCTTGTTGATTTCCCGAAGCCGCTCCTTTTTAGACGCTTCCAAAGCAATTCCCGACCGGACAAAATCTTTGTAATACTTTTCCAGCAGCCTTTTCTGTTCCGTAGTGAGGCTGTGCGAAGCCGGATCATCGTAAACGGCTTTGATGCGGGAAAATAGTTTTTCGTTCAAATAAATATTATCGTTGTGTTCCGTCAGCAGCGGCGACATTTCCGTTTCAATCGCCTGCAAAACGGTGTCAGTAAGGGCGCTCGTCATGGCAAAAAACACGGAGGCTACCCGATTCAGCAACTGTCCGCTTTCGTCCAGCGCAACCACCGTATTTTCAAAATCCGGCGCTTCGGATTGATTTGCAATGGCTTCAACTTCAGCGGCATGTTGTTCAATACCGGCTAAAAATGCCGGACGGTAATGTTCCGCCTTGATCAGGTCGAAAGGCGGAAGTCCGCGGGAATCAATAAATTCCGAAGCGAACGGATTGGAACTGTCAAATTTATTTGACTTTGCATTTTGTTTACACGCAGAATAACTCATTAACATTAAACCTAAAATAAATAAATACTTTTTCATATGGAAATAATTTTTTAATAAACCCAATATAAAATTAAGAATACCCAAATTCTAATTTCTTAACAATCAGTATCCCAATATTGTTACATTACTTGTTTCGTCGACTGTCCACGAGATTTTTTCGTCCCACGACAGTTCTTTTGCTTTCGGACGGCGGTCGAAAATCACCAGATAAGCGGGCGCCGAAGCGTCTATACATTCACAATATTCCTGAATTTGTTCCAGTCCTTCTTCCCTGACTGCGTCGGGCGTATCGTAATAATCGTCTGTATCACGGATTTTATTCTCGGATCACGGAGGCGTTCTCCCAAAGCATCCAGGTGCGTTTCCCGCGCCCAGCTTTGCAAAAACGTAGTTTTTTCTGTCTGTCGCGGCGCATGAAGCACCCAGTATAACTGGTCTTTTATATAACGGTGCAACTGCGAACCGACAAGGCGGTCTTCTGGGGGAAGCATGTAATGATATTCCGGATTACAAGGAACCTGTGGTATTAAAAAAACGGCGTCTGCTCATGTCTTTATTCAATTGAAATAATAATTCGTACTGAGGCGCAAAGGTAGGGCAATAATTTGAAATCTCAAAAATTGTTGCAACTCGTCATCCTATTATTTGCTCCGTTAAATCCAAAAACAATAAATTTGCAGGAAAATAAATAAAAGATTTTAAAATAGAAGCAGGGGAAGGGGACTGGCTTTGCGAACGATGTCTTTCTACCAATGACGAAACGTAGTCTTGTTCCTTCCCCCGTTTCTGTTTTGAACTTAAACTTTTATTTACTACTCTTCTAAATTTTTCTGCAAATTTGTTGCTTTGGGATTTAACGGGGCAAATATAGGATGATGGCTGCTGCGATAATGAAAATTCTTAGTTCTTAGTTTTGCACATTTCCCCCCTCTTTTTCCATTATTTAAAAATATTCATATATCTTTGTGCGCAAAATTCTATTTCCTATGATTATTAAAGACATTGAGCAACATGCGGAAGAGAAAATGCTTCATTCCGTAACTTATTTGGAGGATGCGCTGTCCCGTATTCGCGCCGGAAAAGCAAACGCGCATATTTTGGATGGTGTTAAGGTGGAATATTACGGGACGACGGTTCCCCTGTCCAATGTGGCGACCATCTCAACGCCTGATGCAAAAACGATTACGGTTTTGGCGTGGGAAAAAACCATGCTGAAAACGGTCGAAAAGGCAATTCTGGATTCGGATGTGGGTATTACGCCGGAAAATAACGGCGAAATTATCCGTTTGGGAATTCCGCCGCTGACGGAAGAAAGGCGCAAACAATTGGTGAAACAGGCGCACACCGAAGCCGAAAGCGCTAAAATAGGCGTAAGAAACGCCCGCCGAGACGCCATCGACGCTGCGAAAGTCGCAATAAAACAAGGAACTTCCGAAGACGACGGCAACGAAACCGAAGAAGCCGTGAAGAAACTCCACGACAAATACATCAAACAAATCGACGCGGCATTGGCTGCCAAAGAAAAGGAAATAATGACGGTGTGATCATTGCATGAACGCGCTCGTAGTCAAAAACACAGGCAGTTGGTACCGATTGAAAACCGAAGACGGTCGTTTGGTTGACGCCAAAGTAAAAGGAAACCTCCGGTTAAAAGGTATTAAAAGCACCAATCCTGTTGCGGTTGGGGATATTGTTCGGATGGAAGAAAATCCCGGCGTTTCCGCTTCGATTAGCGGAATTGAAGACCGGAAAAACTACATGGTTCGCAAGGCTTCCAATTTATCCAAACAGTCGCATGTCATTGCGGCGAATATTGACCAAACTTTCCTGATTGTTACCGTCAATTATCCTGTAACGACACCCGCATTTATCGACCGTTTCCTCGCCACCACAGAGGCTTACCGGATTCCCGCCCTGATTTTTTTCAATAAAATCGACCGTTATTCCGGTGAAGACAAGGAATATTTGGACGCTTTGATTTATCTTTATCAAACCATAGGTTATGCGTGCAGGGCGATTTCCGCTTTGGAAGACAAGGATTTATCTTTTATGCAAGATTTGTTAAAGGATAAAATCACACTGTTTTCGGGACATTCCGGCGTAGGAAAATCAACCATTATCAACCGTTTGATTCCCGAGGCACGGCAAAAAACGCAGGAAATTTCCAATTATCATAATAAAGGGATGCACACGACCACTTTTTCCGAAATGATTGAATTGCCCGGCGGCGGTTATATTATTGATACGCCCGGCATAAAAGGTTTTGGCGCTTTTGATATGGAGGGGGTTGAAATTTCGCATTATTTTCCCGAAATATTTCGGTTTTCCCGCGATTGTAAATTTAATAATTGCAGTCATCGCAAGGAACCCGGATGCGCCGTGAGGAAAGCGTTGGAGGAGCGGTATATCAGCGAATCGCGTTATCGAAGTTATTTGAGTATGATGGATGATAAGGGGGATGGAAAATATAGAGATTAGCCCATCATCCCGCACTTGACGCGGGATCCCCTGAAAAATGAATGCGGGTCAAGCCCGCAAAGACGACAACTTAAAAACATGCACAACAAAAAAAAAATCACCATCAACCGAGCGGTTGTTTTACAGGAAATACAAGACCAGAGTATCATTCTTGCCGGTCTGATATTGTATTCTCTTGGTTGGACGGGTTTTCTCCTGCCCAACGAAATCACGACCGGCGGCACGACCGGCATCGCAGCAATTATTTTCTTCGGCGCGAAAATTCCGGTCGGGATTACCTATTTCTGTATCAATGGCATTTTATTGCTGCTTTCCATTAAAATATTCGGATTTAAGTTCAGTTTCAAAACCATTCTCGGCGTTGCGATTATCGGTTCTCTTTTGTCATTTCTGCAACTTTATCTCAAAGAGCCGCTTGTGAAAGGCGAACCGTTTATGAACTGTATTTTGGGCGGCGTGCTGTGCGGAACGGGACTTGGGCTGGTTTTTACTTACAAGGGCAGTACGGGCGGAACCGACATTATTGCGCTTATTCTCAATAAATACCGGAATATTTCCGTCGGCAAGGGGCTGTTGATTTGCGACGTGATTATCATTTTGTCCTCTTACCTTGTTTTTCACAGTATCGAAAAAATCGTTTACGGGCTTGTTGTGATGGGGGTTACGTCCTACACGGTTGATATGGTTTTGAGCGGTGCACGCCAATCGGTGCAGTTTTTTATTTTTTCCGATAAATACGCCGAAATTGCCGATACCATTATTAAAGGCGTACATCGCGGTTGTACCGTTTTGGACGGCGTTGGCTGGTACACTAAAAAACCTGTGAAAGTTGTGGTCGTACTGGCTAAGAAAAACGAATCGGTAGTGATTTTCCGCATCGTAAAGCAGATTGATTCGCACGCATTTATATCCCAAAGTTCGGTAATCGGCGTGTATGGCGAGGGATTCTTGCAAATAAAATAATGATGAATAAAAAAATAGTTTTTGCCACCAACAACCGGCATAAATTGGACGAAATTCGGGCGATACTGGGCGATTCATACACGATTGTGTCCATGAATGAAATCGGATGTTGCGAAGATATTCCGGAAACGGCAGATACACTGGAAGGCAATGCTCTGCTAAAAGCGCGACACATCAAAACGCATTACGGATACGACTGTTTCGCGGATGATACGGGTTTGGAAGTGAACGCGCTGAATAATGCTCCGGGCGTATATTCGGCGCGTTACGCGGGCAAAGCGAAAGACCCGAAAGCCAACATGCGGAAAGCGCTGAAAGAAATGGAAAACCAGCCCGACCGTTCGGCGCGTTTTCGCACGGTCATCGCATTGATTACCGGAGAGAAAGAATACTTTTTTGAAGGTATTGTCGAAGGGAAACTCCTCGAAGAAGCACGTGGAAACGCCGGTTTCGGATACGATCCGATTTTTGTTCCCGAAGGGTATACGGAAACTTTTGCGGAAATGGGTGGTGAGGTGAAAAATGAAATCAGTCATCGCGCTAAAGCGGTAAAACAATTGAAAAGGTTTTTAGATACGGATTTCACACTATAAATCTTAAAAAAAAAGTAAAATGCAGCGTAAATTAATTACATAAAATTGCAAAAATATGCATTCGTTTATGTAACTTTGCAGGCGATAAACGCACCGTTGAGTTTATAACGCACCCGCAAACCGAGTGTTTTATAGCCGTTTCAACTGTAAGCGGGCGCATTGTAATTTAATAAAAATTTTTTAATAGTAAACCATAATGAAAAAGACAACAACAATTTTAGTAGCATTATTGTTATTCGCTCCAAAAATTATCGGGGAGAATAATATAATAAGTGCAAACGGGATATATGAATATTCGAACGGTAGTAATTCGCTTCGGGGAGATTACGAATTAGACACAACCATTGTTTTGGATGAAGCATCCGTAGTAAATAAAAATGGGATATATAAATATTTGAGCGGCGGTGAATCACTTGGCACTCCGATTCAGATAAATGCCGAAATTGAAGCGACTGTTATTTTGGATGGAGTAACCATTGACATGGCGTCGACGTATACCACTGGGAAGCATACATTTAGAATCCTGAAAGGCGCATCGGTTAATCTTATCCTTCGAGGCGATAATCGATTGAAGGGCGGCAAAAACTTTGCGGCGATAGAAGTACATGAAGGCGCATCTTTAACAATAAGCGGAGAGGGCAAGCTTACTGCTATAGGCGGCGAAGGAGCTGCAGGTATAGGCGGGGGATTTGGTCCGGAGTCAGTTACAAATTCATCCAGTACATGGAAAAGCGGAGATATCACCATTAACAGCGGCACGATAATAGCAAAAGGAGGAGATTTGGCTTCCGGTATTGGAGCAGGTATTAATAATGGCAGTTCAGGCACAATAACCATTAATGGGGGTACAATTGATGCCGAAGGAGGAAACTTTGCAGGTATAGGCGGCTCTTATAGATATATAAGCGGTGGCAATAGCATAATCATTAATGGCGGACACATTACTGCAAGTGGAGGGAGTGAAGCAGGCATAGGCGCAGGAGATCCAATTACCGCCCCCACCATAAAGATAACGGGCGGCACAATAGAAAGCACATTTAGTCATCCGCCCACAAACTGGAATATGACAATACTCCGTCCTGTTATGTTGAGTGTTAGTCCGGCATGGCAAGGCAATAGCTCGCTTTCCGACTATCACCTTGTTGGTAAATCTGCTTATAGTCTAAAAGATGCAAAAACAGACGATAAGGGAGTTGCTCATGTGTGGTTGCCTACGGGTATTTACGCTCCGGGAGAGATTGTATTAAATAAAATAGGGGAAAAGGTATACTACAGTAATAGTAATATAGCACGTGTAGAAGACGATGCAAGCATTATTTTAGAAATTCGGACGGGTATTTCAAATGTAGAGAAATCAGTAAAAATTTACTCGTCGGGAAAAACCATTTATATAGACACGCCTATATCGGAGCAAATATCGGTATATACCACAACAGGCGTGCTTCTTAATCGGTTTGAAAAGCCGGCAGGCAAATCAACTATTGAAGCATTGGCTCCTATAGTAATTATAAAAGGTAATTCCGGATGGGTAAAGAAATTGGTCGCCGGTAATTAATAAACTAAACAAAGTTATCAAATAGTAAATTTTATAAACAACTTAAATTTTAAAACTTTAAAATTTAAGTTGTTTATTATTTAATGTACATATGAAAAACGGCTTAACTAAAACAGCAATCTCTATCTGTTTGTTGACAAACTTGTTTTCTGCGAGCGTCCGCGCCGAAGTCGGCAAATGGACGTATTACAGGGCTTACCATAATGCGCGTATTGTTGCGGAAACCCCCCGTTTGATTTTTGCGGTTTACGACAGCGATACGCTGAAATCCGACCCTTCCCTGTATCCATACGACGGATCGTTACTTTCTTATAATCCAGAAGATGGGGAAGTGAAATTATATTCCACCCAAACGGGATTAAGCGATTTCAACATTCAATATATGGCGTACAGCCGCGAATCCAACGCGCTGGTGCTGGTTTATGACAATGCCAACATTGATATTATTGCGGGCGAAAATGAAATTTACAATCTTCCTTTTATCAAAGACCATCCTTATATACAAAATAAAACCGTCCATAATCTGGAAATAATCGGGAAATATGCTTATATATCAACCGCTTTCGGGATTGTCATTGTCGACATCGACCGGCGGTTAATCAAGGACGACTGCCGTTTGGGAAATACGCGATCGGTGTGCCTTTGGGGCGATTACCTATTGGCGGCTACCGACGAGGGAATTATGCAAGCGCTCGCTTCATCAAACCTGTTGGACAAGAAAAACTGGCAGCTTTTTGAAGAATTTGTACCTGGAGAGGAGCATGCCCGATGGGTAGAAAAAATCCTTGTTTTCAAGGACAGGCTGATCATTCACATTTGGGGTAATGCCTATTATTTGCGGCAACCCGAATGGATTCAGGAATTGGCGAAAGATGTCCGGCAGATAGCGGTTATAGATAACAAGTTGGCGATTGTATCTCCGGGCGAAGTTGCCCTTTATTCCGATTTCGACCAAGTGCAGCGATTGCCTTTGGACGCCTTGTCTATTGATTGTTTTCATTCGTCCGGTCGATATTGGGTGGGTTTACCCAATGGAGGAGGATTGGCGGCGATTGATAAGCGGGACAATGCAGCGGAATATGAATTGACGGGTGAACGCATCAAACCCAACAGCCCCAAACGAAATATGAATTTTTCTATGACGTTTGCAGCCGGTAAACTGTTGGTAGTCGGCGGCGGAAGAAATACCAACCGTTTAAACAACGCCGGTACGTTGATGGTTTATGAAAACGGACAATGGACAAATTTCGATGAAAAAGAAATTGCTCGGGACGCTGAAATTCCTGCCTGTGAGGATTTTGTGTCGGCGGTTATCGACCCGAAAAACCCCAACCGGTATTTTGTGGGAAGTTGGGGCGAAGGCTTGTATGAGTTTGTGGACAACAAATACGTAAACCGTTATAACCATCGGAATACCAACGAAAAAATTCAGTCTTCAATTCCCGAAACGGATAATTTTTCCCGAATTACCGGATTGGTTTTCGACCGGAATAATAATCTTTTTATGGTGAACCACGACGTTGAAAGGGGAATGGTAGCATTCTCGGCAGACGGGAAATGGGAAAATTATTATATTGATCCTTTGTCGAAAAATAAAAGCCCTGACAAGATTTTAATTGACCGGAATAATTATAAATGGTTGAATATTTGGCGCGCCCCTGATGCTGCACAGTTCGGTTCGGGCATTGTTGTGCTGGATCCGGACAACAAAATGGTTGGGGGTTCTGATAAATTTTTCGATCAAAACGATACAGACATCGGCGCAAGCCGTTATTTATGTATGGCGGAAGAATCAAACGGAAGGATTTGGGTAGGAACCGACAACGGACTGATTTACTTTTCCTCCTATCAACAAGTTGCAAACGGAAGATGTGATCGGATGATATCCGAAGATGTGTATGGAACTCCTTTCTATTTGCTTGAAAATGAAAGAATAAACGCTATTGCGATTGACGGGGGAAACCGCAAATGGCTGGGCTCGGAAAATTCCGGCGTTTTCCTTGTTGAACCGTCTGGCAATGAAATACATGTCGAAAATTTCAATACATCAAATAGTCCTGTTTTGTCGAACCGGATCAATTCCATCGCTATAAATGACGAAACCGGCGAAGTTTTTATTGGTACGGATATTGGTTTATGTTCTTACATGAGCCATGTTACGTGGGGGAAGCCTGATTTTTCAGCCGGTTCATCCGGCGTATATGCTTTTCCAAATCCTGTGCGACCAACTGCCGACACGCAGGTATCCATTACCGGACTGATGCAAAATTCCACCGTAAAAATTACCGATATGGCAGGCAACTTAATTCATCAGGGGCAGTCCGTCGGCAGTTTATGTACGTGGAATTGTACCAACCGTTCCGGCGAAATCGTCAAAGCCGGAATTTACCTTGTTTTTGCGGCTTCTTCCGACGGGAGTTCGGGGATTGTTACGAAAATTATGGTAATTCAATAACATCTATGCATAAGTAAATGTTCATAATTAGTTCATTTATTTTTTCTGGATTGCTTCAGGTTTCGCTTTCGCTGGTGACGCAGTGTAGTTCAATAGCGCACACGTCATTGCGAAGCGATGAAGCATCCAGAATAAAATAATTTACTCAATACCAAAGACTTTATCTATCTTCCCTGTATAAATCTTTACCGCTAATCATCCGCCAAGATTTTTCTACCTGTCATTTTGTCATGTTTCCCCTGTGGCAAATCTTTTGTACAATGTTAAGAAAAATATTATCCGTATGAATTTCAACAATTTTACTGTAAAAGCGCAAAGCGCGGTTCAGAAAAGCATCGACCTGACGCGCGGCAAAAATCAGCAAGCCATTGAGCCTGCCCACCTGACGAAAGCCATTTTGGAAGAAGCGGAGAGCATTACGAATTTACTGTTTCAAAAAATGGGCGTAAATTCGCAACAATTTGCGGCGAGTATAGATAAGGCAATTGATTCGTTCCCGAAAGTTTCAGGCGGCGAACCGTTTTTAAGCCGCGAAACCAACGCCGTTTTACAGAAAGCAATAGACGTCAGTTCTAAAATGGGCGACCAGTATGTTTCCATCGAACCGATTATCCTCGCTTTGTTTTTAGAGAAAAGCGACGTTTCGACCCTGATGAAAGACGCCGGAATCACCGAAAAGGATTTAACGGCGGCGATTGGGGAATTACGGAAGGGAAATCCGGTAACAAGCCCTTCGGCGGAAGATACGTATCAGTCGC
>JAIRKO010000054.1 GCA_031260045.1 Dysgonamonadaceae bacterium | reverse complement strand
CTTTGGGGTCACAGCCGTGTATAAACACCTGTTGACCGTGAAAATGAGCCATCGCCGCAGCGGTGTTCTGCTGGGTGGTGGACTTGCCGATGCCACCCTTTCCGTAAAATGCAATTTTTTTCATGACTTCAATTATTTAATCTTATTCGTTAAAGATAAAACCAACAAACGTGCCAAAGTATTTTAAACCGTCGTATCCCGTTGATATTCACCGCGAAATATTTCCATTTTCCACTTGCACTAAGAAAAGCACAGCGGATTTATATACAATGGAAGTAGGGAAAACGGCGAAATAATACATATTTGTTGAGAGTTAAGAACTAAGAGTTAAGAATAATGATAGTTCTTAGTTCTTAACTCTTTTTCTTATATTTGCATGTTTTTTTATACCAATGATTGATTGCAAACAAATAACAAAAAGTTTCGGCAGCCTGAAAGTCCTGAAAGGAATTGATTTATCGGTTTCCGAAGGGGAAATTGTTTCGATAGTGGGACCGAGCGGCGCGGGAAAAACAACCCTGCTCCAGATGCTTGGAACGCTGGACAAACCGGATACGGGCGAAATCCGCTATCAAAATATTAATGTAAATAAATTAAAAGACAAAGATTTAGCCCGATTCAGAAACAAAAACATCGGTTTTGTCTTTCAATTCCACCAGTTATTGCCGGAGTTTACGGCGCTCGAAAATGTGATGATTCCCGCGCTGATTGGAAACGCCCGTCAATCGGAAGCAAAAAAAAGAGCCTTTGAAATGTTGGATTTTCTCGGTTTGAAAAACCGTAGCGAACATAAACCTGCCGAACTTTCGGGCGGCGAAAAACAACGAGTAGCCGTTGCCCGCGCTTTGGTGAACAAACCTGCGGTGATTTTTGCCGACGAACCTTCGGGCAGTTTGGATACGCAGAACAAAGCGGAATTGCACCGCCTGTTTTTCGACCTTAGAAAAGAATTTAACCAGACTTTCGTGATTGTTACCCATGATGTACAATTGGCTCAACTCACCGACCGAACCGTTTATTTGAGGGATGGGCTTGTTGAAAAGCAGGCATCAAGCGATGCGAAATAAATAATGATTATGAAATATTAATTTCGGATAGCAAGGGAAACCCTGCCAAACAAAGGAGGATTATATTATAAATTGAATTCCACAAAAGATTTTAAGATGCCGTTAAACGATAAATAAATATTCATAATTAATTCATACATACTTACCATAAACCTTTTAAATTATAAACCTATGTGGAAAGATTTTTTTTATTTCTCTCAACGAGAAAAACAAGGCATTCTTATTCTAATCGTTTTAATAGCTGGTATTTTTATCGGAAAATTTTTGTTCACATCAAAAGAAAAACCATCGGAGATTCCCGCTGTTCCGGAATATGCCGCATTTGAAAAAGAGCCGTATCCGTCTCAAAATTCATTCGATAAGCAAACCCGTGAGATTAAGTTTTCGGGACAGCGACCAAAACCGGAAGAAAAGCGCACCTATTATCAACATCCGAAAAAAACCGCCGAACCGCCCCGAAAAACCAATTATCCGCGAAAAGAGAAATTCTCGGCGGGAACGGTCGTCGAACTCAATGCCAGCGATACCCTTCTGTTGATGAAAATTCCCGGCATCGGCGCTTCTTTTGCCCGGCGGATAACTGCTTACAAAAGGCTTTTGGGCGGCTATTACCGTTTGCAGCAACTTCAGGAAGTGTATGGAATGTACGAAGAACTGTACGATAAAATAACGCCTTATTTGCGGGTCGATACCGGCTTGATTCAACCGCTACCGGTTCATTCGGTTTCTTTGGACAAATTGAAATCGCATCCTTATATTAACTTTTATCAAGCCCGGGCGATTATTGAGATGCGGAAGAAAAAAGGAAAGATTAACGGTATTGATGAATTGGCGATGTTGGAGGAATTTTCTGGGGAGGATATTGAGAAAATGCGGCATTATTTGAGTTTTCGGTGAAATTTTTGGGCGCATAGATTGATAATTGCAGCCGTCACCAGCGAACCGCAAAGTGGTGAAGCAATCAGGATTTATGTTATGGTCTCTCTGAATTACTTCACCGTTTCGTGGTTTGTGATGATGTGTATGGTATTTTAGCCACGCGACAATTTGAAACGCGCTTTTTTACGAACATAAATTGGCAATTCAAAAACTTGTTTACCTTTGTGTCGTGAAATCTCTTTGTTTTCACTTCTTAAAATCTATCAAAAGCGTATAATGATTTACTAAAAAATGAAAAAATGAAACGCGAAGATTCAAAATTTATGAAATGGGGGCAATATAACGAAGCAACCATTGCACATTTTGTTGCTTGGACTTTGAAATGTTCCACAAAAGAAGGTAAAAAAACGTATGGCGGCAGATTGTCGAATTATAGCAAAAATATCCTATTATTTCTACTTTTCGGAAAAAAAGTATTAAAAGACAGTGATAATTATTTAGTTAGCGATGTGAAAGTTCGGCGAGAATGGAAACATATTGACATACTTGCAGAAATCATACTTAACGGGAATAAAAAATATGTGTTGTGCATTGAATTACAAAACTATTCTCATACAAACGAAAATCAACTTAAAAGTTGCAAACCTGCTTTTGACGGTTACTACGAAAATAAAGATTTTCAAGGTAAATTTGTGCTCTTAGGAGTCTGGAAAGGTGCTGTCCCTGAAATAGATAAATCATTGTGTAAACAATACGGTTTTAGGGCATTGACTTTTCAAGATATTTTAGACGAAGTGTTTTTGAAAAACGAAGGCACGTTTGAAAGTTCAGACAATCAACTATTTGACGAATTTTGGACTGGACGTTGGTAACCGTAATAAATTAACTGCAAGATGAAAAAGAACGGCAATTTTCTGAGAATGAATTTTTTGTATATGGAAAAGTTGATAATATAAAAGACTAAAATAATCATTACCTTTGCCGCACACAATCTCAATTATGTTAAAAAACAACTATATTCATCCGCTATCGGACACGCAAACCGAAAAAATCGGGGAAAATACGCGCGTATGGCAATATTCCATCGTGTTAAAAGAGGCTCAAATCGGTTTCAACTGCAATATTTGCGCCCATTGTTTTATCGAAAACGATGTGAAAATAGGGAATAATGTTACCGTAAAATGCGGCGTTTATTTGTGGGATGGGATTGAAATAGAAGACGATGTGTTTATCGGTCCGCACGTTTCATTTTGCAACGACAAGCATCCGCGTTCCAAACAATATCTCGAAAACCTGTTGAAAATCAAAATCAAAAAAGGCGCTTCCATCGGCGCAGGCGCCGTTATTCTGGGCGGCATTACAATCGGCGAAAAGGCGATGGTCGGCGCAGGTAGCGTCGTAACGAAAAACATTCCGGACGGTGAACTCTGGCTTGGAAATCCTGCCGTATTTGTCAGAAAAATCTCATAGTCCGGTCATTTTCCACGCTTTATTTTAGTCAGGACAAAACCCTTTATATCAATCCGTTCGTTTAATTTTCTTACCGAATAAATCGCAGAAACGGCAAACAATACCGTTCCCCCCGCATAAGCAAAAGGATAGCCTTTCCAATATACGGTTAAAAAACACAGCAAACAAAGCGAAAACTGGCATAAGAACATCTTTTTGAATGTTTTACAAAAAACAAAACCGTATCTTTTTCGCGCGACGGTTAACATCATCGCAAAATACACTGCGTAAACCACGACAAAAGCAATTCCCATTCCCTCCAAACCAAACAGTAAATATCCACCAGTATTGAACGCCAAAAACAGCAGGTTGGACGCCGTTTC
Source organism: Dysgonamonadaceae bacterium (assembly GCA_031260045.1). Taxonomy (GTDB): domain Bacteria; phylum Bacteroidota; class Bacteroidia; order Bacteroidales; family Azobacteroidaceae; genus Azobacteroides. The sequence goes on along the minus strand of JAIRKO010000054.1, from coordinate 142,741 downwards.
CGCCTTGAAGAATATTTTTTTATCGCCGGCTGCAAGCACTACGAATCCCAATGCCCACGATACCGCCCTGAATAACATACCCAATATAAACCACCGGATAAATTCGACCGCCGGCAAAAATTCGGCGCTATTCAAAACTTTTACGGCAAACGGAAGGAAAGAGGTGTACAATATCATTAACGGCGCGACGATTAATATTGCAATTTCCGATTGCTGATTGACCGCTTCAGCCATTTTTTCCCTGTTGGACTGCAAACCGACAAGTCGTGGAAAATAATCAACCGAAATGGCGGTAAAAACAAGTCCCACATAGCGATAAGTCATATTCGCCCCTGCGGTATATAATCCGACTTCCGATTTATCCGAATAATGATTGAGAAACAAAATAATCAGGTAAGAAACCAACATGCCCGTCAAATTACCGGCTGAAAACAAAAAACCCAAGCCTGCCATATCCATTCCCTCGTAAAACGATTGCCGGTATGACACGCTGACCGGCGCGATTTTTACCCGTTTCGAATAATAGCAGGAAAAAAACAAATTGACAGCCGATGCAACGACCAACGCAGGAACAATGCCGTTAATTCCATAGAACCAGTACAAAGGCACAGTCAGCATTAAACTGAAAAAAGAACCGAACAAACCGGTTTTTGCCGTATCTTTCAACTTTCGGCTACCTCGAAGTATAGCCGTTTGACCGCCGCTGACAGCTGTAAACAGCAAAATCACGGAAAGGAAGATAAAATCTTTATAATCACCAGAATAATTAACGAAATCCTCTTTGCCGAAAGTCAGTTTATACAGTAAAGGCGACAAAAATATCACCGCCAGCATACCTGCAATGCCCGTCAGCCAAGCCCACCGTTTGACGGTAACCACGGTTCTGCCGATTTTTTCCGCATCATTTTCACCCTGTACCGCCGCGATATTACGAACGCCCGCAAAGTTGACGCCCAAGCCGGTAGCCGTGCCGATTAGATTTAAAGGCTGCTGTATCAGGTTATTCAAGCCAACCCCCACCGTACCCAGTAATTCGGCAAGCGCTTTGGAACGCACCAAACCGATGATGATATCGAAAACCTGTACGCCGCCGAAAAGACCGAATGATTTAACGACTTGCCTATATGAACTTTTTGTATCCAAGTTTCATGTGTATAAATTCTTCATAATCCCTGATATAATCAAGGGCGTTGTATGGATGGGAAGCCAAAACCAAACAGATGGCGCCCGAAGAAAAATTCGCCAAATCCCGCCAAATGCCGGGTAAAATGAGCAAACCGTAGTTAGGACGGTTCAGAGAAACGGTTTTTTTGTTGCGCCCGTCATCAATCGTTATGTCGAAACTCCCGCTCGCGGCAACAACCAGTTGCTGCAACTCTTTGTGGGCATGACCGCCCCTGCTTTCCCCGCCCGGAACATCGTATAGGTAATACACCCGTTTCACGTCAAACGGTATATCCTGCGAATTATTTAACGCGGTAATATTTCCTGCGCGGTTATGTACCTTCGGCAAGGTCAATACATTACAGTTAAAAATGGTAGAATTAAGCATCCTTGTTTTTCAATTCAAGATAAGTTTCAAAATCCCGGATATAATCACTCTGATCGTAAAATGTTGAAGCCAAAACCATTGCAACGGCATTGGTTGAGAAATTCCGCATACTCCGCCAATACATTCCGGGAACATAAAGCCCAATGAAAGAACGGTTTAACGAGTAACAACATTCCTTTTTCCCGTTGTGCAAAACCACATCGAAACAGCCCGAAAGTGCGACAATAAGCTCTTTCTGTTCCCGAAAAGCGTGTCCGCCGCGAATTTCCCCGCCCGGAACGTCATATATCCAATATGCGCGCTTGAAATCGAAATCAATTTCATTCCCTTTTTCTATGAAAGAAAGATTGCCCCTTTCGTCTAAAATTTTCGGTATTTGTATCAGTTTGGCTTCGCTCATATTTTCATTTTTGTGGGGCGTTTCACCCCCTCCGTACTGCTTTTTGTAAACAAAATTTTGATTGTTCGCAGGATAATCAAAAAATCCTGCCAAAGCGAATATTTGTTGATATAAATTAAATCGTAACGCAATTTATTTTCCACGCTGGTGTTGTATTTCCCCTCAACCTGCGCCAAACCCGTCAGCCCGGCTTTTACCACCGAACGGTAATGGTATTCGGGTATTTCCCGTTCAAACCGTTCGACAAAAAACGGGCGTTCGGGACGCGGACCTACAAAACTCATTTCCCCCTTAAAAATATTGATCAGTTGAGGCATCTCGTCTATTCGGACTGTTCGCATGAATTTGCCCGTTTTTGTAATTCGCGGATCGTCTGCGCCAGCCAATACAGGTCCGGAAAATTTTTCCGCATCGGGAATCATTGTCCTGAATTTTAGCATCTTAAAAGGCTTATTGTGTTTAGTCAACCGTTCTTGGGAATACAACGCTGAACCGCCGTCTAACTTAATCAGCAGGGCGGCAATCAAGCAAAACGGTAAAGCGATAAGCAAAACAACGCTTGCCAATACAATATCCACAACCCGTTTAACAAATTCATCCTCAGGGGCAAGTTCGAGGCGGTTAATCCGGTAAGTGGGCAAATCATTCGTCTTGTCAAAGGTGGAAGCCATGATACTTAAATCGTAATATTCCGGCACAAAAAACACCTCTTTTTTATATTTTATCGACAGCGCCAGAATTTTCCCCCGTATTTTTTGCGGAATATCCGTAGATATAAATATTTCATCAACACATTTTATAATCGCCTCAAAATCAGTCGAAATATCGAAGTCAGTACACCTGTTTTCAATTTTATAATGACCTTGATATTTATTTTCAAGCGCTTCAAATATTTTAGAATCCCGATCGCCAATAATGGTTATCTTCTTGATTCCATGCAGTTTTCTTGATATGAATACAATGAGCAATCGCTCAAAAGACAGCAATACAAAATAAAAAAGCGTTGATAAAAGGATAACGCTTCGCGGAAAAGCCAATGCCGCTTCTCGGGCAAAGAAACTAATCCCCATAATGCCCACCGCCATTAGGATTGAAATCAAAAAAATCGTATAAATTAATTCATTAACGGTTTTCCGGGTTACATTGTGCAACCCGAAAATGTACATTAAGATAAGATAAAATATTCCGATAAAGGGCGTTATTATCTGAAATGCTTGAAAATTCCGGTCAAAATTTTCAAGCATTTCCAATTGAAACAGTAAGGAATAAGCAAGGAGAATGCTTCCGAAAACGATTAGCAAATCCAAAATGATATATAACGCAGGTTTCATTTCATCAGTGTTTATTTGTTGGGGTGCGTTTCAAATTTCGTAGTCGTCATTGCGAACCGCAAAGCGTGAAGCAATCCAGAATTGCGCTGCGGTTTTCTCTGGATTGCTTCAGGCTTCGCCTTTGCAATGACGACTGCGGTATTTCGACCGCGCCCCGCGCGGAATTCCCTGAAATCCAAAAACAAAAAAAGTTTATAAACTCATGTTTTTTCATAAAAACACAGGCTTATAAACTTTTTTCTATTAACAACTTAATTTTATTGTTCTATCACAAGCACAACGCGATTCCATTCATTGATAGAGAAAGGTTGTTCTCTATCTCCTTTCCATTTAACGGATATACGGTTGTTGCGAATGCCGGAGCGTCGTAACTCATCCCTGATGGTTTCTGCACGTTGCTTGCTCAACTGATAGTTATAACCGGATTCGCCGGTCAATTTATCGGCATAACCTATCAACAGCACCTTCGCTTTTGGCATTCTGTTCATATACTCAACAATATCCCCGATTTTGTAATATTCGTTTTCGTCAAGTTCATGGGAATCAAGAGAAAAACGAACGTATTCGGGCAACATTCCGGTACCTGTTCTTTCACTTCCATTTTCACTTGCACTTTCCGGCGCACCGTTTAATCTATCAAGCAACGCTTGCTGACGTTCGAGAATATCTTGCTGACGTTCAACAATAGTCCGATGATTGTCCAGCACACTGCGACCTTCATTCACCCTGCTATTCAGATGATCCAATTCCTCTATTGCCGCAAGCTCATCAAAAGAAGTAATTCTCTTGTTGAATGTAAATCGCACACCCACAGACAAATTGGTATATAAGTCGCCCATAGAGGTGCCTTTATATCCGTCAAATTCACCATCGGTAAAATAGGCTACTCCCTTAATATAAACACCTAAAAGATTTGTCAAATTAAGATTTGCCTGTAAACCTGCCCTGGCGGCTATTCCCCAAAATTTCGGAGTAGTAAGCCAATTACTAAAAGTATGATTAGCGCCTAAACCTACAAAACCCAGAAAGTCATATTTGTTGCGTCCCAAGGAGTACCCTCGGAAAAGATTCGTCATATTTCCAATCAGGTCAATCGTAGCAACGCCATAGTTAAAGTCCTGCCAGAAACCCTCTTTACCATCTCTGGAGGAAACTATGTTATACTTCCCCTTATTATCCTCTGTGAAAGAGCCTCCCATCGGATGATCGGGATAATGCACATCACTTCCTGTAAAATATGTGCCTCCTACGGGTTCAGTCAAATTAAACCCACGCAAGCCGCCGCCCATCACATTAAGGCTAATTCCCACATTGGGATTAAACCATTTTCCCACTGAAATTTCACCGCCGAATTTCAAACGGTCAGCGAAAGGTGCGAGTTTGTCTTGTTCGCCAAACAACAAATTAACGCTCGGTCCAACAGATATATACCAATTGTCTCGATATGTTTGTTTTAACACTATTTCAGACAACTTACTCTCTTCCTGAGCGATAATAGGAAAAGCAAAAATTGATAAAATCAATACAAATAATAATCCAATGTACTTTTTCATAAATTCTTAATTTTTTATATTAAATTTCAGTTAATTTTTGGATTCATAACCATAACCGTATCCATAACCATAACCATAATCATAACCGTAGCCTTGATGTTTGCCCGCATTAAATCCGTTCAATACCAACTTCAAGTTATTCAAACGTTTTTCTTTATAAATATTATTAACCAACGAAATCGCCGATTTGGGAGTAAGCCCCCCCCGCATCACAAAAAGGGAAACATCTGAAATCCGCTTCAACAGGAATGCGTCGGAAACGCTCCCCACCGGAGAACTGTCAATAATAATGTATTCATATCTTTGACGAAGTGCGGCAAACAAATCGTCTAATGTCTTTTCAATCAACAACTCATTCGGGTTCGGCGGAACCGGTCCCGATACTAAAATATCTAAATTGGAACCGTTTACATTTTTTACGATTAACTTATCAATGTCCGATTCCTCTTTTAACAAGTAGGATATAAGCCCTTTTCTGTTCGGTAAACCGAGATAAGTATTCATTTTAGGACGTCGAATATCCAAGCCTACCAGCAATGTTTTATATTTTAAGGCAAACGTTGCAGCCAAATTCATTGATATAAAGGTCTTTCCTTCTCCGCTCACTGTGGAAGTCAATAAAATTGATTGCCTTTCCGTACCGAAAATAAACTGCAAATTCGTCCGCAATAAACGGAAACGTTCCACCATCGGTGTAGTCGCATTCGGCGTAATCAGAATACCTTCTTTTGTTTTCTTTACATACGGGAAAGAAATAATAATCGGAACGTCCGAAAAACGATTGACTTCGATTTCCTGCGACAGTTTGAAATTCATCATTTCCCGCAAAGCAATGACCAAAAAAGGAAATAGGACGCCTCCTATTAAACTGAGTATGTAAATTATAAATCTGTTGGGCGACACCGGATAACTCGAAGCCAACGGATATTCCAATACCGTTGCGCTCGGCGCCGTAACCGCCAATGTCAGATCTATATTTTCCCTTTGGGTAAACAATGCAATATACAACTCTGCTTTAAGAGTTTTTGCACGCTCCAAATTTTCCAGTTCCCGCTCTCTACGGGGAAGATCCTTAATTTCGGACGAATATTTGGAACCTAATCCCATGTATTCATCCGTTTCCTTATTTAAAGCATACATTAAACCGTTGATACTCTCACGAATATTCATTCGGAGGGAAGCGATCTGCTCTTCCTGCCGTTTGATAATCGGCGCATCGGGCGTCACCAAGTTCAACAATCGCGCCCGTTCGGTAATGCACGCATTATATTTTTGAATAAGCTCACTCAAAGGCACATCAGCAATGGTTCCGCTTCCCAATGGATGTATTATTTGAGAGGTCTCTTTATTTAATTCTTCCAACAAATAAGAAAGTATAATCTTTTGTGTTTCAAGCCGAACAACTTTCTTTTCTACGATATTATCCTCACTTACAGCTATTTCGGACTCTACCAAAATGCTTGCTATATAATTATCTCTTTTATAAGCGTCTACTTCTTTTTCGGCTTCCTGCAAGTCTTTATTTAACACTTGCAACCGTTCTTCTATAAAATCGGAAGCCGTGCGGGCAGCCTTGTTTTTCTCTGCCATCGTATCCCTATTGTACAAATCAACCAAAGCTTGCAAAAAATCTTCGCCTCTTTTTTTATGCGTTTCCCGAAGCGATAATGCCACGATGGTCGTATTTCTATCCGTCAGTTCTATGTTCAGCAACTTCCCGTAACGTTGCGCTACCCGCAAAGGCGGAGAAATCCTCACTTCCAATGGATAGTCCTTGTTCAAAACCGTTGTTTCGCCGGGCAACAGCAGCAATTCACCGATTGGAGTATTCAAAACTCCGGGTAGTGATGCATAGGCACTTTCAAACGTATGGGAGCCGTAACTTCCTTTTACTCTAATCGTTGAGTTATCCTCAACCATAATCCGCAAAACAATCGTCGACCTTAAAGAGGAAATAACTTGTTGATTTGCAAAAACCCTTATCGGAGTTGAACTGTAAAAAGGATTTGAATTTCCATACAGTTCCGTATCTTTAATTCTCCCTTTTACGATATATTTAATGAAAAACTCCTTTTCCAAAACCACCGATTCTATTAGGTTTCGAGAACCTAACACTTTCATTTCGTTTTCTACAATACTGTTGGCTTGTAAAAAACCTAAAGTTTCATAAAATGAAAGCTCGGTATTGCTTAATCCTCCTTTCCTACTGTCTTTTACCGCAATTTTTGATGTAACTTCATACACGGCAACAGAATAACGCAAATAGATATAACCAGCTAAAAGAAAAACAATCACAGAAAGGCAAAACCACTGCCAATAGGAAAAAAACTCAACTATAAACCACTGAAAATCAACCTCTCGGGCTTTTGGGTTTATTCCCTCTGTTTTTGTACTCGTCATTTTATATCTTTACCTTCTGTTGACTGCTAAAAATGTAATTACCGTCATCAAAAATGAAGCCATGCCCACGATGGTATTCCATAATGAAGTATCCGACTGGATCACTTTCATATTGTTGGGTTGAACATATATCAGATCATTCTGGCGAAGGTAAAAGTAAGGCGAAGTAATTACATTCGCTTTACTTAAATCCAACTTTGCGTATTTAAATATTCCATCCGGCAATTGGCGACGAATCCAAACATTGTTACGTTGTCCGTATATTGTCATATCCCCCGCTAACGTGATCGCCTCAAACAAATCAATGTGCGTTTTGTTAACCGTATATTGTCCGGGACGAGCCACTTCGCCAAGTATCATTATCTTGAAGTTCATTAAACGAACCGTTACGACGGGATTAACTTTCATCCGCCCCAGCAACAATTTCTTAATATATTCCTGTAATTCTTCTTGCGTATAGCCCGATACTTTAATGGCGCCTAAAGTCGGGAAATCTATCTCCCCATTTTTAGAAACCAAATAAGTTTGCCGACCTACTCCTTGTTGATCAATCGCCCCGTCATCGCCGTCAAAACTCGTTGCCGACGGCTGAATGGGCAAGTTATAATCCAATGCTATTTTTTGTTCTCCTACCACATTAACCGTAATTGCCAACACATCGTCCGGCTGAAACCGCACGATGCTTTCTTCGGTATGGGAGGCAGGGATTTCAAATTCTACGAGATTTCCCTTGCTCTGAAAATAGGGTATGTGCTTATAAGACGTACAAGAAGTTACCGCAAACAGTAACACACAAGGAATTACTTTTATATTAAGTTTCCTCATTTACTCATTTTTTCCTGTTGCTTCTTTTTAGCAGGAAATAACCGCCACTCAAGATACTGAGTATCGCTAAACCTTCTCCAACAGGCGAATTTTCATTGGGAGGACAATTATCGCCCCCGGTGGGGTCGGGTTTAACGCCCCCGCTACCGAAAACGCCGGAAGGTTTCATGGTGATTGTTTCGTCGGCAGCGGCTTTTGCCGGTTTATTTCTAAATACGCCTTGGGAATAAACGCTCCCCGTTATGGCTATGGAAAAAATAACTGCGAGTAAAACTCTTGATTTCAAATTTATCATGATTTAATCCCGTTTATTTAAGTTTTTAAATTGTCTGTTTATTTATTGAGTACCTTAAACGCCGATGTTTTGCCTTCCACATTAACAACATAAACGCCTTTCCTGCTTAGCGGAATGGAAAATTCCACGCCGGACGCTTTTCCAGAAGCAACCGTGCGACCGGTCAGGTCTAATATCCGAACCCTATCGCCGTCGTTCAAATTCTTTATCGTCAATACATTATCTCTTACGGAAGCGAAAACCACATCTGCTTGAAGCGTCCGAATGCCGGTATAAGTATTGTCGTTGATATGCAAGACAAAACGCGAGTTGTCGTTTGCCACCTTTTCCGTAGTGAACGGGTACGGATATTGCAGTAAATCAACCTTTTTCCCGGTATAATTGTCCGATAAAATCACATTTCTCACATTTTCTATGTGCAGGGGATTCAAAGTAATGGTGTATTCTCCGGCTTCCGGAACCGAAAATCCCATTTTCACTTCCCGTTCGGCAGAGATAGGAAGACCGTTCACCACCAGCGATTCGTCCAATCCATCCCATAAACTCCACACGGTAGGTTTATGCGCATAATCGGTTGCCATTTTTATCGCATCTTCTCCCGCCCTGAAAGCTTCCGAATAATCATCGGCAAAATCCAGATAAAAACGGTCGAATGTGTTATTTTTGTCCGAAGCAAGTTTAAAATACAATTCATCTCTTATCGGATTGGAGTTGCTCCGCGAAGAACGGTACTGTGCATTTTTGATATTCAAACCGTTTTGCTTAAATGTAAAAATATCCTCTTGATTTTCCCCATTAGCCAATCCCACAGTACTTCCCTGTACGTAAAAAGGAGCGAACGGACTCACCGTAAAGGACTCGCCGTTCCATGCCGAAAGAATAACTTCCTCCCAGTCGCTGTTTTGAGCTATCGAACTGTAGTTTTTCCGATAATAAATTGCTTTTCCGCTATATTCTATGGTATTTTCTTCAACCGTAAAAGTGGAAGGTTTAACACTTCCGATAAAAGCCCAACCATCATTTTTGCTATCAGCGAATGGACCTCTATGCTTCATATAGGATAGATTTTTATCTTTTGCATCAAATAAAGTTTCTATATCGGCAGCGTTGGAAGTATAAAAATCAACGGTGGCAAGATTGTCGTTGTTGTAGAATTGGTAGCCCGTACCTTTTTTTAAAGTATACGGAGCGCCGTTGCCCACTTCTTTCCACTTGCTTTTGTTGCCGGTTGTCGCCCTTCCCTGCGCATCGAACTCATAAATGACGTATTGCCAGTCGGGATCGACGCCATCTCGAAGTACATCGTCGTCGCTCTTAATATCCGTATTGCTTTTTACATCAAACGGGAGTGAAAAATAGGTAAATACGGCGGGGTTAAATTTCTTACGAACGCCAACTATTTCCGCTTTTACCTTTCCGTCATTTTTCAACAAACCGTCGTTTATATTATTCGAATGAAAAATGATTGTATTTGTCTGTAACTCAGCGGCTTTATCTATGTGAAATTTACCGACGCCTTTTTCATCGGTAGTAGTTGTTGCATCCGAATTTGCAAAAAGATGCACGGGACCTCCTGAGTATAACTTTGTACCCGCGTACACCTTGCCTGCAACAACCATCGGCGCACCTTGTCCAAATAAACTTAAATATCCGACAAAGGATATTAAAACAGTAACTAATCGTTTCATATTACAGTAATATTTTGTTATTTATTTTTCTTTTTGTAGTATGCTCTTACCTCGCCTGTAAATCAAGATTTTAAACTCGCCTTCAACTCCGAAAAGTACGGATACAAACTGCCGTCAAACTTCTTTTCCATGAACGAATGATGCCTATATTTGTCGTAATTTCCGTTCATAAAAAATTGTAATAAAAGAATACACTCCTAAAAACACAGCAAAAGTACATCAATTTTCAACAGAGATATTCATAAATTATTACCTATATGACATATATTTTTACCCCGCTTGGTATTTATAGTATTGTAACCGGCGGTTCAAACGAGTGCATTTTAAAAGAGTTATCATCCCGCGCTTGACGCGGGATACTCTATTACTTAGCAACTCAAATTATCTAATATCAGTCGGCGAAAACCCAAACATCGTTTTGCAAAAAACCGAAAAATGCTGATAAGAAGAAAACTTATACTCATTGGCTATTTCTTGCAACGACTTAACGCCTCTGTTTATGTCGATTAGGATTTTTGCTGCCTTTTGTTTTCGCATCCATTGATAAGGCGATTCGTCAAAAACCTTTTGAAATTTCTTGATAAATCCGGATGTCGAATAATTAGCCAATATCGCTAATTCCTGTACGTTTTTTACTTTAAGATAATTATTCAAAACAAAATGCCTGAATTGAATATCTTTAGATAAAACGGGCTGAAGAAACCGTGCCAGTTCTTCTTTTTCATAACAGGCAAACAAAAGCAGGTTCAACTCGCTCCTTTTCAAATCGAAAAAATAGTAGGATACAAGCCCTTTTTCCATACATTTGCGCAATAACCGAAGAAACTGCCCGACAATTTCCGAAACCGGCAATTTTTTTACGATTTCTTCACCGTTTGTGTTTTCAAAACTCAATTCTTCCAACAATTTCATTTTCACCAACAAAGATTCTACCGACAAGGCGCACTTCATAATAGAACTTTGCCGCAAAGCTTCGATTTTGCAAGAAACGGCTTCCGCCGGCAACAAAACCATTTCGCCGGCATCAACCGGATAAACGTCCGTATCGTTGATGGTAAACCGAATATTGCCTTCCATGATGAAAAAAATAACCGGCTCGGACAATTTTTCCGTAGTCCAAAGACCTTTTTCGGTCAAAAAAATATTTTCCCAGATATTTTGGAATTCCATCCTTATATAACCGCCGCCAACTGATAAGTATTTTCTTTCAAAAATTCACCCAATTGCAAAACGTCGGTAAATTGTTTTTGCGTTTCCGGCATAATCGGCTCGCCGAAAACAAGATGAATCGTTTTACCTCGTTTGGTCTCCAACTCGTGGCACAGTCGAAGGGTTCGCACCCGCCAGTCGATTTTATCAAGCAAATTAAAAAAATACGAATTTTGTCCGGAAAAATAAGCCGGAATGACCGGCACATTCGCCTTTCGGATAAGTTTAATCACGCTCTCCTGCCACGCCCTGTCTTTCACCCTGTTTCCCCCGATATTTTTCGACACAGCCCCGGCGGGGAAAAAACCCACCGGATGATTTTCCCTCAACATCGTCAAACATTCTTTCATTCCCGACAAACTTGAGCGGTTCACAGTACCCCGATTGTAAGGATTTACCCCTATGAAATGATCCTGCATAATATCAACCATGTTCAGCATCCAATTCACCAGCACCTTATAATCCGGACGAATTTTCGCCACTTCTCCGATGAGCATAATCCCGTCAATATGACCGTAAGGATGATTTGAGACCGTGATAAAAGGTTGTCCGTCAAACCGTTTAAGAATGTCGATGTTATGGACTTTGCGGGTAATACCCAGTCCATCAATCATCGCGTCTTCAATAGCAGTACCCGTTTTATATTTACCCGAATCATAGACACGGTTCACTTTGTCGAAACCGCAAAATTTTATTACCGGCTTCGCCAAAAGTGAACCGTAGGGTTTTCTAAATATCGGGGAAAATTTTTGTAATGTTTCTAAATCAATTAGTTTTTCTTTCACTTTTAATTATCCTCTGAATTTAAATCTAAGGGCGTTCATTGCAAAGGCGAAGCCTGAAGCAATCCCGAAAAGACCATCGCGAAATCTGGATTGCTTCACCGCTTCGTGATTCGCAATGACGACTGCGATAATTTTCCGTTCTAAGCGCCCTTAATCAATAAAATCAATGGTTTCCTCGCCAATGATTTGCCGCAAAGTATTTTTCAGTTTCACATACTGGATAAACAAATCATGTTCGGCAATATGTTCGTTATCGTGCATAGGGCTTTTGAAATAGAACGACAACCACGACTGTATTCCGCTGAAACCTACACGCTTAGCCAAATCGGTAAACAACACCAAATCCAAACACAGCGGAGCCGCCAAAATGGAATCCCGACAAAGAAAATCGACTTTCAACTGCATCGGATAGCCCAACCACCCGAAAATGTCGATGTTATCCCAACCTTCCTTATTGTCTTTGCGCGGCGGATAATAGTTAATCCGAACTTTGTGGTAAACTTCTCCGTACAATTGCGGATAAAGATCCGGCTGCAGAATATTATGGATAACCGAAAGTTTCGATTCTTCCTTCGTTTTGAAAGAGCCCGGATCGTCCAGCACCTCGCCGTCGCGATTGCCGAGAATATTGGTAGAAAACCAACCGTTCAAGCCCAACATGCGGGTTTTCAACATCGGCGAAAGTACGGTTTTCAACATCGTTTGACCGGTTTTGAAATCTTTACCGCAAATCGGAACTTGTTTTTGCGCGGCAAAATCCCAAACGGCGGGCATATCGACCGTTAAATTCGGCGCTCCATTGATATACGGAATACCCTCTTCGATAGCGGCATAGGCATAAATCATTGAAGGCGCAATTTCGGGACTGTTTTCTTTCATCGCTTTTTGCAAAGCCGGCAAAGTCTTGTGTACGGCGCTTATCGGCGTAAACACTTCGGTGCTTCCACACCAGATGCAAACAACCCTATCCAAGCCGTTTTTTTCTTTAAATGCTTGAATATCCTTACGAACAGCCTCTTTCAAATCCCATTTTGTCGGCGCTTCTTTTACCCAAGTTCCATGCAACCGCTTTACGAAATTCTGGTCAAAAACCGCTTTCATCGGGCGGATTGCCTGCAATTCGTTTTTAACCTTGTCCAAATCTTCGACGGTTAGCACTTCCGCATGACGAGCCGCTTCATAAGCATTTTCTTCAAAAAGATCCCATCCTCCGAAAACAATATCATTCAAATCAGCTAAAGGCATTACGTCTTTAATGCGAGGAAAACGGTTTTCTTCGCGTTTTCCCAAACGAATGGTTGCCAATTGAGTAATCGAACCGACAGGCACGCCCAACCCCTTGCGGACAATCATCGTACCCGCAATAAAAGTTGTTGCTACCGCACCGCCGACCCCAATTACAAGAACGCCAAGTTTACCTTTAACATCCTCTACTTGCATTTTTTTCATAACTATTATATTTTTAATAAGTTGTTCCGTGTGATTGAAAAAACGTCAACCGCCGTTTATTTCAACTGCGGCGAAGATTACAGCAACAGCGTTTCCAACTCCCGGAAATCCGTAATAATAAAATCCGCCGTTCCCTGCTCGTCGCCGTCCCAACCTGCACCTTTCAGCCAAATCGTCCGGCAACCGGTTTGCATGGCAGGGAAAATATCCTTTTTATATGAATCGCCGACCACCACAATTTCTTCCGGTTTCAGACCCAAACTTTTCACGCCCAAAGCGAAAATGGCGGGATCGGGCTTGCGAATACCCACAACCGACGATTCTATAACTTCTCCAAAATAATCCCGCAGTCCGAAATCTTTCAAAACCGTTTCTATATTCCCGTAAAAATTGGAAACCAACGCCAAAGGATAGCGGGCAGTCAATTTTTCCAGCACAGGGCGAGCATTGTTTAAAACAGTACGGACAAAGGTATAACATTGGTTTGAAATAGCCAACGAATAGTCCAAAGAATTATAGTTTGCAGGCAAAAACCCCGCATCTTTCAACCATTGCAACTGCAAACCTGTTTTCTTTAAAAGGACATTTTTGAAATCGTCGTCGGGAAAAATTACCGGATGCAGCAGAGCCAGATACCGTTCGCCATACACGTAAGCGTCTTTGAATTGCCGCTTGCTTACCGGTACGTTGTTTGCAACGTAAGCATCCCAAAGCACTTCCGCCCAATGTTTTCCGTTACTGTCGATTGTGGCGCCGTAGTCAAAAATAATTCCTTTTACCGGCGCGCCGTAATGTTTACAAATATGTTCGTGTTTCGACACCATATATATATACATGGTATTCAAAACGGTGATTTCAAACACAAGATAAATCCAAATCAAACCGGAAAGCACGCTGATAAACAGAACGGCGGAACGCAAATTGAAAGAAAGCATGTTGGTATATTTCAACAGGGGAAATGTTTTTTTCAAAAACCCGTTCCGAAACGCATCCGGCGCTTTCCCGCCGTATTTATCGTTGATCATTCGCCGCATTTTCTGGAGATAAGGCGTTGATTTCTCCTGTTCCTGCGTGTAGATGATATATATTTTTTCAAACAATTTCACCAGCGGTTTCTTTTTCCATTTGATTTCGGCGTATTTCCTGCGCAAATCATCGGAATGATCCCATTCGCTGCCCTTTTTGCCTTTCAGGAAGAGGAGGTAAACATTCCGGTAAGAATCCGCCATCGCTGCCTGCCGACTGTGGAAATAAGCGGCAACAAGCGTTAAGGGAAGTATCCAAAACCCCCAAACCGACCACATGCGGCATATCATTGCGGAATAAATCGAAATAAACCAAAAATCGCCGCAAGCGCCGTCCAATATCCGTCCCAATTCGGTTTTTTGACCGGTCATACGCGCCAATTGCCCGTCAGCGCTGTCGTAGGAATTCGCTAAAATCAGCAGGAAAGCGCCCAAAAGATTAATGCCGAACGAATTGAAAGAGAAACAAACACCCGCCGCCACCCCGATAAAAATAGACGCCACAGTAACCTGATTGGGCGTTATGCCCAAACGATTAAACAACAACGCCCAACGATAGCCGATCGGACGATAGAAGTGAATGTCTATAAATTCCTCCGTATCAACGGATTTTAATGTCGATTCCAACGAAGGTTTATTTTGTTGCAAACTCATAAATACACTGTGCTATGTAAGGCGCGGCGGCGGCTCTGCAAGGCGCGAAGCTTGGCCAGTCGTTAAAATCAATAATGGAAATATTGCCTGTCGGGTCGACCACACAATCGCCACCATATATATATATGCTTAAAATTTCCGCCGCTTTGGTGCATATTTCCTTGAGATACTCCAAATCAAACGGGATTCCGGTGGCTTTCCCGTTGATTGCTTCCAGTCCGAATTTACTGTGGTTCAAATCATTCGGATAAAACCAGTAGAAAAATTCCGTATTTTTAACGCCGTAAAACTTGACTAAGTCTCCTTTCAGGTGTTCGCTCAAAACAGCCGACGAAATGCCGCGCAAAGCAAATTCACTGAGGATATTTTCGGCTTCCCTGCCGTTTCCCGTATAGGCAACATCTTCATAATGAATAGCGTGCGAGTCGCCCCGTTTCACCCAACAAAAATCGCCGAGCGAGATCGCTTCTTCCGGCAGCGGCTCGTTGGTAGAAACGATAAGGCTTTTCGGATAAGGTATCCGGTTGTCGAGCAAAAGTTGGGTCATTTTCACCCGCGTACAATTGTTTATTCCATGCCCGGAATTGATAACTTTCTTTCCTTTGGCTTCCAGGTACTGCAATTTCGAGATGGTGCGGATATCCCGCGCCATATTGAAAATGATGGGGTCGGAAACGGGCGTATTTTGAAATTCCTGTTCGGAATAAGCCGTCACTTCGCAGTTTTTTTCCCGTAAACAATCCATTGTCAGGTTGAAAATGGCGGTATCGTTCCCGATATGATTGGGCGAATATTGATTTCCCCGTCGTATCGCCGCGATGTGAAGTTTCGGCGGTTCGTCCAAAAAATCTTCGGCTTTTTTGAGGTCGTCGGCATGGTCTACGTCTATGATTTTATCGAACGGGAAGGCTTTCAGTTGCAAGCCGTCGGCAATCAACCGGCGTTGATAGTGCCGCATACGCAACATGCCGTTTTCCAAACATTTATAAAGGGGAGGCAGCGATTTGGAAGTCAGCCCGTAAATTCCGCCGGAAACGTATTTTTCGCCGCCGACGGGTTTGTCCAAAAAATCCCTTATCATCATCGTGTTTTCATCCACAGAGATATACAGGGGTTTTTCGTCGTCGATATGAGAAGTAACCGCCATCAGCCCGTCGTTCACGGTATCCTGTTCAAAGGCGCGGATAAATTTTGAAAAATCGTCTTCCTTGAAAATCGTATCCACCGTGGTGAGGCAAAACTTCCCGTTTTGCAGGTATTTGCTCAATTCAAAGAAGCTGTGCATGGATCCGGGCGTCGATTTTATTACGATATGAAACGGTATATTCGGTCGTATTTTTTCGATGTGTTCCTGCACTTCCTTCATTTCTTCATTGATAATGATGGAAATGGAATCCGCTTTGTTTTTCAGGAAAATGGATATAAGTCTGTCAATCAACGTAATTCCATGAAGTTTAACCAAAGGTTTAGGGATTTGGATACCTTCTTTAACCAGACGGGATCCTTCTCCGGCAGCAATGATTGCGTAATTCATTCTTATTCGTTTTTAGTCTGCGGTCAAGTCCAATTTTTCATTATCGGAACCTCTTTCAAAATATTGTTTTTTCAATGGATTTTCCTGTATTTTCCGGTTGAATTTCTTGTTTCCGAAAGTGTCGATTGCCAAGTAAATCGCGTTCCGAAAAGGGGCTTCGGAGGTTTCGTTGCAACCAGCCTTGTCGTAGGTAACGCCAATATCCGGCGCCACCACCGTAAAAGGCAAACCGGCATAATAACACACTCCTTCACAGGACGATATGTTGCGAAACGAGACGCTCCCCTGATCGTGATAGAGGGCAAGCGTCGCATCGAATTTCATATACTCGCCGGCGACAAAAAACTCGTCGCCGGCATAGGGTCCGACGCAAATAATCTTGTTTTCGTCGGCTTTCTTTATTGCCGGAATAATGATTTCCTTCTCTATTCTACCCTCTTTCCGCTCGCGGATACCCATGCCCGGATTGAACGACAAGACCGCTATTCGCGGAAAATTAATCATAAAATCATTGATTAAAGCATTGTGTAATGTTTTGATTTTATCGAAGAGCAAATCCACCGTCAGCAGGGCGGGAACATCCGAAAGAGGGATTTTTCCTGTTGCCAAGGCTATGCGGAAACTGTTGTAAACAAGTATTTTTAGGGGTTCGCCGGCGGGCGATTGTTCCGACAGGATTTGGAGGTCGTCCGCATTGGAGGGCGCAATCAGCAGCACGTCAATCAGTCCTGCTTTGAGGTCGTTCAATGCCGTTTGCATTGCCAACTCGGCAGCGGCGTCGGCTTGCTGCTCCGGTTGGGAACTGGAAACAGGAAGGCTTTCATCGCCGCAAACCACGAGATTCAGGCGGTTGACGGCGGCTTCTTCCGCGCGATGAATCGTATTGATGTCGGCGGCGGGTAATTCCATCATTGTGCGGTGATGCGCCCACGCCTTTTGCGATCCGTAAAGCACCGGAATGCAAAAATCAAACATCTGGGAGTCTTCAAATGTTTTGATGACTAATTCGTAGGAAATGCCGTTCATATCGCCCTGACTAATCCCTACTTTTATTAATTTTTCACTCATTTATTACCTTTTTGTCATAAAAAAATCGGGGGCAAAGATACTGTTTTTCGTTAAACTTGTGTATAAATATTCATTTTTCCCATAGGCAGATTCAAGTAGCCAATGCTACTTTTCTATAAAACCTGTCTTTACGATAAATTTGCGCTTAGAAAATTCCTATTCCTTCATATTATGAAAAACATTCTGCACATCCTCATCTTCCTCAAATTTTTCCAACAGTTTCTCTATCGAAGTCTTTTGTTCGGCGGTAATTTCCTTATAATCAGTGGGTATCCATTCAAATTCGGCGCTGTGAATTTCAAAACCGTTTTCTTCCAAATACTTTTGGATGGCGGAATAGGACTGAAATTCGCCATAAATGAAAATCACGTTTTCTTCCCCGTCAAATTCGATTTCTTCTACGCCGAAATCAATCAGTTCGAGTTCCAGTTCTTCCAAATTCACGCCGTCTTTCGGCGTAATTTTGAACACGCATTTGTGTGCGAAAAGGAATTGCAAACTGCCGCTCGTACCCAGCGACCCGCCGTATTTATTGAAATAACTGCGCACGTTGGCAACTGTCCGCATGTTGTTGTCCGTCGCAGTTTCGACAAGGATGGCAATTCCGTGAGGACCGTATCCCTCGTAAATAAGTTCCTTGTAATCGGCTGCGTCTTTTGCGGTTGCCCGTTTAATCGCTCTTTCGACGTTTTCTTTCGGCATGTTTTCTTTCCTCGCCTGCTGCATCAAAACGCGCAAACGGGCGTTGCCGTCGGGGTCGGAACCGCTTTCTTTTACCGCGATTGTGATTTGTTTACCCAATTTGGTAAACACACGAGCCATGTTGCCCCATCTTTTTAACTTTGTTGCTTTTCTGTATTCAAATGCTCTTCCCATGATTATTAAATTTATTCATTGTATCTGCAAATTGTTGCCGCCGCATTACCGCAACGCGACGTTTAATTTTTCTTCCAAGTTCTTTTGTATTCTCAACATAATGGACTCTATTTGTTTGTCGTTCAATGTTTTTTCATCGTCTTGTAAAATAAAGCCGACCGCGTATGATTTTTTCCCTTCCGGTAGGTTTTTCCCTTCATAAACATCAAATAGGTTTACTTCTTTTAATATCTTTTTATCGGTTTGATAAGCCGTTTTTTCTATTTCCGCAAAAGAAACGTTTTTGTCAATCAAAAGCGCAAGATCCCTTCTAACGGCAGGGAATTTGGTGATTTCACCGTATTTGACGGCAGTTTTCCCGTTTTCTTTCATCAAAGCATCCCAATTCAGTTCGGCAAAATATACTTCGGCGTTAATATCAAACCGTTTGCAAACGGATTTTTGAACAATCCCAAGAACGCCCAGCCGTTTGCCCGAAAACGTTTCAATGGACAATGCGGCGGAAAAAATATCGTCTTCAAACGGTTTGAAAACCGCCTTTTTAGCCGGAATTCCCAATCTCAACAGGATATTTTCCACCAGCGCCTTCAATTCATAAACCGAAGTTTTTTCTTCCGGATGTATCCAACTGTTACTCACCTTGTTCCCTGTCAACCAAAGGGATAGGTGAAACTCTTCTTTGATTGCGGCAAACGGGTTGTTTTCCTGCTCTTTTTCGGCATGATAAGAATAAACATTGCCGAATTCGTAGAAATGCAAATCCGGGTTTTTGTGATTCCGGTTGAAACAGATGCTTTCCAAGCCGCCGAAAAGCAGCGTTTGCCGCATTGCGTCGATTTCCGCGCTCTGCGGATTGGCAGGCACAACGCATTGCGCCTTAGGGAAAACGACCGACTGCTCATAATATGCGGCGGCTGTAAGGGAGTTGTTTAGAATCTCGTTAAATCCGTAACCGCTTAATTGTTCCGATATTAAGTTTTGAAGTTGATACGAAACATCGGTTTGTTTTTTGCCGGAAAGATTGGATTTCAGCGTTTCGCCGGTTTCGACGCTGTTGTAGCCGTAAATGCGCAGTATTTCTTCGATAACGTCGACGTCGCGGGTTACATCCGCGCGATAGGTCGGAATATCCAGCGTCCAAACGTCGTCCTTTTTATTAATGATATTGATTTCAAGGTTTTGAAGTATCGCCTCGATGGTTTCGATCGGAATTTGTTTGCCTATCAGGCTCCACGTTTTTCTGACGGAAAGTTCGACCCTCGCATTGGGAACCGGATTAGGGTAAATATCCGTGATTTCGCCCGTGATTTTTCCGCCGGCTATTTCTTTGATTAACAACGCCGCACGTTTCAGGGCATAAATCGTGCTGTTGGGGTCGACGCCCCGCTCGAAAAGAAAAGACGCATCGGTGTGAAGCCCGTGCCGGCGCGCGGTTTTACGAATCCAAGCCGGATTGAAACAAGCCGATTCGAGAAAAATATCCGTTGTAGAATCTTTTACGCCCGAATGGAGACCGCCGAATACGCCGCCGATACACATTCCGCCCGCAGGACTGCAAATCATCAGGTCTTTGTCGGACAGTTTCCGCTCCGTTCCGTCGAGGGTTACGAAAGGCGTCCCTTCCGGTAGCGTTTTTACGATGATTTTGTTGTCCTTAATTTCCCGTAAATCAAACGCATGCAGGGGTTGCCCCGTTTCCTGCAATACATAATTCGTTACGTCCACAATATTATTAACGGAGCGAATACCGGCGCTTTCCAGTTGTTTTTTCAACCAATCGGGACTTTCCCCAACAGTAACGTTTTTGACGGTTACCCCCGAATACCTCCGGCAGGCTTCCGTATTTTCCACCGTAACGGCGACGGATGGGGCGTTATCGTCGATTTTGAAAGCATCGACGGAGGGTTTTTTCAGGCGAAGGGGCGACGTCGCGGCATTTTTGCCTTTCACTCGCAAATAAGCGGCAAGGTCGCGCGCCACGCCGTAATGCGAAGCTGCGTCGATGCGGTTCGGCGTAATATCGACTTCCAATATATAATCGCTTTCGAGGCGATAATGTTCGGCGGCGGGCGTTCCCGCTTCGACATTGTCGGGCAGCACGATAATCCCGGCATGGTTGGCGCCGATGCCGATTTCGTCTTCGGCGCAAATCATCCCCTCGGATTCCACGCCGCGTATTTTGGATTTCTTAATCGTAATCGTTTCGTCGCCCGCATAAAGTTTTGTGCCGACGGTTGCTACCACCACTTTTTGACCGGCGGCGACATTCGGCGCACCGCAAACAATTTGATACGTTTGTCCGTCGCCAATATCTACGGTCGTAACGTGTAAATGGTCGGAATCGGGATGGTCGGCGCATGTCAGTACTTTGCCGATAACCAAGCCTTTTAGTCCGCCTTTAACGGATTCCGCTTCCGTGATTCCGCCGGTTTCCAAACCTATGGATGTGAGGGAATTAGCCAATTCTTGGGGACTTAAACGGAAATCGAGGTAATTTTTCAACCGGTTGTATGAAATATTCATTTGTTTGTGATTGATTTAAAAATAATCGGCAAAAGTAATAATAATTGAGTTACTGAAGGACGGTTTTTAAATAAATTTAGGAATCCCAATCCACAAAAAATTTCATATTTAAAATAAAACCATTATCTTTGCACTCCGATTTTTTAAAAAATATTAATAATTAAATAAAACTGAACGATGAACAATTACGAAACCGTTTTCATTTTGACTCCCGTTTTATCTGATTTGCAGATGAAGGAAGCGGTCGACAAATTCAAAGACATTCTCGTTGCCGAAGGCTCTGAGATTGTGAACATTGAGCATTGGGGAATGCGCAAATTAGCCTACCCAATTCAGAAAAAATCTACCGGATTCTATACTTTAATGGAATTTCGGGCAGACCCTACCGTTATCGCGAAACTGGAAACGCAATTCCGCCGCGACGAAAAAGTACTTCGATTTTTGACTTTCCGTCAGGATAAGAATTTTGCAGCTTACGCCGCTAAGAGAAGAAACAAAGTTAAAGAAACCGTAAAAGAAAATTAAATCATGGCAATACAAAACAATTCCGAAGTTCGTTACTTAGCGCCTCCAACTGTTGATGTTAAGAAGAAAAAATACTGCCGGTTCAAAAAAAGCGGTATTAAATTTATTGATTATAAAGACCCCGAATTTCTGAAAAAATTTCTGAATGAACAGGGAAAAATTCTTCCGCGCCGGATTACCGGTACTTCTTTAAAGTTCCAACATCGTATCGCTCAAGCGGTAAAGCGTGCCCGTCACTTGGCTTTGCTTCCCTATGTAACCGATTTAATAAAATAAAAAAGGAGGAATAACTATGCAAGTAATTTTGTTAGAAGACGTCATCAATCTTGGATATAAAGATGAGGTGGTTACCGTTAAAAACGGTTATGGCAGGAATTATCTGATTCCGACAAGGAAAGCGGTTATTGCTTCCGAACCTGCAAGGAAAGTGTTGGCTGAAAATCTTCGTCAACGCGCCCACAAGCTGGAAAAAGTCAAAATCGAAGCGCAAGCTTTAGCTGCTAAGTTAGACGGTGTTTCACTTACAATCGGCGCTAAAACAAGTTCTTCGGGAACTATTTTCGGCGCGATTACCAACATTCAGATTGCCGGTGAGTTGACAAAGAAAGGTTTTGATGTGGACAGAAAACTGATTTACATCAAAGAACCGGCAAAAGAAATCGGTAATTATAAAGCTTTGGTGAAACTACACAAAGATGTTTCGGTAGAAATACCTTTTGAAGTGATAAGCGAATAGTTTTTTTGCTTATAACTTGATATTGAAAGATTGTTATAGCGGGTTAAACCCGCAAACTCGGAAGTTATCAACAAAATCGGGCGCGAAGATGTTGATAACTTTTCGTTTTATAAAGTCTGCCGTCATTGCGGGCGACGACTAACAATCCCCACGAAGCGCGGGATGACGGGCTTTTGACACATCCTCAAAACAAAAAGACTTGGCGCAGGCTCTGCCTGCGCCCGGTTGATTATTCCAAAATATTCCCGTACTTTTGCCCCTAATTTAACAATGACTTCATGAATCCAGAATACCTCGAAGAAAATATCGAAAACGGCGAGCCGGCTAACGAGCATTCCGATTACAAAGTCCCCGTCAATGCGGAGGGTTCGCGCCATGTGCTTTCCGGTATGTATCAGGACTGGTTTTTGGACTATGCTTCCTATGTGATTCTGGAACGCGCCGTTCCGCATATCAACGACGGACTGAAACCGGTGCAACGCCGCATTCTGCACACCATGCGGCGGCTGGAAGACGGGCGTTACAACAAGGTGGCAAACATCGTGGGCGAAACCATGAAGTTTCACCCGCACGGCGACGCTTCTATCGGCGACGCTCTGGTGCAACTCGGACAAAAGGATTTATTAGTCGACTGTCAAGGAAACTGGGGCAATATCCTGACCGGCGACAGCGCGGCGGCTCCCCGCTACATCGAAGCCCGCCTCTCGAAGTTCGCCCTCGACGTGGTGTTCAATCCGAAAACAACCGACTGGAAACTGTCTTACGACGGGCGCAACAAGGAGCCGGTTACGCTGCCCGTCAAGTTTCCTCTGTTGCTGATGCAGGGCGTGGAAGGCATTGCCGTCGGCTTGTCGTCCAAAGTGTTGCCGCACAATTTCAACGAGTTGCTCGACGCTTCCGTCGCCTACCTGCGCGGCGAAGAATTTACGCTCTATCCCGATTTCCAGACCGGCGGATACGTCGACGTAACGCGGTATAACGACGGCGAAAGAGGCGGCGCAGTGAAAGTACGCGCCAAAATCAATAAAATAGATAACAAAACCCTGTCCGTCACGGAAATTCCTTTCGGGAAAACAACTTCTTCGCTCACGGAATCCATTTTACGCGCCAACGAAAAAGGCAAAATAAAAATCCGCAAAGTGGACGATATGACCGCTAAAAACGCGGAAATCGTAATCCACCTCGCGCCCGGCGTTTCTTCCGACAAAACGATTGACGCGCTTTACGCTTTCACGGATTGCGAAATCAGCATTTCGCCCAACTGCTGCGTGATAGAAAACAACAAGCCGCGTTTCCTGAAAGTTTCCGACGTGCTGAAGCAGGTAACCGACAATACGCTGCGTTTGCTGAAACTGGAACTCGAAATCCAACGGCAAGAACTGCTGGATAGTCTGCATTTTGCATCTCTGGAAAGAATTTTTATCGAAGAGCGTATATATAAGGACAAGGAATTTGAAAATGCCAAAAACATAGATTCCGCTTTGAAGCATGTCGAGAAGCGGCTCGCGCCTTTTATCGCCCCCCCCAGCCCCCCAAAAGGGGGAGAGACAAGGGAAGTGACTCGCGACGATTTGCTACGCCTGATGGAAATCAAAATGGGGCGCATCCTGAAATTCAACAAAGACAAAGCCGACCAGTTAATCGCTTCCTACAAGTCTCAAATCAAGGAAATTGATCGCAATATCAAGCATATCGTCGATTTCACCATCGACTGGTTCGTCAAACTGAAGGAAAAATACGGTAGCAACTACCCGCGCAAAACGGAAATCCGCAGTTTCAACGCCATCGAAGCGACCAAAGTGGCGGAAGCCAACGAAAAACTGTATATCAACCGCGAAGAGGGTTTTATCGGCTACGGATTGAAGAAAGACGAATTTGTTTGCAACTGTTCGGACATTGACGAAGTCATTATTTTTTACAAGGACGGGAAATACAAGATTGTCAAAATCAGCGAGAAAATGTTCGTCGGCAAAAACGTCCTTTATCTCAACGTTTTCAAAAGGAACGACAAGCGCACCATATATAATGTCATTTACCGCGACGGCAAAACGGGGGCGAATTTCATCAAGCGTTTTCCCGTTACAAGCGTCATGCGCGATAAGGAATACAATTTGACTGCGGGCAAAGTCGGTAGCCGGGTGCTGTATTTTTCCGCCAATGCCAACGGCGAAGCCGAAACGGTGCGGGTAATCCTGAAACCCAAGCCGCGACAAAAACTGATGGTGTTTGACAAAGATTTCAGCGACGTTCAAATCAAGGGACGCGACACGCGGGGCATTACCCTCGTAAAGGCTGAAATTCACAAGGTTTCCCTGAAACAAAAAGGCGGTTCCACGCTGGGCGGGCGGCAGGTTTGGTTCGACCGCGACGTTTTGCGCCTCAACTACGACGGGTGCGGCGAATTTTTAGGCGAATTTTTTGCCGACGACCTCATATTGGTCGTGCAGGAAAACGGCGAATTTTACACCACCGATTTTGATACCGGCAATCACTACGAGGAAAAAATCAAGGTTATCGAAAAATTTAAGCCCGAAAAAATTTGGTCGGCAGCGTTGTTCGACGAAGACCAGCAGGGGTATCCCTACATCAAGCGTTTTCCGTTTGAAGCGAGCGCCAAAAAGCAAAACATTCTCGGCGAAAACGCGGCTTCCCGCTTGGTTTTGCTGAGCGATACCGTTTATCCGCGTTTTGAAGTAACTTTCGGCGGAAGCAACGCTTTCAGAGAGGCGGTAGTGATTGATGCGGAAGAATTTATCGGCGTAAAAAGTTTCAAAGCCAAAGGCAAACGGATTACGACCTACGACGTGGCGAAAATCCGCGAAATCGAACCCACCCGTTTCCCAGAACCGGAACCGGACGATTTGCCCCAGCCGGAGATTGATATTGAACCGGAAGAAGACGACAAACCCGTAACGGAATTGATTGATGAAATCACAGGACAGCAACGCTTGTTTTAACGCGAAATGGCAAAAATGGCTGCTCCTTTTCGCCTTTTGCCTCCTGTCGGTTTCGCTCTTCGGGAACGGGCAGCCGGTGCGCCTGAAATACGTTTCCCGTTCGGCGGGCGTTGGAACGGTCGGCGTTTTCGATTCTTACCTTTCGCCTTTAAAATACAGAGGCTTGAATTTCGGATTTATGTATGAAGCAATGCAAATGCTGAAATGGAACGACGGAAAAATTTCCTTTCAGCAGCAGTATTTCACCGATGTATCTCAAACGCTGAACGGAACGGAAACGGCGTACAATCTGACCTTATTTTCGGAAGCCGATTACGCCTTTCATTACCGGTTCGATTTAACCGAAAATTTTCAGGTATTTGCGGGGACGCAAGCTGGCATTTTCATCGGCGGCATCTACAACAGCCGGAACCAGAACAATCCCATCTCGTTGAAAATGAACCTCAATTTGGGCGTTTCGGGGATAGCGGCTTATCGGTTAATGCTCAAATCGCAACCCGTCCGGTTCAGGTATCAGCTTGGTTTTCCGGCGATTAGAATGTTGTTTGCCCCGCAGTTCGGACAGTCCTATTATTATTTGGATGGTAATGAAAATATATTTTTTGCGTCGTCTTTTCGTAATCATTCGGCGTTAAAAAACATCCTGTCCGTCGAGTTGCCGCTGAACCGGATTACGCTTCGCGCGACTTATGTCCATTCGTTTTATCGGACGAAAATCAATCATTTGCTCACGCAATATTATTCAAATACTTTTTATGCGGGTATTTCCAAAAACTTTTACAGCGTCAGGGCAGGGAAAAAGGAAAACAGGAATCAGGCGACCGTTTTTAAATAGCGATTTGCGCAAATTGCGCAAGCTTCCCGGAGACGTCAGGACGGTTTCTCAACCTGTCGAAAGCGTCTCGGAGATGTCGGGACGGTTTCGCTCATCGCCATCATTGCGGGCGTAGCGGAGCGGAAACCCGCAATCCCCTGCAAAACGTGTAGCGGTGCAGCAATCCAGAAAACATTGTTATAATATGAATAAAATAATCCCCATCAACACAAAAGCGAAAAAGCGCAAAAACACGAGGTTACATTGGCTTTCTCCGTATCTTCGCGCCGTCGCAGCTACGTGTTTTTCCCTGCTGTTTTCTTCCTGTCTGGAAAATATAGAAGAATATCCAAACAATCCGCGCGGAAATTTTGAAGCGTTATGGAAAATCATGGATGAGCGGTATTGTTTTTTTGAATACAAGGAAGTTGATTGGGACAAAATCCACGCGGAATATGCCCTGCAAGTCAAGGATACCATGAATCAGGATACGTTGTTTGCGCTTTTGAACCGGATGCTGCAGGAGTTGAAAGACGGGCATGTCAATCTCTACACGCCCTTTGATGTGGGGCGTTACTGGAAATGGTTTGAAGATTTTCCCGACAATTTCGACGCCGATTTGGTGGAAAACAATTATTTAAGACCCGATTATGCGATTGCCGGGAGTTTCAGGTATAAAATTCTGGACGATAACACGGGTTACATATATTACGGCAGTTTTATGAATACCGTTGGCGACGCCAATTTGGACTACATTATCCATAAAATGAAAGACTGCAATGGCGTTATTTTCGACGTGAGGAACAACGGCGGCGGGGCGTTGACCAATGTTGACAAACTCGTGTCCCGCTTTCTGGACAAAAGGACTTTGGTGGGTTACTACCAATACAAAACGGGGAAAAAGCACAATGATTTTTCCGAATTGAAAGAAAAATACATCGAACCCTCGCCGCGACTGCGCTACCTGAAACCGGTCGTCGTGCTGACCAACCGGAGATGTTTCAGCGCCGCCAACGAGTTTGTGAGCGCGATGCGGTATTGCCCGAATGTACGGATTTTGGGCGACCGTACGGGCGGCGGCGGAGGGTTGCCGCTTTCGTCCGAACTGCCCAACGGCTGGTCGGTGCGGTTTTCGGCTTGCCCGAATTTTGATGCGGACAAACGGCAAATCGAATTTGGTATCGACCCTGATATTTTCATCAATCAGGAAGTTCTTGATGCGGTGGATGGGAAAGATTCGTTGATTGAGGCAGCGCGGGAATTATTGAGGGATAATGATTAATGGGTGCTGTGGGGTTAAAAGCCGTACACGTCGTTGCAAAGACAAAGCCTGAAGCAATTCAGAGAAAACCGCAACGCAATTCCGGATTGCTTCACCGCTTTGCGCTTCACAATGATGATCGCGGTGTTTTGCGTTGCTGGTAAAGTAAGCGTGGGATGAATGGTTTTTGAACCCCACCGTTTTATAAGCCTTTTGATGCTATTTTGTACAATTTTATACGGCAAAATGTAATTTTTTTTTCAATAATCTGTTGCTTTTTTAATAATTATCCCTAAATTTGCCGCCCTATTTCGGAATTAAATAAATAATAAAACAATAAACAATGCCCACAATTCAACAATTAGTAAGAAAAGGACGGAAAGTTTTGGTTGAAAAAGGAAAATCCCCCGCTTTGGATGCGTGTCCGCAAAGGCGCGGCGTGTGCGTGAGGGTTTATACCACAACGCCCAAGAAACCGAATTCTGCCATGCGTAAAGTAGCCCGCGTCCGTTTGACCAGCTCAAAAGAAGTGAATGCCTACATTCCGGGCGAAGGTCATAATTTACAGGAACACTCCATCGTATTGGTGAGGGGCGGTCGTGTAAAAGACCTTCCGGGAGTTCGCTATCACGTTATACGCGGAACTTTGGACACCGCAGGCGTAAACGGTCGCACGCAAAGGCGATCCAAATACGGCGCCAAACGTCCGAAAGGCGGTAAAGCGCCGGCAGCCGCAGAAAAAAAATAATTACGAACGCGAAATTCGCAATTGAATAAATCAAGGTTGAGTAAATAAATTCGGAGGAATTTGTTGAAGCGACCGAAAGTTAACAACCGATTAAAATAAAATTTCAGCAAAATGAGAAAAACTAAACCAAAGAGAAGACGGATCTTACCCGATCCCGTTTTTGGCGATCAGAAGGTTACAAAATTTGTAAACCACTTAATGTACGACGGCAAAAAAAGCATTGCTTTCGACATTTTTTATACTGCATTGGAAAATGTAAAGACGAAATTACCTAATGAGCAAAAATCTCCCCTTGAGGTGTGGAAACAAGCGCTTGACAATATCACCCCGCTTGTGGAAGTAAAATCCCGCCGGATTGGCGGCGCAACGTTTCAGGTTCCTACCGAAGTTCGTCCCGAACGTAAAGAATCGGTTTCGATGAAAAACATGATTGCTTTTTCCCGCAAAAGAGCGGGTAAATCCATGTCCGAAAAATTATCGGCTGAAATCGTGGATGCGTTTAACAATCAGGGCGGCGCGTTCAAAAGGAAAGAAGATATGCACAGAATGGCGGAAGCAAACAGGGCGTTTGCGCATTTCAGATTTTAATTCCATCCCTGAATAAATAGAAACAACACCTGAATAACTTTGTTTTGTCAAAGCCTCCTTTAAAATTGTTTGCAAATAAATCATACAATAAATCTATCTGGATTGCTTCACCGCTTTGTCGTGGATTGCGCTACGCTACGCCCGCAATGATGGATGATTTATAAATTTAGACAATACTTAAAGGAATTATATAAAGGTAAAATTTTTTTGTAATGGCAAATTCGGATAATAACTTATTAAAATTCACTCGAAATCTCGGCATCATGGCTCACATTGATGCCGGTAAAACAACCACGTCGGAACGTATCTTGTATTATACGGGACTTACCCACAAAATAGGCGAAGTACACGACGGTGCCGCAACAATGGACTGGATGGAACAGGAGCAGGAGCGCGGGATTACCATCACTTCTGCGGCAACAACCGCCAACTGGAAATATGCAGGCGATACATATAAAATCAATTTGATTGATACGCCGGGACATGTCGATTTCACGGTCGAAGTGGAACGTTCGCTCCGTATTCTGGACGGCGCGGTGGCTACTTTTTGCGCGGTGGGAGGCGTTGAACCGCAATCGGAAACCGTGTGGCGGCAGGCTGATAAATATCATGTACCTCGAATTGGGTATGTGAATAAAATGGACCGTTCGGGGGCGAACTTTTTTGAAGTCGTTCACCAAGTAAAAAAAGTGTTGGGCGCAAATCCGTGTCCAATTCAAATTCCCATCGGCGCTGAAGAACATTTCAGGGGTATTATTGACCTGGTTAAGATGAAAGCGCTTTATTGGCACGACGAAAAAATGGGCGCCGATTATTCTGTAGAGGAAATCCCGGCGGAATTTGTAAACGAAGCGCAGGAATGGCGCGATAAAATGCTCGAAACTTTGGCGGAAGTTGACGATACTTTAATGGAAAAATATTTCGACGACCCATCAACTATTACGGAAGATGAAATCCACGCCGCGCTTCGCAAAGGAACGCTTTCGATGCAAATTAACCCGATGATTTGCGGTTCGTCATTTAAGAATAAAGGCGTGCAACCACTTTTGGACGCCGCTTGCGCTTATCTTCCCAGTCCGGTTGATACGCCGGCTATTGAAGGCGCAGACCCGGATGATCCCGAAAAAATAATTACTCGCAAACCGAGTTCTTCGGAACCGTTTTGCGCTTTGGCGTTCAAGATTGCAACCGATCCGTATGTCGGACGCCTTTGTTTTTTCCGCGTTTATTCGGGCGACCTTGACGCCGGTTCTTATGTTTATAATACTCGTTCGGGCAAAAAAGAACGTATTTCCCGCCTTTTCCAGATGCACTCCAACAAGCAAAATCCGAAAGAATTTATTGGTTGCGGGGACATCGGCGCGGGGGTCGGATTTAAAGATATTCGTACCGGCGATACTTTGTGCGACGAAAATCACCCGATAGTGCTGGAATCTATGGATTTCCCCGAACCGGTTATCGGAATTGCCGTCGAACCGAAAACGCAAAAGGATTTGGATAAATTAGGCATCGGCTTGGGTAAGTTGGCGGAAGAAGATCCGACTTTTACCGTAAAAACCGATGAAGAAACCGGTCAAACCGTTATTTCGGGGATGGGCGAACTCCATTTGGAAATCATTATCGACCGCCTGAAACGTGAATTTAAGGTGGAATGTAATCAGGGGCGTCCGCAGGTATCTTACAAGGAAGCGATTACCCAAGTGGTGGAATTGCGCGAAGTTTATAAGAAACAAACCGGCGGTCGCGGTAAATTTGCCGATATGATTATTCG
The DNA here is from genome assembly GCA_031260045.1 of Dysgonamonadaceae bacterium. GTDB lineage: Bacteria > Bacteroidota > Bacteroidia > Bacteroidales > Azobacteroidaceae > Azobacteroides. The sequence continues at coordinate 112,174 of JAIRKO010000054.1, read as the reverse complement.
CGTTGAGCCTAAAGATGCCGCTTTTGAAGACGATTTGCAATTTGAAGACGAAGTAAAAGGCGGGAATATCCCGAAAGAATATATCCCTTCCATCCAGAAAGGTTTCCAACGCGCGATGAAAAACGGGGTGTTAGCCGGCTATGCCTTAGACGGTTTGAAAGTAACTGTTATCGACGGTTCGTATCATCCGGTGGATTCCGACCAGTTGTCATTTGAAATCTGTGCGATGCAGGCGTTCAAAAGCGCTTGTGAAAAAGCCGCCCCGGTTTTGAAAGAGCCGATTATGCGTATCGAAGTGATTACGCCGGAAGAAAATATGGGCGATGTTATCGGCGATTTGAACAAACGACGTGGACAAATCGAAGGCATGGATACCAACCGCACAGGTGCGAGAATTGTGAAAGCCCTTGCGCCGCTTTCGGAAATGTTCGGTTATGTAACCTCTTTGCGCACGATTACTTCGGGACGCGCTACAAGCGCCATGTCGTTCTCGCATTACGAAGAAGTTTCCCCTTCGATTGCGCGCGCGGTATTGACGGAGGTGAAAGGCAGGGTTGATTTGATAAAGTAAAACATTTCAAAATAACGTGTAAGTGTATATTAAAAAGCGAGAAGGGAGTTTCCATTTTCGCTTTTTTTAGGAATATGCAAAAAATAAAATGCTCCTGCCTTACCTAAATAAAAACCTGATTGAAGCCGGTTGCGACGAAGCCGGGCGAGGTTGCCTCGCCGGTGCGGTTTTTGCGGCAGCCGTTATCCTTCCGTCGGATTTTGAATGTGAAGAATTGAACGATTCCAAACAATTATCCGAAAAACAGCGCGACGCTTTGCGCCCGGAGATTGAAAAAACGGCTTTGGCTTGGGCGATAGGAACCGTATCAGCTGAAGAAATAGATAAAATAAACATTCTCAATGCATCCATACTTGCCATGCACAGAGCATTAGACCAATTGCACTTTTGTCCGCAACATTTGTTGGTTGACGGCAACCGTTTCAAAAAATACAAAGACATTCCGCATACAACCATCGTAAAAGGCGACGGCAAATACCTTTCCATCGCCGCCGCTTCCGTTTTGGCAAAAACGCACCGCGACGAATATATGCTTCGTCTGCATGAAGAATTTCCGCAATACGACTGGAATAATAATAAAGGTTATCCGACGCGGAAGCACCGGCGGGCGATTGCCGAAATCGGCGTTACGCCTTATCATCGAATGAGTTTCAGGCTTTTGCCGGATACGGACGGAATTTTTCCATCGCTTTTTGGAGAATAAAAAATGTTTGCTGGGCTATTCACCTTTCACAATCCGTTTAATTTCGCTCAATTTATTCAGCGCCTCTATCGGTGTTAAATTGTTTATATCCAAATGGTTTATTTCGTCGCGAACTTGGGAAAGTACGGGGTCGTCCAGATGGAAAAAATTCAGTTGGTAACCCTCCCGCGCGGACGACAGTTCCACCGGCTTGGCAATGCCCGACTGGCGATTGTCCGTTTCTAATTGTGCAAGAATTTCGCCGGCGCGTTTTACAATGCTTTGCGGCATTCCTGCCATTTTCGCCACATGGATGCCGAAACTGTGTTCACTCCCGCCCCGCGCCAGTTTCCGCAAGAAAACCACCCTGTTGTTTTCTTCCTTAACGGAAACATTGTAATTTTTAATCCGTTTGAACGATTTTTCCATCTCGTTTAACTCGTGGTAATGAGTGGCAAAAAGCGTTTTTGCCGCCCCTTTCGGATGCTCGTGAATATGTTCGACAATCGCCCAAGCGATGGAAATCCCGTCGTAGGTCGACGTGCCGCGCCCCAGTTCATCGAAAAGAATCAGGCTCTTTGCGGAAAGGTTGTTCAAAATGTTGGCTGCCTCGTTCATTTCCACCATAAAAGTAGATTCCCCAAGGGAAATATTATCACTTGCGCCCACGCGAGTGAAGATTTTATCCACAAGTCCGATGACCGCCGATTCCGCAGGGACAAACGACCCGATTTGCGCCATCAGGGTAATCAGAGCGGTTTGCCGCAGCAAAGCCGATTTCCCTGCCATATTCGGACCGGTGATGATAATGATTTGCTGCTTTTTGTCGTCCAAGTAAATATCGTTGGGAATATACGGTTCGTCCGCAGGCAGTTGCGTTTCAATGACCGGATGGCGTCCGGATTTAATTTCCAATACGTTATCCTCATTGATTTGCGGGCGGATGTATTTGTTGCGCTGCGCCGTCTTTGCCAGCGACAGCAGGCAGTCGATACGAGCGATCAGATGAGCGTTTGCCTTGACAGGAGCGATATATTCCATCAGTTCCGATACAAGTTCACCGAAAAGTTTTGTTTCCAGTTCGATGATTTTATCCTCGGCGCCCAGTATTTTTTCTTCATAAATTTTTAGTTCTTCGGTAACGTATCTTTCGGCTTGCGTCAAGGTTTGTTTTCGTATCCAACCCGGCGGAACCTTGTCTTTATGCGTGTTTCGGACTTCGATGTAATAGCCGAAAACGTTGTTGTAACTCACTTTCAACGACGGGATTCCCGTAGTCTCGCTTTCCCGCTGCTGGATTTGCAACAGATAATCTTTCCCCGAATAAGCGATTTCGCGCAGGCGATCAAGTTCTTCATGGACGCCTTTGGCAATCACATTCCCTCTGTTCAGCAGGGCTGGGGGATCGGGCGCTATTTCCCGCTCCAGTTTGTTTCGGATCAACTCGCAGAGATTCAACTGTTCGCCTATTTTTTGCAGATTGAAATTATCCGCCTGCAAGCAAACCTGCTTAACCGGTTCAATGGCTTTCAAAGCGACTTTCAGCTGCATAACTTCCCTTGGATTAACGCGCCCGACGGCAACTTTGGAAATAATCCGTTCCAAATCGCCAATCAAGGCAAACTGTTTTTCTAATATTTCCTTCAATTCGGGTTTTTGGAAAAAATATTCGACAACCGAAAGCCTGTTTTCGATTTGTTTGGCGTCTCTCAGGGGGAAAACAATCCAACGTTTCAGCAGGCGTGCGCCCATGGGCGTAGCGGTTTTGTCGAGGACGTCAAGGAGCGATTTCCCGCCCTCGTTCATCGGTTCCAGCAACTCAAGGCTGCGAACCGTGAAGCGGTCTAGACGGACATAACGGTCTTCTTCGATGCGGGAAATGGAGGTAACATGTGCGATTTGCGTATGCTGCGTCAAATCAAGGTAATACAGGATAGCGCCGGCGGCGACGATCCCGTTTCTCAACTGCTGAATACCGAACCCTTTCAGGTTTTGGGTTTCAAACTGTTTCAGCAAACGGGCTTTGGCTGTGTCTTCCGTGAAAATCCAGTCGTCCATCTCGAAAGTCGTCAGTTTGCCGTCAAACGTTTCGCCGAATTGCTTGCGTTTATTCCGGTCTATCAAAACCTCTTTGGGCGCGAAGTTGTTAATCAACTTGTCGATGTAATCCTTTGAACCTTCGGCGGTCAAAAATTCACCTGTGGAAATGTCGAAAAAAGCGACGCCGCAGACATTTTTATTCAAATGCACTGCGGCGAGAAAATTATTTTCCTTGTGATTTAATAAGTTATCGCTAATGGAAACGCCGGGAGTAACCAATTCGGTAATTCCCCGTTTGACCAATTTTTTGGTTAATTTCGGGTTTTCCAGTTGGTCGCAAATGGCAACCCGTTTTCCCGCCCTCACTAATTTAGGCAAATAAGTATCCAGAGCGTGATGGGGAAATCCGGCAAGTTCCACAAACTGCGACGGACCGTTAGCCCTGCGTGTGAGTGTAATACCCAGAATTTCGGCGCTTGTAATCGCATCGTCCGCAAAAGTTTCATAAAAATCTCCCACACGAAACAACAGAATAGCATCGGGATGTTTGGATTTTATCTCGATGTACTGTTTCATCAGGGGAGTTTCGACGATTCCTTTGCGCATTCCGTTTCAGGGTTTTTGTTATATTTACTGCCGAATATCGTATGCAAATATACGAAAAATCTCTTTTGATATGCCGAAAAATAGAAAATGTACAAGGAACAGCGAATTTTACGAAGATAACCCGATCGCCGATCTTGATGCAAAGAATGTTTTTGCAAAACCATATTCGTCATGGGAAAGCGGATAAAAAATCCTGGCAAAAAAGTTGTGGGAGTAAAAAAAATGCTGTACCTTCGCAACCGCATTTAAGAAATGGTGTGGTAGTTCAGCTGGTTAGAATACATGCCTGTCACGCATGGGGTCGCGGGTTCGAGTCCCGTCCATACCGCCGGAACGCTTGATAATTTATTAATTATCAAGTGTTTTTTATTTTGTTTTGAAAGAAGATTTGCGGATTGATTTTTGGGTTTTGCAGAGCATTGATACGGAAATAATCAAGCGGTGTGTGGAGGCGAGGAGAAAGAAAGGAGAATTATGGATAATATTAGAAATTTACTCAATCAAATTGCTATCATAAGCAAAAAAAATGCAGAAATATTGGACGCTTTTGGGGGTAGATTCAATATGTTCAAAATTTGTGGTGTAAATCATTATGAAAATACTCATTCTGCAATTCTCGCTGAATTTCTTAATCCAAACGGAACGCATGGTTTAAAGTCAAAATTACTCAAATGTTTTGTTGAAATGTTTTGTAATGATGATATAAAACAGAATTTCAAAATCGAAAAAGCGAATGTATTTACAGAATATTCTGTAAACGAAGGGCGAATAGATATTTTGATAAAAGACAATGAAAATCACGCTATTATCATTGAAAATAAAATTTATGCAGCAGACCAATGGGAGCAACTAAAAAGATATAAAATATTTGCCTCAAAAGAATACGGCGAAAGCAAATATCAAATTTTCTATCTTACTTTAGGGGGTAACGAAGCAACTAAACAAAGTAGTGAAGGTGTTGATTATAAATCCATTTCTTATCAAACAAACATAATTACTTGGTTAGAAAAATGTGTTTGTATTGGGGTGCATTTTCCGATGGTAAGAGAAACTATAAATCAATATATTAATCATTTAAAATCATTAACAAATCAAGATATGAGTACGAAAAATATAGAAGAAATTGTAGATGTTTTATCAAAGAATATAGAATCTACATTTATTATTGCCGATAATTTAACTTATTTAAAGAATTATTTAATCAATAAAATCTTTTTACCTCAACTATCTGAAATATGTAAGGAATTGGGATTGAGTAATGTATCGGAGGAATATGACAGAGTTAATGAATCTTTGTCAGACTTTCAAATAATGAATCCCAAATGGAAAACTTTTAAAATCGGATTTGAATTTGAAACAAGAGGTCTTGCTAATTTCATTATTGGGGTTAATCACATAGGTGACATCAGAAAAGACGAAACTTTTGAGAAATTGAAACCATTTTTTGCGAGAAAAAACGATAACTGGGTATGGAACCCATTTCCAACATATTCTTACTGGGGAAAAGAGGCAATGATTGCTATTAAAAACGGCGAAATGGCTAATATTTTCAAAGAGGAAATAACGAAAATATTAGAATTAACAAAAGGGTTTGATATGTAATTGAAAATCCAAATCTCTGTGTAATTTATTACACGGAGAAATCACAGAGTTGTAAAAATCTTTGCGGATTTAAGGTGGTGTATTTAAATTTTCCCTTCCGCTTTCAACCACGTTACCGTATCTTTTATCGTTTCCTCGAAAGGGCGGCATTTAAATCAACTCCCGCGCCACTTTTTGGCACATCCTATTTGCCATGATAAAATATTTATTAGACCTCTTGCGAAACTAAGTAGCCAATTCGAGATTACAAATTGCGGCAATTAGATTGAAGCGCAGACCGAATCGTTTACGCCGGTTGCGGTAACGTTCGGAGAGAATACGAAATCGTTTGACAAAGCCGATGGCATATTCATTTAGTACTCGTGTGCGTGCGATAGCCCTGTTTTCGCGCTTTTCTTCCCTCAACAGCGGATGAAATTTTGATTTCTTGCGCGGTAATTCCGAGTTCAAACGTAGTTTTCTTATGCCAGCATAGCCAGTGTTGGTTTTGACTATAGTGGTTTTGGTAAAGTACGTTTTCGATTCGCAAAGCAGCTTGAAATCATGCTTTCTACCCTCCGAAAATGCCATGCAGAGGATGCGCCTGCTCGTTTTATCTACTGACCCTGCGTTTTCATTGTGTGCTGTTTTTTCTTGCCGCTGTACCATTTTCGCTGTTTTTTAGGGCGCTCGCACGGCGTTTCGGTGGGGTCAACCAACACTGCTTCGTATTGTACATCATTTTTCACTAACGCTTTCTTGCAGGGCAAATGAAAACGCCCATCTTTTATCAGGTATTTCCAACCCACCTGACCGTGCGGAACAGGTTGCTTTCAGCAATGCCGAAGTCGGCAGCAATGTGTGCATACGTGCGGTACTCCCGTAAATACCCGAGCGCGGCAAATAGCATATCCTCAATGCATAGCTTCGACGAGCGACCCGCCTCGACCGTGTTTGATGGCGGATGCCTTGCCCCTACACGCCACCCGTGTTTTTATCAACGAAAACCAATATTTCGACAACGTGCCATTATCGGCATGGAATTTTTACATCGGCGGCTGTCAGCCCGCCCAAAAATGGCTGAAAGACCGCAAAGGTAGAAAACTTGGTTTTTACGATGTGCGTCATTATCAGCGGATTATTACCGTTTTGAGGGAAACAGAACGGATTATGGAAGAGATAGATGTAAATTGGAAAAAATGAACATTTACTTACAAAAAAACATCCAAAACCAACAGAAAGCAATATATTTGCAAAAAATAAAAATTTAAATTATGAAAAAAGCGCTTCCATACATCATTCTTGTCTGCGTCGTCAGTTGGACGGCGGCAGGCGTGGCATATTTCTACGGAATACGGCAGGCAACAGGCTTGGCGTATGTACTTTTCGCCGCATTTTATATGTTGCTTCCGGCAATTTTCGCTATGATTTTGCAAATGATTAACCGTGAACCGGTTTTCAGAAATTTATCCGTTTCATTTAAACTGAATTGGTGGTTTTTGGTCGCGTTGCTTACGCCGCTTGCAATTGCCTTTGCGACGCTGGGCGTGAGTTTGTTGTTGCCAAACGTTTCGTTTTCAGGAATATACGAAGGCTTTTTATCCAAACTGCCGCCCGAAATGGCGACGATTGCTAAACAAAGCCTTTCCCTATTTCCACCTGCAATTCTCCTGATTTTCCAAGTGGTACAGGCAATTGTGGCGGGTTGTACCGTCAACGCATTTTTTGCGCTCGGAGAGGAACTCGGCTGGCGCGGATATTTACTTAAAGCATTGCATGGCAAAAAGTTCCTGCCTGCCGTAGCGTTTATCGGAACGGTGTGGGGACTGTGGCATTTTCCGTTGATATTGATGGGACACAATTATCCCGAACATCCTGTTGCCGGCGTTGGCATGATGGTTGTTTTCTGCATTTTGCTCAGTCCGATGATGACTTATATTGTGCTGAAATCGCGCTCGGTAATTACAGCCGCGATTTTTCACGGAACTTTTAACGCCATTGCCGGTGTCGGTTCTCTGTATGTCGTTGGCGGGAACGACCTCACCTGCGGCGTCGCCGGAGCATCGGGACTGTTTATTTTGCTCATATTCAATGTGTTTTTCTACATTTATGACCGGTATGTGAAACGGGAAAGGGTGTTTTTCGCTCCGATAAAATGAGTAAAACACTCCCGATAAAAACGCTTATCCTCGATTTTGACGGCACGATTGCCGACACAAAGGACGGTATCGTACAAACCATCCAAGCGACATTGAAGGAGTTAGGCATTCAAAGTGCAAATGAAGCCGAAATAAAAAACCTGATAGGATTACCGCTCAGAGAAACATTCACGCGGGCGGCACGCCTGATGGATAGCGGGCTACTGGAGATTGCCGTGAAACTGTACCGGAAAAAATACAACCAAATTGATCTGGATACGATAAAACTGTTTCCCAACGTAAAAGAAGTATTAAAAGAACTGTTTGACAACGGAATAACCATCACTGTGGCTTCCGGCAAGGGAAAAGATGCCTTGTTGACCCTGTCGGATAAGCTGGAAATATCCAAATATATGACGTTGATAGTGGGGGAACAGGACGTTAAAAACGGGAAACCTGCTCCCGACATGGCGTTGCTGATTCTTGAAAAAACAAATTCCGCTGCGGGGAAAACATTGGTAGTCGGCGACACAGTCTATGATATTGCAATGGGGCGGGCTGCGACCTGCATCACTTGCGGAGCGACTTATGGCAACCATTCGGAAGCGCAGATTAGGGGCTGCAATCCTGATTTCGTTATTAGGAACTTTGCTGAAATAGTAAGTATTATCAAATAATAAAGTAAGTATGTGTGAAAAATAAGACGACGATTTATAATATGAAAAAATATAATTTCGATGAAGTAATCGACCGGAAAGGAACCTGCGCCTCAAAAACGGACATGTTGAAAAGACTGTACGGACGCGAGGATTTGATTGCGCTTTGGGTAGCCGACATGGATTTCAGGTGTGGCGATTTTATTACCGATGCGTTGCTGGAGCGCGTTCAAAAAGGCATTTTCGGTTATACTTACGCTTCCGACGGTTATTTCGACGCTATTGCAGAATGGTTGAAAAAGCAGCATCAATGGGCGGTTAAGCGGGAATGGCTGAGTTATATTCCGGGCGTGGTGAAGGGAATTGCTTTTTGTGTAAATCATTTTACGAAACAGGGGGATAAGGTGATTATTCAACCGCCTGTGTATCATCCGTTTCGATTGGTTCCTCAGCATCACTCACGGCAAGTGGTTAATAATCCATTAATTGAGGAATACGGTAAATACCGTATGGATTTGGAGGGGTTGAAAAACCGGATTGATAAGGATTGTAAAATGCTGATTCTCTGTAACCCGCACAATCCTGTCGGGATTATTTGGGACAAAGAGACATTGCGGGAATTGGCGCATATTTGTGCGGAAAACAATATCTTGGTTGTTTCGGATGAAATTCATGCCGACATGGGGCTTTTCGGACACAGGCATTTGCCCTTTGCGACGGTTTCGCAGGAAGCCGCCGACAACAGCATTACATTCATGGCGCCAAGTAAAACGTTTAATATTGCGGGCATTGTCAGTTCTTATTCGATTGTTCCGAACCCTCAAATCAGGGAAAGTTTTTACCGTTATTTACATGCCGGCGAGTTGGGCGATGGTACCGTTTTTGCTTACACGGCTACGGAAGCGGCTTATAGAAACGGCGCCGACTGGATGCGTCAAATGCTTGATTATGTTGAGGGTAATATTCTTTTTACGGACAGGTTTTTGAAAGAAAATATTCCACAAATCAAAGCGGTTGTTCCCGAAGCGTCTTTTCTGGTTTGGTTGGATTGCCGCGAATTGGGGCTGAAACAGTCGGATTTGGTTTCCTTGTTTGTCGATAAAGCGCGTTTGGCGCTGAACGATGGGGAAATGTTCGGCGAAGGGGGAACGGGATTTATGCGGTTGAATGTGGGCTGTTCGCGGGTTGTTTTGAAACGGGCGCTTGGGCAGTTGGAAGCGGCGCTTGCGGATAGGTGATTGAAGCGGTTGAAAACAGCGCATACGTCATTGTGAACCGCGAAGATGACGAAACTTAGAAGTTGTTTGAGTTAAATTTTCCCAGATAATCTTCTGATGTTTATAATTGTAATAAAGGCTATTGTTGCAGAATATCCATATTTGTTTTTTTTGTGCAAATATGGCGCGAATAGGCGGGAAAAAGACAGCCCGCCGGTGGGAATAAAAAAGAAAGAGCGGGTGGAAAATCCGACATTTTTACGTTGATAAAAAATAATTGCCGAATTATGCGTAGTCAAATGCTACCGATTGAAGTTCACAGGCATATTGCTTTACGCCGGCTTCAATCCGTTCGAGCGTTCTTTTTGTAGGGTGTTTCACTCCGGAAGCATATTGCCGCATTTGCCCCTCGTTTATCCCAGCGATGCGGGCAAGGCTGCTTTGATTGATAAAATCGTTATATGCCTCTACCAGAGAAGGAATGTCCTTGAATACAAATTCAAAATCATAATCGCTATTCATCCATTCCTGTTTTTCTTCCTCGTATAATCCTTCAATGTGAAAACGGACGCCCTCCCGTAAGTCGTTTTTTAATTTTTTTACCGTATCGCGAGCAATTACGTATCCGTCTAATTCGGGAAGGTGTGCCGATACGCCTTTATCTGCCTTACATACAATCACTTTTAACTTTTTCATTTCTTTGTTTTATTTTAATATAAGACTTTACGGATTAATCCGTAAAGTCTTTAAATTTTAAACCTGATTGTCTCTCCATGCTTTTTAAGTTATCAATATTTACATCTTTAGAGGGCTTGCCATCCACAGTAACGGTTCTTTTAATTATGGGATGTTTGAACTGTCGGTGGCTTGTGCCGTTTTGCCGGTCTAAATACCATCCTTGTGAAAGGAGGATGACAATAATCTCTTTTACTTTGAAAGCCCGTTTCATCCAACAATTATTTTTTATCAACACCACAAAGGTAGCGATTTTTGCTACTATCTATCAAGTAAATTTATATGTTTTATAGCATTTTTTGAAAATATTTTTCACAAACAATTACAAAACACTTTACATTAAATCATAAGTTTCTTATAATTATAAACTTGCCGGTATTTGTACGTTTTTCTATAACACACTTATTCACATTGTTTTGCGTAGTAAATAAATTGTGATTGTTAATCAAATGAGATTGTGATGAAGCCGACCAACCCTCTTTGTGGAAATTTGTTCATACCGATAAAAAGCGTGTCCCACGCATCGGTGCCGTCGGTACGATACTCCAAATTAAAATTGAGAGAAATGTTTAAAATCAAAATCCGCTAAATCTGCAAGTTACAGATTTAGCGGATTTTATAATTTGTCGGGGTGAGACGATTCGAACGTCCGACCACACGCCCCCCAGACGCGTACTCTAACCGGGCTGAGCTACACCCCGCGCTTTATTAGCGACTGCAAAGGTAGAACATTTTTTTATATATCCAAGATTTTTTTAGCCGCTGTGTTTGGAATATTACGATACGTCTGGCGCAAATATGCCTTTTTGTCTGTTAAACTGCGTTAATACTTCCGTTTTTCCAGTTAATATAGTTTAAAATATACGCTAAAAAGCAAAGTAGCACGTTATTTGTAAAAACAGAACAAAAAATAGTTACATTAAAAATAATTTGAAATATGAAAGCTACTTGGAAATTATTATTGTGTGTTATTTCGGTAAGTTTGTTAAGCGCTTTTATCGCCGTCGAAACGTATTCGTACCGGAATAAAAATAAGGAAACATCGGTTTATACAGAACCTTTTAATCAAGGGAATTTTCGGGCGGTAGGCTTCGCTAATGCTGCCGAAAATACCGATTTTACGAAAGCTGCCGAACAAAGTATTAACGGCGTTGTCCACATTAAATCAATTGCCAATCCGAATCCTCTTGACAGGCAGCAGAGGGAATATTTTGATCCTTTCGAGTTTTTTTTCGGAGGAGGCGGAAACCGGAATTATCAACGCCAGCCCCGCGTGGGCTTTGGTTCGGGCGTGATTATTTCTACCGACGGATATATCGTGACCAATAATCACGTGATTGACGGCGCCGACGAAATTGAAGTTACAACCAACAGCGATAAGACCTACAAAGCCAAATTGGTTGGGCGCGACGAGGCTACCGACATCGCTTTGCTGAAAATCGACGGGAAAGATTTTCCGGTTATACCGTTCGGCGATTCCGATGCTTTGAAAGTCGGCGAGTGGGTTTTGGCTGTCGGCAACCCGTTTAACCTGAGTTCTACGGTTACGGCGGGAATCGTGAGCGCAAAAGGGCGGGGAAATATTTCGCCCGGATACAATCCCAATCCCCGTAACCCCGGCGGCAACAGGCAGGGACAGGTTACACAGCAAAAAATTGAATCTTATATTCAAACCGACGCCGCCGTAAATCCGGGAAACAGCGGGGGCGCTTTGGTGAATACACGCGGCGAACTGGTTGGAATTAATACTGCAATTTACACTGAGACAGGTAATTATGTGGGCTATTCTTTTGCAATCCCCATTAGCATTGTTAAAAAAGTTGTTACCGACATCAAGCAATACGGTGCGGTTCAAAGAGCCTTATTGGGCGTGACCGTTAAGGAATTGTCGGTATTAAAAGAGACCGAACCCGGTACGTTCGACAAACTGAAAGTGACCGAAGGCGTTTACATTGGCGGATTTGCTGCCAACAGCAGCGCAAAGAAAGCCGGAATTGAAATCGGGGATGTTATTACTGCTATCAATGGGGTGAAAGTGAAAACTTTCGCCGATTTGCAAGGACTGTTAAGTCGCTATAATCCGGGAGATAAGATAAACGTTCAGGTTCAACGCGGAAGTTTGGAAAAGATTTTCAAAGTTGAATTGAAAAACGATCAGGGAACGACGGAAATCACCAAATACCGGTCGCCGGAAGATATTCTGGGCGCATCGTTCAAAGAACTAAGCAAAGAAACCAAAATGCGGTTGGGAATTAATTTTGGGGTGGAAGTTACCGGTTTGTCGAACGGAAAATTGAAAACCGCCGGAATTAAAAACGGTTTTATCATTTTAACGGCTAATGACACACGGATTTCTACTTCCGGCGAATTGATAAAAATCGTTCAAGCAATTCTGAAACAGGAACCTGACAATCAAGGCTTGTTTATTCGCGGGTTTTACCCGAATACCAAAAAGGTTGAATATATTGCAATAGATTTGAATTATTAAGTAAGATGTAAAAATAAATCTTTGATAATTTTTTTGAATTATTTAAAGATTATTTTAAAAAGTAGCTGTTTTATATTTATATTTCAAATAAAATGGCTATTTTTGCAAGTTTTTCAGTACTCTCAGACTAAATTTTATTGAATGAGGCAGTTAAAAATCACTAAATCAATCACCAATCGGGAAAGCGCTTCTTTGGATAAGTATCTTCAAGAAATCGGACGCGAAGACCTGATTACCGTAGAGGAAGAAGTCGAACTGGCGCAAGCGATTAAGAGAGGCGACCGTTCTGCTTTGGAAAAATTGACGCGGGCAAATCTTCGTTTCGTTGTGTCTGTTGCCAAACAGTATCAAAATCAAGGGTTAAGCCTTCCGGATTTAATTAACGAAGGCAATTTGGGCTTGATAAAAGCGGCGGAAAAGTTTGATGAAACACGGGGTTTCAAATTTATTTCCTATGCGGTTTGGTGGATCCGGCAATCTATTTTGCAAGCCTTGGCTGAACAGTCGAGGATTGTGCGTTTACCGCTGAACCAGGTAGGTTCTTTGAACAAAATTACGAAAGCGTTTTCTAAGTTTGAGCAGGAACACGAACGGCGTCCCTCTCCCGAAGAACTCGCTGAGGAATTAGACATTCCGGTGGACAAGATTTCGGATACGCTCAAAGTTTCGGGGCGGCATATCTCGGTGGACGCTCCTTTTGTGGAGGGCGAAGACAACAGTTTGCTCGACGTGCTGGTCAATGAAGACTCGCCGATAGCCGACCGTTATTTGATCAACGAATCGCTTTCCAAAGAAATCAACCGGGCTTTGTCTACGTTGAGCGATCGTGAACGCGATATTATCAAAATGTTTTTCGGAATTGGCTCGCAAGAGATGACGCTGGAAGAAATCGGTGATAAATTCGGTTTGACCCGCGAACGAGTAAGACAAATTAAGGAAAAAGCAATCAGACGATTGAAAACGGGTACCAAAAACGACCTGTTAAAAAGTTATTTAGGGTAAATACCTTGCAAAAAATCCCCAAAATGGAATATTTAGATGAGGAAAGCTTCGGAGAAATTCGGGGCTTTTTTGTTTGCCGTAGCGTCATTGCGAATCGCGCAGCGGTAAAGCAATTCGGAGCAGAACCGTTTGTTCCAACGAAAGGGAGTTTGCAAGATGTACTTTTAAATAGTTCATCTGTACCGAAGAACAAACATCCTCAACCAATCAACCATCCTCCTTCCCAACCCTTAGTTGTCTAACGCCGAACGTTGTTTCTTAGTTTTTAGTTCCAAAGATTTTCCGAAAATCCTCCCCATTCGTCGCCAAATAAGTTTTCATCCCTAATTTCTTACCCATTTCGACATTAGCCGTTCCGTCATCTATAAATAACGTTTCAGAAGGACGAATACAGGCGTCGGCAAACATGAAATCAAAAATTTCCCGCCCCGGTTTGGTGTATCCGATTTGATAGGAGGCATAAATTTTGTCGAAAAACCGGTCGATGCTTTTCCCTTGCGGCGAAAAGGCGGGCGACCGCGCCCACTCCATAACCACCGGATTGGTGTTACTCAACAGATAGATTTTATACTTTTTCCGCAATGTTTCCAGCATTTCCAGTTTGTATGCGGGAATTTCTTTCAAAAAGCCCATCCATGCGCGGTCGACGACTTCGGCGGAAACGTCACGTCCGGCTTCTTTTCTCACGGCTTCGTAAAATTCCTCTTTCGTCAGTTTTCCTTCTTCCAGTTCGAGAAAAATTCCTTTTTGATGGTAGGCGTCCAGCAATTCTTCCGCGTTTTTCAGTCCCGCGTCCTTGAAGCGTCGCACGGCTTCCGCCCTGTCCAAAGTAACAATCACGCCGCCCAAATCAAACACAATATTTTTAATGCCTGTTAAATTCAATTCCTGCATAATCAACTAATTTTATTCGGCAAAGGTAACGCTATTTGCCGGATTTGTTATAACTTCGCGACGGAAAAGGAACTCATAAATTAAGAACTAAGAACTGAACGTTCATCATTCTTAACTCTTTTATAAAAACCATGTTCAGCAAAGAAATTTACATCAAAAGACGCGAAACGCTGAAAAAATCAGTGAAATCGGGCATCGTCCTGTTGTTGGGAAACGGCGAAGCCGCCATGAATTATGCGGGAAACGACTACGCTTTCCGGCAAGACAGTTCCTTTATTTATTACATCGGGCTTGATACGCCCAACTTGGCTTATATTCTTGACATCAAACAGGATAAAGAGTATTTGCTGGGCGACGAGCCGACCCTTGACGATGTTATTTGGATGGGAAACCTGCCTTCCCTGAAAGAACGGGCGGCAAAAGCGGGTATCGACCATGTCCTGCCGCTCGCAGACTTGGCAACGATTGTCGGAAATGGATTGAAATCCAAGCGGATTGTTCACTATTTAAAACCTTACCGTTATCGGAACCAATTAATTTTAAGTGAAATATTAGGTAAAAAAGCCGACGCCGTCGTCGCCGGCTTTTCGCTTGAGCTTACACAAGCCATTATTCGGATGCGTTTGATTAAATCGGCTGAAGAACTGATTGAACTGGAAGAGGCTGGGAAAACGGGCTATGCGATGCACATTGTCGCCATGAAAATGTGCCACAGGGGCGTATCCGAGCGGGAAATCGCCGGAACGATGGAAGGTTTGGCGATTTCGACCGGAAACCGGGTTGCATTTCCGACCATCCTGTCAATGAACGGGCAAACGCTGCACAACCACGACCATAGCGGGATACTGGAAACCGGACGGCTGATGCTGTGCGACGCCGGCGCGGAAAGCCTGAATTATTACGCTTCCGATTTTACGCGGACAACGGCTGTTGACGGCAAATACAGCGAACGGCAAAAAAATGTTCATAACATTGTCCTGAAAGCCCTGAACGATTCGATTGCCATGGCGCAGCCGGGCATTACCTACAAAAGCGTGCATCGCAACGCTTACCGCATCATCTTTGAAGGGTTGCGCGACCTTGATTTGGTAACGGGCGATACAGAGGAGGCGCTCGAAGCCGGCGTTTCCGCGTTGTTCATGCCTCACGGATTGGGTCATGCCATGGGTTTGGATGTTCACGACATGGAAAATTTAGGCGAAACTTTAGTCGGTTATGACGACGAAACGAAGCGGGACGACCGGTTTGGTTACCGTAGCCTGCGTTTCGGCAAACGGTTGGAAGTCGGTCATGTTTTGACCGTCGAACCGGGCGTTTATTTTATTCCACAGTTGATTGAAAAATGGAAAGCGGAGAAAATTAATGCCGAGTTTATCCGGTTTGAGAAGTTGGCGGATTTTTATGATTTCGGTGGCATCCGTTTGGAAGACGATATTGTTATTACTCCACAAGGTTGCCGGGCGGTTTATGAAAGACGGCTGCCGGCGGGGGTTGAGGAAATTGAACGGATGGTGAGGGATTAAATGTTTTTTGATTGCGCTTTGCGATTCAACTCCTCCATCCGGCAACCGACTTCCTTACCGGAAAAAGCGATACCCAAAAGAATTATTTTTCCCGTATAGGCATTATAATACCGTCGTTCGTGTATTTGCGTCATTGCTTCTTGGAGCAGCACGTCGGTCTTTTTTTCGGCATGGTATTTTATTTCGGCGATTACGGTCAGTTCGGGCTGTTCCCAAACTGCGTCCGCACGTCCGCGATTGTTCGGCGTTTCCCCGTGTATCTTGAAACCAAGCAGGCGCATCCATATCAGCATCATAGTATGATAGTATGCCTCGTCGGCGCGGTGCAGTTCGTATGGAACCGTAGCGATCATGACTTCGAGGCTGACGGCGAAACCGGCTTCGTCGCAGTCGTTAATCTGCTGTTCCATCGCCCAACGCAGGTCATTAAGCCGGTTGCCGTGATATTTCCCATAGACATTCAATAGCGATTTTGAGAACGCCTCTCTTACTTCCGAATTAGGAACGTCGAGCGTATAGCGGGGAATCCCGTGAACCCGTTCTTTCCGTTTGACGGTCAAATAACCGGTTTGGAACAGCAACGGCGCTTCCTCCATATCCGGAGGATTATATCCCCTAAATACATCTTCGTTGACAATAAACGGTTCCAGAATCATGTTAGCGCTGTTATGCCGTTGAATAATCTCTACCAGAAAAGTAGGCGTACCCGTAGCAAACCAGTAGCCGGCAAATTCCTGCGCCGAAAAAAATATCAGCGTCGAAAACGGATTGTATATGGAAGTTTTCCCGTCCCAAGTATAGCCGTTGTACCAGTAACGGATTTCATCCAGAAGTTGGTCTTTGGTCATATCCAAATGTTCAGCGGTATCGTCAATATAATCAGAGAAATTAGTTTCCAATTCTTCCTGCGTGTATCCGCATATGGAAGCGAACTGTTCATGTAGGGTGATATCGTCCAATTGGTTTAAGGCTGAAAAGACGGACAGCCCCGAAAATTTGGATACGCCGGTCAGGAAAATAAACTGCAAATGTTCGTCCGAACCTTTCAGTACTTGGTAAAAATCATGCACAGCCGTCCGGACAGCATTCAATTGGGAATCGAAAAGATGACTTGTAATCGGTTTGTCGTATTCGTCAATTAGCACGACTGCTTTTTGACCGGTTTTTTCATGTAAAACAGTTATCAACTCTCTAAAACGGTCGGGAACTGATTTTTTCGTTAATATAATCTGATAATTTTTGGCGCGTTCTTCCAGATAACCCATTAAACTAATTTCCATTTTTTCCGGTGTGGAATGGTCTATCAGCGTCCAGTCGATTCGGACAACCGGATATTGTTGCGACCAGTCCCATTTATCGTAAATATAAAGTCCTTTAAACAATGCTTTCTTCCCTTTGAAAAGCGCTTCCAGCGTGCTGACAAGCAACGATTTTCCGAAACGACGAGGACGGGAAAGGAAATATACGCTACCGGACATAATCATATGGAAAATACTTTCCGTCTTGTCGACATACAGATAACCGCTTTCCCGCAATTTCTCAAATGACTGTATTCCTATCGGTAACTTTTTCACATTCATGGATATGTTCCGTGCGATTTGTTTCATCTTACCCTCGCTCATATTTAAAGAAAACCGCAAACAAACCCCCGACAACCAGCGCATATCCGGCAAAAATAAACCAGCACGCCGACCAGTCGGTAACATGGTTTTCTGTGAAGCGATTAATCACATTTTCTGCCCCGTAATTACCGGCAATCGCCCCCAGTCCGCTTGTCGCCATCATCAGTATTCCCTGTGCGCTGGAGCGGAATTTCGCAGGCGTTTCCTTTTCGATAAACAGCGAACCGGATATGTTAAAAAAGTCAAAAGCCATCCCGTAGATAATCATGGAAAGCGTCAGCCAAATCATGCCGACGCCTTCGGGACTGCCCGCGCCAAACAGCCCGAATCGCAAAACCCATGCGCCCAAACTCATCAGCATCACGGCTTTGATGCCAAACCGGCGCAGGAAAAACGGAATTGCCAAAATAAACAACGCTTCCGATATTTGCGAAACGGACAGGAAAATATTGTTGTATTTGACGGCAAACGAATGGGGATAATCAGCCCGGAAACTGCCGAGAAAGGCGCTCCCGTAAGAGTTGGTGATTTGCAGGCAAATGCCCAGCAATACGGCAAAGAAGAAAAATAGCGCCATTTTCCTTTCTTTCAACAAAACCAAAGCGTCTAATCCCAAAACGGAAATCAGGGAACTGCCTTTCCGGGCGCGGGTCGGCGGAGAGGGCGGCAGCGTAAACGCATACATCCCTAAAAACAGGGAAACCCCGCTTGCCAGCAACAACTGATTGGGGCTTGTTCCCCAGCCCGCAAGGTTGACAATCCACATGGCAACGATAAATCCGACCGTCCCCCACGAACGTACCGGCGGAAAGTCTTTCACCGTATCCAAGTTGTTTTTAGCCATAATACCGTAACAGACGGAATAACTCAGTCCGATGGTCGGCATGAAAACCAAAGCGTTCAGGAACATGCACAGGTAGAGCCGGTCAAACCCTGTTGCCCGCGACGCCGCAAAAAGGCAGCCCGCGCCGAGCAGGTGCAAAACACCCAACAGCCGTTCGGAATTGACCCACCGGTCGGCAACGATGCCGACAACCGCAGGCATGATGAACGAAGCGATGCCGGCAGTCGCAAACAGCGTACCGATTTTGTCGCCCATGCCCATACCGAACATGTAATTGCCGAAAGAAATCAGCCACGAACCCCAAATGAAAAATTCGAGGAACTGCGTTATTGTGAGGCGAAGTTTTATGCTCATTTATTTGTTAACTTGAAATTTTGTGTTTCCCGTTTTGAAAAAATCCACGATTTGGTTGGCGGCGGCAATTCCCGCATTGTTGTTGGCTTCCGAAGTCTGTGCGCCCATCTTTTTCGGGGTGGAAAAATAGCGGTTCGGGAATTTTGCTTTCAGCTCCGCGTCGTTTGCGGGCGTAATATCCGTCAGGTATTTGAAATCGGGGCGTTCTTCCATGATTTTCAGCAAATCGGCTTCGTTGATTACTTCGCGGCGGGCGGTGTTGACCAGCACGGCTTTCGGTGGCATTTTTTCCAGCAAAGCGCGGTTGATGGCATTTTTCGTTTCGGCGGTTGCCGGAATGTGCAAGGAAACGTATCGGCAGGTTTTATAGAGTTCTTCGGCGGAAGATACGGCTTTCACGCCGTCTTTTTCAATCGCTTCGGCGGGGCAATAAGCGTCGTAAGCATAAATTTCCATCCCGAAGCCGTGAGCGATGCGGGCTACGTTCCGCCCGACATTTCCGTAGGCATGAACGCCTAATTTCTTTCCCAACAATTCGGAACCCGAACTCCCGTCAAAAAAATTGCGGGCGGCATAAACCATCAAAGCCAAAGCCAGTTCGGCAACCGCATTGGCATTCTGTCCGGGCGTGTTCATCACCACGATTTTGCGGGAAGTAGCGGCGTTTAAATCCACATTGTCGTAGCCGGAACCGGCGCGGACAACGATTTTCAGGTTTCGGGCAGCGTCCAAAACTTCCGCGTCAATCGTATCGCTTCGGATGACGACGGCGTTTGCTTCCTTTACCGCCTCCAACAATTGCGGTTTACTGGCGTATTTTTCCAGTAAAAGAAATTCAAACCCTGCGTTGTCAATGATTTGTTTGATTTTTTGAACGGCTTCCGCTGCAAACGGCTTTTCTGTTGCGACTAAAATTTTTGCTTTCATATTTAGTTTTTGTTTGCCACGAATACACGAATTATATCGGTGTTTATTCGTGCATTCGTGGCATAAATTTTTGTTTTGTCATCAAATTAATCCGGAGCAAAGTTAAGGATTTTTTATCACTTCAAGTCGCTATTTATAAATTGTGTTGTATCCTGCAATGATGACTTATTTACACCCAATCCATCACAAATTCCGCGCTTTAATTTTCCTTGCACAAGCGCGGCACAACCCGTAAATATTCAATTTATAGTGAGCCGGCTTGAAAGACCCGATTTTTGCGTTTCGTATGACGGATTGCAAATTTTCATCTTTATAAACCTGAATTTTCCGGCAACTCGTACAAATTAAATGATAATGAAAATCATGATTGTACGCTCTTTCATAGACCGATATATTTTCTCCGAATTGGTGTTTGATCACCAGATTGCAATCGGTAAGCAACTGCAAAGTGTTGTATAAAGTGGCGCGGCTTACTCTGAAATTGTTTTCGACCAACGCTTCATCCAAAGAATCTACGTCGAAATGACGTTGTTCGGAATAGATAATATCCAATATCGCATACCTTTCCTGCGTTTTTCTGTAGTGGTTCGCCGCGAGATATTCGGAAAACTTTTGCCTGACCGGTTCAATATTTTTGTTGTCGTTTTTACCCACAGGGTTTTTGAATTGAATTTTTGTTCGGGAGCAAAGGTAAGAATATTTTGAACCCAAAAAAACCGCAACCGCCATTGCTTCTCCGTTTCGCGGTTTGCAATGACGACTGCGGTTTGTTTTTTAGCCTCGCGACAATTACTTGCCCAAGAAATATTACGGCTTTCTCAACGCCTTTTTCACCCAACCGGAACTTCCTTTTATAATCAGTATCCCGTTTCCGGATCCGACATAAAATTCCTGTTCGCCCGCAGGCTTGTAAAACTCATGCAACAGCAAGCCGTCGACGGAATAGATTGCGATACGCTCTGCCTCAGGAGAATGGATGTACAACGTTCCGCCCGACCAACGTATATACGATTCCGCCGGAGCAATTAAATCCGTAGTGAAATTCGCATCGTCGTGTCTTTCTATGCTTATCGTGTAATCCGTGCTTTTACCGGTTTGCGTATAGGCAGTTAATTTCAACTCGTTCGTTTTTGCGTTGATGATTTTCAAGCCTTTGTCGCCAAGTACGGTTCCGCTTGGGTCAACGCATTCCGCATCAATTTCCACGTTGGTTGCCGATCGCGAAATCAGTAATTTGTATTGGGTTACATCGGGGCTGAACTCAGGAATGAGTACCCCTTTGCTTACCGTTAAATATTTCAAGCCTACGGAACTGCGGAAAACGCTTAACTCATAATCCGTTTCCAAATCGGTTTCCGGCGATTTCACCTTAATATTAAAGGTTGTGTCTTCGTCTGCCGCCAAGTATCCCACGTCGCCCGAAACGTCGTATTTCTCTTCCGCAACAGCGGAGATGTTGACGTGCGTTTTCTCTTCCGGAACAAAAAGTTTGTAATTAGTTACCTCAGGGCTGAATGCCGGATAAATACTTGCGCCGCCGACAACAAGACTTTGCAGGCTCGGAAAGTTCCCCGCCCTCACTGTAATCCGGTAGGTTTTTTCCGCCTTCTTGTTACCCAATTCGGTTTTTATCTCAAACAGGTTCTCCTCCCCTTGCGAAACCTCTTTTTCGCCGAGGTCGCCGGACACGCGAACGCCGTTTTCTTTCGCGTCCGCCTCAATATTAATACTTTCTACGGTATCCAACACATTGACAACATAATTCGTCCGTTTGGGGTCAAAATTTCTTATCGCCTTGCCGGATATGCGGATGGCGCTTAACTCTGCCTCCGACCTTATTACCGTTATGGCGTATTCATTTGCGTCCGCTGTTTTGTCGGCGGGGAAAATCCTAAATACGTTTTCCTCCGCGCGCAATGCCTGACTGCCGAGGTCGCCCGTGGCAGGCGGGTCGTTCGGGTCGTTCTTCACCGCTTCTATGAAAATCTCTTCCTCGCTGGTTGAAACCGGCAGCGTGTATTCATAAATATTCGGTTGATAGGCGGGGTATAAATAGTAATCCGTCACACGAATGTTACCGGGTTTTGCGCTCCTCTCCCGATTGATATGCACCACGTATGTATTTACCGAACCGTCTTTGGCGGTTACGTGGACGCTGTGGGTATTCATTCCGAAATTCAGCGGGATATTGTCCGAAATGCCGCTTATCGTGCTTTTGGGATAAAGCGTTTCCGCATGAATTGAAATGTGATCCATCGCATATGGCGCAACGGCTTGGTATTCCATCACGTTGTACGAAAATTCAGGCTCTAATTTAACTCCCGGTATCGAAAGATATCCCAAATATTTGTTGTGTGCTTCCTGATTTAATACCGATATCCGATAGGTTTTTACATCCGTCAGATTTTGGGCTTTTACATTAACTACGAATACGGAAATTTCGCCCGGAACGAGGTGTTTCTTTCCAACATCGCCGCTTACGGAACTTTTTGGATGTGCCGCCGTCGCTTTGATTTCAATATCCGTCTCGCTGGGGTTGTCTAATTTCAGTACATAATTGGTAATGTCTTTATTGAAAGACGGAACCAATGTTCCTTTATCTACAGACAAATCATCTAAATGATGAATGGCTGATTTTTGGGTTGTCAAACGCATCTTTTCGGTCGGATACTTAAGCCAGTATTTCGGGGCTATGGTAATTTCGCACGTACCGCTATCAAGCACAATCATATCAATGTATTCGTGTTCATCGGTTGCAACTATGCGAGCAATATTCGGGTTTAAATTTTTGATTTCTAACCGCAGGTGCGCCGCATTTCTCGGCTCGTATTTTACGGTAACTCGCACCGTATCCCCTCCCACATCGGCGACCATAGTCTTCTCCTCGAATGTAACGATTTTCGTCTCTTCACCTTTCCATGAGAAACTGTCCCACCAGTCGTTATTAAGCGAATTGTTCAACGCCCAATCGTCGGTGCCACGCCCAAATATCACAATCTTGTCTTTGTCCAATGCGTAGAACGGGTCGAGGCGTTTACTGAAAGAAATCCCTGTCTCCCCATCTTTCTTAATGTAACGAATCGCAGTGCAATACCCAAAAGCCGCATCACCGATTTCTGTTAGTCCATCCGGAATCTCTAATGTTTCCAAGCCGGTGCACTGCATAAAAGCGCCCGCGCCTATCTTTTTGAGGTTCGGCGCATAAATCCCCTTAAGGTTTTTAAATCCCTGAAAAGCGCCCGCGCCTATCACTTCTATGTCGGGAAGATTAAGGTACTCAATATTGTCGCGAAGATGATGCCAAGGGGTTTTCATGCCATCAACAAAAGATTCGATGGCTGTCCCGTATATCGTCAACTTACCATTGTTGGTGTAGGGCGCTTGCTTGTAGTGTCTATCCGTGCCTGGGGCGTCGTATGTGTGTATGAAACCAATTCGGGTCAAATTTTCGTGTTCCACCTTAATGGTTGTCGTACCGCGTACGTTGCCTGTTTTCACCAGCCCTGTGTTGTCCACAGTGGCGACTTCGGGGTTGGAGGATGAGAAACGGTACTCGTGCTCCCCGAGTGGAATTAGATCGCCTATACCATAATACCCCCTCAGTGAATCATCATCGTGTGCCTTCACCCTGGTCGGCTCATCACTCTGACGACCATCAAACCAATCGAAAAAATCAACTTTCTTTGATCGGTTTGCATCGGTATTGATTAGTTTTATTTGATGGGTTTCCCCGAAACCGACGGATAGGTAAGTGTGTTTATCCTTAAAGTCAAAATCAAACGTTGCTTGTTTTAGCCAATCTGTCAGATTAGCTACATAACGCCCATAGTCCACAAACTCCAACCAAAAGGCCAGTGTGTTCTCGTCGTCAGTCGGCGGTATTATCTTCTTGCTTGCTTCTTCGTGCAGTACCTGATTATAATATTCATAGAAGGACTTGCCGAGATAAAAACGCAAAGGCTTCGGGGTTTTGTTGTTAAGCTTGTCGAAAATGTTGTCGACCCCGATTTCTTGGCTGAAGTGCGTATAATAATTCCCCCTGGTAGAGGCAGGATCCGACGGGTCCGGGAAATATTCGTCGGTTGGGGGAAAAACCCAGTTTATTCTATCTTGATCAGTATTACCAACAACAAGGTGGTTGTCAACCAACTCAGGTCCATAGGCGTATGAAGAACCGTCAGTAACATAGCACGTATCAGGCATCTGTATCGTAAAATTTTTGAGCGTATTCGCCATGCCGTAAAAGGCTTTGAGGTGAATTTTCTTTAACGCATAAAACTCCAGGTTCTCTATGGCGCAATCCTTAAAGGCGCTCGCACCAATCTCCCTTAACCAAGGGTTGGATTTAGATGTGTTAACATGATATAAATTCCGCATCCCTGAGAAATTATCAGCGCCTATTTTATTGATATTGGATATCTCCACTGTTTGCACCACATCCTGAAACTGGCTCAGCAAGCCATACTTCCCGTCTGCCATCGGCAAATTTGCTGAACGGCCTAATTTGTCATCCACGGCGATCTCAAGGTGATTGCCGTCATAAAGCGTTTGTTTTATGTTGTCAGACTCATACGACGCAATGACCTCCCATTCTGCCGGAGGAGTGGGATGATCGTTGTACAGGAACAACCTCACGCCATCCGGCAAATTTCCCGATATGGTTGCTCCGTCATAGACATATACATCCAAATTTTTCCGATAGTACTTCCACGGAAAGGTATTCCAGTTGACGGTGGTTGCGTCCTTTCCATAGTAAATCGTAGTGAGTTTATCAACGAATTGATCCACCGGGTATGCCAAATGCGTTTCATTTGACGTAGCGCCTAAGTAAACAAGAGAGAAAAAATATGGGGCGTCGGTGAGGTTGATTGCATCGGCTATGTCGGTGTATGTTTTTATAATGTTGCTGATGGAGTAGTAGACGTTGACGAGGAACTGTGCGTTGGCGCTGCAGGATGAGATTGCGTGAAAGATTTCTTCTTCCACTGCTATGCCGGGGTAAACGGAATGTTGGCTTGCAAAAAGTTGTGCCACCTCAATGGCGTAGGTTTTTAGTTCTTGAGCGCTACTCCCCTTGTTGTTGGCGACGTACTTGTTGAGCACCTCCTCAAGGCGATTGAAGATTCTCGTCGCCACGTCGATCTTGTCGATGGCTTCTTGATATTTTGCTGCTTTTGCGGCGTTGTCAATATTTGCCACTAATGCCCACGGGCGGGACACTATATTAACAGCATGCCTCGTCCCATAAGTCTCTTGGTACAGGGGTATGAAATACGTGGATATATGGATTTTTCGACCCGTATACTGCCCCTCCGACGGATACGCGTACGTGCCCCACAGATTGTCGTCGGCGAAATCAAACACGTTGGGTTTCAACTCCGTAGGCATATCCCACTTGTTCATCTGGATCGTATCCAGATTCGGACAGCGGTGAAAGGCTCTCTCTCCTACGGATTTCAGCGTAGAGGGCAAGGTGATTTTTTTCAGATAGTCATAGTCCGCAAATGCGTCGGGCAGTATGTACTGCACACCTTCCTCTGCAACCACATAATTCACCTGATAGATGCGGGCTGTAAAAGAATACCAGTGGTAATCTGCCAGAGTTGCGGCGCGTCCGCTTTCAGTCTGCTCGCGTCCGTCTTCTTTCAGTGTCAGCGTTTTTGTCGCGTCATTATATTCAAACTGAACACCCGATACCTCCATTGTAGATACCGTAACCAATAGCATTGCAATTAATTTTATCGTCTTCATAGGTACACGTTATTTTATCATGAATTTTTGTACTTTTATTAAAAAAACGCAACAAATGTACGGGGTTTTATTGAAATAACAAAATTTTTGTGGGTTTTTGTGCGAAAATTAATATCGGATTTTTTTGCAATGAAAGTGAAGGCAATAAAAATTTTCGGCGCGCGGTTTTTTTTGTATTTTTGCGGAAAAATTTTGAATTAAATTTATATTTCCGGATTGCTTCAGGCTTCGCTTTCGCAATGACGTGGCGAGGGTCAAAAAGCCCCCGTCATTCCGCACTTGACGCGGGATCCCCGAAAAAACGAACCGCACTTTGCAGGGGATTGCGGGCGGAGCGAAGACCCGCAATGACGGGCTTATTTACCGGCGACGCGGCGGGTTTTGCAATCTCTATCGCAATCCGGAAGAAAAATAATACGAATTGATTAAGAACATTACTAATTTATTTTTCACACGCACTTAATTATTAAAACAGTTTCTAAAAATATCAAACAATGTCAGTTACAATCTCCCCCTCCCTATTATCTGCCGATTTCCTGCACCTGGAAGAAGAAATAAAAATGGTGAACGAAAGCGCCGCCGACTGGCTCCACTTGGATGTGATGGACGGCGTTTTCGTCCCCAACATATCGCTGGGTTTCCCGATGTTGCAGCAAGCGGCAAAAATCATAACCAAGCCGTTGGATGTGCATTTGATGATGGTCGAACCGCAGAAGTTTATCCCGTTTTTTCAGGCATTGGGCGCGCGGAGTTTAGGCGTGCATTATGAGGCTTGTACGAACCTTCACCGCGTTGTTGCGGCAATCAGGGAAGCCGGCATGAAAACCTGCGTCGCGCTAAATCCGCATACGCCGGTTGAGGCGTTGACCGACATTTTGGAAGATACGGACATAGCGCTGATTATGTCGGTCAATCCGGGTTTCGGCGGACAGCAGTTTATTCCCCGCACGACGGACAAAATCCGCCGCTTAAAGGAAATGATTGTTGCGCGGGGTTTAAAAACCCTGATTGAAGTGGACGGCGGCGTCGACATGGAACGGGGAAAACGGCTTGCCGAAGCCGGCGCGGATATTTTAGTCGCCGGAAATTTTATTTTTAACGCCGAAAATCCTGCGGATGTAATTCGGCGAATGAAGGAGGAAATTAAATAAACCCTAAAAAAACATATCCCATGAATCGACCGTTGGCAGAACGGATGCGTCCCCAGTCGTTAGACGATTATGTAGGGCAAAATCACTTGGTTGGGCGCGGGAGCGTTCTTCGGAAAATGATTGATGCGGGAACCGTTCCTTCCTTTATTTTGTGGGGACCTCCCGGCGTAGGGAAAACGACTTTAGCCCGAATTATTTCGACGCAATTGGACATCCCTTTTTTTACGCTAAGCGCCGTCAGTTCGGGCGTAAAAGACGTTCGGGAAGTAATCGAAAAAGCCAAAACGACTTTTTTCGACAGCAAACGCCCCGTTTTGTTTATTGATGAAATCCACCGTTTCAGTAAATCCCAACAGGATTCGTTGCTTGCCGCCGTCGAAACCGGCGCCATTACGCTGATTGGCGCGACGACCGAAAATCCTTCGTTTGAGGTAATCAGCCCCCTGCTTTCCCGCTGTCAGGTGTACGTACTGAAAAGTTTGGGCGCGGATGATTTGTTGCAGCTAATGCACAAGGCTTTAACCGCCGACGTGGAACTGAAAAAGAAAAAAGTTACGGTGCAGGAAACGGCGGCATTGTTGCGCTTCTCCGGCGGAGATGCCCGCAAACTGCTCAATATCCTCGAACTGGTTATTGATGCGGACGAAAATAACCAACCGGATACTCCCATTATTATTACCGACGAAAAAGTCGTCGACCGCCTGCAGGAAAACCCCGTCGCCTACGACAAAGGCGGCGAAATGCACTACGATATTATTTCGGCGTTCATCAAATCCATTCGGGGCAGCGACCCCGACGGCGCCGTTTATTGGCTGGCGCGGATGGTTGCCGGAGGCGAAGACCCCAAATTTATTGCCCGCCGGCTGGTGATTTCCGCGGCGGAAGACATTGGTCTTGCAAATCCCAACGCCCTGCTGCTTGCCAATGCCTGCTTCGATGCGCTGACTAAAATCGGTTTTCCCGAAGGGCGGATTATCCTTGCGGAAACAACCGTCTATCTCGCCACAAGCCCCAAAAGCAATTCGGCGTATATGGCTATTGAAAATGCGGCGGCGGAAGTCGGCATCTCGGGCGATTTGCCCGTACCGCTGCATTTGCGCAACGCGCCCACCCAATTGATGAAAAACCTGAACTATCACAAAGGTTACAAATACGCCCACGATTACGAAAGCAATTATGTTCCGCAGGATTATTTACCGGAAGAAATTAAAGATAAAAAATTCTGGTTTTCCCAAAACAACGTCCAAGAGCGGAAAATTCAGGAATATTTAAACGCATTAAATAAGTCGAAATAAACGCATGACTAATATAGACAAGGAGAAAAAAAACCGCTTCGACGCCGTCCTGCTATGGCGGGAAAAACATATCAGCGAAAAATATTTCATTCTGATATTAAGTTTCATTATCGGAATTTGCACGGCGCTCAGCGCTGTTTTACTCAAAGAAGCCATCCGCCTGATACAGCATTTCCTCACGGGAAATGCAGATGCAACGCGGGCGAACTATTTCTATCTGGTGTATCCGGTAATCGGGATTTTGCTTTCCGGTTTGTTCGTAAAATACATTGTCGGCGACGATATCAGCCACGGGGTAACCAAAATCCTGTACGCCATTTCCCAACGGAAAAGCCGGATAAAAAAACACAACATGTGGTCGTCGCTGGTTGCGAGTTCGATTACCATCGGTTTCGGCGGGTCGGTGGGCGCCGAAGCCCCGATTGTGTTAACCGGCTCGGCAATCGGTTCTAATTTGGGGCGTATGTTTAAAATGGAGCAACGGACGCTGATGTTGCTGGTCGGTTGCGGGGCTGCCGGAGCGATTGCCGGCATTTTCAAAGCGCCGATTGCCGGGCTGCTTTTCACGATAGAAGTCCTGATGCTCGATTTTACCACCGCCTCGGTGCTTCCCCTGCTCACGACTTCCGTTACGGCGGCGACCGTTTCCTACATTTTCACGGGTACGGACGCCATGTTCAAATTTAATCAAACGGAAATCTTCGCCATACACCGCATTCCCTACGTATTCCTGCTGGGCGTTCTCTGTGGCTTGATTGCCCTGTATTTTACGCGCATCACCATCCGAATAGAAAAGATTTTCCGAAAAATACAATCCTTTTGGAAAAAATTCCTGCTGGGAGCAGCCATCCTGAGCATCCTGATTTTCCTTTTGCCGCCCCTCTACGGCGAAGGATACGACACAATCGGCTCCCTCATCGGCAGGCAATACGACAGCCTGATGGACGGCAGCCTGTTTTATCCCATGCAGGGCTACGATTGGGGGCTGCCGATGTTTTTGGCGTTCATTGTTTTTGCCAAAGTGTTTGCCGCCATCGCAACCAACGGCGGCGGCGGTTGCGGGGGAATATTCGCTCCGTCGCTGTATTTGGGGGCGATTGCGGGGTTTGTGTTTTCCCGTTCCGTCGGACAATTGTTTCCTGCGGTGCATCTCTCTTGCGAAAACTTTGCATTGATGGGCATGGCGGGCGTAATGTCGGCGGTGATGCATTCCCCGCTGACGGCGGTTTTCCTGATTGCCGAACTCACCGGCGGTTTCGACCTTTTCCTGCCCTTGATGATTGTGTCCCTTGCCGCGTATATCACGATTTTGTGCTTCGAGCGTTACAGCCTGTATTCCATCCGCTTGGCGCAAAAGGGGGAATTATTGACCCATCACAAAGACAAGGCGGTGCTGACTTTGCTGACCTTAGACGCTGTGATTGAAAAGGATTTCATGGCGGTGCATCCCAAAATGACTTTGGGCGACGTGGTGAAAGTGATTGCCAAATCGGGCAGGAACGTATTTCCCGTTACCGACGATAACAATGTGTTGCGGGGCATTGTTTTGTTGGATAATATTCGGAACATCATGTTCCGTCCCGAACTGTACGACCGGTTTAAGGTGAAGAAATTCATGGTTTCGCCGCCGGCAAAAATCACGCCCTCCATGCCGATGGATAAAATCATGCGGATTTTCGATGACGCCAAAGCGTGGAATCTTCCGGTGGTTGATGAGGCGGGAAAATATCTGGGATTTATTTCCAAGTCGAAAATATTCAACGCTTACAGGGATGTTTTGGTCGAAAACTTTCCGGGGGACGACTGAGAAACCGCTGCTCCTGCTCCACAACATTAAAATATTTTACGTACATTTGCAATCGTTATTTGTACGCTAAGGCGCGAAAATGCTCATTCATTATGAACAAACAGATTTTCGACACAATAGTCAGGCTGAAACGTGAATTAATCCCCGATGCACGTTTGATTTTGTTCGGTTCGCAGGCACGCGGCAACGCCCGTCCCGATTCGGATTGGGATTTGCTTGCGCTGTTGAATGACGATAAAAAAGAAAGCGATTATGAAGACCTATTTTTTGACATGGTCTTGGAAGGAAGCAAATTAGGAACCTATTTTAACATATTAACCTATACGGAAAAAGAATGGGAAAAAAGGAAAATTACGCCTTTGTATAAAAATATTGAACGGGATAAACTGGAAATAATATGAATTTACACGAAGACGAAAAAAATGCACTGATAAAACTGCGCTTGAAACGATCTCGCGAAACCTTGATAGAAGCCGTCTGATAATGCAAAAAAGAAACATTGGCACGCAGCCGTAAATCGTTTGTATTATGCTTGTTTTTATGCCGTTAATGCTTTGTTGATGAGTGAAAATCTTTACGCGAAAACACACGACGGGACTGCTACTCTTTTTAATCTGCATTTTGTCTTGAAAGAAAAGATTTCAAAAGAGAAAGGGAAATTATTCAAAATACTTATGAGTAAAAGGGAAACAGGCGATTATGACTATTTGTTTAGCCTTGAAGAACAAGACGTTGCCCCACTTCTTGAACCGGCAAAAGATTTTATCGAAGCAATAGAAAAACTCATCAGGGATGCGGGGTGAATTAATCATTTTTTATCTTTGCCGCGAATGCACGAATGGATTCTACTAATACGAACGCCCCCCGTTTGGACAAGGATTACCCTCCAAAATTCACAAAAAATTTGCCGTGTAATGTAAAAAGTATTTAATTTATGTAATGAATAGTTGTTTGTTACATAAAAAACATTACCTTTGCGAAGCCAAATCTTCGTACCAATATCGAAACCAACCATGAACACGTTTTACATGCTATTTATTTACATTCTGTAAATAGCTGTGAGTTAACTTTAATTAATCTAAAAATATTACCATGAAAAGGAATGTATTGCTGTTATTAGTAACGGTTTTATTCCCGTTTGGGACCATTCAAGGAGAGTACGAATATGCCGGACTCAGTTTTTATTATGACGGAGAGCAGATATCATCACATGGAACTGCACCGAGTACCCGCCCTATATCTCCCGGAAAAACTTTAAGGATAAGTGTTACTTCCCCAATAAGCGGTAAGAAACTTCACTGGTATCAATTTAACTATCAGAATACGTCCGGCGCTGATGTGTCTTATTCTAAAAAATCATTTGAGCTTGAAATTGTAATACCCAATTTTCAAGGAATCAGCATTACCCCCCAACAGGGTGTAATAGCGAGATCCTACACCGAGATAAGAAATGAAAATACAGGAACGGATCTTCCTATAACCATCCATGGCGACCACGCGGAGGATATAAAGAATATGCCGGATGATGACTTCTTCGATCCGGCTGAACGTGCGGCGAATCTTGATTCCTATTATGCGGGCTATATAGAGCCGTCATATGGTGGACCAAGACCGCTTAGTTTTGAAGTGTCGGCGAAGGAAGATTGCGAGGCTAATTACACTTGGACGTTTGGTTCCACAACTCACACCTCCACAGTAAACGTCTGGAATTTAGGGGAATATTACTTGGGTGCAACTACTTCTATTGCGTGTCAGGCGTCTTACAAATATTATATACGCACAACCAAGACTGGCAATTATGACAATGATGTTACGGTGCAAACTTTTATAAAAAACGGCACTACTTATACACCGGTAGCAAGCAATACGACCGCTTATGATCCGAGCGGTGATTTGATAGTTAGATTCACCAATTCTACAATAGACAAGTATCGTTTTACCGTGTCTGTTAACGGCGTCTCTAAAACAACAACCTCTAACAAAACCAATACGCAGGTAGAGTACAATCTTGGGGCTTTCGACGAAACGAAAAACATTAACGTACTTGCGGAAGTCGATCCTAACAAGGTTCTTGCCAATTTTACCGTAGATAGAGGGGCGGGAGTAACGGGTTCGCTAAATACCCAGATTTGTATTGGAACAGGCGAATATCCAAACAATAGTTATGTATCCAGAGCCGATGCAATCACTTTTCGTGTTCACGGCACTACTCAAGAGGTACCTAATTACTGGTATACGTGGTACAGAAATGGCGTGAAGGTAGACGCGGGATTGAATAAAAATACCTACATCGTCAATGGGCGTGGCGATATTTCGGGTTATTCCGTCAAGTTGGAAGCGTATGGCGAATTCACTTTTGCGCTGAACAACAACACAGTAGAAAGTCTTGCGGGGATTGATACATTCCAAACGGTCGGAAATCGTTATTATTACAAGCCTGCCGGTTTAAGGAATTTGACGGTTGCAGTGAAACCAAGCGAGCGGGTAACCTATCAAACGGCGGCATTTTATAACTGGAGCATATCCGGCTTGGTGAACGAGCAAAGCGGTACAAGAAACTTTACATATAGCTCTACCGACGGCGCATTTAGAAATACTTTTGTGGATGAAATTACCGAGCTTGCAGTTCGTTCCACGCCTCTGGTTCCGTTTAATTTAAATTCTAATACGTTGACAAGTAGTGTGTCTTATTCCGGAAAAGTATTGACTGCTGCAAACACCTTGATCGACGACACGAACATTCCCATTGCGAGAAATCAACTTATAGTTCCGGGCGGCACGGTAACCATCACCACCGATTATAACGGAAGTCGCGTCATTGTAAACTATCGGGGCGAGCCAATAAATATTCCGGCAGGTACTTATTATACCGTCTCTTATCCGGAAAATGTTCTCTTTGCGCATGACAATAATGCGAACGACTTGGGTAATCATATTCCCGACGACATCCGTTTATTGTCCGGCGTTAGGAATTTCACATTCACTGCGCCCGAAGAAATAGACGGCAACACCGTAGCCGAATACTATTGGACTTACACCGACGCTACGGGCGTGCATACCGACACGGCGACCGATAACATACTGACTTTGGAGAATTACAATTTGCATTCTTCGTTGGAAGTTCGCGTCAACTACCGTTTGACGTACACCTTAAATGTCGTCAAATCAAGCGTTGTCAGTGATGATGTGCAAATAAGAACTTATATCCGCAACGACGGCACAGATGTATTGGTCAACAATCAAGATACTTTGCTGCCGGGTGGGCAGGTGGTGATTAAATGCAGCAGCCCGCAACTTAGGAAATATGCGATTACCGTGAATAATGCGCCGGTAACGATTCTTTCGGATACGGTGGGTGAGTATGTGGTGGGCGATTTCAATCGGAACATAAGTGCTTCGGTGAATATTCGATTGTCGCCGCGCACCGACGTAGCCGGTTACCGGTACGAGACGACCGACGGTGTTTTTGATGTAACCGGCGATACCACCACCGTGCCGCACCTCATTGATTCGATAAAACTTTATCCGGTCGTGTCGGACGAAAACCCGTTTATAATATACGATACTTTAAGCGCATCGCTGAGCGTAGGAGCAAACACGATACGCCTGACGGTAACCGCGCCCGATGGCGTTACGCAGCGAGATACTGCGTTTACCGTTTTCCGCAGGCTGAATCCGGATTTTTCCATCGCGGGTTTTATTGTGCACGCTATCGACCCCGTTTTTCGGGATACCCTCACGTTCACCGATACAACCGATATAAATTTTGCATACGAATACAGCATTTTACATTTTGAAATCATACCGAAGGACAATAATCTTTATGTGACGGCAGATAACGGTTATTATCCCATAGAGGGGTCGGGAGAAGGCTCCCGCAGTTTTACAATTTACGCCGAAGATACTGAGTTTACGGATTCTCGTACAATTACCTACAACCGCCTGCCGCCGAAATCCGATACTTCCATCGAGGGCATCCTCGTCAACAATCGGCTGTTTACGGGAGATACAATAGAATATGAAGTGCCTTACGAAACGGTGAGGATTACCGTCGCCGGAAAAAAGAAAGCCGACAATCAACACGTAACTTTTACCGGCGTTGGCGGTTTGAACCTAAACAGGGGCATGAATGAGTTCAATATTCGGGTTATCGCGCAGGATGGGGAAACTGAACGGATTATTAAACTGAAAATATTCCGTCAGTTGTTTTCTCTCAACAATACGGCGGTGGAAAATATTCTAATAGACACCGTCGCCTTTCCCGACGGCAACGTAAATTACGCAACGCCTTACGAACACGACACGGTAACCATCGCCGTGCGGAAATTAATTGATAATTTTGTAACTGTAACCGGCGAGGGTACGTATCCGTTGCAGCCGGGCGATAATGAATTTAAGTTGCTTATCACCGCCCAAAGCGGCGTGAAAAGGGAAATCAGCGTAAACATCCGCCGCAAGCCTACTTCCGACATCTCGACGGAAATAGAAAGCATCACCGTCGCGGGAAACGATACCGTGTTTGTTTTCCGCTCATTTCCCGTCCACCTGTCTGTGCCTTTCCATTTAAGCACGGTTCGGATAAACGCTCAATTAAGCGATGTCAGCAAAGGCGCATCCGTGTTGGGTGAAAGTACATACAGATTGGCTATAGGCAGGAATGAATTCAAAATCAAAGTAACTTCGGCGGATTTGTCCAATCATCAAGAGTACGACATCTTCATTTCCCGACTCAGCAGTTTCTATGAAGTAAAACGCATGAGCTATACGCCCAACATATACGGCTATTCCGAATTGGACTTGTCGAGACTTTATCACGAAATCACGATGCCCTACACCGTCGAGAAAATCAACTTCTTGGTTGAAAAAGACCCGTTGAACGAAAACGTAACGGTAACAGGCGATAGCGCGCACGACTTACGCTTTGGCGTCAACGAATTTGATATTGTCGTTACCGCCGAATACGGTATCCCCAAGATTTATAAAATTACGGTAAACCGGCAGGAAGATCCGACTGAGCCTACCAAACCGGAAGAACCGACCGAACCGGGAGAGCCTACCGGCATCAATCATCCGAACTCGGAAGAGCCAGACATTTATCGTGGGGGCGATTATCTCTACAATCCCTCTCATGAGGACATCATGGTTTATGGTGTTTCGGGGGGGCTTTTGTACAAAGGAAACGAAGCAATCATCCGAATACCTAAAGGGATTTTGATTGTGAAAGGTCGTGCCGGCTGGATTCTGAAAATATAATGATTAATGCGCGCTAAAGCGCAAAGACACCGCACCGTCATTGCGAACCGCGAAGCGGTGAAGCAATCCAGAGAATTACGTAGCGATTTGCTCTGGATTGCTTCACCGCTTCGCTTTCGCAATGACGTGCGCCTGAAATGACCGCCTACAAAAACGCCCCCTGCTCGGCGTAGCGTCCACGCTACGTTGAGCGCGGTCTGAAAAGTCCCTCCTGTTTTTTGTAAAACAAACATATTTTTCATACATTTGCCGCCAAATAACGCCCATGTTCCACATAAAAAAACTCCACGCTTTTCTGATAAAAACCTTTCTACCGTTACTCTTCGTAACGTTCAGTATATGCCTTTTTATCCTGCTCATGCAGTTTATCTGGAAATATGTGGGCGACATGGTCGGCAAAGGCGTTGAACTCAAAGTGTTAATCAAAATGTTTGCTTACGCCGCCCTTTATTTGGTGCCTTTGGGATTGCCCCTTTCCATTCTTTTGGCTTCATTGATGACTTTCGGGAACTTGGGCGAACACCTCGAATTACTGTCGATTAAATCGTCCGGCATCTCCCTGATGCGCATCATGAAACCTTTAATCATACTGATTGCGGTGATTGCGGTGATAGATTTTGTTTTTCAAAACCAAATCGCTCCGAAAGCGCAAGGAAAATTGTGGACTATCCTCTGGTCTATCAGGCAAAAATCGCCGGAACTTGACATCCCCGAAGGCTCGTTTTACAAAGAAATCCCGAATTATAACGTATATGTCCGTGAAAAAGATAATCGCGGACTGCTCAAAGACATGATGATTTATGATTTTTCGGGCGGATACGGAAATGCCGTCGTAATCAGGGCTGATTCCGGACGACTGAAAATGTCGGACGACAAAAAATACCTCATGCTTACCCTCTATTCCGGCGAGCAATTCCGAAATATAAACCTCCGGCAATCCGGTCGCAGAGCGCCCGAACAAATCCCTTACGAGCGCGAATCTTTTTCCCTCCGGCAAATCCTAATCCCTTTCGATTCAAATTTTAACATGGCTGACGAATCGCTGATGCAAAACCGCGACATCACCAAAAGTACGCCCGAATTAATCTCGTTCATCAATTCGGCTAAAACGGTCGAAGACAGCATCATGAGAGCCGAAAGTCCGCTGTTTGTGAATCGGGTGTATGCCGCCTCGTTAAACCGACCCACACGCCGCGAACCCAAATCGCCGGTGAAAAACGCCGCATACACGGACGATTTTGAGCGATATTTTAAGCAGGCTTCCCTTGTCGACCAAATACGGATACTCGAAAACGCCGGCGCCGGCGCCGAAGCGTTAAACAACGATTTCAATTTCAAGATGATGAACCAAACCACGCGGAAAAAAGAATTTCGCGGGCATCGCATTGAGTTAAACCGGCGGTTTGCCTATTCTCTGGCTTGCCTGCTCTTCTTTTTCATCGGCGCGCCTTTGGGCGCTATTATCCGCAAAGGCGGGCTGGGCGTTCCCACCGTGTTGTCTGTTTTCATATTTATACTTTATTATTCCGTTGATTTGTTTGGATTTAAAATGGCGAAGCAAGGCGTATGGGCGGTTTGGCAAGGCTTATGGTTAAGCGCATTACTACTTGTTTTGCTGGGCGCTTTTTTCACTTATAAAGCGGTAAATGATTCGGTAATCATGAACCCCGATGCGTGGAAAAACGTTTTGCAACGCCTCGTCGGAAAACGTGAAATGCGGAATTACAGCCGGAAAGAAATTGCGATGGTTTCGCCCGATTATAAGCGAGATATGCACGACATGCAGACATGGAACCGCAATGCCGAACAGTATTTGCAAAAAAGCCGAAACCGCTTGTTTTGGAAAACCGGATTTAAAGACTCGGAACTCAAAAACCTTTTGGCGCAAATGGAAACTTGGATTGAAGATTTGAGCAACTCGGAAGAAAACCTAATCGTCGGCAAACTGATGGATTATCCCGTTATTAATCCTTTGAAATGGAATATAATGAATTCCTCCCTCCTTCGCCGAATATGTCTGATACTGTTTCCCGCAGGAATAATTTTATATTTAATTTTCGTATTAAAACAAAAACAAATAAATAGCGACCTCAGCATTGCAATGAAAGTGAATGAAGAAATAATGAAAGAGTTGACGAGTAAACAAGTTGACGAATAAACGAGCGGTTTTGTCACCCGTCATCCCGCGCTTGACGCGGGATCATCGAAATACCGTACCCATCTGCGAACCGCGAAGCGGTGAAGCAATCCGGATTGCGCTCAGGTATTCTCTGGATTGCTTCAGGCTTTGCTTTCGCAATGACACAGTGGGGTTAAAACTCGTCAACTTGTTTACTTGTCAACTAAAAAAACATCAAATCATGACTCAATTAAATACAATAGAAGAAGCAATCGCCGACTTCCGAGAAGGAAAATTCCTGATTGTAGTCGACGATGAAGACCGTGAAAATGAAGGCGATTTTATCATCGCCGCAGAGAAAGTTACGCCGGAGAAAATCAATTTTATGATGACTCACGGGCGCGGACTTCTTTGCGCCCCGATTACCGAAGAACGCTGCCGAGAACTGGAATTGGAAATGCAGGTATCGAAAAACACATCCGTTTTCGACACGCCATTCACCGTTACCGTCGATAAAATAGGCGGAGGATGTACGACGGGCGTTTCGATGTTCGACCGCGCCGAAACCATCAAAGCGCTGGCTATCGCCGATACGAAACCCGAAGACTTGGCGCGTCCCGGACACGTCAACCCCTTGCGCGCCCGTTCCAAAGGCGTCCTCAAAAGAGCCGGACACACGGAGGCTACCGTCGATTTGGCGCGCTTGGCGGGACTTTCTCCTGCCGGCGCTTTGATTGAAATCATCAAGGACGACGGGACGATGGCGCGGTTGCCGGATTTATTGGAAGTATCGAAAAAGTTTAACATTAAAATCATCAGCATCAAAGACTTGATTGCCTACCGGCTAAAATACGAATCGCTGGTCGAAAAAGGCGAAACGGTGAATATGCCGACCCGCTACGGACATTTCAAACTGA
This sequence comes from Dysgonamonadaceae bacterium, assembly GCA_031260045.1. Classification (GTDB taxonomy): domain Bacteria; phylum Bacteroidota; class Bacteroidia; order Bacteroidales; family Azobacteroidaceae; genus Azobacteroides. The sequence continues at coordinate 74,001 of JAIRKO010000054.1, read as the reverse complement.
TACCGTTCCGCCAGAAATCCAATGGATTGGAACATATTGCGCTGATAAAAGGCGAATGGGCGACGGACGAACCTGTGCCGGTGCGGATGCATTCTTCCTGCGCCACAGGCGATATTTTCGGTTCTCTGCGCTGCGAATGTGGCGAGCAATTGCACGCCTCTATGGAAATAATCGAAAAAGCGGGGAAAGGCGCAGTCGTTTACCTGAATCAGGAAGGGCGCGGCATCGGACTGATGGACAAAATGCGGGCTTACAAACTGCAAGAACAGGGACTTGATACGGTCGATGCAAACCTGCATCTGGGACACGATTCCGATGAACGGGAATATGGCGTCGGCGCACAGATACTGCGCGACCTGAACATATCCAAAATCCGCTTAATCACTAACAATCCGGTCAAGCGGGCAGCCCTCGAAGGATACGGTTTGGAAATCATCGAAAACCTCCCCATCGAAATGACCCCGAACCCTTACAATGAATTTTATATGCGAACAAAAAAGGAGCGGATGGGGCATATATTAAGGAATTTGAAATAGATGCTGTTGGGGAATTGCAAAAACAGTGCAATCATTTTTATCATGTTGATTAAATACATTAACTTTGAGGCGGTTTTTTTGTCGTCATTGCGGGCGAAGTGGAGCGGAGACTCGCAATCCCCTGCAAATCGCAGTGCGTTCTTTGGGGGATCCCGCGCGGGGCGCGAGATAAACGGAACTTAAATCGGTATATTTCTGGATTGCTTCACCGCGAAGCGGTGAGGCAATCCAGAAAATATTACATGTTATTTTTTAGCATTTCCAAATTACACAATTCCCAAACGATGTATTACGTAAGTATTGTGATAACATAAGTTTAATATCTAAACATAAGTGCCACTTTTCCAAATGGATCGGACTTATTTTAGCGCAAAATTATGAAATCCCGCAGGGATTTATTCGGCGGATCGCTTCCGACCTAAAAAACCGCAAACAAAAATGGCAAATACTGGAAAGCCGAACAACCAAAAAACAGATAAAAATAAGCTAAAAAAGTAAAAAAAACTAAATTTTACTTTTGGTTAAACTATGCTATAATAGAGGTATTAACAATTTAACGAAAGGATAAAACCAATGCCTATGAAAATAGTTTCACTATTTGCTGGGGCTGGAGGGTTGGACCTTGGATTTGAAAAAGCAGGATTTCGCACTATTTGGGCGAACGAGTTTGACAAAAACATCTGGGCGACCTTTGAGCATAATTTTCCCCACGCAAAATTAGACAGACGAAGTATAACGGAAGTCGCATCAGAAGAAATACCTGATTGCGATGGAATAATCGGTGGACCACCGTGTCAAAGTTGGAGCGAGGCAGGTGCTGGTCGTGGTATAAACGATAAAAGAGGACAATTATTTTATGACTATATTAGAATTCTTGAGGTTAAACAGCCGAAGTTCTTCTTAGTTGAAAATGTATCGGGCATTTTACACCCAAAGCACGCCGAAAGTTTCAATGGTTTTCTAGAAGCGTTTGAAAATGCCAGATATGTGATTTCTTGGAAATTAGTTGATGCTAACGATTACAATGTTCCAGAAAATCGCCTGCGTGTTATCATTGTCGGTTTCCGCAAGGACTTAAAGAAAAAGTTTGAATTTCCAGAGCCACAAAAATATAAACCAACACTAAAAGACGCAATTTGGGATTTGCGACTTGCCAAAGCAGGCAAAGAACACAACAAAACCAACGGTGACAATTTAGAAGTTGCAAATCACGAATATATGAATGGTGGTTTTTCAACTATTTATATGTCAAGAAATCGTGTGCGGTCGTGGGACGAACCATCTTTCACTATTCAAGCGGGTGGGCGGCATGCACCAATTCACCCAAAAGCACCAAAAATGAAGTTTATTTCACAAAATAAACGAATTTTTGAGTCGGGACATGAAGACGAATATCGCCGATTATCCGTAAGAGAATGTGCGAGAATACAAACTTTTCCAGATGATTTTATCTTCAAATATACAGATATTGCGGACGGTTATAAAATGATTGGCAATGCCGTTCCAGTCAATTTGGCTTACGAAATAGCAAAACAAATTAATAAGGAGTTAAAATAACATTATGGATACAACAAATTCATCTATCAAAGGTAAAGCATATGAATATGCTTGTGTGCTTGCTTTACAAGAGATCGTTTCTCCTGTTCGTGAAATTGAATTGGAAGAAAACGAGAGTTTAGTAACTGCGAGGTCAAGATATGAAAAAGATATTTCGGAAATTGAAAGATCTGAAATGTTACTTTCTGCAAAAACTGGAATTGAAGCCATTATTGAAATGGAGCCGAAAATTTTGGAAGACGGCACGGATGCATTGACTGTTTTACTACAACCCGACAATGTAGCCAAAGATTTAGGCGATATTCGTGATGTGCTTATTATTCGGCGTGATATTCAGTGGGAAATTGGTGTATCAATAAAACATAATCATGCTGCGTTAAAACATTCACGACTTTCTAACGATATAAATTTTGGTCATAAATGGGTTGGTGTTCCTTGTTCGCAAACTTATTTTAATGATATTTTGCCAATATTTACATGGCTTAGTGAGTTGAAAGCAAATAATAAATTGTGGCGTGATTTAGATAATAAAGAAGATGATATTTATATTCCGCTACTTACGGCATTCATGAACGAATTTAATCGTTTGAACTCGGCAAATAATATCGTTGCAGATTTGATACGATATTTACTCGGTAGTAACGGCAAGGACTATTATAAACTTATCCATCACAGTAACCACAGAACAACAATTATGCCATTTAATCTATATGCCACACTAAATCAAGCCACGACAACGGCACAACCAACAATAACAATTCCCGCAATCTCGTTACCAACAAGAATTATTGAACTTGCTTTCAAGGAAAATTCAAAAACTACTCTGATTTTAACAATGAACAACGGTTGGCAAATTTCATTCAGAATTCATAACGCAAGTTCAAAGGTTGAAGCAAGTTTGAAATTTGATATTCAACTCATCGGACAGCCGGCGGATTTATTTTATCTTGATAGAGAGTGGTAAAAATATGAGTGACGAAATCGGATTAGTTAGCGAACTCTCTGGCGACACATACAAAAATAGTAGCGACTTGGAGATCGCTGTTATAAAAATCGCTAATGATGTTTTGATGACTTGTAAGAAAATGGCAAAGTTTTATAGGGTTGGTTGTTCGGCTTTCCAGTATTTGCCATTTTTGTTTGCGGTTTTTTGGGTCGGGGGCGACTACTTGCCGATCCCAAACGATGTATTACGTAAGTATTGTGATAACATGAGTTTAATGTCTAAACATAAGTGGGGCAGTTGGGACTTGAACCCAAGACCGCTTGATTATGAGTCGAGTGCTCTAACCAACTGAGCTACAACCCCACGATAAAATGAAAATGATAAGTGCGAAGTTCCTATTATAAATAATTACTTTAAAAAGATTAATAATTTAAAAGAAAGGAGACATTTATGTTAAACTATGTTAATGGGGGGGGGGGGGGAGGGATCCCAAGAAATTCCCAATGATTTAGAACGGTATTTCAGAAAAAACAACAACCGGCTTATCGACAAATGGATACACTATTTCGATATTTACGACCGGCATTTCAAACGTTACCGAAATCAAGAAACTGTAATCCTTGAGATAGGAGTATCGCAGGGCGGCAGTCTTCAAATGTGGAAAAATTACTTTGGGGAGAAAGCAAAAATTTTCGGCATAGATATCGACCCCAGATGCAAGACCTTAGAAGAAGAAAATGTCCGAATACTTATCGGTTCTCAATCGGACAGGAAATTCCTTCGGAAAGTAAAGCAACAAATTCCGCCGATAGATATATTGATAGACGACGGCGGACACATGATGGATCAGCAAATTGTGAGTTTCGAGGAATTATTCCCCCATGTCAAAGAAGATGGCGTGTATTTATGCGAAGACTTACATACTTCTTATTGGCTAAATTTCGGAGGAGGACACAAAAGGCGCGGGTCATTCATTGAGTACAGCAAAAATTTCATCGACTATTTAAATGCGTGGCATTCGGAGCAAAAGTCGTTGAAAGTGAACGATTTTACAAAGTCTGTCGATTCGATAACTTATTACGACAGCGTAATCGTTATTGAGAAAAAAAGGAAAGAGCATCCGCCTCATGCGGAACAAACGGGACGGCAGTCTTTTGAAAGTTACGCGCCCCGCACTCCTTGATTATCAAATTAGTTACTCTACGATATCATTATCATATTAATTTTTTAAACAGTAAAAATCATGTTAGTACAAGAATCAGAAATTAGAGAGGTCTACGGTATTACCGAAGAGCAAAAGCAAAGAATTATGGATTTTTTGCGAGGTGCTGTTTATTGCTGGTGCAAAAACAGAAAAGACGAGTGGTTTGCCGCACGGGATTTATTGGGCGGTGATAACTTCTATTGGCAAGGTACGCCAATGTTGGCGTTGTATGAAAAATCGGAAGATGTAGAACAAGCCGGAAAAGATGCTGGTTGGCTGCTGAAACGAGTCATTAACAATGATAAACGCAGATTTGAAACAACAAAAAAAGATTTTGTCAGGCAATATCGTTGGACAGGTGAAGAAGAAAATGATTTATAATTAAAAACTGTTTGAGATATGAAAAAGATAATATTAATTTTGCTGTATTCTCTGCAACCTTCACATTGAAGTATGGTTCTACCAATCTTTCTTCGATAAATGTTTCTGTCTTTCAGAACGGGACGATGATTGGTAGCCAAAGTACCAATTCAAGCGGCATTGTTACAATTGCCTTGCCAACAGGCAATTATTCATACAAGACCGCCTCGAATTTTGTCGGCGATATTTCGATTTTAGAAAATTTTTTGGAAAGTAATTCGGTTACATTAGACCATAAAAAACTTACTTTTACCGTCAAAGATAATCAGAACAATCCGATTCGATTACACGAGAAACTCTACCGAATTAAATATAAATTGTTGCGGATGATAAATTTTACGCTTCGGTTTTTAAGAATAAAAGGAGTGGTGAAGATAGGAAGCCTTTGGATTTGGAAATGAGATGTTTTTAAATTGCCTGATGGTGGTTTCCTGTTGCTTATGAAGCGGGATTCCGCCGTTTGTCGGCAGAGCGAAATTTCTAACCTTATGCGTCCTAAATTAAGCAAAAACTTAAAACTTTAACATAAAAATAACATTCCATCAACACAATCATTGAAAAATAATCATTTTCTTTGTATTGTTTTTACAGATTAACCTATTTAACTAAAACCTGTAGTAACACTCATTGATACCGTAGCATTAACGGGTCGTGAGGTGTGAGCGTGGGTGAGAGATTTTTCACGCTTATTAAAAACGGACAATGGCGGGTTTTCCCGCCGTTGTTGTTTTTACCGTAAAAAAAGTTCAAATGAAATTCGGGTTATGTAATAAACAGTCCTTATCTTTGTCTTGAATTTAACAGAGAAAGCCAATGCAAGATAATGTTTATACAATCCGGTTTTCCGGCGAAATAACCGCTTCAATCTGCCTGCCCGCCTCAAAAAGTATCAGCAACAGGGCGTTGATTCTAAACGCTTTAAGCAACAGCGTGTTCCCTGTCGAAAACCTTTCCGATTGCGATGATACCCAAGTGATGCTGAAAGCGTTTGAATCGAAAAATACGGTTATAGATATAGGCGCGGCGGGAACCGCCATGCGTTTCCTTACCGCTTATTTTTCACAATGCGAAGGAAACAGAATAATCACCGGTTCGGAACGGATGAAAAACCGTCCCATCAAGATTTTGGTGGATGCGTTGCAACAAATCGGCGCGGAAATCCGTTATTCGGAAAAAGAAGGCTTTCCCCCGCTGCAAATCGTAGGTAGGAAGTTGCGCGGCGGCGAAATCATGTTGGACGGGAGCGTAAGTTCGCAATACCTCTCGGCTTTGATGATGGTTGCCCCGACGATGGAAAAAGGGCTGACTGTCAACCTGAAAGGCAACATCATTTCCCGCCCTTACATCAATATGACGCTTCGCCTGATGGAGCGGTTCGGAATAAAAACGGTTTGGGAAGGAAACATCATCCGCATTGCTCCGCAAACCTATACCGCACAGCCTTTCAAGGTGGAAAGCGACTGGTCGGCGGCTTCCTATTGGTATGAAACGGCGGCTCTGGCGCGGGAAAACCCGGAAGTGGAACTGTTGGGTTTAACCAAAAACAGCCTGCAAGGCGACGCAAAAGTTGCGGATATTTTTGAACCGTTGGGGATAAAAACCGACTTTCTACCCTCCGGCAATCTCCGCCTGGCGCGGCTTCCGGCAGATAAAATCCGCCCTGATTGTTTTGAATATAATTTTGTGAATGAACCCGATTTGGCGCAAACTTTAGCCGTTACCTGCTGCCTGCTGGAAATCCCTTTCCGGTTCAACGGATTGCAAAGTCTGAAAATCAAGGAAACTGACCGCATAGCGGCTCTGCAAACCGAATTGAAAAAACTTGGCTATCTCGTTAAAAACCCTGCTGATGATTTGATGGAATGGGACGGGGAACGTTGCAACCCTGAACCCGACCCCCTCATTTTCACTTACGAAGACCACCGGATGGCGATGGCTTTTGCGCCCGTGTGCCTGAAAACGGGGGAAATCCGCATCCGTGAGCCGGAAGTTGTTTCCAAATCCTATCCCGGATTTTGGGGTGATTTGGAAAAGGCGGGTTGCGTGTTTCGGAATTGATGTAATAAATGATGAACTGTAAAACATTAGTGAAAATAGTAATTCCCGTCTATAAAAACGATATTGATTTATACGAACAAACGTCTTTAAATCAGTGTTGCAAGGTTCTTTCATCCTACCCTCTTGTTTTTGTAAAACGCAATCGCTGGATATTACCGGTCTTAAACAAGATTATCCGCAAATAACGGAAGAAAATTTTGCCGACGGTTATTTTGAAAATATTGCTGGTTATAATCGGCTGATGATGTCGCCGGAATTTTACAGACGTTTCGCCGATTGCCGATACATTCTTATATATCAATTGGATGCATTTGTTTTCAGGGACGAATTAAGGCAGTGGTGCGATAAAGATTATGATTATCTGGGAGCGCCATGGCTGTTGAAACCCAAATATTATGCTTTCCACATGCGCTTTTTTCTGAAAATCAAAGCCATCGGATACCGTATTCAGGGACGTCCCTTTCGAAAATTAATTGTTGGGGATAAAATCGGCAATGGCGGCTTTTCGCTGAGGAAGGTGTCTTCGCATTACAGAGTAACCGAAAACAAGAAAGCGAAAATTGATTATTATTTGAAGCAAAGCGAAATATATTCTGAATTTAATGAAGATGTTTTTTGGGGTACGCAAAATCCGGAATTTACTTATCCTGCGATAAGTGAAGCGCTTACTTTTTCGATAGATGAATATCCTAAACTTTGTTTTCAAATGAATGATAAGAAAATTCCGTTTGGTTGCCACGGATGGAGTAAACCGGCAAGAAACGGCTTTTGGAAAGATAAAATTATAAGTATGTGTGAAAAATAAAATTATATTTTTTATTTTTTTCTGGATTGCTTCAGGATTCTCCTTCGCTGGTAATGTGTGCGGTGTTTGACCTCACTGCCGTCGTTGCGGGTGTAGCGAAGCGAAAATCCGCAATCCCCTGCAAGTCGTGGTTCGTTTTTCAGGGGATCACCCCGCGCGGGATGACGGGGTTTTGCAAATCCGCAAGAAGTGTAACAGCATAAAAAATTAAAAAATGACCGAAAAAGAAAAATACAAACTCCTTTGCAACAACGAATTTTCCATCCCCATTTATTCGCGCGATTGGTGGTTGGATTGCGTGTGCGGAGCATCGAACTGGGATGTGCTTCTTTGCATAAAAAACGGGGAAATTGAGGCTGCGATGCCGTATTACGTTCCTTGCAGAGGCGTGATTTCCATGCCGCCTTATGCGCAAACGATGGGCATATGGTTTAACCCTACTTTTGAGGACAAGCGTTATTCTCGCGACTTATTCAGGAAACAGACTATTTGTGAGGGTTTTATCGCGCGTTTGCCGTCGCACGGTTATTTCCTACAGCATTTTCATCACTCGTTTACGGACTGGCTACCGTTTTATTGGGCGGGATTTCGTCAAACAACGCGCTACACTTATGTTTTGCCCGACATTGCGAAACCGGATGAAATCCGCAACGAATTGAGCGAAAATATCATCCGAAATATCCAAAAAGCAACAAACAAATACCGGTTGACTGTCCGGCGAAACGTCCCGACGGATATATTCCTGAAACTCAACGCCCAAGTTTATCAAAGGCAAGGTATGAAACCCTATCAACCGGCAATATTGATGCGGTTAATCAATCTTTCCCGAAGTCGGGGGCAGGGCGATATTTGGGGCGCTTACGACGCCGAAAACCGTTTGTACGCAGGGGTGTTTGTTGTCTGGCAGGAAACCGGCGCCTGCTACATTGCAGGAGGATATGACGCGGAACGGCAAAAGTCGGGCGGGTTGGCGTTGGCGATGTGGACGGCGATTAACGATTTGTCCGCGCCGGCTCGCTCGTTCAATTTTGCAGGCTCTATGATAAAGGGAATCGCTCATTTTTTCAGGTCGTTCGGCGCGCTGCAAAAACCTTATTTCGTGGTGGAAAGAGGAAAATTAAGTTTGCCGGTAAAAATCCGGATGAAGTTTTTAACGATTATTAAAGGAATGTGATGGGATTAAAGAAAATATACAAACGTTTGTTTTCAGAGAAAAGAAGAATTAAAAATCGACTGTTATTCAACAAAATATCGTCCGTATTTTATTGTGGAAATACGTATTCCTGCAATTGTTGCGGTAAATCTTTCCGCAAGTTCAAATCCAAAGGCGCTTTGTTGATAAAAAGGGAAAATGCGGAATGTCCCTATTGCGCGTCTTTGGAACGCATTCGGAATCTTTTGTTTTACATTGAAAATGAGACGCCTTTGCTCACCCAAAAGTTGCGTTTATTGCATTTCGCTCCCGAATGGTGTTTGCTGCCGGTTTTGAAAAAAGCCGAAAATTTGGATTACATCACCGCCGATATTAATCCCGATTTAGCTGATTATCAGGTTGACATTATGAATATTCCGTTTCCCGACAAATCTTTCGACTATATTATTTGTTTTCATGTGTTGGGGCATGTGCCGGACGAGAAAAAAGCCGTCGACGAACTATACAGAGTATTGAAAACGAATGGAGTAGCCCTAATTTCCACGATTATTGACCCCAACAACCTGCAAACTTTTGAGACCGCCGCCGATACGCCGGAAAAACGCTTGCACTATTACTCCGAACCCGACCTTTTGCGCCTGCACGGCAGGGATTTTGACCAACGCTTGAAACAAGGCAGGTTTAATGTGGAAGTAATTGATTATCCCGCCCGACTGGGGGAGGTGATGAAGAAAAAATACGCTTTGGGCGACGGCAGGCGCGAACTTATTTTCCGTTGTACCAAATAAGTAAATGTTCATAACTCAGAAACTGTTTTGAATTTATATTTTCAAAATTCAAAAAGTTTCTGAGTATTTAAAATAATCGTTGTATATTTACGCCCAAAATATAAAAACAAATTATGTATTTATGAAACTGTATCGAAACACAAAGATGGGAATGCGCCACAGAGGCTGGACGCATTCGGAAGCAGTCGCCTATTTCATCAAAGGCGTTGCGCGTGAACTGCATATTGCGCCGGCGTTCTTTTTCAAACTTTATGAAACGGAAGTTTTGAAGCGCAGAGAGAAAGAAAAAGAGGCAGAGTTTGAAAAAGAAACGGAAGCGTTCCGGCAAAAGTGGCTGAAGCAAAGCGGCGGGGAGTCTTATTTCGATTTCGGCGTATGCAAACTGCCTGACGTTTCAGGCAACAAAGAAAAGATGCGCTGCCTAAGTTCCGTATTTGACGATACCCTCATGTTTCCTTGTTTTATGAACGACAAATACGATAAATACACGGTTGAGTATTTCGACCGCTTCATGCACGAAGGTCCCTACGGCTACACCGACGGCGCATTTGACGTAACGGTTAAAAACGGCGACGTGGTGATAGACGCCGGCGCATGGCTCGGCGATTTCAGCGCCTATGCCGCCTCTAAGGGCGCTACGGCTTATGCTTTTGAGCCGGTTGACGAAACCTATCAATTGCTATGCAAGACAAAAACGTTAAATAACGTTAATGGGGGGGGGGGTAATCCACCCTGTTCAAAAAGGTTTGGGTCTCGCCGAGTGTGAAGTAGATATTTCAATCTGTGAGACTAACAGCGGGGGAAACTCCGTTGTCAATATCGGCGCCGGCAAGCGGGAAAAGATTACCATTACCACCCTCGACAAATTTGTGGCGGAGAACCGCTTGACGCGAGTGGATTTCATTAAAGCCGACATTGAAGGCGCCGAGCGCGACATGCTGCGGGGAGCGGCAAATGTGCTGAAAACCTTTGCTCCGAAACTGGCAATATGCACCTATCACCTGATAGACGACCCCGAAACGCTGGAAAAAATAATAAAAGAAATCAATCCCAATTATATGGTTGTACACCTCAGGCACAAGTTGTTTGCGATGGTGCTGCCCGACGTGGCAGCGAATAATGCTGAAAGGCGATGAAGATTATCCAAAGTTGATTGATTGTATAAAACCGGTTAAAGACACGACCTTTAATGTGTTTTTTACGGGGGTTGTCAATACATGATGGTCTCCGGAAACCAAATATCGGGCGTTGGTTTGATATGCCAAGTCGAAATTGACGTCAAATACGACTTTGATTTTCATGCATTTCTTTTCTTACGGAATTTACTTCATCTATAATTTCCTGCATTTTGACGTCGTTTTTTAGGGTAGTATCGTCAATTTTTTTTGCTAATGCCCCCAAGTACATCAATTTGAGATTTTCTTCCAATTGTTCGGGATATTCCTTTTCCAACTCATCAACGTAAATTTTAATACGTCGCGAGCGAGCGTCGTCGCTTATCTTTTTGTTATATGTTCCGGTAATTTGAGACATTGATATAACTATTTTACGTTGCAAAAGTGCGGATAATATTTTAAATAGACAAAGAAAAAGCCCGCCTTTTTTCAGAGCGGGCAAATAAATAAATTGTAACGGTGTGAATGCGGGGGTTTGTCCTTAATTAATGCGCCTCCAACCAATTTTTACCCATCCCGCAGTCGGCAATCAGCGGCACTTTTAGTTGCGCGGCATTCTGCATCTCGTCCACAACAATTTTACGTGCAACGTCGGTTTCATCGGCTACGATGTTGAAATTCAATTCGTCATGGACTTGCATAATCATCCGCGAGCGCAAGCGTTCTTCCCCGAAACGCCGGTGAATCCGGTTCATCGCTATTTTGATAATGTCTGCGGCAGAGCCTTGAATGGGAGCGTTTATCGCATACCGCTCGGCGTAACCTCGCACCACCGCGTTTCTCGAATTAATATCCGGCAAAAGCCGTTTCCGGTGGAAAATGGTTTCCACATAACCGGTTTGGCGGGCGGTTTCAATGCTTTTGTCCATATACGCTTTCACGCCGGGATAGGAGGCAAAATACCCGTCTATCAACTCTTTCGCTTCTGCGCGGGGAACGTGCAACTGCTCGCTTAACCCGAAAGCAGAGATGCCGTAGATAATCCCGAAATTAGCCGTTTTGGCTTTGCGGCGCATGTCGCGCGAAACCTTGTCAATCGGCAGGTTAAAAATTTTTGCCGCTGTAGCCGCATGAATATCACGTCCGCTCAGGAAAGCCTCAATCATGTTTGGGTCTTCGCTCAGGTGTGCCATAATCCGCAGTTCGATTTGGGAATAATCGGCGGAGAGAAACAGGCAGCCGTCGTCGGGAATAAACGCTTTGCGTATTTCCTTCCCCTCTTCGTCGCGAATGGGAATGTTCTGGAGATTGGGATTGGTCGAACTCAAGCGACCAGTCGAGGTCGCCGTCTGGTTGTAGGTCGTGTGAACTTTTCCGTCCAGCGAGCTAATCAGGTTCGGAAGCGCGTCGATGTAGGTGGACAGCAGTTTTTTCACTTTCCGGTATTCCAGAATTTTTTCCACTGCGGGATGTTTTGATTTCAGGTTTTCCAGCACCTCTTCGCCGGTTGTATATTGCCCCGATTTGGTTTTTTGCGGTTTTTCAACAATTTTTAGCCGGTCGAACAACACTTCGCCGACCATTTTCGGCGAATTAATGTTAAATTCCACGCCCGACATTTCATACACGGTCTGTTCGATTTCCCGCAAATGTTTGCTCAGTCCTTCGGATGACTGTTTCAGCGCGGCGGCGTCAAGCCTCACGCCGGCTTCTTCCATATCGGCAAGCGCTTTCATCAGAGGCATTTCCACTTCGTAAAACAAACGGGAAAAGTTGTCTTTTTCGATTGATTTTTCAAAAATGGTTTTCAATTTCAGAGCAATATCGGCGTCTTCGGCGGCATAATCCACCAGCCGCTCAACGGGAACCTGCCGCATGTTTAACTGATTTTTCCCCTTCCGACCAATCAGTTCCTCAATATGAACCGTTTGATACTGTAAATATGTTTCGGCAAGATAATTCAGGTTGTGGCGATGTTCGGGATTCAACAGATAATGCGCGATGAGCGTGTCGAACATCGCGCCGTCCACACGAACACCGTATTTTTTCAGCACGTTGATGTCGAATTTCAAGTTTTGTCCGATTTTCAAAATATCTGGGCTTTCCAGTATTTCCTTGAACAAATCGACGCGCTTTTGCGCTTCCCCGCGATGGGACGAAACCGGAACGAAACAGGCTTCCCCTTCTTTCAAAGCAAACGATATGCCGACCAGTTCCGCAGTCAGCGGGTCGATACCGGTTGTTTCCGTATCAAACGCCACCGATTTTTGGGCTTTTATTTGTTCGATAAAACGGATGATTTCTTCCGTCGTATCTAATAAAAAATAATGATGGGGAACCGTTTTGTAATTCTCAAATGCGCCGGTTTCGGGTTCTTCCTGAGTTTCGGGTGGAAAATCGTCGAAAAGGGAAGTTTGGACAGGGCGATTTTTAGGCGTTGATGCAAGCGGTTTTTTTGCGTCGCCGAAAATCCGCGCCGAAAGTTGGCGGAACTCCAATTCATCGAAAATTTTCTGCAACGCCGACTCGTCTATTTCTTTCCGAAGCAATTCGTCGGGATTAAATTCAATGGGAACGTCCGTTTTGATGGTCGCCAAGAATTTGGAAAAAACAATCATTTCCCGATTTGTTTCGACTTTGGTTTTGAGTGAACCTTGCAGTTGACCGGTATTTGCCAGCAGGTTTTCAACGCTCCCGAATTGGGCGAGTAATTTTTGGGCGGTTACGTCTCCCACGCCGGGGCATCCGGGAATATTGTCCGACTTATCGCCCGTCAATCCGAGAAAATCAATCATCTGCAAAGGATTTTCCAGCCCGTATTTCTTTTTGACTTCTTCCACGCCAAGGATTTCAAAATCGTTGCTCCCGTATTTCGGGCGGTACATGAAAATATTCGTATCAACCAACTGTGCGTAGTCCTTGTCGGGCGTCATCATAAAAATTTCGTAATCGGAGGAGGCTTTTTTGGCGATTGTTCCGATAACATCATCCGCCTCGTAATTCGGCGCTTCCAGAACCGGAATGCGGTATGCGGCTGCAATCTCCTTGATAATCGGGACGGAAGAGCGGATTACTTCGGGGGTTTCTTCGCGCTGGGCTTTGTATTGTTCGTAAGCCGTGTGGCGGAAAGTCTTTCCGGGCGGGTCGAAAGCAATGCCGATGTGCGTAGGATTTTCCTTTTTCAAGACTTCTTCCAAAGTATTCACAAATCCGAGAATGGCGGAAGTATTGAAGCCTTTGGAATTGATACGGGGCATTTTCAGCAATGCGTAGTAAGAGCGGTATATCAATGCGTAAGCATCTAACAGAAAAAGTTTCATGCAATTATATTTTGAATAAAAATCCTATGGACAAAAGTATGTCTTTTTGTTGATACAGACAAATTATGGTCGTTGGCGGGTGCGTTTCAAACACCACAGCCGTCACCAGCGAACCGCGAAGCGGTGAAGCAATTTAGAGAATTACGCCTGCTGTTCCCGTCATTCCGTGCTTGACGCAGGATCCCCCGAAAAAACACATTCCGGTTTGTGGGAAATTGCGGGTCAAGCCCACAATGACGGCGATTTATAAATAGCAACTTAAATTAAAATAATATTGTAAATAGCAATTCGGGTTATATTATTTTAAAATTCAAAACAGTGTTTTAATATAATTTTATATATTGTAAAATTTATTTATACCTTTGCCCAGTTTTAAATATTAAATTTTATGAAAAAAATGAAAAAGCTAATTTATTTCTTGATTGCATGTGTTGCTTTATGGTCAAGTTGTACCGAAGACATGCCTCAAGTAGCCAAGCTTATATTAATCTAAAAATTAAAAGATAAAAATCATGCAACAAATCTATTATTTATTGGGAGGATTAACGATTGTAGCCGTTTTGTGTTTTTTGCCGGTAAGTTGCGACAAGAAAGAAGATATTCGCGACGACAACATAAGCGCCGACAAGACGGAACTGATTTTTTCCGAAACAGACAATGAAAACAAGGAATTTAACATTTCTTGCGATGGCGAATGGCATTTGGAAGCCGACGAATTAAGCCTGTATTACGGCGTAAATATGGCTTCCATCCGTGATTTTACGATAGAACCTGTTTTCGGAAAGGGAAATACTAAAATGACAGTCGCTTTGAAGGACGAAAGACCTGAAATAACCGAAAATTATGAAGTTGATTTAAAAGTAGTCGGGGGCAGCAATCAGGTAGTTGTCAAACTGAAAGCCGTAGCCGCAGAATCGAATCCCGATGAGTAAAAACTATGCTGCATTATCGCCCTTTTCACCCTTACCGTTTCGCTTTACGCACAAAACCACACCGTGAGCGGATATGTGCGCGACGCGGAAACAAAGGAAATTCTCACCGGAAGCAATATTTATGAAACGGAAAAAGATAAAGGATGCTTTTCAAATACTTACGGTTTTTACAGTTTAACGTTGCCAAAGGGGAAAGGAACAGTCCGCTGTTCTCTCGGTTATGAGAGCCAAACGGTAAGCCTTGACTTGGAATTAAACCACCGGAATACTACCAAATGAATGATTACCACCGCCTTGATTTAGGCGTAAATTATACTTTCGGGAAAAAGAAAACCGCTATTCGATCAATATCAGCGCATATAACGCCTACAACCGGATGAATCCCTACAAAATAATTATGGAAAGCGACCTTGACGAAAAGCGTAATTATGTTCACAAATTAAAGCAAATTACCTTGTTTCCGGTAATTCCGTCCCTGTCCTATACCTATCATTTTTAGAAAAGTATGAAAAATTATGTGTTTATTATAGGTTGCTGCTTATTGTTCGGATGCGAGAATGACATCCGTTTCGACGGAAAGGAACCGGTGCCCAAAATGGTTGTCAATGCCATTATCAACGCCCAATCGGATACCAACTTGATAAAAATTTTCGAAAGCGTTTTCGATAAAACTGTATCAAAACCTGCGCTCGCAGGAATTAGCCATCAACCCTTCGGGCGACATCTTTTCCGAGCCGGTAAAAATCTATACCAATATGCAGGGCGGGTACGGAATATTAGGTATTTATAATGTTGCGGGAAAAGAAAAAATGGTGGCTGAAAAAGGGGAGTAAATTGTAGTCGTCATCGCTTCGCGTTTCTCAACACTAATGATGGCTGCGGGATTTTGGCTTCGCTACGCCCGCAATGACGGGCTTCACTCACAACAAAATGTTTATCTGTTTTTCCCCGTTTTCAAAAGAAAACTCTAACTTTGCGCTTTCTTATTTGCAAGCAGTAAAAATGGATAAATTAACGGTCATTACACAAGTTGTTCGGAAAGAGATAGAAGTTTTTAACCGGTTTTTCAGCGAATCTTTACGCGGTCATAATCATGATTTCCAATCCATGATTGATTTCATTTCGTGGAGAAAAGGAAAACGAATTCGCCCGATTGTTCTCTTTCTTTCAGCCAAACTTTGCGGGGAAACAAACCCAAAAACCATCGACTATGCCTTGATTTTGGAACTGTTGCATACGGCGACTTTGATACACGACGACGTGGTGGACAATACGATGGAGCGACGTTCCCAACCTTCCGCCAATGCGCAGTTCGACAACCGGATTGCCGTTTTGCTGGGCGATTATATCCTTTCTCTGGCGATTACCCATGCGGTCGGGGTGCGAAACGACAGCGTGCTGGAAACCGTTTCCCGCCTCGCGCATAACTTGGCGGAAGGGGAGTTAACCCAGTTGATTGCATCAAAAGAAGCCGTTGTGGACGAGGAACGTTATTTTGACGTAATCCGAAAAAAAACCGCCGCCTTGTTCGCTTCCTGTTCCGAAATGGGCGCTTTATCCGCCGACGCTACGCCCGAAACAAGGGAAAAACTCCGCTCAATCGGGGAAAATTTGGGATTGTGTTTTCAAATCAGGGACGACATTTTCGACTACTTCGATCAGGGCGAAATAGGCAAACCCACCGGAAACGACATCCGCGAAGGAAAAATTACGCTCCCGCTGATTCATGCTTTGCAAGCCGCACCGCAAACCGTTTCCTCGCCAATGCTTGAGATTATATCAAAACAGGATTTCACGCCGGAAAATATCCGGCAATTAATTGAATTTGCCAAAACATACGGCGGAATTGAATACGCCCAATCCCGAATGCAGGAAATGAAGGCGGAAACGCTCGAATTGCTTGCCGCTTTCCCCTGTTCGGAAGCCAAAACGGCGATGATTGATTTGACCGCTTATATTATTGAACGGAAGAAATGAAAAATCGCAGGGATGCAACACGATAACGCCCGTAACGGATTTGATTTTGTTGCAATAATCGACCAACGATTCAGGATTGACAATCACTTTTCCGGCTGTGGACGAAGCATGAATAAAAGTTAGCCGCCCTTTGTCCCGATAAGCGATTCCCAGATGCGCAATATCCAGCCCAGCCACCGTGCTTGTGAAACAGACAATGTCGCCGGTCTTTATCTGCGCTTGGCGAGCGTTGATTTCCTGTTTAGGTATGAAATAATAACATTCGCGGCGGTTAATTTCCCGTTCCGTCGTTTCGATTGCTTTCACCGTTTCGGGATTGTTTTTCAGGCGTTTGTATTTCAAATAGTTTTTGGACATGAAAAATACATCCGGCTTAAATTTTTTCCCGCCCAAAGCATGGGTTATATCCTCCACGACGCCTTTTTTTACGTTATCGAAAATCCAATCGGAAGTGTAATGCAGCCGGGAAGCATAGCCGTTTATAATGCCGTCGCGGTAACGAATTAGTTGCAGTTCCCGTTCAAAACAGTCGATGTCGGGATGGGGACGGTGGAGCGTGCGGGACAAAGCCAAACAGTTTTCGACAAAAATCAGGCAATCCGTTTCACGGAAATTAACCGTCAACGCTTCAATATCGGAAGTATCCAACGTATGCGCGACATAGGGAGTGTTCAGGAAAAAGAGGGCGGTATGCACAATGTTGTTCTCAACCGTACTGCGGGGCGTTGACCGGAGGAATTCCTCAAAAATTTCCAAATCCCGATCGGAACTTACCCGCGCAAGCAGGTTTGCCGAGCATATCAGGGCGAGCGTTAATATCGGGACAATTATTTTTGTTCTCATTAAAAAAAAGTTATATCTTTGCCATCGTTTTGCAGCTGTGGTGTAATTGGTAGCCACGCCAGACTTAGGATCTGGTGCTGAAAGGCGTGGGGGTTCGAGTCCCTTCAGCTGCACGAAAAATACAAAACCGCTTTCCTTCGTTTGAGCCGGTTATTCTCAATTTTCCGCTTGGGGAGAATCGTTCAATAAAAACGACAAATCATCCGTAACCTGCAAGTCTCTGGGGGCTTTGTTTTTTTGAAACAAACGCGCCGTTCGCCAGCCAATCAGTTGCAAGCGGTTGTTTTCCAGTTTCAATAAGGTAGATTCGCGCAAACCCAACACAGAGACGTTCGGATTAATTTCAATAAATTCTTTGATGCGAACTTCCCGCGTTTCGCCGCTAAAGCCGACGGGATGCGCATCTATGTAATGCGGATTCACTTGAAACGGGATTAAATTCAATGTGTTGAAATCGCGCGGATGAACAATAGGCATGTCGTTGGTAGTCTGCAAAGTAGGGCAAGCGATGTTCGTTCCGGCGCTCCATCCTATGTAGGGCGTTCCTTCCATCGCTTTTTTGCGGACAGGCTGCATGAGTCCGAGATCGTGCATTTTCCGCACCAATTGCCATGTGTTTCCGCCGCCGACAACAATCGCTTCCGCCTCTTCTATCGCCTGAACCGGATATTTGGCGTGATGAATGCTCGTTACGTGGTGTCCCCACTCCGCAAATCGGTTTTCAACTTTCATTTCGTATTCGTCGTAACTAAAAGAAACGGCGGCATAAGGAATAAACAAAGCGGTAACGGGCTTTTCCCCCAGAAATGTTTTGATTTCTTTTCTCGACCAGAACAAATAGGGTTCGCCCGCATTGGTAGAATTGCTTAATAGTAATAGTTTCATGATATAATATTTGTTTTGGGGGCGCAAGTTAAGAAAAAATATTATTTAATTCAAATTGTGTGTGGGTGATTGTACGCGAAAGCGCTAAGGCGCGAAAAAACCCGCCGCCAGCGGGCTTGCCCCGCAAGTCGCAGTGCGTTTTTGCATGTCATCCCGCGCGGGGCGCGGGATGACGGAGCTTTATCCCTCCTTGCCGCCGACAAATTATTTGAGTTTATTAATCAAATCCCTGATATAAGAAGCTTTTTCGTAATTTTCCATTACAATGGCTTCATCTAAGGATTTTTGCAGATCATCAAGATTCATTTTATCCGGGGCGAGGTCGGTTTTTTGGGGGATAGCATCCGTTTCTTCGATGATTTCTTCTTCCAGTTCGATAGATACTTCGCTCATAATTTCTTCGGTAATAAAAATATCCGCATCGGCGCGGACAGCAATGGCGACGGCGTCGGACGCTCGCGCGTCAATATGAATTTCTTTCTCCCCGTCGTCGAAAATCAATTCGGAGAAAAAAATTCCCTCTTCATATTTGTAAATGAAAATTTCTTTTAGTTTTATATCCAGTAGGTTGGTTAGGGAAATAAATAAGTCGTGCGTGATGGGGCGCGGTGGATGAAGCCGTTCCAGAAAAATAGCGATAGACTGGGCTTCATGCGTTCCGATTATGATCGGAATTCGGCGCGTACCCTCGTTTTCGGCTAATATCAATGCGTAAGCGCCTGCCTGTACTTGGCTGAATGTGATGCCGACCAATTTCAGTTTTACTTTATGATACTTCACGATAAATGAGTTAAGAACTAAGAGTTAAGAACTAAAGGACTAAGAGTGAATTTTAGTTCTAAACTCAATTTAATCTCTTCTTCCAAGATAAATCAAAATATAATAAATCAGCGTAGCCAAAGAAGCCAACGCGGCAACCACATAGGTATAAGCGGCGGCTTTCAAAGCGTCCTGCGCCGGGTAATAGGTTTGTGAACCGGTGATTCCGGCATTGCTTAACCACGCCAAAGCCCGTTTGCTGGCGTCGATTTCAACCGGTAAAGTGATGAAACTAAACAAAGTAGTGGCTGCATAGAGAAAAATACCTATCAACAGCAGGGTAGAACCAATTTTGTTGCCGGAACCCATGAGCAGCAAACCGCCCAGAATGACCCACGATACCCACCGGGAAGAAAAACTGATTGCCGGCACCAGCGCCGAACGCATTTTCAAAGGTCCGTAAGCCCGCGCGTGTTGGATGGCATGACCGGTTTCGTGAGCGGCAACGGCTGCTGCGGTTACACTGTAACTGCCATAAACATCTTTGCTTAAACTGATTGTGCGGTTCACGGGGTTGTAATTATCCGTCAATAAGCCGTTTGTTGCTACTACGTGTACATCGGTTATCCCGTTTTCGTGAAGCATCCGTTCGGCGACGTCTTTTCCCGTCATTCCGTTTTCCAAAGCCAAGTTGGAATATTTTTTGAATTTATTCTTTAAATTCCACTGTACCAACCAACCGGCGAGCGCGGTTCCAATTAATAAAATCCAATACATTGTTTTAATTTATTATAAATTTATATGTGAAAAATGAAATTATATTTTTTATTCTGGATTGCTTCAGGACGTGTACGGTATTGCAACTCCGCCGCGCTTTTAAAACAATCTTTTTCAAATATTATACCATAAAATCCGCGCTCCCTCTATTGGTGCGAGATACCATTATAACGGACAATGGTTTGTTCCCGGTCGGGTCCGACCGAAACAATTTTGATATTCACCCCCAACGTTTTTTCCAAAAATGCCATATAGGCATTAAATTTTTCGGGAAATTCATTCTCCGACTGCATTTTTGTCATATCCGTTTTCCATCCGGAAAGCTCCACGTAAACCGGTTTGACCGAATCGTTGATTTCAAACGGGAAATCTTTGCTTTCAACGCCATTGACGTTGTAGGCGACACAGGCTTTAATCGTTTCAAAATCATCCAGAACGTCCGATTTCATCATAATTAAATCGGTAATGCCGTTAATCATAACGGCATAGCGAAGGGCGACCAAATCAATCCATCCGCATCTTCTGGAGCGTCCGGTTACCGAACCGTATTCGCAGCCTAAATTCCTAATTTTCTGCCCTGTATCGTCAAACAATTCGGTTGGGAAGGGACCGCTTCCGACCCGCGTGCAATAGGCTTTGAAAATGCCGTACACTTTGCCGATTTTGGAGGGCGAAACTCCCAAACCCGTGCAAGCGCTGGCGCATACGGTATTCGACGAAGTTACAAAAGGATAAGAACCGAAATCAATGTCAAGCATGGCGCCCTGTGCGCCTTCGGCTAACACTTTTTTCCCATTTTGCAAGGCGCGATTAAAAAAATGTTCGCTGTCAATACGCTGAAATCTTTTGATGCACTCAATGCCTGCGAACCATTCTTTTTCCAACGCTGCCAAATCGTATTCACAGTTCATTTGTTGCAATAAAATTTCGTGCCGTGCAACGGCTTCTTTGTATTTTATTTCAAAATTGTGTTCCAAATCGCCTATTCGCAATCCGTTACGGCTAATTTTATCGGTATATGCCGGACCGATTCCCTTGCCGGTTGTCCCGATTTTCCCGCTTCCTTTTTGGGCTTCGCCGGCTAAATCCAATAGGCGGTGCGTCGGGAGAATTAAGTGGGCTTTCCGCGAAATATACAACTGTTTGCTTAAATCGCGTCCGGAAGCTTCAAGCGCTTCCACTTCGGCTTTGAACAATTCGGGATCCAATACTGCACCGTTCCCGATAATATTGATTTTTTCCCCTTGGAAAATACCGGACGGCACGGAGCGCAATACGTATTTTTCTCCCTTAAACTCCAATGTATGACCGGCATTCGGCCCGCCTTGAAAACGGGCGATAATATCGTAGCCGGGAGTTAAAACATCGACTATTTTCCCTTTTCCTTCGTCGCCCCATTGCAAGCCTAATAAAACATCTACACTCATTTATTTTTTTAATTAAAATATTTTTAGTTGCAACAAAATCATTGGTGCGTTTGACTTTGTTGCAACAGCGAAAAAAAGGTTTATTGACTAATATATATGAATAGCAAGTCAACAAACCAGAGCAAAAGTACATATAAAATACGAAATCGGAAAGAATATAATTTAAATTTATGTAAACGCGGTAATTTATAGTTGTTTATAGAGTTGCTTAAAAATATGGTAGCCGCGTAGAAAGCAAAAGAGGAGCAAAAATCAAAATTTATACCACAATTACCTTTGTTTTCCCTGAAAAAATGGCTACATTTGCACCGAAAAAAAATCTTTTTCAATGCAGGAAAATACTCTGTAAAAGACAAATAATTATGAAAATCCACAGGGAAGGACGCAAAATAATCTGTTATACTTTTGCAACACTGATACTTATTAATTTTACATTATACCGCGTGGCAGGCAAAACCCTGTTTTTCTATTTCATTTTACTTCTCTCCATCGGCATTGCCGCAATGATTATCAACTTTTTCCGTAGCCCTAACCGTATTTTTGTAAACTGCAATCAGGGTACGATTACCGCCCCCGCCGACGGAACGGTAGTCGTGGTGGAAGAAGTAACCGAAAACGAATATTTTCACGACAAACGCCTGCAAGTCTCCATTTTTATGAGTTTGTTTAACGCGCATGTCAACTGGATTCCCTGCAACGGTAAAATTATCGAATACAAATACCAGCCCGGACGGTTTATGGCGGCTTATCTGCCGAAATCAAGCGCCGAAAACGAACGCTCAACAATTGTTATTCAACTGGATAATGGCGAAAAAATCTTGGCCAGGCAAATCGCCGGTGCTATGGCAAAACGAATTGTAACTTATGCGAAAACAGGCGATTATTGCCGGATTAATCAACAAATGGGTTTTATAAAATTCGGTTCCCGGGTGGATTTGCTTTTGCCCCTGCACGCCGATGTGAAAGTCAAACCGGACGAAAGAGTAAAAGGAAACCGGACGCTTATCGCCCAAATTTAATCCCCCGAATGAAACATGTCCCGAATATCATTACTTGCCTGAACCTATTTTCCGGTTGCTTGTCGTGCGTTATGGCGCTGGAATACCATGATTATTCCGGCGCGTTCCTGTTTGTCATTTTAGCGTCCGTTTTCGATTTTCTGGACGGGTTCAGCGCCCGTTTGCTGAACGCTTTTTCGCCTGTCGGTAGAGAATTGGACTCCTTAGCCGACGTTGTTAGTTTCGGAGTGGCGCCGGGTCTCGCGGTTTTTTCTTTTTTACAGACCGCTTCGTCGAGAACAATCTTTGAGGCGAGTATTTTTCCTTGTGCGGCATTTCTAATTCCCATTTTTTCCGCCCTGCGGCTGGCAAAATTCAATATTGATACGCGGCAAAACGATTTGTTTCTGGGTTTGCCGGTTCCCGCCGACGCCCTTTTTTGGGCATCCCTAATTCCCGCCGTTATTCCTTTTACGAAAGGAAATGAAACGCTTGTTTGCAGCGTAATATTACTCCTAATTCCCGTATTTTGCCTGTTGATGCTATCCGAATTACCCCTGTTCTCGTTGAAGTTCAAAGGCTATTCATGGAAAAAAAACCGGCACGCCTATCTCATCATCGGCGCCGGAATTGTCCTGACCCTCCTGTTTCGCTTTTTTGGAATTAGCCTCACGATTATTTGCTATATCCTGCTGTCGGTCGTCAAAACCGGCAAACGCTAATTCATCCAATCTACGGAAAGTCCCATTCGTATTCCCGTCGGATTGACCGGATAATGAGGCGTCGAGAAATAATTGGGCGGGCTGATAAACATTGGCGCTAAATTGTAATATTCGATGAAAAAACGGGTCTGTTTCAGGTGCGCGTTGATATATCCGTTGATTAGCGGGTAGTTACCGACTTCCGTTTCGTCCTGTAACTTAAACTGCCCGGTTGCCGGTTCGTAGGCGGGGGATTTGTATGCCGTCCAATAATGAGCATTGACGCCCATTTGGACGGTCAGCACTTTGGCAATCTTAAACTGAAGGTAGAGGCTCGAATAAACGCATGCGTCCGGCAAAGGAATAATATCCTGCTTGCCGGATTTTTGATATACAATCCGGTTGTTCCAATTTAAAGCGCCCAATCGGAAATTTTGCTGCAAGGCGGCGGCAAACACCTGAATATTATCGACATACTGTTTTGGATAACCGTCTTTGTCGAAATAGATGTAGTTTTTAATATTTTCCACGTCAACGCATAGTTTGGTTTGGGTATGGGGAATATCAAGTTCGCCGCCGGTATGCGTCCGGTTCACTTTTGCGAAATCGTTATTCCATTTAAAATAGCGGCTGATGTAGTTGTTTTCGTAAAAAGTCGGCGACAAGCTTTTGAAAAAGACGTATGCCTTGACGGAAGCCGTGTTTTTCAGGAACGGGATGCGCGTTTCGATATTTCCCGATAAATGAACATCCCCCGCATTGTAACCGCTCAGTCCGAGAGTGCCGTAAGCGCTGTAGCGCAATATTTTACCGGTTTGTTTGGACAGTTCGCCGCCGATATAAAGGCTGTTGGGATTTTTTTTGTATGCGGGGAAAACGACGGCTGTATCCGGTTCTGTTCCAACGGTATTCGGAATAACGCCCATCATCGTGAAAGTTCTTAATTCGTGGGTGATAAAGGCTGTCAAATCAAATTTCGCCCAACGGCTGAATCCCTCTCTGAGTGAAAGCGCAAAGGTATTTTTAAACGAATGGAAAGACATCGAATCATTCGGCGTTTTATCGTTCCTCAGCGGATGAAGATAATCCGCGTAATTGTAGAAAGCATTGACATTTGCCGTGTCGCTGGCGTAGAAACGGCGGCTTTTTTTCGTATAATCAAATGTATAGATGAGGCTCGACACGGGAACGAATGCGCTGTCGCGTTCAAAACCAAGATTATACCGATAATTGAGGAACGCGCGGAGACCTTTGTTGTAGTTCCATGCGTTACCGAAGCGCGTGCCGTATTCCATCGTCTGCGTGGGTCGGGAATCCATCTGTTCGGGATGGGAAATCCAGTTGTCGTTGTCCAAACCGCCGTTTTCGGCATTGGTATAAGAGGCAGGATTGATGAAAAGATGCAGGCGATGCCGGTCGGAGAGATAATTGCCGAAGAAAACCCAGTCAGTATGCTTGGCTGATTGTGAATTGTAAAACCCTCTGGCGTAGAGGTAATTGACATGTATTCCCACATTCAGTTTTTTGCCGGCATTGAGCGTAAGAAGCGCGCGGAAACGTTCCTCTTTGGTTTGCCGGCTGCCGGCGGTCTGGTAGGAAACGTTTGTGTAAGGGACTTTCGTGTTGATAAACAGGAACTTGTCAGGTCGTTTGGCATATGCCCAAAAGGGGTCGAAAAACAGGAACTCGGAACGGTCTTCCCGCTCAAAAAACACGCGGGATTCCATCGGCGAACCCAAATTGCCCAGATAGGCAACGGAAACGCCCATGCCCTCTGCATTGGTGCGGTTGAAATAGTCCGTGAGGGCGGTATCCGGTGTGGCGGGAATCATCTCGCCGGTTTGCGGGGTAATCGTCCAATAATTCGTTCTTGGCGCGGTATCAATGGGAAGCTTGCCCTGTCCGAAGAAGGGGAGCGGGAGGCAGAGCAGTAAAGGTAATATGAGGAGGCGCATTTACACGAGGTTAATTGTTAAAACTGTTTTTTATTCAATTGTTTAATATCATGTTCCAGTTCTTTCAGACTTTCTTCTTTTTCCGTTTCTTTCAACGTTTGTTTATATTTCGCAAATTCTTCGGCAGATTTTTCCATCGCTGTCTGGTGGTTTACCGTACCCGCGTGCGTCAACAGTTCCCTGCCGTTCAATCGTAAAATAATATCCAGACGCTCAATCCAGTCTTTCATATACATAGGTGTGTGCTGTTGCGCCATCGTTTCGGCGAAAGCCAGATACTGTTCCACCAATAAACCCAATAATTTTATTTCATCTTCATTCAGGTAATTTTTTGCGATAGCGGTGTCGGCTTTTACAATTTTCCTATCGTCCTTTTTATCAATGGACTGCATTCCCATAAAAGGCAGAGAAGCATTTGTCCGGTGGTACACCAGTTCGGCAGCCGTTTGCTTGCTGATAGCCCACAGCAATTTGTTTTGCACCATTTTGAAAAACAGAAGAGTTTGTTCGCTTTTGGGGTCGTAATCAATACTTGTCGTGTAAATGTCTTTGATTTTCTGGTAGAAAAAACGTTCTGACAGACGTATTTCTCGGAGACGTTCTTGAAGTTCCTTAAAATAATTCATCGAACTTCCCATTTTGAAGCGTTCATCGTTCAGAGTGAAACCTTTAATGATGTACTCCCTCAATCGTTGAGTCGCCCATATCCGGAAATGAGAGCCTTGCTGCGATTTTACCCTGTAGCCAACCGAAATAATGACGTCAAGGTTATAACTCTTGACAGTCTTTTCCTGTGTTTTTCCTGCAATAGCGCCGTGTTGAGTGGTTGTCCGGAATTTCCGGACAACCACCGATTCATCCAGTTCGCCCTCTTTAAATATATTACTAATGTGTTCAGAGATAGTTCGTTTGTCTTTCCCGAACAACATACCCATTTGATTTTGCGACAACCAAACCGTTTCGTTTTCCAACCGGACGTCGATTTTTACCGTACCGTCATTGTTTTGATAGAGCAGGATTTGACTTTCGTTGATTTTTGATTCATTCATGCGGGGTATATTTAAAATTAGGAGTATGCAAAAAATAAACCGGACGGTAATTTTTCCGGATTACAAAAACCCGTCACCCCGCGCTTGAAACCGCCCGAATAATCTCCATCCCCCTCAAAATCGCCTGCTCATTCATGGGCAGGAACTTGTGATGCCTTTCGGGAAGCGATTTTTTCAAACCTTTCATCACGCTTTCCAAAGTTACCATCGGACAGAGTTTCAGCATCCCACCCAAAACAATCATGTTGAACGCTTTGGAATTGCCCTCGCCGACAGCGGTATTCATCGCATCGGTCTTGAAAATCCCAATGTCTTTGCGCACGGGCGGCTTGCTGATTCCGTAATCGTCGTAAATCAGGATGCCGCCGGGTTTCACCTTGCTTTCAAACTTGTCCAGCGACGGCTGATTGAGGATAATCGCTATATCGTAACTATTCACGACGGGAGAAGATATTTTGCCGTTGCTAAGGATGACCGTCACGTTTGCCGTTCCGCCCCGTTGTTCCGGTCCGTAGGAAGGAAACCAACTGACTTCCTTGTTTTCCATCAATCCTGAATAGGCAAGAATTTTCCCCATGGAGAGGACGCCTTGTCCGCCGAATCCGGCGATAATTATTTCGTGTTTCATACTATTTGTGAGTTGACGAGTTTAATAAGTAAACGAGTTGACGAGTAAACATGTTAACTTGTCAACTAAAAAAATTTCATCTCGCAAAGATAGCGATTCTTTTCGTTATATAAACAGGGCTGCGTTTCAAAATTGTTGCAGCCATCACCAGCGAACCGCAACGCGGTGAGGTAAAAAAAACGTCATCCCGCGCGGGGCGATGAAACAAACAACTACTAACGTTTTGCAGAATTAAAGCGGAATTTTGCTATTTTTGCACCTAAAATATCAAAAAATGCTGAGTAAAAGCAAAATCAAATATATCCGGTCGCTGGCAATGAAGAAGTTCCGCAACGAAACCGGATGTTTTTTAGCCGAAGGCAATAAGCTGGTAAAAGATATTTTACCTTATTTTGAATGTGAACTGCTGATAGCAAAACCCGCATGGATTGCCGGGCAGGGCGACCTCCGCGCCGGCGAACTGATTGCCGCCGACAATCATGACATCGAAAAAGCAAGCCTCCTCAAAACCCCTCAGGATGTAATTGCCGTTTTCAAACAGCCCGATTATCAATTGGATAAGGAAGAACTGAAGCACGGTTTGAGTTTGGTTTCAGATGGCGTGCAAGACCCCGGAAATATGGGGACAATCGTCCGTTTGGCAGATTGGTTCGGCATTAGAAACGTAATCTGTTCGCCCGATAGCGTTGATATTTTCAATCCCAAAACCGTCCAAGCCACTATGGGCGCAATTGCCCGCGTCCGAGTCGTTTACGCAGAACTTCCCGCGCTGCTGTCCGATTTAAACGATGTGCCGATTTACGGCGCATTTCTCGAAGGGAACAGTATTTACGAAGAAAAATTAAGCGCTAATGGATTGATTGTTATGGGAAACGAAGGAAAAGGCATCCGCCGCCGGGTTGCCCAACACATTACGCGGAAATTGTATATTCCTAATTATCCGCCCGGAACGGAAACGACCGAATCGCTGAACGTTGCGGTCGCTACAGCCATCATTTGCAATGAATTTAGACGGCAAAGTCAATTGCGAAACTGACATATGCGTTCAATAATATCCACCACTTTATACCCTTCGCGAGCGTTTGTCATGATTGCCGCGCCGGTATTTTTCAGCACATCCACCACGTTTTCTATCACATAATGATGGTTTTGCGCCGAGCCTTTGTAAGCGCCGTAATCGTTGCCCGGATTGGTGGGCGGAAGCGTCGGCATTTCGTAGTTTTTCACATGGCAGTATTCCACTTCATTCATGTATTGACCGCCGATTTTGACAGTTCCATTTTCGGCGATAATCGTAACCGAACTTTCAAAATTTTTGTCGTAAACGGAAGTGGAAAAACTGAGGACGCCCATGCCGCCCCGGATAAATTCAAAAGTAACAATCCCCGAATCTTCAAAATCGGTTAAATCGCGGTGATTGAAATCGGCAAGCCGGGAGCGGATATTGCGAATATCGCCGAACAGCCAGTACATCAAATCAATGAAATGTGAAAATTGCGTGAAAAGCGTTCCCCCGTCCAGCGTTTTGTCGCCGTGCCAGGTGCCGCTGTTGTAATACCGTTCGTCGCGATTCCAGTAACAGTTGATTTGCACTAAAAAAATTTCCCCCAGTTTGCCGGAATCCACCAAATTTTTAATCCAAACCGAAGGCGGCGAATAGCGGTTTTGCATCACGCAAAATACCTTTCGATCCTGCTTTTCGGCAGTGGATAAAATAAGCCCGGCTTCTTTCGTGTTTAAAGCCATTGGTTTTTCGATAACCGTGTGATGTCCGGTTTGCAGGCTTTCGACAGCCATTGCGGCGTGTAAACCGTTGGGCGTGCAGATATTCAGAACGTCAAACGCGAGTCCGGATTTTAATAAATCCTCCAAAGATGAAAAATAGGGGACGGCGGCGGCGAAAGGCAAAATATCGCACACCGCTACCAATTCCGCTTCCGGATTCCGGTCGATCATTTCAATGTGCCGTTTGCCGATGTGTCCGCAACCCACGACGGCAAACCTTATTTTTTCACCTGTTTCCATACATCTGTTCGTAATATTTTTGGTATCCGCCCGAAATAACATCATCCACCCAGTCTTGATTTTCGAGATACCAGCGAATTGTTTTCACAATCCCGTCCGCAAATTTCGTTTCGGGACGCCAGCCAAGTTCTCCGGTGATTTTTGAGGGGTCGATAGCATAGCGTTGGTCGTGTCCCAAACGGTCTTTAACAAACGTAATCAGTTCATTATTAATCCAACTCAAATCACTGACCGAAGGAGCGGACGGTTTCAGCGCCTTTCGATATTCCGGATTTTCCGCCATTAAACGCCGGATTTCCGCAATGATAAGTTTAACAATGTCGATGTTTTTCATTTCGTTGTGGCCGCCAACGTTATAAATTTCCCCTGCTTTTCCGCGTAGCAGCGCCAAATCAATGGCTTTGCAGTGATCTTCAACATACAGCCAGTCGCGCACATTCAATCCGTCGCCATAAACCGGAAGTTTTTTACCTTCAAGTATATTTTTAATAATCAGCGGAATTAGTTTTTCCGGAAAATGGTAGGGTCCGTAATTATTTGAGCAGCGAGTGATATTGACCGGCAATTTGTATGTTTCGGAGTAAGCGGCAACAATCAAATCGGCGCTTGTCTTGGAAGCGGAATACGGGCTGCGCGGGTCTAATGGCGTTTTTTCAGTAAAAAACCCTGTTTCGCCCAGACTGCCGTAAACTTCGTCTGTGGAAACTTGCAGATATTTCACGCCTTCGCGGTAAATGGGATAACCTTTTTCATCCCTTCCCACAGTCCAAAACTTTTTAGCGGTTTCGAGCAGATTTTGCGTACCTAAAATATTCGTTTGCAGGAACAATTGCGGGTTTTCGATGCTGCGGTCTACATGGCTTTCGGCAGCAAAATTGACCGTGAAATCAATCGGATGCTTTTCAAAAATGCTGTTGACGATTTGCGGATCAACGATGTTTCCCTTTATAAATTCTACCCTTGGGTCTTTCAAATCGTCTTTGATTGTACCCAAATTACCGGCATAAGTGAGGTCGTCCAATATAATCAGCTTGAGGTCGCCGTGTTTTTTCAGGATGTATTTTACGTAATTTGCGCCGATAAAACCGGCGCCTCCGGTTACCAAATAATGTTTCATGTTTAAATAATGCTTTGAATTGGAAATTGGTGAAACCAACGGTAACAAAGGTAAATATAATTTTAAAATAACGGCGAATCGGGGAAATTATTTTTGAAGTAAATAAAATACGCCTGTTGTAAGAAAATTGCGAAGATAGGGCAACGAACCGATTATTTTCAACTGTTTCCGCACTTTCATATTGAATTTATATTTGTAAATGGGATTGATAAAATAGTAGTCTTTGCTTAAAATTGTATAATTATTATACCGCGCGATTTTCTCAAAACGTTCGATAGAAATTCCGGTTTTTTTAGTGTCAATAAATTCGTCCGGCATTTCCCCGAATGTCTTCAGAACGGCTTTGTACACAGGCGTTGGCAACAAATGCACGTAAGGCAGAGAGGACAAAAATTTATTTCGACACATTTGCTGATGTCCCCCGAAAGGCATTTGCCAAGGCGGAAAACCGAAATAAATAACGCCTCCCGGACGAAGAAAATCTTTCATTTTTTCCAGAAGTCGCTCCTGATGCGGAATGTGTTCAATAGAATCTTTTAAAACGATCAGATCAAATTTCCCGTTCAATTCGATTTCGGGGTTTACCTGATAAATATCTTTGGCGACCAGAATTAGCTGTTCCGACCGAATGTATTCCGCCAATGCTTTCCGTGCATATTCCAGCGAACAGGCATTGATATCGACGCCTACGCCCTGATACCCTCTATCCAAGAAAGCGGCTAAAACACCGGCTGTCCCGCAACCGATTTCCAGCACACGGGTGTCTGGTTTCAGGGCATATGTTTTTTCAATAAAAGGAATTATGTATTCGTTGCAGTTTGTTTTCTGCATCCGAAAATACCGTTCTCTATCCGTATGAAAATCGTACATTTTACTGTTTTTTAAGCAATTAAAGAAAGAATATATTTCCCGTAATCGGTTTTATCCAACGCTTTTCCCGCTTTTTCCAATTGCGCATCATCAATCCAACCTTTTCTCCATGCAATTTCTTCGATGCAGGAAACATAAAAACCTTGCCGTTTTTGAATGGTCGCCACAAAATTGGAGGCTTCCAGCAAACTGTCACTATTGCCGGTATCCAGCCATGCAAAACCCCGTCCGAAAATTTCTACTTTTAATTTTCCTTCCTGCCAATAAGTCCGGTTCAAATCGGTAATTTCGTATTCTCCTCGCACAGAAGGCTTTAAGGCTTTTGCCCTTGCAACAACCGAATTATCGTAGAAATACAATCCGGGAACGGCGTAAGTCGAGCGAGGCGTTTCGGGCTTTTCTTCAATGGAAAGAACTTTGCCCGACTCGTCAAATTCCACTACGCCGTAGGCTCTGGGATCTTTCACCGAATAGCCGAAAATACAGGCATTGTCTTTCACGTCTTTGGCTTTGGCGAGAATACCGCTGAAACCCTGTCCGTAAAAAATATTGTCGCCCAAAATCAGACAAGCTGGACGGTCGCCGATAAACCGTTCGCCCAGTACAAAAGCCTGCGCCAATCCGTTGGGCTTTTCCTGAACAATGTAATCAAACCGCATCCCCAGCGTTTCACCCGTTCCGAGCAATTCCCTAAACATGGGCAAGTCGCGGGGCGTGGAAATAATCAGTATTTCTCTGATTCCGGCAAGTATCAAAGCCGATAACGGGTAATAAATCATCGGTTTGTCATACACCGGCATGATTTGTTTGGATATGGATTTCGATAAAGGGTAGAGGCGGGTGGCGCTTCCGCCGGCTAAAATAATTCCTTTCATTTAAAAAAGTTCTTTTAACGGTTTCCCGAACCGATCTTTTTCGGATAATTTCAACAGCGATTTGTCAATCGGGAATTGAATGGCAATGTCCGGGTCGAAACAGTTCAACGTTCTTTCGGTGGAAGGGGAATAATGATTATCTACTTTGTAGGAAAAAACAGCCGTTTCGCTCAAAACGAGAAAACCATGTGCAAAACCTCTCGAAATAAAGAACTGCCGTTTGTTTTCGGACGATAATTCTACTGCGTAATATTTCCCGAAAGCAGGGGAATTTTTGCGGACGTCCACCGCAACATCCCATACTTTCCCATCAATCACCCTTACTAATTTTGCCTGAGCGGTATCGTCTTCCTGATAATGCAGTCCGCGAAAAACTCCGTAAGAAGATTTGGATTCGTTATCCTGTATAAAATTGACGGGAGCGATTTGTTGTTCAAAAGATTCTTTTTTGTAGGTTTCCATGAAATAGCCGCGTGCGTCGGTAAAAACTTCCGGCTCTATAATCCACAGACCGGATATTTCCGTTTCAATATATTTCATAAATGCGTGGAAACTGCTTTTAGGGCATATTAAAAATGGACGCTTACCGTCGCAAACGATTCGCCTATAGTCCAGGGCGGACCGTTCTTTACCAAACGGATGGCTTCCCCGTCGGCTAAAGGACAAAGCGATTTTATGACGCGGATGTTATACGGATGTCCGTTTTTATCAATGGAAAACGAGAGGGTGACGGATCCGGTTGCCGTTTTACATTCTTCATCCTCCGGGCGAACCAAATTGTTTCTCAAATATTCGCTATACGCCCTGTGTCCTATGGTCGGTTCGGCAATAGCCGGTTTTTTTTCTTCTTTGTTTGCGTTGGCGGCGGCAACTTCTTTTTTTGCGGTCGAATCAACGGGCGTTGGTTGAGGAGGATTCTGTCCCGGCGGATTATCCGCAACCGGTACGTTTTTTATTTCTTCAGCGATTGTCGGTTCTTGCGGGTTGTCGGTTTCGACGACGCGATTTGTTTCTGTTTCTTGCTTTACGGGAATATTGGCAACGGCGTTTTCATCCGGTATTTCAGCGGGCGTTGCGTCCAATGGCTCTGAAATTGTTTTGTCTACAAGTACGACTTCCGGCTCGTCCCGGTTCCACAAAAAATATCCTGCGATGGCGATCGCGACAATTAAAGGAATGCCTGCGACAATACCCCAATGATGTACAGTAGAATAATTTGAAGGTCTGGTTTGGGCGGAAACACCTGATTGCATTCTTTTTATGCGAATTTCGTGTCCCCCGCCTTTGCGGAATTTATCGTAACCTTCCATCGCTTCGGACAAAAACCGATTGCCTATCGCTTTCCGTTCGAGGCGATTGATTTCACTCCCTTTCCTAATTCCCTGCATGTAACGGATTAAACTCATCAGCTGTTTGTTTCAATATAATTTTTCAAATTCCGTATCCCGTCTTGAATATAATTTTGTACTTGCTTTAAACTATATTCGGTTGTATCGGAAATGTCGGCAAAGGACATTTCTTCTATGAAGAAACGAATAATAGTAATTCGCTGTTCTACAGGTAGTTTCTTTATACTGGATTTCAACTGTTCCTGTTTTTCCTTATTGTTATCGCTTTTATCAAACAAGTCCAAAAATTCATCCCGTTCTTCCGTTTCCGTTGTTTCGGTATCGAAATCCGTAATTATTTCCCGACTGTCTTTTTTCTGTAATATTTGTGAACAGTGGTTTTTCATCACCGAAAAAATCCATGTACGGAAATTGGGAATATCGTATTGGGTAATGTTTTCGAGCAAATTTTCAAAAAGTTGCATCACCGCATTTTCCGCACTTTCCGTATCATTCAGGTATTTCAGGGCAATACCGTAGAGGAGGGGAATATACCTATTATATAATTTCCCGAAGTATTCGGTGTTTCCCGAATCTCTATAACGTCTTAAGACTTCTTCGTCCGACTGTCTGGATATGCTGATTCTTCTAAACACAATAAAAAATTTTTGCAAAGGTATATAAAAATATTATCCTTTTCCTTAAAAATCGTAAAGATTTTTATTACTTTGTGCTTTTCGTGTTATAAATTAATAGATAACAATAGCATAATTAAATAGTTACGTGGCATTGACGAAATTAAATTCACCTGAGTACATTTTTAAATTGTCACTGCGCGTTACCGCGAAAGCGAAGCGGTGAAGCAATCCGGAGAAAACACTGCTGCGTAAAAATATAACCGTATGCAAAAACGCGAAAGCGTGAAGTTTTTATTAAAATATTACTTCGCGCCTTTGCGTTTTTGTGTACAAATCGTACCGTGTCTCTACTTGATTTCCAATTGCGAGCCAAGCTCTACGTTAACATTACTCCCGATATGGGTTGAGCCAGTGGCGTTGAGCGTAAGTTTTGCGCCGCCCGTAACGGTTACGTTTTGGACATAAATGTTGCAACCCGAAACAGTCGTGTTGGAAGTGACGGTGCGATTGGTGAAATTAACCGTTGGACACGCGGTTTGCACGGCGGCATAGGCATTCACTAAACCATAACCCATTTCATTGTTCCATGTACCGTTGGGATGCCCACTGGTTGTTTGATAGTTGTAACCGCCTACTTTCTGGGCGGTACTTTCTATAATATTACGAACTTGTTGTCCTGTGAGACTTGGATTTACCGATAGAACGAGGGCGGCAATACCGGCAACATGTGGTGTTGCCGCAGATGTACCATCGAACCGCTGTGTATAATCCCTGTTGGAATAATCGTTGGGTTTTGATGAATAATTGTAGCCATTATCTCCTTGCCTGTCTGTTGTTGGAACATATACACCGGGAGCAACAACATCTAACTCACTTCCGTAATTTGAAAAACTTGCACGGCTTCCGGTAGGCGTAATTGCACCAACAGCAATAACATTCGGCAACGTAGCAGGATAAGCAACGGAATCATTCCAGTTTTGCGTACAAAATGCAAGAACGCAACCCAAGCCATTTCGCCCTTGTGATGTAGCATTATTTACAGCATCCGTTATATAATTTCCTGCTAAATCAGGATGTGCCCACGAATTACTAATTACATCCGCTCCATGTTGCCATGCCCAATTTATTCCATCGGCAAGTTGCTGCCTTATTAATGGAGTCAAAGACAAACTATTACTTATGGATATTAATGTGGAATTTGGTGCAACCCCTGCAATACCTGCATTATTATTGCTTATTGCACCAGCTATTCCGGCACAAGCCGTTCCGTGATTACCCCTGACAATGCTTGGCGAAGTACCATTTTCGGTATCGTAACTCTGCGAATAGATATTTGCAGCCAAATCAGGATGGTTTAATTCTATACCCTCGTCCAATACGGCAACAATAACATTACTGCCTGTTGATATTTGCCATGCATCGCACATCTTAATATCAATGCCGGCTGTTCCATCATGTTGCCCCGTGTTTTTTAATCCCCACTGGTCGTTAAAATAGGCATCGTTGGTACAAGCCAGCAGATTTTCGACAATAAAGTCTGGTTCTGCCGATTGAAACAAATCTGATTCATAAAAAACATTTGCAAGCTCCATTGCATTGTAATTTGACGCGGGAGTAACACTTACAACAAACCATAAAGGCATAAACTCATCCTGACAAACAATAGTGGCACTATAATTTAATGCCTGCTGTTTGAGAATTATTGTATCATTCAATGTTTTGAGTTTTACATACAGAAAATTGGAAAGTCCTGTTTTCTTGCCTGACCGGTTGACAAAATAAGGCGCAATAACAGCATTATTATTCTGTTTTATCAACGCTATTTTGCTCTGATATTGATTTTCCGAAAGACTATCCGGTAAACTTAATTCCATCCAGTACCTTTTTGAATATTCCTTTCTAACTTGTCTGTTAACGGGTATATCTCTTTTAAATTTTGCCTTTTGAATATCCAAAACTTCATTTAGTTGAGATGTATCCGCAACGGAAACAAATAAACGGCTTTTGTCCAAATTAAAATATTGTTTTTCCCCATTATAATAATAATAAGGTGCTTGCGCATTGATACCGCTTTCAAAAAGAAAAATAAGCGCAATAACAGATAAGAAAAATTTATAAGATTTCATTGCCTAAATATTTTTTCAGGTTCAAGATAATATTTTGCGTATTTATTTTATCCGTAATTAAAACAATACACCAACTTTCCGGTGAGGCTGTCATACCTAATATAACATCAACCGTTAAGGTATATATATTATTCGCGAATAGAAGTTTTTTCGAAACATTGGCTATGCCGCTGGGCGCAATGCCCCACGCAACTAATAGCGTTTTTGTTGAAAAATCTATTTTTGGACTACTCCCGCAGGTAAAGATGTTTGCCCATTCTTCCTCGCTGTTAATCAGATAAACCGAGTCGCGTTGCATTTTTAAATAGTTCACGCAACTGGGTGGAACATTCAAGTCGGCGATGGTTGGAATTGATTTCGGTTTCTCATTGCTGTTCAACTCCTGTATGGAAAATTTATCCACTTCCTGTTCCAACGCATTATTTTCAGTGCAAGCCATGCCCATACCCAGAGCAAGCAGTGCAAATATAAATTTTATTGTTTTCATTTTATTTACTCCTTTTTTATTTCGTTAATATCATCTTTTTCGTATCAATCAAACCACTGCCCACATAAAGAGAATAATAATAAACGCCGGCAGAAAGTGCGCCGCCCTCAATCGTAACGCTGTCCGTTCCCGATTGAAGCGGTATTTGCCGAACAATTGCCCCTGCGGTATTGCTGATTACAATCTGCGCCGGTTTTCCGCTTTGCGACAAAGTATAACGAATAACCGTAGATTGATTGAATGGGTTGGGGCTGTTTTGTTGCAGGGAAGCACCCTTGCTTGCCGCCTCCTGCAATCCGGTTGCGTTGTCGCTTTTCAGCAAAGCAGCGGACGCATCTTTTTCCAACAAACTGTAAACCAATGCCTGCAAGCGTTCGTTTTGCTCGCTGAGTTCCTGCACGGCTTTCACCAAAGGCACCACAAATTCCGCATACCGCAATCCGTAAATACCGCCGCTCACATCCACACCGCTGAAATCGTAACCGATGCTTTTGGCGATATCTTCCACATCCTGCGCGAGAAAGCCGGTTTGTACTGTTTTTTCTTTCGCTTCCCTTGCTTCTTTTTCTATGTCCGATAATTCTTGAGGCAATCCGTCCTTACCGAGCCTTTCGCCAATATTCAGCAGTTTGTCCATAGCGCCTAAATCAAGGTTGTAAGTAACCGGTTGCAGGCGGTTGATAAAGTCAAGTCCCGGTACATCTGTCCGGATGTTTTTCTTTGCCCGTTTGTCCGAAAAATTAGTCCATGCAACAGAACCGCCGATGCTGGTAACGCTGCTGTTGCCGATTCGTGCCTGATTGCTTGCGGTGGCTTTTGCATTATAACCAAGAGCTATAGTGTTGCTTAGATTGGCTGTTTCGGTGCCTGCTTCAACGCCAATAGCAGTATTATTATTGCCTGTTGTATTATTGGAAAGCGACAAATCACCAACAGCAACATTGTGGTAGCCTGTCGTATTGCTGAGAAGTGCGTAACCAATGGCGGCATTTTCGTAGCCCGTTGTATTGTTGGTGAGCGCGGGATATCCGATGGCGGTATTGTAGCTACCACCTGTTGGATTGGAAGAAAGCGCCTGATATCCAAACGATACGTTAGTCTTTCCCGAACTGCCTGTATTTCCGGCTAAAATGCTGCCGTTCACCCTAAATATAATAGGAACGCCTGTTTGCCAAGCAATAATATTGGCGGGATTCCCCGACAAATTAATATTACCGACAACATCCAACTTGCTTCTGGGACTTGTCGTTCCTATTCCCACATCTCCTGCCGAAGTAACATTAAGTTGCGCCGACGCATTCGCGATAAAAGCGAATAACATGATTGATAAAAAAATCTTTTTCATATAACAAAAAATTCAAACATTCGTTAAACAAATTTCTAATAAACTCACTATTTCTAATAGTGGTTGCAAATATAATGAAAAAATTAATAATAAAAACTTTTTATATATAAAAATTAAACATATTGACTGAATTTTAACAAATTCGCAAATTAATTTCGGGTGTAAATTTATCGTACACGTCATCAGCGAAAGCGAAGCCTGAAGCAATCCAAGTGACAATATAATTGCATCCAAAATTTCCTTCGCCCCGATACAATTGCCGATTTTTTTATATATTTGCACCTCCAAATAATTAATTACCCCAATGAACACTTGCATTACTGCATATTTGTTATTTAAACACTTCGCTAATAAAGCGCTACAATCCTTATGGTGGGGGGGGGGTAAGTTCCTTGTAGCCAGATATATACATAACTCCCTATTTCTATTTTCTTACCTGAAAGTCCCGGTGAATTTTCATCGGGACTTTCTTGCGTTTACCCTGTTGCAACAAAGAGTGATTGAGTCAGCCAAAATCAACCTCTCCGGATAGGCGACGTAAGGCGCGTCTTTGCTGCAACCGGAGAAATCCCATCGTTACACAGATCTTACTATCATTGATTTATAAAAAAACAAAAAATGAAAACCCAATATAACATCCCCGTTTTATTTGTTGTCTTTGCAAGACCTGATACAACCGCACAGGTTTTTGAACGCATCAGGCAAGTTCAACCGAAAAAACTGTATGTCGCCGCCGATGCGCCTCGTCCAGACAAACCGGACGAGGTGCAACGCAGCGCCGAAACCCGGAACATTATCAGCCGCATTGATTGGGAGTGTGAAGTAAAAACACTTTTTCAAGACAGGAATTTAGGACTTAAAACAGCCGTAACCACTGCTATTTCATGGTTTTTTGAACAGGAAGAAATGGGTGTGATTTTGGAAGATGACTGCCTGCCCGACCTTTCGTTTTTCCCCTATTGCGAAGAGTTGCTCGTCCGCTACAAAGATGATGATCGGATAGGACACATTAGCGGAAATAATTATTTGCCGGGCGTTATAGATGAGGAACTTAGTTACGATTTCAGTTCTGCTGTTCACATTTGGGGATGGGCGAGTTGGCGGCGGGCTTGGAAAAATTACGACGTTAATTTCTCTTTTTGGGAAACGCATAAAAACAAGCGCAGAATGCTGTTTAACAACAAATTGGAAGAAATTTATTTTTCATCCTTTATCCCCGACGCGCTACATAATAAATACGGAATCAATACTTGGGATGTGCAATATTATTTTGGTTTGCGGATGCAAAATCAACTGGCTGTTTATCCAGTAGTTAATATGGTAACAAACATTGGGATTGGTGATGCGAATGCGTCGCATACTTCCAAAAAGAAGAAAAAATATTTGTGGGCGGCTTCGTCGATGAGTTTTCCGTTGAAACATCCGCAATTTATTTCGCGAAATGAAGTATTGGATAATAAAACCGTCTTTTTTTCGTGGAAACGTTTGGCGAGGTATTTTTTGCGCAGAATAGTTGCAAATTACTAAGCGTGCATATTTTACTTGTATCCCATCATTCCGCGCTTGACGCTGAATGACGTTTTTTACTTGTTAACCCTCGCCAATTAAAATTCGATTTATCTAACAAATAGTTGTTATCTTTGCGCTTCAAATTAACAAACGGTACAATAAAAGATAATGGCGGTAGAAATTAAAGAACTGACTTCAAGAAGTGAAAATTACGCACAGTGGTACAATGATTTGGTGCTGAAAGCCGACTTGGCTGAAAATTCAGCCGTTCGCGGATGTATGGTGATTAAACCTTACGGATATGCAATTTGGGAGAAAATACAGCGGCAATTAGACGATATGTTTAAGGAAACCGGTCATGTGAATGCCTATTTTCCGCTGTTTATTCCCAAATCTTTTTTAAGCAGAGAAGCCGCTCATGTGGAGGGTTTTGCCAAAGAATGTGCGGTAGTTACGCATTACCGGCTGAAAAACGACCCAAACGGCAAGGGCGTTGTCGTCGACCCCGAAGCCCGACTGGAAGAGGAATTGATTGTCCGCCCGACTTCCGAAACGATTATCTGGAACACGTATAAAAGCTGGATTCAGTCTTACCGCGATTTGCCGATTTTGGTCAATCAATGGGCAAACGTTGTTCGGTGGGAAATGCGCACGCGCCTGTTTCTGCGGACTGCCGAATTTTTGTGGCAGGAAGGGCATACGGCGCACGCAACCCAAGCGGAAGCCATCGCCGAAACCCGGAAAATGCTGGATGTTTATGCCGAATTTGCCGAACAATACATGGCTGTTCCCGTATTGAAAGGCGCGAAAACCGCAAGCGAACGCTTTGCCGGCGCTGTGGATACCTTTTGTATTGAGGCGTTGATGCAGGATGGGAAAGCTTTGCAGGCAGGGACTTCCCATTTTCTGGGACAGAATTTCGCTAAGGCTTTCGACGTGCAGTTTCTGGACAGGGAAGGAAAGCGGGATTATGTGTGGTCGACTTCGTGGGGCGTTTCCACCCGTTTGATGGGCGCTTTGATTATGGCTCATTCCGACGATAACGGGTTGGTGTTGCCGCCGAAACTTGCCCCATATCAGGTGGTTATTGTTCCGATTTACAAAAACGACGAACAGTTTGCCGCTATCAACGAACAACTTCTTAAAGTTATCAAAGACCTTAAAAACCTCCATATCACCGTCAAATACGACGATTCCCAAAATAAAAAACCGGGGTGGAAATTTGCCGAATACGAATTGAAAGGTGTACCTGTCCGCTTGGCGATGGGCGGTCGCGATTTGGAAAACAATACCATTGAAGCGGCTCGCCGCGATACTTTGACGAAAGAAACCGTTGGTTTGGAAAATATTGCGTCTTACGTGAAAAACCTTTTGGATGAAATTCAAGAGAATATTTACCGAAAAGCCCTTGATTTCCGCGCCGCTCAAACGTTTACGGTAGATACTTACGACGAGTTTAAGGAAAAAATCGAAGCGGGCGGATTTATCCTCGCCCACTGGGACGGCGCTCCAGAAACGGAAGAATTAATCAAAAACGAAACCAAAGCAACCATCCGTTGCATTCCTTTCGACGGCGACAAAACGCCCGGAAAGTGTATGGTGACGGGAAAACCTTCGGCGCAGCGGGTTGTTTTTGCGAGATCCTATTAATACACATGCCGGACGTTTACAAAACTATTTCGGCGATTTCGGAAGGCTATGTTACCGAGCAACGCAGCAAATTCCTCTCATTTGCACTGCCCGTGCGAACTCCCGAAGAAGCGAAGGAAAAGATAGACACTTTCCGCAAACAACATTATAGCGCACGGCACGTTTGCTGGGCATACATGCTGGGCGCCGAACGGATGCAATTCCGCGCTAACGATGACGGCGAACCGTCGTCCACTGCCGGAAAACCCCTGTTGGGCGTTATTAATTCCAATGAACTGACTGATATTGTGATTGTTGTTGTCCGTTACTTCGGCGGAGTGAAACTGGGTACGAGCGGGTTGATTGCCGCTTACCGCGCGGCGGCTCAGGATGCCGTTGCTCATGCGGAAATCATTGAAAAAACTGTGGATGAAGAGATTTCCGTTACCTTTGCATATCCGTTCCTGAACGACGTGATGAAAATTGTTAAAGATGCCAATCCTCAGATTGTTTCCCAAAAATTTGACATGGATTGCGCGATGACTTTACGCATCAGGAAAAGCGAAGCCGGAAAATTACGGGACAAACTTTTGAAAGTAAAATCGTTGAAAATGAATGACTGTGGCTTGTCTGGAAAATAAAAATATTCTGCTGCGGGCATTGGAGCCTGAAGATTTGGAGGATTTGTACCGCTGGGAAAACGATTCCGAACTGTGGAAATACGGCTCAACCATCGCGCCCTATTCCAAATTTGCCCTGCGCGACTATCTGACCGGTTCGCTGCAGGGTTTGGTGCAATCAGGGCAACTGCGGTTGATTGCGGTTGATAAGAAAAACGGCAAATCAATGGGAACCATTGACTTGTATGGTTACGACCCTGTTCATCTGCGGGCGGGCGTCGGCATCTTGTTGGACGCCGCTTACCGGCACAAAAATTACGGCAAGGAAATTCTTGGACTTATCAAAGCATACGCCTTTCGTATTCTGCATTTGAACCAGTTGTATGCCCATATTCCCGAAAGCAATATTCCCAGTCTACGGTTGTTTTCCGCTTGCGGATATGTGCAGTGCGGACTGCTGAAATCGTGGCAAAAATCGGTCGAAGGGTTTGAAAATGTTTATGTTATGCAGTTAATTTCCTAACCTTTCTCTTATTCCGCCAATTCAAATATTCCCTCTATTTCCACCGGCACATTATCGGGAAGCGAACCGAAACCGGCGGCGCTCCGCGTACCGACGCCATGGTCGTTGCCCCACACGTCGGCAAACAATTCGCTGCATCCGTTGAGGATATACGGCTGACGGGTGAAATCCGGTGTGCAGTTTACCATTCCGAATATTTTAATCACCCGTTTTACTTTGTTCAGGCTTCCCAAATGGGATTTGATTGTAGCCAGCATGGTCAATCCGGCTTGTCGGGCGGCTAATTTTCCGGCTTCCATATCCAAATCGCTGCCGATGCGCCCGGTAATCGGTTTGCTGTTGGTTTGCATCGGAAGGTGTCCGGACAAGTACAGGCGATTTCCCTCTATCAGACAGGGTTTATACGCTCCCAAGGGTTGCGGCGCCGGCGGCAAAATCAACCCTAATTTTTCAAATTGTTCATCTGCGTTATTCATCATTTTTCTTTTTAGTTATGAAAAATATTATTAATTGATTAGCTCATTATTCCGGCAGGGATTGCGGAATTTCACTTGCCCGTTAATTCCATCTGCAACCGTTCCGCGCTGATTCCAAAAATAAATTTCCCGCT
This sequence comes from Dysgonamonadaceae bacterium, assembly GCA_031260045.1. Classification (GTDB taxonomy): domain Bacteria; phylum Bacteroidota; class Bacteroidia; order Bacteroidales; family Azobacteroidaceae; genus Azobacteroides. Next base: position 31,466 of record JAIRKO010000054.1, on the reverse strand, counting down.
ATGCGCGATGGAAATTTGCCCTGTTTCTTCGGATACAATAATTACTTTGGCGTCCGTTTCCTGCGACAGTCCAAGCCCGGAACGGTGCCGCAAGCCCAAGTATTTGGGAATTGTCAAGTCTTGCGAAACAGGTAAAATACAGCCTGCCGCAATGATTTTTTTTCCTGAAATAATCATTGCGCCATCGTGTAAAGGACTGTTTTTGAAGAAGATATTTTCAATCAGGCGGGCGTTGATGTCGGCGTTCAGCGTTTCGCCCGTTTCAACGTAAGCGTCCAGCGAAACCGTTTGTTCAACGGCAATTAAAGCGCCTTCTTTCCGTTGCGACATGTCCATAACCGCCATAACAATCGGTATTATGGTCTTGAGGTCTTCGCCGGCGGTGGTTTTTTTCGTCTCAAACAAATCGGCAATAAACCGGATGCCTTTATTGGAACCCAAAACCTGTAAAAATTCACGGATTTCTTTCTGGAAAACGATGACCAGCAGAATAAAACCGACGCTGATAAACCTGTCCAAAATAGCGCCTATCATCCGCAACTGAAATACTTGGGAGACGATAATCCAAATGACAAGGAACGCCAGAACGCCCATGAAAATAGCCCGCGTGCCCGTTTTCCTCACCAAAAGATAGGCTTCGTAGAGGAACAAAACGACCAGTATGATGTCGACGATGTCTTTGAGTGGAATTTTTGACAGAAATTCAATCATGGATTTACATTTTTTAACTGTTTATATAATCGAACCGTTTGCACGGCTTCTTTTACGTCGTGAACCCGCAGTATATGAGCGCCTTTCGTCAGGGCGAACATATTCAGGGCGGTTGTTCCGTTCAGGCTTTCCTCCGGGGTGGTCGCAAGGATTTCCCGTATCATCGTTTTTCTCGAAAACCCGACTAAAAGCGGGAGACCAAAGATATGAAATCTTTCCAGCCTTTCCAAAACCCTGTAATTTTGCGCGGTTGTTTTGCTGAATCCGAAACCGGGGTCAATCCACACGTCGTTAACGCCTAATTGATGCAGCCGGTTTACTTTTTCGGCGAAATACAGGAGAATTTCCTGCGGCAAATCGGCATAATCCGTGTGTTCCATCATGGTTTGCGGACTTCCCCGCATGTGCATCGCAATATACGGAACTTGCAGGCGGGCAACGGTTTCAAACATCCGGCTGTCCAATGCGCCTGCCGAAATGTCGTTGATAATCGCAACGCCGAAATCTTCCACGCAACGACGGGCGATTTCCGACCGGAACGTGTCAACCGAAACAATCGCGTTGGGCGCTTTGCGGAACAGGATTTCCAGACCGTATGCCAGCCGCTTCATTTCTTCGGTTTCGTCCACGTAAGCCGCCGATGGACGGGAAGAATATCCGCCTACGTCAATCATGTCGGCGCCTTCTTCGAGGATTTGCACAACCCGTTCGGCGATTGCTTTTTCCGTTTGTATCCGGCTTTTTTCGTAAAAAGAATCGGGCGTGATATTCAAAATGCCCATCACTTTCGGCGATGCAAAATCGGTTAGTTTACCTTTTATGTTGCTTGTCATTGCTTGTTTCACTCCCATTCAATCGTAGCAGGCGGCTTGGAACTAATATCATAAACAACGCGGTTTACGCCGCGCACTTTATTGATTATTTCGTTCGATATTTTAGCTAAAAACTCGTAGGGAAGGGTCGCCCAATCGGCTGTCATTGCGTCGGTTGAGGTGACGGCGCGGAGCGCTACGGCATTTTCGTAAGTGCGTTCATCGCCCATCACGCCGACGGAATTGACCGGCAACAGGATCACTCCCGCCTGCCATACCTCATCGTAGAGGTTCCATTCCCGCAAGCCCGAAATAAAAATATCGTCCGCATCCTGAAGTATCCTGACTTTTTCGGGCGTAATGTCGCCCAATATCCTAACGCCCAGCCCCGGACCGGGGAAAGGATGCCGCTTAATCAAATATTCTTTCATGCCCAGTTCGCGCCCCACTTTCCTGACCTCGTCCTTAAACAGCAGGCGGAGCGGTTCAACCAGTTTCAGGCTCATTTTTTCGGGAAGACCGCCGACGTTGTGATGCGATTTGATAACCGTTCCGGTAATCGACAGGGATTCGATAACATCCGGATAAATAGTGCCTTGCGCCAACCATTTAACGTCCTTGAGTTTCCGGGCTTCCTGCTCGAATATTTCAATAAACCCTTTCCCGATAATTTTTCGTTTGCGTTCGGGTTCTTTTATTCCGGCTAATTCCTTGTAAAAACGGGATTTGGCGTCAATTCCCAACACATTCAGTCCCAAGTGTTCGTAATCATCCATGACCGTTTCAAATTCGTTTTTCCGCAAAAGACCGTTATCGACGAAAATACAGGTCAGATTTTTCCCGATGGCTTTGTGCAAAAGCACGGCGCTTACCGACGAATCGACGCCCCCCGAAAGCGCCAAAATCACTTTGTCGCCGCCGAGTTGTTTTTTCAGTTCGCCGACCGTTGTTTCGATAAAGGAAGCCGGCGTCCAGTTTTTTTTAGCCTTGCAGACAGTGAGGAAGTTATCCAAAATAATCGTTCCGATTTCAGTATGAAACACTTCGGGGTGAAACTGTACGCCCCAAGTTTTTTCGCCTTCAATGCGGTAAGCAGCCGCTTCCACATCCGCCGTGTTGGCAATAACGGTAAAATTCTTTGGCAGAGCGGTTATTGTATCCCCGTGGGACATCCAAACCTGAACGCCGTCGTCGATATTTTTCATCAAATCATCGTTTCGGTCGGCGGGCGTCAAGCGAGCGCGTCCGTATTCGCGGGAATTTCCCTTTTCCACTTTTCCGCCCGAAGAATAAGCCAGATACTGTGCGCCGTAACAAATTCCCAACACCGGATATTTGTTTCTAACAAACGACAAATTAGGCTTGAAAGCTTCGGAATCATTGACTGAAAACGGGCTTCCCGAAAGGATAACTCCGATTACATCCGGCGCATTTTCGGGAAACTTATTATAAGGAACTATTTCACAATATACATTCAATTCCCTTAAACGGCGGGCGATTAACTGAGTGGTTTGTGAACCGAAATCAAGGATAATGACTTTTTCGGGCATGTTGTTGATTTAATTCTTAGTTTTTAACTCTTAACTATTAGTTCCCTTAATCCAGCTTCAGCACCGCCAAAAACGCTTTCTGCGGCACTTCCACGTTCCCAACCTGCTTCATGCGTTTTTTCCCTTCCTTCTGCTTTTCGAGCAATTTCCGTTTACGGGTAATATCGCCACCGTAGCACTTGGCTGTCACGTCTTTACGCACGGCTTTAATGGTTTCGCGGGCAATAATTTTCGCTCCGATAGCCGCTTGAATGGCAACGTCAAATTGCTGGCGGGGAATCAGTTCCTTCAGTTTTTCGCACATTCGGCGACCGAAACCGGCGGCATTGTCCGCATGCGTCAGCGTGGAAAGGGCGTCAACCTGTTCGCCGTTCAGCAGAATATCCAGTTTGACCAATTTCGACGGGCGATAATCGTGCATGTGATAATCGAAAGAAGCATATCCTTTGGAAATGCTTTTCAACTTGTCGTAAAAATCAATAACGATTTCGCCCAGAGGCAAATCGAAAAGAATTTCCACCCTGTCGCCGGAAATATAATCCTGCTTGACCAAAATACCCCGTTTGCCGAGGCAGAGGGTCATAATCGCCCCGATATACGCCATGCCGGTAATGACGGAAGCGCGGATAAAAGGCTCCTCAATTCGTTCTATCAAAGTCGGTTCGGGCAATCCGGCGGGGTTGTGAACCTCCTTGCAGTCGCCGTGTTTGTCGTAAACTTTATACGAAACATTGGGAACCGTAGTAATCACATCCATGTTAAATTCACGATCCAGCCGTTCCTGCACGATTTCCATGTGGAGCAGCCCCAAAAATCCACAGCGAAATCCGAAGCCGAGCGCAACGGACGATTCCGGTTGGAAAGTCAGCGAAGCGTCGTTTAATTGCAGTTTTTCGAGTGAAGAGCGCAAGTTCTCAAAATCTTCCGTTTCAATCGGATACAGACCGGCGAAAACCATCGGCTTCACTTCCTCAAAACCTTCTATCGCCCGGTCGGAAGGGCGGTCGATATGAGTGATGGTATCGCCCACTTTCACCTCTTTTGAAACCTTTATCCCGGAAATAATGTAGCCCACATCCCCGCAGGTAACTTCTTCACGGGGCGACATTTCCATTTTGAGAACGCCCACCTCGTCGGCTTCGTATTCTTTTCCGGTGGCAATAAATTTCACCTTGTCCCCTTTCCGGATAGAACCGTTTTCGATTTTGAAATAAGCGATGATTCCGCGAAATGCGTTGAAAACCGAATCAAAAATCAGCGCCTGCAAGGGAGCGTTGGGGTCGCCTTTCGGAGCAGGCACTTTTTCTACCACAGCGTCGAGAATTTCATACACGCCCGCGCCCGTTTTTCCGCTTGCACGAAGGATGTCTTTCCGGTCGCAGCCCAGCAGTTCGATAATCTGGTCTTCCACTTCTTCAGGCATCGCCTGCGGCAAATCAATTTTGTTGAGTACGGGGATGATTTCCAAATCATTTTCCAACGCCATGTAAAGATTGGAAATCGTTTGAGCCTGAATGCCCTGCGCCGCATCAACAATCAACAGCGCCCCTTCGCAGGCGGCAATCGAACGCGACACTTCATAGGAAAAATCCACATGTCCCGGCGTATCTATCAGGTTGAAGATATAATTTTCGCCCTTGTAATTATATTGCATTTGAATAGCGTGGCTTTTGATGGTAATTCCCCGCTCGCGCTCCAAGTCCATATTATCCAGTACTTGATCTTGCATTTCTTTGGCGGTAAGGGTTTTGGTATATTCCAGCAACCGGTCGGCAAGGGTGCTTTTGCCGTGGTCAATGTGCGCTATGATGCAGAAATTCCGTATATTTTTCATAGGAAGTAACTTATAATTTGCTGCAAAGTTAATATTTTTTCCGTTATTTGCGAGTGATGATGTAACTGTCCCGTTGAGGCTGTATGTTAACGGAAAAATCTGCGCCGGACATTCTTAAAGTTTCACAAACTCCTCTTATTTTTATGATATTGACTTTAGGAAACTCAATTTTTCAGAATATTAAAATGAATATCTTGTGAAACAATATAATTGGCATTTGAAACTATAGCGCAATCTGCAAATTTGTTGTCATCAGGGTCTGTTGTAATAAGTTTGAATAAGACGTCCACACGGAATGGAATTTACTTCCGTTTGCATTGCAATACAAATAAGTAAACAGCTTGTATCTAATACAATACGTTTTATTTATTAAGGGGTACGAAGATGTTCGTTTAATAAATCATCGCTGATTTACCTTCTTTCCAATACTTATCAGCTTCTTTTTCAACTTGTTTAATATAAAACTCTCGCAGCAATTTTTTCAACTCCTGAAACGTTTCTTATGTTTTTACAAACGAAAGCATTTGCAACAGATGTAATTGCGCCGGATTTAAACTTTGTTTGGACGTTTCGTCAATAGATTGATCTTTCTTTACCATTATGTTCTTTTATTATATGTTAATTTCCAATTCCTTCCCCCTGCAATCCTCGTCAAACGTCCCCATATCATAAGCCAACCGCCCGTTAACAAACGTTTTCTCAACCCGATGCGTAAAAGTTGTCCCCTCCAGAGGCGACCAGCCGCATTTGTACAAAATGTTTTCCCTGCCGACCGCCCATGTTTGATTGGGATTGACCAAAACCAAATCGGCGTAATAACCTTCACGGATAAATCCACGGTCTTTGATACCGAATAATTTAGCCGGTGCGTGTGCCATTTTATCCACCACCAGTTCTTCGGTGAAAACACCTTGCCGACACAGTTCCAGCATGACGAGCAAAGCGTGCTGAACCATCGGACTGCCGGAAGCCGCCTGCAAACATGAACCTTCCTTTTCCGGCAATGTGTGCGGAGCATGGTCGGTTGCGACGGTGTCTATCTTTCCTTCAATCAGGGCTTTTCGCAGAGCGTCGCGGTCAGCCTGCGTTTTGACGGCGGGATTCCACTTGATTAAATTGCCTTTAGTGGGATAATCTTCATTGGTAAACCAAAGATGATGTATGCAAACTTCGGCGGTGATGCGCTTTTGCGCCGCTACGTCTGTGCATTTGCCGGCTAAAAGCGACAGTTCCTTTTCGGTGGACACATGGCAAATATGCAGGCGCGAATTGTATTTTTTCGCCAAGCGTACCGCTTCGGCGGATGATGCAAAACAAGCTTCAACATCTCGTATTTTCGAGTGAAATGCAATGTCCGGATTTTTACCGTAACGCGCTTTGTTGGCGGCAATAACCGTCTCGCTTTCGCAATGGGCAGCAATTATCCGGTCGGTTTCCGAAAAAATTCTTTCCAGCGAACGGGGATTGTTGACAAGCATATTTCCGGTTGAAGCGCCCATAAAAACTTTGACGGCAACCGCTCTTTTCACGCCTTCTTTTTTCAGTTCGTCGATGTTATCGTTCGTCCCGCCAATCATAAAAGAATAGTTCGCCATGGATGTACTGCGGGCGATATCAAATTTATTGTTCAAAGCCTCAATGGTAACGGTTTGAGGCTGCGTGTTCGGCATATCCGTAAAAGAAGTGATTCCGCCGGCAAGAGCGGCTCGCGATTCGCTGTGCATATCGCCTTTGTGCGTCAAACCCGGTTCGCGGAAATGCACGTGATTGTCGATAAGTCCGGGAAGCAGCAGAAAGCCTTTGGCGTCAATGATTTGGGAGAAAGATAAAGCGTGCGAGGCGATGGGTGAAAGGTGAATCGACCGGATTCGCTCGCCTTCGATGATGAGGTCGGCTTGGTGGCGGTTTCCTTCGTTGATGATTAAAGCGTTTTTTATGAGAATCATAATCGCTTTCTAAACAAACTGTCCAATTTCAGCCGGATAACGCCAAACAAGGCTTCGCCGAATATCCCGCTGTTCATTTTGGAAACGCCTTCCACACGGTTGACAAAAATAATCGGAACTTCTTTGAGCTTAAAACCCAGTATATAAGCCGTAAATTTCATTTCAATCTGGAAAGCGTAGCCTTTGAAGCGGATGGCGTCCAAATCAATGGTTTCCAACACTTTTCGCCTGTAGCACTTAAATCCGGCGGTGGTATCTTTAATATCCATTCCCGAAATAATACGGACGTAAACCGATGCAAAATAAGACATTAAAACCCTTGATACAGGCCAGTTAACCACATTCACGCCGGTAATGTAACGCGAGCCGATGGCTATGTCGGCGCCCTCTTTCGCACAGGCGTTGTGCAAACGGATTAAATCTTTCGGGTTGTGGGAAAAATCGGCGTCCATTTCAAATATATACTCATATTCTCGCTGCAAAGCCTGTTTGAAACCGGCAATGTAGGCGGTTCCCAAACCCAGTTTTCCCGTGCGTTCGAGGATGGAAAGCCGGTCGAGATATTCGGTTTGCAGGCGTTTGACAATTGAAGCCGTTCCATCCGGCGAACCGTCGTCAATCACTAAAACATCAAACCGTTTTTCCAGCGAAAAAACCGCCCTGATTATCTTTTCGATGTTTTCTTTTTCGTTATAAGTCGGGATAATTACAATGCTGTCGCTCATTTTGTTTGGAGTAAGTATGTGTGAAGAATTAAATTATATGAACATTTACTTATTTTGTTTGGTGCAAATCTACGAAAAAATTCTTTGCGACGCCTAAAACGCATGCAAAAACAACCCAATATCATTCGCCGGCAAATTGAACCGGTTAGCCACATACGAATTGACTAATTTCCCGGAATACATGTAAAGCCCCGAACGAAAAATGTTGTCCGCCTGAGCGATGCCGGAAAGGCTTGATTCGCCTATTCTTATAATCATCGGCGTAAAAATGTTGCTCATCGCCATAGAAGCGGTTCGGGCGGTTCGCGAACTGATATTCTGTTCGCAATAGTGGATTACCCCGTCTTTTTCAAATATTTTCGGATGGTTTTCGGGAAGAAAACAAGTCGTTTCAAAGCAACCGCCCTGATTGATACGGAGGTCGATAATCAAAGCGCCTTGTTTCATGCGGCGGATTACATCGGCGGGAATCAGGCAGCGCACCGCCTCGTTGATGCAGGGCAAAGCGCCGATTACCACATCAGCCGACCGGAAAGCGTTTGCCAACACTTTGGGCTGAAAAACCGACGTAAAAACCATCGTCCCCAACGCCTCTTGCAACCGGCGAAGTTTGAGTACATCGTCGTCAAAAACCTTGACCAATGCGCCCATCGCCAATGCCGCCCGCGCCGTTACCCGCCCGGTCGTTCCCGCGCCGATTATGATTATTTCCGCAGGCGAAATGCCGGGAATACCGCCCAGCAGAATGCCTTTCCCGCCCCGTTCGTTACTCAGCAATTCGGAAGCGACCGAAATAGCCGCAATCCCGTCAATTTCCGAAATGGAATCCTGCACAGGAAAATTCCGCCCGTCGGAAGTTATTAATTCATAGCCGACTGCGTTAAGCGTTTTTTCGCTCATGGCATGAATCAATTCCACCGGCATATCGGGAAAATGCAACATACTGCAAACGGTCGCTTTCCTTTTCATCGCAGCAATTTCTTCCGGCGTCGCAGGCGCAATTTTGAAAACCAAATCGCAAGCGAACACTTCATCTTTGCTTGTTACGGTCGCCCCCGATTCGGAATAATCCGCGTCGGAATAATTAATACCCGCGCCGGCGCCGGCTTCAAACAGGATTTGATGCCCGGCTTCAACAATCATCCCGACGGCTTCCGGCGTGAAAACCAAGCGTTTTTCATCTTCCCGGTTTTCTTTGGGAATCCCGATTTTCATCGGAAATTTGGCGTTTGAAACTTTTTTCAGCAGTTCTTTTGATATGTGAACCGGCTCTTTTATACTTGTTTGTGTTGCTTTCATGATTCGATATTTTCAATTAACCGTTTTATTTGCTCCGTACAATTTTCTTTTGAAAAAATGTCGTCGTTTTCAATAATCAGGGTAGCCCGATTATAGAATTGCTCCCTTTTTACCAGATTTTCAGCGATATAGGTTTTCATTTCTTCCGAATTTTTATCTTTTATCAGCGGGCGTTTTTGTTTTCCGGTTTGCAAACGCTTTGCCAGCTCGTCGCCGCTCATTTTCAGGTAGATGGTAATACCTGCCCGGTTCATCAAATCCATGTTGTCGAAAAAACAGGGCGTTCCGCCGCCGGTGGAAATTACAATATTTTCAAACTCAATAATTTCCAATAAAATTGTTCGTTCAATTTTCCGGAAAGCCGCTTCGCCCTTTTCTTCAAAAATAGCAGATACGCTTTTGTGGAAGCGATTTTCGATAAACACATCCATATCTATAAATTGCAAGTTCAGTTTTTCAGCCAACCGTTTGCCTATGGCGGTTTTACCCGAACCCATATACCCGACCAGAAAAAATGTTCGTTTGTTAATCATGAAAGCCTGTTTAAAATTTGTTACAAAATTAAGAAAAATATTGTACCTTCGTTTTCCAAAAGCTTAAAAATTATGCCGAAAAGAAAGTATTATGTTGTCTGGAAAGGAGTTGAAACCGGTATTTATGATTCGTGGGACGACTGTAAAAAGCAGGTCGACGGATTTGAAAATGCGCTCTACAAATCGTTTGCCGTGAAAGAGGAGGCTGTTGAGGCGTTTCGTTCCGAGCCTTCCAAGTATTTCCGAAAACATAAAAAAGCGACGCCTGCCGCCGGAAAAATTATCAAGGAAAGCATTTCGGTGGATGCGGCTTGTTCGGGAAATCCGGGGCGCATGGAATATCGAGGCGTTCGTACTGCTACGGGAGAGGAACTTTTCCACGCCGGTCCTTTTGAACAGGCTACCAACAACATCGGCGAATTTTTGGCGATTGTGCATGGTTTGGCTTTGTTGCAAAAACAGCAACTTGACATTCCCGTTTATTCCGACAGCAAAAACGGCATGTTGTGGGTGAAACAAAAAAAATGCAAAACCAAATTGCAGCCTGTCGAAGAAAACGCGCCGGTTTTTGACCTGATTCGCAGGGCGGAAACGTGGTTGCACAATAATACCTATTCTAATTCCGTTGTGAAATGGGATACGAAAAATTTTGGGGAAATCCCGGCTGATTTCGGGCGGAAATAGAATGTATCAAAAATTCCGTCATCCCGCGCCCCGCGATGGATTTTATGCAAAATGAACTGCGGGTTTCCGCTACGCTCTGCCTGCAATGACGACAATATTATAATATTTATGACTTTTTCCATCATTACCGTTACTTACAACGCCGCTGCTTGGATAGAACGAACCATCCAAAGCGTCCTGTCGCAAACCTGTACTGACTTTGAATATATCGTCGTGGACGGCGGCTCCACCGACAAAACAATTGATATAATCAAGGATTACGAATTACGGATTGCGAACTTCAAATTCATATCCGAGCCGGACAGAGGAATTTACGACGCAATGAACAAAGGCTTGAAACTCGCCGTCGGCGATTACGTTTGGTTCATCAATGCCGGCGACCGCATCCATTCCCCCAACACCTTGCAGGAAATTGCAAATCAATTATCGGCTTCCGGTTCTCGCATTTCAATTCTCTACGGCGAAACGGAAATTTCCGACTCGCAAGGCAACAGTTTGGGTATGCGCCGGTTGAAAGCGCCCGAAAAACTGACATGGAAAAGTTTCAAAATGGGAATGCTTGTCTGCCACCAGTCGTTTATTGTCAGGCGGGAAATCGTGGAAGATTATGATTTGCGCTACCGTTATTCAGCTGATTTTGAGTGGTGTATCCGTTGCCTGAAAAAGGCGGAGCATGTCCTCAATACACATCAAACATTGTCTTATTTTCTCGAAGCGGGTTTTAGCGCCGAAAACCGGAAAGCTTCTCTGAAAGAACGTTATGAGGTAATGTGTAAATATTATGGGAAAATTCCCACCCAAATCAGGCATTTATGGTTTGCCGTTCGGTTTTATTTTGCGAAATGGATAAAAAGAAAAATATAATTTTGATTATGAATACTTTAAACAAATTTTGGATTGTTTTGACGGGCGTAGTATGCCTGCTTATTTATTTTATCCCTTACTTTGTATTGGGTGAAGGGGCATCTATCCGTGTTTTTGATAATCTGGACGGAGAAATTTTATACAAAATATTTGCATCAAAGAAATCTTATTGGTTAAATTATCAAACGATTATTCCGGAAATTATGAATGGTTTACCTCGCTTTTGTATGACTTCCGGCTTAAATTATACAACCTTGCTTTTCGCATTATTTCCTCCGTTCATTGCTTATCTGGTTAATGATTTTACCGTGCGGTTGATTGGATTTGTCGGGATGTATGCTCTGTTATCTAAGCATATTATACAAATTATGAGACAAAAGATAAATATCATTGCTCTATTGATTAGTTGCACCTATGTTTTTATTCCGTTTTTCACAATTTACGGATTAACCGAATTAGGGCAACCATTGGTTTTGTTTGCTTTTTTCAATCTGTTGAAAGGCGAAAAAAGTATCCTGAATTACGTATGGATTTTTCTGTTTCCGTTTTTTTCTTCTTTTGTGTTAAGCGGCTTTTTTGTTGGAGTTGCTTTGGGTGTCATCTGGTTGATAACCTGCATCAGGCGCAGGCAATTCCTTCATCGACCGTTATTTGTGGTGTTGATTTACGCCGTTATCTGTTTTATCGTGGAATATAACCTGATTATTCCTATATTGCAGGGATTTCATTCGCATAGGGAAGAAACGGCTTTTGGGAAATCAGATGGAAACCTGCTACTGTATTCTTTAAAATATTTATGGGAAACCGGTATTTATTCGCAATTTTACACTTTACCCATTTGGTTGACGGTTATTTTTGCATTCATTTTAAATAAGGGAAAAAGGAAAACAATGGGAAAAACACTGTTTTATTTTGCTGTTATTTTTATTTTAATCATGCTGTTTGAATATTACTGCCCGTCAATTAAGGGTTTTCGTTTGTCTCGGTTCTATCATCTGCTTCCGATTTGCTGGATGCTGCTTTTTGCCGTTGCATTCCAAATATTGCGGCAACAAGGACGAAAAGCGGCGTTATTGGGTTATGCCGTCCTGTCCGTTCAAATTGCATTTTTGTTGTTTCGTTCATATAACTATTGTTCGGGCAATAAGATACGGGACAGTTTAGGATTTCAAAGTTCCTATCATTATCCTTCATTTTCTGCTTTTTATGCAAAACCTCTTTTGAATGAAGTAAGTGATTTTATAGGGAAAGAAAAATCGGAATACAGGGTTTTGAATATCGGGATTCTTCCGGCGGTTACCCAGTACAACGGTTTTTATACGTTGGATAGTTATCAAAACAATTATCCTTTGGAATATAAACATTTATTCAAGAAAATTATTGATCGGGAATTGGAAAAATCACCGGCAAAAGGCATTTTTGATAATTTCGGTAATTGGTGTTATGTTTTTCCGGGAGAAGTTCATCCGGTGGAAATTATAAGAGGGGAATATGCGAAAAACAGGGTTTTATACGATTTGGAATTAAACGTATCTGCCTTGAAAACAATAGGTTGTGATTACATCTTTTCTTCCGCAGAAATAAAAAACTGTGAAAGAAGCGGATTGAAATTTTTGAAATCATTTAAAAACGATGATTCTCATTGGGATGTTTGGTTGTATGAAGTGGATGTGTTTTGAGTATTAATGGGGTGTATTTTACATTGTTGCAGCGTCATTGGCGAACCGCGAAGCAGTGAAGCAATCCATGTTGCACTTTGGTTTTCTCTGGATTGCTTCAGGCTTCGCTTTCGCTGGTAACGGCTACGGTATGCAATAATTTAACACACCTCCTTAATTAATATACACTCCGACAAATTGGTCGCCAAATCCCCCGAAATAATTACTAAAAGATAGAATTTTCCAATTTTTTCAATGATTATTTGTTATTTTAACGAAAAATAATATACCTTTGCTCCTCAATAATCTATAAATATGCTTAATAATAAATTCATGAAAAAATTGATTTTAGTATTTACGTGCTTTTTAATAAGCATGAGTTCGGCAATTGCACAGGGCAAGCGGATTTCGGGAATTGTAACCGACGAGAACGGAGAACCCGTGATTGGCGCTTCTGTGATTGCAAAAGGAACAGCGATGGGTACCGCTACCGATACGGAAGGAAAATTTTCCCTTTCCGTCGGGGAAAATGTAAGCGCGATAGTGGTAAAATACATTGGTTATGCAACGGTGGAGGCGCCTGTTTTGGCAAATATGAAGATAGCACTTCGTCCGGCTTCCTCGTCGCTGAACGAAGTGGTTGTCACGGCGCTCGGCATCTCGAAAGAAAAGAAAGCACTGGGATACAGCATCACCGAAGTGAGCGGTAATGAAATGATTACCGCACGGGGCGGGACAAACAATCCGATTAACGCTTTGCAAGGCAAGGTAGCCGGATTGCAAATCACAAGCAGCAGCGGTTCTTTGGGCGGTTCTTCCAAAATCCTCATTCGCGGGAATCATTCCATATCGGGAAGCAATCAGCCGCTGTTTGTCATTGACGGGACGCCTGTGGAAGGAAAAGATTTTAACGGCGTGGAAAAGGACGGTTTCAGGAACACGGAAACAGACCGGGGCGGCGGCGGATACGATTACGGCAACCTGATACAGGACATCAATCCGGATGACATCGAAAGCCTGTCGGTACTGAAAGGCGCCAACGCTTCCGCTTTATACGGTTCGCGGGCTACCAACGGCGTGATTTTGATTACCACCAAAAAAGGACGGAAAAGCGAAACGCAGGGTGGTTACGGGGTTACTTTCAATTCTTCCGTCGGATTTGAAGTTGTGAATAAACTCCCAAAACTGCAACGCCTCTATGGCGGTGGCAGATCTTCCAGCTTTGAAGAAGTGGAAATTAACGGGAAAACCTACCTGTATCCCGATTATGCGACCGACGAAAGTTGGGGAGCTAAATTTGAGGGGCAGGAAATTTTATCGTGGTATGACTTGGCAAAATGGGAAGCCGGCGGAAAAATAGGAGACCCCACCACTTCCAAATGGGTAGCTCCGGCAAACGACATCGACGCTTTTTTTGAAACCGGCGTTTCGTTTACCAACAATGTTGCCGTTACGCAGGCTACCGACCGCAGCAACCTGCGTATTTCCTATACCAACAGCGACTTGAAAGGATATTTGCCGAACAGTTCGCTGCAGAAAAACATATTCAACATGGCTGCTTCCACCAAAAGCGCCGACAACAAACTGGAGGTTTCCGCCAACGTGTCGTATCTCAACACCGCCGCCAAAGGGCGTACCGATACCGGCTACGGCGACAACAACCAAATGGTGAAATTCGTGCAGTGGGGACACCGCGAACTTGACCTGAAAGAATCTAAAAATTTATACCGGATGCCCGACGGAACGCAGGCTACATGGAACCGCTCCAATTGGGACGACCCGACGCCGGCATACAGCAACAACCCCTACTGGAGCCGTTATATGAATTATGAAACCGACACCCGCAACCGGATATACGGTAATGTTGGCTTCAGCTACTTGATTCTTCCCGAATTAAAGTTTAGCTACAAAGCAAATCTCGACTTTTTTGAAGACAAACAGTTTGAACGGAACGCGGTATATTCGCGGGAAATTTCCCGCTACAAGGAAATCTCCCGCCAGCGGTATGAGTTGAACAACGAATTTTTATTGCTCTACAACAAAACGTTCAACGACTGGTCAATAGGCGCTACTTTGGGCGGCAACCTGCGGACGGAAAAATACGAATACCTGCATGGCGAAACAAGCGGTGGACTGGCTATTCCGATGTTTTACAATTTGAAAAACTCCGTTTCGGCGGCGCAAGCCTATAACAGCAGTTCGGAAAAAGCCGTCAATTCGCTGTTTGGGAACGTAACGCTCGGATGGAAAAGTTTACTGTATCTTGATGCTTCGCTTCGCAACGACTGGTCTTCCACTTTGCCGAATAATAATAATTCCTACAGTTATCCCGCCTTGACCGGCAGTTTCATTTTTTCCGAACTCACCGGAGAAAGCCTTCCCTGGCTCTCGTTCGGAAAGTTCCGCGTTGGCTACGCTTTTGTGGGCGGCGACACCGACCCTTATCAGATATACGACACTTATTCCCAATATACAAATATTGACGCCTTAACCGGAACGCCGGGATACGTTTTGGCAACCAAACTGAAAAACAGCGACCTGAAACCGGAAAGAACCGGCTCGTTTGAAACCGGTTTGGAAGCAAACTTTTTCCGTGACCGGCTGGGTTTTGAGGTAACTTACTATTCCACCGAAACGAAAAACCAAATCCTCGACCTTTCCCTGTCGGGAGCAACCGGTTATCTTCAACAGGTAATCAATGCCGGGCTGATAACCAACAAAGGGCTGGAACTTGCCATTCACGCTTCGCCGGTGAAAACGGCGGATTTTGAGTGGACTACCAACTTTACGTTCACCTCAAACAAAAACAAAGTCGTGGATATTAACGACAACACGGAATACCTTCGGCTGGTAAACGCCCCGTTCAAAGTGGAAGTCGGCGCCATGAAAGGTCAGCCATATGGGGTAATCATGGGTACGGATTATATTTACGACGATAACGGAAACAAGGTCGTGAACGAAGATGGGGTTTATCTTTCTACGGACGGAAATGTTGCTCTCGGCTCAATTTTCCCCGATTTTTCCGGCGGATGGAGCAATACGTTCCGTTATAAAAATTTGGATATAAGTATCCTGCTGGATTTCTCGCGAGGCGGGCATTATTTCTCCACCTCCTATATGTGGGGGATGTATTCCGGTATGCTGGAAGAATCGGCTGCAGGCGGCATTCGCGAAAACGGGATTGTTTTGTCCGGCGTAACGGCTGATGTGAACGTTAATGACGACGGCGCTTACGAGGTTACAAATCCGGTCGAAAATACGCAAAGGATAGATGCGCAAGCCTACTGTAGAAGCTTTTACACAGGACCTGCCGCACAAAGCGTGCTGAAATCGGATTATGTGAAACTCCGTGAAATCAACGTGGGTTATACTTTTCCCCTGACGGGCAAACAGTTTGTGAAATTGCTCCGCCTGTCGGCTTATGGACGCAATTTGATGGTCTGGGGAGCGGATACGAAACACTTCGACCCGGAAACAATTATTACCAACTCAGGGAATATTCAGGGGATTGAAGGCGGTTCGATTCCGGGAATCGCCAATTTCGGCATTAACGTAAGTTTAAAATTTTAATTACATTATGAAAACAAAATTATATCTATATCTTATTGTATCTGTTATCGTTACCTTTTCATTTTCCTGTCGGGATTTTGAAGAAATCAATACCGACCCGAACAATCCGGTCGAAACGCCCTCAAGCATGTTGTTCGGCGGAACCCAAAAGAAAATCATGGATTATGTGTATGACGTGTGGTTTAGCGGGCGGCAAAGCTTGGTGTATGCCCAGTTTTGGGGACAACGGAACTACACGGAAGAAGACCGTTATCAAATCCGTGAAAGCGTGAATAACAATTATTTCAGTGTCTTTTACACGTTAATTGCCAATCTGGATCAGGTAATCGAATTGAATACCAACCCCGAAACGGCTGCCATATCTTCCCTGTATGGAAATAACGGCAACCAGATTGCCGCCGCCAGAATTCTGAAAGCGTGGTTATTTTCCGTTATGACCGATACGTGGGGAAATATCCCTTATTCCGAAGCGGGGCGATTGCAGGAAGGAATTAATTATCCCAAATACGACGCGCAGGATATGATTTACGACGACCTGATAAAAGAACTGACGGAAGCCGTCGCCCTAATCGACGAATCGGAAGCGGTATTTACCGGCGGCGACCGGATGTATGCCGGCGACGCCGCCAAATGGAAAAAGTTCGCCAACTCGTTGAAAATGCGTTTGGCTGTTCATACCTCCAAAGTGTCCGGCTCCAAATGGCGGGAACATATTGCGGAAGCGCTGGAAAGTGGCGTGTTTGAAAATAACGGCGATGCGGCGGCGTATCACTACGGCTCGTCGCCCGAACACAGCTATTTTTACGATGGTTTCTTTATTGAGGCGCGAAACGATTTCAGCATTACCCGCGCTTTTGCCGACATCCTGAAAGGGCAGCGGGATACGCTGAACGATAAAACCCATCCGTGGGAAAATGTCCTTGACCCGCGCCTCGCCATCTATACCACGCCCCGCAACGGCGAGTACGTCGGCATTCCCTACGGTATCAAGTCGGAAGAGATGTCGGCGAGTTTTGGGATGATGGCGCCGGACTTCAATGCTGCGCCGCCGCTGGTCTTAAACCCCGATTTTCCCGTGCCTTTGATGACTTATGCCGAAGTGCAATTCATTATCAGCGAATACAATGATTTTTCGGAAAATGAATACCGGGAAGGGGTAAAGGCTTCGCTCGAATATTGGGCGGGACTGAACGGAACGCCGCTTGAGCCGACGGAAATAGATGAATATGTAACCGCTGTGAGCCAAAATGTGGATGCGGAAGCAGTCGCCATGCAAAAATATATCGACTTGTATATGAATGGTATGGAAGCTTGGACGGAAATCCGCCGTACCGGTTATCCCACCCAGTTGCTAAGTCCGGGCGAAATATCCGCCGTTATCGTTGACGCTGAAACAGGGCAGGAGGAGGCGTTGAGGTTTGAACCGCTTTCCGATACCAAAGGCAGGATTGTCGCCAGAGTGAAATACCCGACCAACGAAAGTACTTTGAATAAAGAGGGTTTTGAGGAAGCGGTAAAAAAATTAGACGGCGGGGTGAACAACTACCATACGCCGATGTTTTGGGATAGGCGCGGGGCGGAAGGGCAGCATCCGGTAAATAAATAATGCTGTTTGCGGGCGTAGCGAAACGGAGACCTGCAATCCCCTGCAAGGGGTTGTCTGCCCGCACAAAGGGTGTTTGTCCAGGCGGACAAACACCCTTTGTCTTCTCGGGCAAACACCCCACACCCGCTCGCGTGGCTGTTACGCCAAATTGATGGAATCTTTCACAATGTATTCCGGTCTTTCTTTCACCTCGTCGAAAAGGATACCGATATATTGCCCTAAAACGCCGATAGTGAGCAACTGGATGCCCCCGAAAACAATCACAATAATCATGATGGAAGTAAAACCGGATTCGGCATTGGTGTATCCGAAAATTTTACCGAGAAAGTACCACAATGCCATGAAAATACCGATTACTACGGTGGTAAACCCCAGACCGGTAGCCATTAACAGCGGTTTTTTGGAAAAATAAAACAAGGCTTTGGTTGCGAACGAAACCATTTTTCTCAATGGATATTTTGTTTCTCCGGCTACGCGGGCTTCCCTTTCGTAGTAAAAAGGCGTTTGCTTGAAACCGACCCACGAGATTAGTCCGCGAATGTATTTGCCGCGTTCTTTGAACTGTTTGAACTGCGTGATAATCCGTGCGTCAATCAACCGGAAATCGCCTGTATCCAGCGGAAAATCTACTTCCGACATTTTATTCAGGGCGCGGTAGAACTTTTTCGCCGTCCAGAGCTTGAATTTGCTTTCGCCGACCCGTTTTTTCCTCACGCAGTAAACGACATTCGCGTTTTCCGCTTCCTGCTTGGCAAGCAAATCGGGGATCAGTTCGGGCGGGTCTTGCAAATCGGCGTCGATGATAACGGCAAAATCGGTGCTGCAATGGTGAATACCGGCGGTTACGGCGGCTTGATGCCCGAAATTTCGGGAAAAATTAATGACCTTCACCGAGCGGTCTTTTTCGGCAATATGCGATAAAATAGCGGCGGTTTTATCCGTGCTTCCGTCGTTGATAAATATCATTTGCGTGGAAACCGGATGCAGAGAATCCATCACCGTTTTGACGCGCCTGTAGGTCGTTTCAATCACAGATTCTTCATTATAACAGGGAATAATGACGCTTAATGTTTTCATCGCTTTATATTTTTGGGGTATCGGCTCGCTTCCTCTTTTGCGGCGTAAATGTGAAGTATTTGTTTACCGTGAAATTTAGAATCGTATAGACGACAAGCCCGATTAACTGGCAAATTCCGGCGGCGCTCGCCGTACACTCAAAAAAGAAGAAATCCAACTGAAAGCCATTCATTATAACGTATTTATACAGGATATTGACCAGCGCCAACTGAATGGAAAAACAGATTAAAAACGCGCCGACGAACCGCAAGGCTTCGGGTATCCATTGGGTTTTGCTTTTGAAAGTCCACAGCCGGTTGCAAATATAACTGTTTGCGACGCCGACAATATAACCCGCCGTGTTTGAGATGGAAAGCGCCGTTGACGACATTTTCCCGCCCACTTCCGGACGGAACACAAAATGCATCATAATCCAAATTGTTATTGCGGTCAGCAAAGTATTGATTATGCCCACTGCGCCGTATTTAATGGATTGAATTAGGAGGGTATTTTTCATTTGGGAGTTGATGAGTAAACAAGTAAACTGAAACCTCTTGTTTACTCGTCAACTCGTTAACTAATTTATTTTTTCAGTTCCTTGCGAATATCTTCCTCCGAAAACTGTTTCACATTGGTAACGATAAAACTGCGGTCGATGAAATCGCCGTATTGATTACATTCGCTAATGGTGTTTTCAAACATGATTTTGATATTAACGTCGATGCTTACCAAGAAAAGCACCGTAAAATAATTTTCCGCAATTTTTATTTCTTCCGTTTCGCCGCCGTGTCGTTCAATCGCATAAGCCGTTTCCTTTTCAATCAAATGGCGTTGATAGTCCGAAAAAGGCTGAAGCCAATTGGCTTTGAAGAAAGCCGAAAAGCGTAATTTATCCCCTTTTCCGCCCAAACCGGTCGAAATAAAAACCGTTTTTTCGCCGGACAATTCCGATTCTAAGGTAACTTTCGCCTGCACAAGCGACATCATCGTCCAGTCGTCGGCATGTTCCTTGCTGTAAGATTCAAGTATCCGGTAAGCCTTGATGTCGCCCGAAACGGCTAAGTAGGCAAGGGCGTATTTCAGTTCTTTCGGCGAAGAATCCGGCGAGCGAAGGACTTCTATTTGCTCTTCAATCGAAGTAGGACGCGCGTCGCTCTTGACGGTTTCGGAATAGCGGAAATACTCCATTTGCTTGTCCACCGGAACGGTCGTTTCTAAAAACTGCATCCGCCCTTTCATCCCTTCCAGCGATTGCCGAAAATCTTTGAATACATCGTTATCGCTTCTCATATTTAAAAATATAATTTTCCTTTCTATGAACGGTTCGATACAGGGAAAAATACGCATTCACTATCAGTTGCATCAAATTATACAGCGGCAGTGTCAGGTAAAATTTCTTCAACTGCAAAAGCGACGCAGTTCTGTTTATAATAAACAGTTGCGACAAAAACTTTATCAGATAGCAACCTGCGGCTGCACCGCCGATATGCGGCAATACAATGGGATTTAAAAAAGCCCAGCCAAGGCAGGCTATCACGGCAATGGTGAAAACAACCCTTGACAACGACTCCAAACTCCACACGGCGATGGGACCTATCCGGTAAAATTGCTTGATAAATGCTTTGTCCCTTTTTTCCTGCCGCCAGTCGTAACCGGTCAAACCGGTCATAATGACGCTGTCGGCTGAGAGTTCAACTTTCGTCGCCGACTCGGAAGCTATGTTATTGATAAACAAATCGTCTTCTATTTGCCACAGCGTGCGGTGCATGGCTGCGCCCGTTTGCTCGTTGAAATACGTTTTGGAATAAATCAGGTTGCGCCCGCTTCCCGCATGGGGATGGTTAAACAACGCCATCGAAAGGGTTTGCAAATTGGAAAAGAAATAATCGAACATGATGAATTTAGAGAAAAAACCCTCTGCGTTTTCTTTCGCGCTCATCCCCAACACCATGTTTTTATTGGTGAAATGACGCGACATCAAGCCGATCCAGTTGTTTGAACGAGGGTGGCTGTCGGCTTCGGTAAACAGTAGGCAATCGTGTTTTGCCGCCTTAATCCCCAGCGTCAGCCCCAATTTCCTGCGGCTTACGCTCCGCGTTTCTTCCGGAATATGCGTAGAATACAGATTGGGATACTTTTCCTGCAGCCGAAAAAGGATGTTACTGCTCTCTTCCGTCAGCCCGTCGTTGATGACAATCACTTCAAATTGAGGATATTCCTGTTCCAACAAAGAGGGAAGAAAATCCAACAAATTGTGGTAGCGCGTTTTGACATAAACAATCACCGAAACCGGCGGAGTATCGGACGACAACCGAATACGCCCTCTCCTCACGCCACGCATGTGATAATAAGGTTTCCCAAGCACGACCCAATAAAAAACCATTTGGGTAATAAAACTCGCCGCCAATATTGACAGCAATATTATTTCAATCAAACCAATCATTTCTTTATATTTTTAAGTTTTGAATTGTATCGGAAAAATAAGATTTCGGCAGGCTTCGGCAATTGTATTGCATAGCCATGCTTTCCCCATAGGCGCCTGCCGACCGCAATGCGAGATAATCTCCTCTGTGTACTTTATTTAGTTTTACCGCCCTTGCAAAACAGTCGGACGATTCGCAAACAGGTCCCACGACGTCGTAAATATCCTGCACCTCGTCGGACGAGAGGTTTTCAATCTTGTGACCGGCGCCGTAAAGGGTCGGTCTAATCAAGTCGGTAAAGCCGGCGTCGAGTATGGCAAAACTTTTGAAAGAGCCTTCTTTTACATATAAAACTTTGGAAATCAACGAGCCGCACTGCCCGACTAATGAACGTCCGGGTTCAAAATGAATTTTCCGTCCGGGTCTTGTCGGGAAATTTTTGCGAAAAATTTCAAACCATGCTTTGAAATCGGGAAGGGGATTTTCGTCGGGGCTTTTATAGTCGATACCCAGCCCGCCCCCGAAATTAATATTTTCCAAGAAAACACGGCGTTGCGTCAAATACCGTTCTATTTCAACGGCTTTTATGGAAAGTGTGGCAAAAGACTCCATTTCGGTAATTTGAGAACCGATATGAAAATGTATTCCCGTCAGTTTCACGGATGAAATTGAATCTAAGGTGTTTATAACCTGATCTATTTGCTCAAAATTGATGCCGAATTTATCTTCCCGCGTGCCTGTCGTAATATGCGAATGAGTGTGTGCGTCCACTTCGGGATTGATGCGTATGGCTACTTTGGCGATTTTGCCTTTGGCAGCCGCTATTTGGTCGATGATTTTCAATTCGGGAATAGATTCCACATTAAAGCAGGAAATATTTTTGTCCAATCCGAGTTCAATTTCCCAATCGGCTTTTCCAACTCCGGCAAATACAATTTTTTCCTCAGGGAAACCGGCTTCCAGAGCGGCGAGGATTTCACCTCCGCTCACGCAGTCCGCGCCAAACTTCGCCCGGCTGATTGCGGATAAAATACGCGGATTTGCATTTGCTTTCACGGCATAATGAACATAATAATTGTATTTATTTGCTTCTTCTACAATGCTATTCAGTGTTTCCGTCAGGATATCCATATCGTAGTAATAAAATGGCGTCTGTAAGTTCCCAAATGCTTCGATAGGAAATTGTTTTTTCATCTTTGTATGTATTGTTAATCAATTGTTATTGAAATAATTGTCGCTACCCAGATTGCTCTGCCGAATTTTAATTTCATGAAAATATAACTTGCTCTAATTATTCAATGATTTTGCAAATTTACAAATAATTATTCAATGAAGCATGTAAACTTTTCGGATAATCTGTAAAACCTTAAATTTTTATTTTATCCGTACACATAAATTCGGTGGAAAACGCTTGGTTTTTATCCAAAAAAAGGGCGCCATTTCACAATGGGCCCTTCTTAATTTCAGTTTTTAACAGGCATTAGTTTTGTAAGGCAAAAAGATTGTTTTAGGTTATCGACTACAAAGGAAAGGCTTTTTTTTTATCCGGCAAAGAAAAAAAATATATTCTATAACATATTTTCGACTTCGTTACTTGTTGTGAGCGTCATTGCGGGCATAGCGAAGCGGAGATCCGCAATCCCCCGCAAAGCGTGGTTCGTTTTCATGGTATCCCGCGCGGGGCGCGGGATGACGGGCTTTTTGCAGGCGAAGACCAGTAAACCGAATTCCGTATAAAATTTTCTAATCGGGAAATTTATTTACTTTTGCAACGAAAATAAGCCGCTAATTATGTTATATCCATTTAAATTCACCCCAATTCTAAAGGAAACCATCTGGGGAGGCGACGAAATATGCCGTTTCAAAAACCTGCATCCCCAACGGCAAGGTATCGGTGAAAGTTGGGAAATTTCACACATAAAAGACAGTGTTTCCATAGTCGCCAACGGGAAACTCAACGGGAAATCTTTGGAAGAACTGATTGAAACTTACGGGGAAAGACTGTTGGGAAAAACGACGCTCGAAACTTCCGGCGCCACTTTTCCTTTGCTCATTAAATTCATCGACGCCCGCGATGCGCTTTCCGTTCAGGTGCATCCCAACGATGAATTGGCGCAAAAACGACATCATTCGTTCGGGAAAACCGAAATGTGGTACGTTATCAAAGCGGCGCCGGGCGCTTATTTGTATTCGGGTTTTTCGCAGGTTATTACTCCCGAACAATATCTGAAAAGCTTGGAAGACAATACGTTTCTCAATTATTTACAAAAGCACGAAGTGAAATCCGGCGATGTTTTTTTCTTGCCTGCCGGACGGGTACATGCCCTTGGCGCCGGTTGTTTTATCGCTGAAATTCAGCAAACTTCAAATATCACTTACCGGATTTACGATTACCACCGCAATGACGTGCAGGGCAATCCAAGAGAATTGCACATGGAATTGGCTAAAAATGCGATCGACTATCGGGTTTATCCCGATTGCAAATTGTCTTATACGCCGAAATTCGGCGGAATACAGACTTTGGTTTCCTGTCCTTATTTTACGACCTATCTGATTGAATCCGAACAGGATGCCGCCATCCGTTTCAACGATTCTAACGGTTCGTTTTCAATCTACATCTGTATGGAAGGCAAAGCCCGTTTGACGGATAACAACGAAAGCCAAACGGAAATCCGGCAGGGAGAAACAGCGCTTTTTCCGGCTGAAAATCCGGCAACGGAAATCCGGTTGGCGGGGAAAAGTAAGATTTTGCAAGTACGGTAGAGGCTCGCTACCGGAGTATTGAGCCTGATATAAAATGCAAACAACAAACCTTACATAGTGGTTATGGTTAATGTTTCCACTTTCCCGTTTTTCACCGTAACGACTTGGTTATCAGTGACGGGTATTAATTTAAGTGTGCTGAAATATTTTTCAATGGTTTTTGTGGCAGATTCTTCATAGGAAGATGGTACCCAAGAATTTGTAATGAGGTGAGGAACTATGTAGAAATCTACAACACCAAATGCGGAATAATCGCCATTCAATTCAGGTGCAGGTTCAATAGGGTCCATAATACTGACGTATTCGATATTTTTCGCCGCAATGATTGAGCCGGCGGAGCATCCGATATATAATTTGCCGTTCTTTATTTGTTCGATTATCAATTTATCTGTGCCGTTACGTTTGAGTTCTTGCAGCAAGAAAAATGTGTTACCGCCTCCGACATAGATGAAATCGGCTTTTGTCAATCTTTTTTTGATTTCGTCTTGATCCAAAGACGGATCTGTAATTTCAAGTACATCAACAATCGCTCCTAATTTCTCGAACGAACTTTTATCCATATTAACCATTTCCTCATATACGTCGCCAGCTTCTTCTTTGGCGGCTGTAGGTATATATGCAACGATTTTTCCGGTTATGTCTTCGCCAACAAATGCAGGCAATAAATCTGCAACGTCGGGGAAAAAAGACGCCAAAAACAGGTTTCTCGAATCGGTTGTGTCTGTTTTGTCGTTATCGGCACATCCTGCTGCAAACAATGCGGTTAATACAATGTTTGCAATAATAATTAATCTTGTTTTCATCATTGAATTATTTTTTTTATTAAATTTCTTGCAAAGATAGAAAATATTTTAGAAATTGTTTAGAATTTTAAAAAATAATTAAGAAATTAATTGTTTTATTGCGTTTATGGTATGATTAAAACTTGTGGATTTATTGTTGTTTATATCCATATAAGCAGCAATATTCCTTGAGATTTCCAATTTTGGTAATTTGTTGCATTTTGAATAATCGGGTATAATTTTTCGTAAATATTCCGATGGTTTTTTGATGTTATCAACGCTTTTCAAATGTTTTTTATTAGAGTGTTGTTGTGCCTTAAAACGAGGATATGCTTTTTCCACTGCCTGCAAATCTCCCAAAAACCAACTTTCCAATTCTTTGCAAACAATCCGAACAAAAAAATCGCAAGAACAGTTACTATTTACCATATCCAGTAACTTTTGTTTCAATTCTTTGCAATCATTTTCGTCTTGGTCGCGAGTAATTAGAATTTTTACATTGGGCGTTTTACTGATAGACGGAACTATTGTTTCCAAGGCTTTTTCCAAATCCTTTTTTCCTTGGTGTGGATGTATATAAAAAGATACATTTTCAGAAAGTATTCGCGGCAACAACGCATCAAATACATTTTTTATAGATGGTTCTTCGGTAAAAATATGTAGTTCTATCATAAATTGGCTTCCTTAATATATTTATTCCTCCACAACCAACCCAGTTGATTATTTTTTGCCAAATCTTTTACAATCTTCTCGTCTTTTGCGGCTTTTATTTCCGTATAACCATCGCTTTTTGTTAAGAAGAAAAGTTCATCAATATCTAACCCATTGACAAAATCCGGCGAGTGAGTGGAAACAAAAACCTGTCCGCCTCGCTCTGCATAGCCGCGAATTTCTTCACATAATTGAAGTAATAAATCAGGATGTAAAAAATTTTCAGGTTCCTCAATACACAGTAAAGGGTGTGGTTCAGGGTCGTGCAACAATATCATATAGGCAAACATTTTTATCGTTCCGTCCGAAACATAACGAGATACAAACGGGTCTTTAAATTTTTCATCTTGGAATTTTAATACAATGCGACCGTCTTCGGTATCTTTTGCCTCTACTTTATTTATTCCGGGTATTCTTTGCGGTAATTTTTTGAGAATATCATCAAAAACATCTCGCTTGTAATCATACAAATACTTTGTTACTTGCGCCAAATTATCGCCCGTTACGGATAAATGCGTTGAAACGCCTGTGTCAGAAACATTTCTTCCCTGTTCGATTTTAAAATTGGAAACATACCATTTTTCTAATAAACTTCGAAATGAACTGACGGCTTTAAATTTTTCAAATTGTCCTAATCCTTTGATAGCCAAAATATCAGGCGCAGTAGTATATTGTTCTGTTCTTTCTTTATTCCCGCCTTCTTTTCCATAGTCATCCTCATTCGTTATAGCGTTCCCCGAACCATCAGTAAAATCCAAAAAACGCCAAGGTTGACCATATTGCCCGCGTCTGTAACTTAAAATTTCACGATGAATAATTACCTTTCCATTATTAAAACCTATTTCTATCTGGTAGGTAATCAATGGCGATATTTCTTTATCAGATGCGATATTTCTGAATTTTATTTCAAATTTGATACGGTCTTTTCTGACATCGCAGCCTCTTGAAATAACTTCGTGAAAACCGCCTCGGCGATTAATAGCTACTGTTACATTGTTTTGAAGCGCATCGCTCAAAAAGCCAAACACATCAAAAAATGTGCTTTTACCGAAACCATTTGCCCCCAACAAAACTACCATCTTAGGCAAACTTTTGATTATTGTTTGTTTGAAAACTTTATAATTTGTAATGCTGATACTTTCGATTCTCATATTTGTAATTTGTTCAATTTCTTAAATGATTATCCGCAAATCGACCCGTTTAAATTTAAACCAGTCGTGTAAGTAGCAAGCGCCATAATCAGCCTGTTTTTCTACTCTGAAAACACAAAAAAATAATTATTCCAAGAGAGCATAAGTTCAATATAAGAGAAATCGTTTTCTTTTCTAAAAAGAAGAAAAACAACACATTGAGAACAATTAAAAATATAGCGATAACAGCAATGTACCGTCTCATTATATTGGTATTCAAGATACTCATTTGTGAGGTACGCTAAAATCCTTATTGGCAAACAACGTCGCCAATCCCGAAATCTGCTTGAACCTGAGCAACTCATCCGCATCCATCCCGATATTACTTATAATCCAAGAGTCGCTCATGCCGGCTTTTTTAAGTTCGGAAACGATATTGGTCATCAATGCAATATTGTGCGTGCCGCGGGCGCGGTTGTGCCTGATGGTCGAAGCCATTCTGTTGGAAAGGTCTTTGTTTATCACGGTTACGGGCAGCAATCCTTTTTCCCGTTTGAAAATACGTTTGGAGGTTTTCATAACCAGAAACCTGTGAAATCCGTCCACAAGTTCATACATATCTTCTTCGGGCAGATAATAGCAAACGCAGGGCATTGTGTACCCGTCTTCCCAGATGGACAATTCGAGCAGTTCCATTTCAGGGGGCGCAACAACATTCGGATTGTACGCATTCGCCCGTATTTTTTTCAACGGTACGGGGCTGACATTGTAAACGGGGCTTAAAAATGTTGAGGTATCCGGCATCTATAGGTATTTTTATAAAAATCCATAATTTTCTTTTTGTTTTCAAGCTCCTTTTTTGTCAAGGCAAATCCCATGTATTTACAGAGGTGGTCATTTTTAAGGATACAGACGCATATCCGTTTGAAAGTAGGCAGGCTTTTAAAATCATGTATGTCTATATCATCCTGATATTCCATCTTTACGGGATATTTGTGTGTTTTGTAATTGGTATGCTGCAGCACTTCAATTTCAACGCCGCACTCCCTGAGTTTCTCAATCGTTTCTTCCGGCAGGCAACCGCCTTTATTCCGCCAAAAATTGATACTTACAGCCAGTTTTTGCAAATAGTTCAACCGGATTTCTTCGGGAAGGGTGGACAATAGGAAATGCATGTAACTTTCCCACGTGTGTCCGCGCGGAAGAACGCTCTTATAATGCGCCACAGCGCTTGTGTTGCCGTAAATAGCCGTAAAATTCACCCCGTTTACGCGACATATCATTTTACCCCACATATCGGGGTCGATAGCCCGGTAAAGCGAAAGGCTGTCCTGTGCCGCAGATATAAACGGACTGGCTACCCGCTGCTTGTCCATCGGCACGCCCGCCATGTAATAAAGGTCATACAAATGGTTATAGCTCCATTCGAAGCGTCCGTTTGCTGTCCATATATCCGTTGCCAGCCAGTCATATATCGGGTAAATATTAAAAATATCGTTAACTAATTCGCGCGTCCATTGCAGGTTGCGGTACATATAACATCTTCTGTTACCGTATATTGCTTTCCACCGGTGATAACTTTCCTGCGTACGTATTCCAACCAAATTGCAGGTTCTTTTTGCATTTTTCAACTGGTGATACCATTGGGCAAAGAGGACTTGAAATTCATAATCCCACATTTCTTCATGAAAAAATGGGAAATCCTTTTTGACATAACTTCCGGGAGGTATTTTTCTTACCCACAACTCTTTACATTCCTCGTCCCAAGGACGCCAAAAAGTCTGGTACATGGAAGTGCAGGTACTCACCTTAAACGGCACGCATACGCGATATACCTCAATAATGTCGGGATTTGTCTGAAATACGTGGTCAATATACCGGAGCGTTTCATTGTACTGAACTTCATAGTCCATATGGAAAACGCCGATTTTTGTTTTGAGATTGTTTTGCCTTATATATTGAATACAAAGATTCAACACCACGCCGCTGTCTTTGCCGCCGGAGAAAGATACGAAAATATTATCAAATTCGTTAAATATCCTCTCTATTCGGGACATTGCCAATTCATACACGTTTTCTTCCATTCCTGAACAATTGCATTTTTACATATCTTTTCCATCGAAGTTGAATGGAAAATCCATATTGCTCGAAATCGGGAATATGCCGCACTTGGGTTACCGATTCAAGTATAAAATCCGGAAGTAATTCATGGACAAGGGTTTTCAACAACAAGGAAAAAACCTTGCTGTCGTCGTCGGCAACATAATAATTGTTGATGACCGCTTTTGCGCCGTTCAATTCTACCGGAATAAAACCCAGCGTGTTGCCTTCTTCTACGGCAAGGAACCAAGTGTGATTATCGGATGTTTTAAAAGGATAATTGAGATTGTATTTCAATACGCTCTTATCCGTTACCAGATGCGCTATCATGGGATAAAGCCGCTGGTCTTCTCCGTCTAATCTGATAATTTCCATGTCCTTGTATTAATATATTGAATAAATAAGACGATAAATTTAAGGGGCAAAAGTAGATGAAAAACATAAGTTTTCCAAACGTATTATTAAAAAAAAGTTTTACAATCGTTTAATTTGCTATGTAAAAATTTATTACATATTGCTGCAAGGATAAATAATCGTACTCGTCATTGCGAAGGCGAAGCCTGAAGCAATCCAAAGAAAACCGCAGTGCAATTCTGGATTGCTTCACCGCTTCGCAGTTCGCAATGACGCAGTGGGGTTAAAAGCTCCGTCATCCCGCTCCCTGCGCGGGATCCCCTGCAAAACGAACTGTGTTTTGCGGGGATTGCGAGTCTCAGCTTCGCCATTCCACAACCAAAAAAACAAAAAATCTAATATAACCTGTCGAATAATTACCTACTTTTGCACGCCCGTTTTTGAATACACCCGATTGAAGACTTGTTACGGAATCGAAAAATGACAGACAGTAAAATAGAAATTTTGATAGCCGGCGAAGATCATCTCCCATACGTCCCCCGCGTTTTGAAAACAATAGAAGACGCGGCAAAAGTGCGTGGTACGGGGATTGCCAAACGTTCCCCCGAATATGTGGAGCAGAAAATGCGCGAAGGAAAAGCAATCATTGCCCTGTCCGACGGCGAATTTGCGGGGTTCATTTATATAGAATCGTGGGGAAACAAGCAGTTTGTCGCCACATCCGGTTTGATTGTCGCCGACAAATTCAGGGGACAGGGCTTGGCTAAACGAATTAAGATTGAGGCTTTCCGCTTGGCGCGCCGCTTGTGGCCAGAAGCCAAACTGTTCAGTCTCACCTCCGGTAGCGCCGTGATGAAAATGAATACCGAACTGGGATACGTGCCGGTTACATTCGCCGAACTGACCGACGACGAGGCTTTTTGGCGTGGTTGCCGCGGCTGCGTCAATTACGACATTCTCGAACGTACCGGACGGAAATATTGCATTTGTACGGCGATGCTTTATGAACCGAAAAAAAATGATTAATAACCGGTAAATAAATCCGTCATTCCCATTATTGCGGGCATAGCGGAGCGGCGAGCCGCAATCCCCCGAAAACCGTAACTCGTTTTTCGGGGGATCCGATCCCGCTCTGAGAGGGGATAACAGCGATTTCTTGAATTAATAACAAATATTATTGGAATACATCGATATTATACATATTTTTGCGTGCTATAAATAATATTTTAAAAAGTATGTAGATATGAAACAACGCAAAGAAAATTCAAATCCCTCCCTTTCCGAATCGACAGTTATTATCTGCGGAATTGTCCGTAATTGCGGGAAAAACCTGAAAAGAAACATACGGGCAATAGATGAAATTTGCAATCTCGTTCAAGACTACCATGTTGTGATGTTTGAAAACGACAGCACGGACAATACAAAACAAACCCTAACCGATTGGGCTAACAACAGAAAAAATATTCATATTTCATTGAATGATTTTAATACGGTTACGATTCCTGAAAAACGGAATCATGTCAATCCCTTTTTTTCCACACACAGGATTGAAAAAATGGCTTCTTACAGAAATTTTTACCTTGATTATATCGAAAAAGAAAAATTAGCGGGAGATTATGTAATAATCGTAGATATGGATGTTCGCAAAATTCATCTTGAAGGTATTATTGCTTCTTTTTCACTGAATTATGAATGGGATGCATTGACTTCAAATGGAATTTCCCGCGCGCCTTCGTCTTATTTCAGGAAAAGATATTACGATGCTTATGCTCTGGTTGAGTGCGGACGGGAAAATATTCCACAAACGGAATCAACAATCAGGGCAACACAGTACAGATGGGCGTTTTTAAAACCAAATATGCCACTCATCCAGGTAGTTTCGGCTTTCGGCGGCTTGGCGGTTTACAGGCGGGAAGCCATTGCCGGTTGCCGTTACGGCGTTTTTGCAAATGATGATGAAAAAGTGGAAAGCCGCACCGAACATTTTTTCTTCCATCAACAAATGAAAGAACGCGGACACGACAGGATTTTCATCAATCCTGCGATGCGCATCACCTACCAAACTCAAATTATAAATACAATTCGACGATTTTTGAAAAAACATTCATAACCGTTTCCCGCGCGGAGTGCAAAACAATCGCCCTCACTAAAAATATTTCTTAAATTCTTACCGGTAAATAAACCCGTCATTAGACTTGTTGCGAAAACCCCTTTAACTCCCTATTTTCATAGTTCACTATTCCACAAATCAAGTTATATCTCAACCTGAATCTTTTTCGTCTGTTACGATATCGCTCTCGTGCTATGCTAAACCTTTTTGTTCTGCCAATGATGTGTTCTACCTTCATTCGTTGG
>JAIRKO010000037.1 GCA_031260045.1 Dysgonamonadaceae bacterium | reverse complement strand
TACAGTTAATAATAACGTATAAAAAATTATCAAGCAACAAAACAGCACCAAAATTGTAAGAAAAAATACTTTTAGTCTGTTTTTATTTTCCTTATTTTTACGCTGCAAAGGTATGTGTTTTTTGGGAATAACAATAATAATGTCTTATTTTTCTTTTTTTGATGGAATATCCATACCCACATAACGGGGCGTTTGGCAGCCTGCCGTTGCTGTAAAAAAATTTAATTTAATTTTTTTTATTTCAAAAAAGACGTTAACGTCTCTCTATTGGTGAGGGGGTATACGGCGATTTTCCTGAAAAAAAAATCCTACCCCCTCTCAATTTTTTTAAAAAATCTCGTTTTTTATTTAATTAATTATAAATTAAATAAAGTTTTTTTTTGAATAAAAATGAATAAAAAGGGCATTTTTTATATTTAATAAAGTAGGGAAATGATACTCACCGGGCATACCTCGCTATATCAAAAAATTTCTCTTGCAACTCTTTGATTAAATCGCTTTTGTCTTCAAAATCGGATGCAGTCCTCATTTTGTTTATATATTCCTTTACCCTTGTGTAATCAGAGCGGCTTTTTAGACTATTATTTGCTCTTAAAACACTTAAAAATTCATTGATAACATCTTGTTCCAGTCTTTGCATTGAATATGCAATTATAGCGGCTTTTGCTCCTTTTAATGTTGTTATATCGTTTGTCATAAAACTTTTATTATTAATTATCTTGATTGATTTAAATTCATCGTACCAACTTTGAATAACGGGGCGATAGAAATCCTTATCGTACAACTTGGTAGCCGTTAAATCTGTATTAAACTGCTTGTTGAGGCGTTTTGTAAACCGTAACTCATACCTCAAAAGATTGCTGTTTTGCAAAATAGGCGGTATCGGTATGTTTTTAGCCTCAGCCTGTTTGGCTTTATCATAAAAACAAAGTCGCTTTTGATAGTTTATATAATAAACCGTGTCCGTTGTGGTTTGCACCCGCTCAAAATATGGCTTGGCACCCAACCATCTGTAATAATCCGCCGCCGGTCGTCTGGTACACACAATCGTTGAAACGTCCAGACGTGTCGGCTTTGCCTTTCCCACATCCAAATGCAACTGTTCGCTTAGTTTCTCAATTGCGTGCTGGGTATCCCGCCGTGTCAAAGTGTGCAAATTATCTCCATAGTAATGTTTTGATAGGCTTCCTTTCAACGATATGCCGTTGTCTGAAATATTAATCTTATAATCTCCAACGTTACCGTTGCAACTGTAGCCGTTCTCATTATTCCGTTCCGTTATATTAGACAAATATTGTTGGGTGCCAAAAGGACTTGCTCCAGACAACCCAACTCTATTTATCCAAAAATCTACTGTATCGTACATAATCTTTGTTGCAGAAATCTGCAATACTTACAACTTACTATACGCGCGCGCGAGGCTATTTTCATTTTGCCGATTGTCTCAACTCATTTAACGCTTCGTTTAATTGTCCATCTGCTAATTGTGCAGCAAACCCCTGTATGTTGTGAATTGCTTTCAAACTCGTATCTTTGACATCGTTTTTTCGGTGCGAAAGTTTGTTGCAACGGTTGTGAATTGCTTTCAAACTCGTATCTTTGACATCGAAAACAGCATTAAGATAATAATTAAGTTTTTCATTTTCGTTGTGAATTGCTTTCAAACTCGTATCTTTGACATCGAAAACAGCAAGATTTTGCCGCACCGGATGCCAATCCGGGTTGTGAATTGCTTTCAAACTCGTATCTTTGACATCGAAAACAGCCTACGACGAAACATCCGTCGAAGTGGCGCAGTTGTGAATTGCTTTCAAACTCGTATCTTTGACATCGAAAACAGCTTTAAAGAAACAAACGACTTACGCCGTGCGTTGTGAATTGCTTTCAAACTCGTATCTTTGACATCGAAAACAGCCGCCGGCGGCGGCAAAGGAAGATTGCTTCTGTTGTGAATTGCTTTCAAACTCGTATCTTTGACATCGAAAACAGCACAGGAACCGGATAGACTGCAGCCACTTAGTTGTGAATTGCTTTCAAACTCGTCTCTTTGACATCGAAAACAGCCGCTGCCGGGAAAGGCAGCCGCCCCGGCGAGTTGTGAATTGCTTTCAAACTCGTATCTTTGACATCGAAAACAGCTAACCTTACCCATTATCTTCAGGTGGGAAAGTTGTGAATTGCTTTCAAACTCGTATCTTTGACATCGAAAACAGCCTGCCGGGAAAGGCAGCCGCCCCGGCGATGTTGTGAATTGCTTTCAAACTCGTATCTTTGACATCGAAAACAGCAGAAGCCGACAAACGCATATATAACTATCTGTTGTGAATTGCTTTCAAACTCGTATCTTTGACATCGAAAACAGCGTCAAAGTTAATTAATACATTTGGGCGCAAGTTGTGAATTGCTTTCAACAAATCACAGTGTTAAAATTAACATAAAACAAAAGAAAAACAAAAATAAATAAAACGTAAATGCAGCCGCTTTTTAGCGGCTTTTTTTATGCCCTGAAAAGCGGGGTTGTTTTCTTTTAATATGTCAATATTTTTATTACTTTTATTACTTTTTTTATTACTCGGCGGCTAAAATTTTATTACTCGACGCTAAAAATAGCAGAAAAAACGCCAAAATTTATTTCTCTTGCTAATTAACATGCTTATATACATCGTATTATAAAATTAAAAATAAATTCAAAAAAAGGCTTGTTTTCTTTTATTTATTCTTTTTTTTGTTTTAACTTTGCCCCGTCGATTTAATAAGTAACAAATGAGTAATAAAAAATTAAATAATGCAAAGCATAGGGGGCGACCCAAAGGCGTTAAAAATCAGACAAAAAGCCCCGTTTATTTAAGAGAAAAAACGCTGCAATCAGGTAATAAATCCCTTTACCTTGATATATTTCTGGGACAGGGAACGGGCGGCAACCTCATACATGAATATGAATTTTTGAAACTATACCTTACCGGCAATAAGCACGCCGACAAAGAAACGTTAAGACAAGCGGAAACAATCAGGGCGGCGCGTATTATTGAAATTAACAACGGCAATCATAATGCCCTGCAATCCAAGCAGGCGGCAAATGCCGATTTTCTTACCTTTGCAGAACTGCAAGCCGACAAAAAGCGGACTAACAAGCGCGGGGAAATTAACGAGCGCGGCACGTCCTTAACATACAAATCTTTTATTTGTCATTTCAAACAATATACCGGCAACCGTCGTGTTACTTTCAAACAGATTGATAAACGGTTTTGTCAGGGATTTATTACCTATCTGCAAAAACAAACAAGCACAAGAGACCATACGCCGCTGAAAATCAATACTCAAATTGACTATATCAAAGTATTTGAAACAATTTTAAATGCTGCAATAAAGCAGGAAATTATAACCATAAACCCGATGGCGTTATGTGAGAAACCACAACGGCAAAGCCATGATATTATATTTCTATCGGTTCAGGAACTCAAAAAATTGGAAAATACCGAATGCCAAAAGCCGGGTGTAAAAGCCGCGTTTTTGTTTGCCTGTTATACCGGACTTAGATTTTCAGATATAAGGGGTTTAACGTGGGAAAAAATAGTTGAATTTGCAGGGGAAACCTGTTTGCACATCCGGCAGCAAAAAACAAATACGTTGCAATATCTACCTATCGGCGACAAAGCAAAGCAATTTTTACCGGCTCGGCGTGATGCAGCGGGTACAGATGCTATTTTCAACCTATCTACAAACTGTTACACAAATATTTTTCTAAAATCGTGGGCAAGGGAAAGCGGCGTTACAAAACAAATCAGTTTTCACACAGCCCGGCACACAGCCGCCACGCTACTGCTTGCATTAGGGGAAAATATAAAAACCATTAGCGGCATTTTGGGGCATTCTAACAGTGCAATTACAGAAAAACATTATGCAGCCCTGCAAATTGCCCCTTTGGCACAAGCGATGAAAAAATTTAACAATATATGAATAAATAGAAATGGATTAAAAACAAAATATTTATGAACACTGAACTAAAAAAAATATTGGAAGAAGCCGATTTGTTAAAAGCCCGTTTACAGGCAATCCGACCACTTGACACAGAGGCGTTAAGGAAAATTAAAGCCGCGTTTGAAATGGAATATACCTACGAGAGCAACCGGATTGAGGGTAATACGCTAACCTTGCAGGAAACGGCATTAGTAGTAAGCGAGGGCGTTACTATCGGCGGCAAAAGCATAATGGAACATTTAGAAGCGATTAACCACGCCCAAGCCGTTGAGTTTATCAAAGAAATTGCAAGCAATGATATAGAAATAACCGAGCGGACAATACAGGAAATCCACGCGCTTGTATTACACGGAATAAACAGGCAGCAGGCGGGCAAATACCGGAGTGTACCGGTAATGATTGTAGGCAGCCGACACACGCCGCCTCAACCTTACCTGATAGAACCCCAAATGGAAAAATTTATCATTGACTACAAAACAATGGAAGAAGCCGCTACACATACCATCTTGATTGCTGCCTACCTACACGACGAATTAGTAAAGATACACCCATTTATCGACGGCAACGGGCGTACATCACGGCTTTTGATGAATTTGTATCTACTATCCAAAGGCTATATAATAACGTCCCTGAAAGCAAATAATGAGGCAAAACAAGCCTATTACACAGCATTAGAACAAAGCCACACCGACGGCAACCGAGCGGCGTTTAATTTGATTGTGGCAAACGCCGTTAAAAATGCTTTGGAAAATTATTTGGGGATTGTTGAGGCTGCTAATAATCAATGATTTAACTGATTAATAATAAGAATATGAAAAAATTAGACGAAATTTTAAAACTTCAGGAAATAAAAAAAAATCTAAGGGCGGACTTAGAGAGGGAATATAAGAATAGAATGTGGGTACATACAGAGTTAGTGGCGTTCAGGAAGCAGAATAGGGCGAATGTGCCAAAGGGGACTAAGACGGAAATAGAGACTATGGAGCAGGTGAACCGCTATGAAGAATTTGGATATATTACAAGCATACAGGAACATTTGAAAAAAGAGGAAAACATTAAGAAAAAAATTGAAAATATAAACGCGGAGTTAGAGAACTTATTAGATAAATCAGAACAGCCAACTGAGCCTCAACCCATAACAATACCAGATAATATATTACAAGCATTACAGGAACAGGGATTTATTGAAGATGCAACGGCACAACCTTTGAAATGGATTAAATCAAACCGTACCACACACGGGAAAATAACAAATAAAAAATCATTGCTTGATTTGCTTTGCCTCTTGGGATATGAAGACCATGTAATAAAAAACAGAGCCTTGTTGAACTCCCTTTTTATTTTTTCAAACGGCAAACCGCTAATACCACAAAACTATACCTACATAACCGACAAAAACGGCAATCTTAAACGCCCGATTGTTTCAGCATATCATAAAGAATTGAAAAACATAATCGAAAGCAATCAATAACAATCCCATATCTTATTGATTTTCAAGTATCTTTATATCTTTACATTGATAAAAATCAGATATAAAGATATTTTTTTGCATTTCCCACACGCTTACTTTTGTCCCGTCAAATCGACGAGACGACCATTACCGTATTTAAAATTTGGCAGCGGTACGGCGGCGGGAGTGTAATGGCTACCTGCTAACGACCAAAATTAATTTAATAAAATTTTAATTATGAACGAATTAAACGATTTAAAACGTGAATTGCAAGAAATTAAGCAATTAACATTAATCGTGGCAAAACAAGCCCTCACAATGAGTGATGCAAGCCTGTTTACAGGACTGAGTAAAAGCCACTTATACAAATTGACGTGTTACAAAAAAATACCTTATTACAAATCGGATGGGGGAAAATTTACTTTCTTTGATAAAGACGAGCTAACGGCTTGGCAGTTAAAGCATAAAGTTAAAACCGCTGATGAAATAGAAACAGAGGCAGAAAATTACATGCTTACAAGTGCTGTGAAAAAGAAAGGGGGTAAGCATGGTTAGTTGTTATTTAATGTTGACGCGGCGGCAAACCATTAAAAAAGATGGCTCGGAAAGCATCACACCCCGTTATGTGGTTACGGCAACGGCAGGCTATTATAAGCCATTGCAAGAAATAAAAAATGCCAAAAATGAAATTGTAATGTACTACCAGAGGAACGACAAATGCAACCCTAACAGCACAGCAGAGACGCGGCTGCAATGCAAAGGAAGCGTTAATTTTAGTAGTATATACACGATTAATTTAACACATGGGGAACAGATAATAGGTTACGGAGAGCCGCCACAATCACAAGAGTTAAAAGGCGGAAAGAATAACCCGTTCTTTGAAAACCGGAATGACGGATATTTGTTTATTATATCTCCTGACCTGAACACGATTGAAATTTTAATCGTTCCCAAATCCCGGCAATTGATAATGGGGTATGCTGCACAATTAGAAGATGGAAAATTAAATGAAGCGTTAAATAAGTTGAGACAATCGGCAAAATGAAAATAGCCTCGCGCGCGCGTATAGTAAGTTGTAAATGTTACCAAATTTTGGTAACAATAGAATTATGTTTGATACGGTAAATTTTTGGATAGACAGGACGGACATATCAGGGAGTAGCACCTTTGATATTGTCCCCCGTTTATCTGAAATTACAGAACGGCAAAATGAAAAATCAGGTTATAGTTGCACCGGGAAAATTTTAGATTATACCGTTAATGTTTTTGAAAATGGCATATCATTGCACGGCAGTTTGTCAAAAAGTTTCTTTGGGGACAATCTGCATACTTTAACAAGAAAATATACTGAAGAGGCTATAAAAAAACTAAGCGATTGTTTGAATACCGATATAAGTCGGGCAAAGGTTACACGCATGGACGTTTCAACGATACTACCTACCAAGAAACCGCCCGCCGATTATTATGTTTGTTTGGGGCAAAAGCCATATTTTGAGCGACTGCAAGCCACACAAGACACGCTTTATTATAACAACCATCAACGGCAAATTAGCTTTTATGATAAAACCAAAGAAGCAAAAGTTAAAGGCACACAGATACCGGCTATTTTGCAAAACAGAAATCTTTTGAGGTATGAGTTACGGTTTACAAAACGCCTCAACAAGCAGTTTAATACAGATTTAACGGCTACCAAGTTGTACGATAAAGATTTCTATCGACCCGTTATTAAAAGTTGGTACGATGAATTCAAGACAATCAATAAACTCAAAAAACAAAGTTTTATGACAGACAATATAACCACGCCCAAAGAGGCACAAGCGGCGTTATTTGCTCACTTATTGCAGCAATCGGGACAAAGTACAATTGATGACTTTTTAAGTGAATTAAAGGCAAGAAACGTGTTTTCAGATAGAAAGTATTACACTCGGCTAAAAACCGACTTAAACAAAATGATAGCTGTTTCCGATTTTGAAAACCAAAGCGACCTGATGAAAGAAATTGAAGTGAAAATTTTTGATATAGCGAGGTATGCCCGGTGAGTATCATTTCCCTACTTTATTAAATATAAAAAAATGCCCTTTTTGTTATTTTTTAATAAAAAAAGACTTTATTTAAATAATAATTAATTAAATAAAAACGAGATTTCTTAAAGAAAATTGAGAGGGGGTAGGATTTTTTTTTCAGGAAAATCGCGGTATACCTCTCACCAAAGGGAAAGACGTTAACGTCTTTTTTAAATCACCAAAGAGAAAGACGTTAACGTCTTTCTTAAAATAAAAAAAATAATATAAGAATATTAATGAAACAGGTAATTAATAACCTTGGCATTAATCCGATTGATGTGGCTGAAATCCTGCGTTATATTCAGCAATCAGATAAATACTAATAATCAACAAGTTACTGCCGCCTTGTAATTTATTTGTCATTAATATCATAACTCATTGATATTCA
Organism: Dysgonamonadaceae bacterium; assembly: GCA_031260045.1. Classification (GTDB taxonomy): domain Bacteria; phylum Bacteroidota; class Bacteroidia; order Bacteroidales; family Azobacteroidaceae; genus Azobacteroides. The sequence continues at coordinate 33,294 of JAIRKO010000037.1, read as the reverse complement.
AGTATCTTTATATCTTTACATTGATAATATTAAGATATAAAGATACCTGAATATCAACAAGTTATAACCCTGTAATTTAGCGGTAACAAATCTTGCAGGGGGTGTAGCCATCCTTTATAGCCGCCGACATCGTAGATGTAATAATATCCCCGCCACATCTATTTAATCCGCTGCATCTTTTTGAATGGTATTTTTTAGAATTTTTCCCGCTGCAAATCAACACTTTATCTTCACCCTGCGCTATTGTTATTGATTCATCGACCAAGATTATGGGGATAAATAATAACAGTGTAATAATTAATATCCTCTTTTTCATTTTAACTTAATTATTTAATTTACAAATATTTATAATATTAATTAGATTGAACGCGGGAAAACTTATGCGCCAATTTAAATTTAGTGAATTTTAAATCGCGGAATGTAATTAATTCATCAATTGAATTCTTATAAACATAATCCATTGTTTCTTCGTCGCAGGAGTACCCGTTGATATAACTAATGACAGGCTCGTCGAGTAAATCGATGTACTCGGTAAGTATATCATTTTGAATGTAAAATATATAATCCCATCCTGGGATTCTGTTTCCCTCATTGTCCACTGCATATATATTGCCATTATCGTTCCAGATACCCCCCGTGTACCATATATCATCATCCCAGACTCCCATAGTATGATCGGCGCGGTATGATACTATATTTATAGAATCCTGAAACCAATCCGAATTCTTAAACACATCGGTAATCTTAGCTTTTAACGTGGCATCCCGATGCGCGATGTCCACCACCTCCCATCCCATAGATTGCCACTCTCCAACAACATCACCCCCCGCGGTGCCAGGCAGCGGGGTGTCCCCCTCTTTACAAGCATTCAATCCAACACCCAGAGTCCACACAATTCCCATTAACACAATCATTTTAAAATAATTTTTCATTTTATTTTTTGCAGACTTTATCGACCTGCGCCGGTCGTCTAAAAATTCGACGATAAAGATAAATTAAATTTTTATCTTTAAAATCAGTTGTTTATTTGTTTGATTTTCAACAAGTTATCTATTTGCTCCTCTTTTTTTTTCAGCAAATCCAACATCTCGAGGATAATCTTATTGTCATTAATGCCGCCCCCGTTAACATATTCATCAATTAGTTAAAAACTTCTGTGATGGGTTGAGGCTCCGGTATAGTTACATTGTGGGTTGTTTGGGTCGTTTTTTTATTAATCGTGTTTTTTCATACCCCGTCTATAATCCCAATACCCCCAAATTCCGGCTGCTATTGCAAAAACGCCTAATCCGATAAAGAAATAAATCAATTCCATAACAAATTATTTTTTAATCATTTTTATTACCAAGTGAAATTAAAACAAGTCCGATACAAATCATTAATATAGAAATAATGCTACCAACCGGAAACAGATATACGGGTGGTATGTCCTGTTTCATCAATCCGGCAAGAATAACCCCGCCGATGACTAATTTTGCTATATCAATCAATGTTTTACCTAATTCCTTTTTCATTGAATTTTGCTATTTACCATGCAAATATAAATGTTTTTCATAACAAACAAAAGAAAGTAAGGAAAAACAATATAAAAAATATATACTTTGCCGCTGAAAGTATAAAAAAAGTTGTACATTTGCAGTCAAATAATCGGGTTGTTACTCGCTTATTTAAATCGACAAAAAAGGAAACGCCCCAAAATGTGAATTTTGGGCGTTTTTGATTAAAATTATTACCCATTTATTACCCGCGATTTATCAAACACTTAATTATCAATATATTAAGTCTATGTTGTGAATTGCTTTCAAACTCGTATCTTTGACATCGAAAACAGCACGCGCTGCTGCTGAGGCTATTAAGAAGAGGTTGTGAATTGCTTTCAAACTCGTATCTTTGACATCGAAAACAGCGCCTTTCCCGGCAGCGTCGGAATTGCGTTAGTTGTGAATTGCTTTCAAACTCGTATCTTTGACATCGAAAACAGCGTTCTCCATCGTCGTCATCGCGCCCTGGACGTTGTGAATTGCTTTCAAACTCGTATCTTTGACATCGAAAACAGCATAAGTTAAACGATGCACATGCGCCGAACCGTTGTGAATTGCTTTCAAACTCGTATCTTTGACAACGAAAACAGCCGTCCGGAACCAGAACCCGGGCGGTAGTGTGTTGTGAATTGCTTTCAAACTCGTATCTTTGACATCGAAAACAGCGTAAATTATAACATCTTCTTTAATGACGAAGTTGTGAATTGCTTTCAAACTCGTATCTTTGACATCGAAAACAGCAGAATTATAATTTAGAATCAATTTAAATAAGTTGTGAATTGCTTTCAAACTCGTATCTTTGACATCGAAAACAGCCAAGAACGTAGTCGTTCTCGCGGATTTTTGGTTGTGAATTGCTTTCAAACTCGTATCTTTGACATCGAAAACAGCTTTGACAACGAACAGGAACGCACGGAAACGGTTGTGAATTGCTTTCAAACTCGTATCTTTGACATCGAAAACAGCACAATATTAGTATTTGATTGATATTGACTGCTTTATAACGATTCATAGGAAATTAAAAACAGACTGTTTACGAGTAGAATCCCGCCTGAAAAACGGGATTTTATAAACGTACCCTACTCTCGTCTAATTAGGCGATAAAGGAGGGTACGTTTTGTATTTTACTGATAATCAACTATGTTTTACGCAACATGTAACGATTTTTACAGTTGTATTTAGTTGATTTATAGCATTTAACAATATTGTTATGCCATTATCCGCTTTATTTGAACCGTCTTTAAGAATGATGAAATCAACAAAATAATATTTTGTGTAATAGTTGGTTATCATCATTAATAATAATCAAAGTAAGACCGTGAAAGCAGGAAAAGGCTAAATGCTTTATTTGAATTATTTATGCAAATCAAAGATTGAAAATAGTAGGGACAAGTCTCGCCTTCTTCCTTCCGGACAAAAATACATGATAATAATGAGTAAAAGATTTACAGATTTAATCGGAACTAATATTTCGGTTCGCGGGGTGACGGATGCAACCATCCGAAATGCTTATATTGCGTATTATATAAAAGTTTCATGTAATTTTGCAATAAAAAGTCTAATTTCAATCTGCAAATGACGTTTTCCTACATAAAAGAGCAATTGCGGGATTATTACGAAGAACCCGAAATCAAAGCATTTTATTGGTTGATTATGGAATCGGTTTGCCGTTTGGACAAACAATCCATTCTGTTCGGCAGAGATACACAACTATCGCCGGATGAAAAACGCATCATTGAGAAGATGATTGACGATTTGAAAAAATTCCGTCCGATACAGTATATTTTGGGTGAAACGGAGTTTTACGGGCTGAAATTCAAGGTTAATGAGCAGACGCTGATTCCCCGTCCGGAAACGGAAGAGTTGGTCAAACGGATATTAAACGAATGCACCGCTCGCCGTTTGCCGTTCACCGTGCTGGATATTGGAACGGGTTCGGGTTGTATCGCGGTGGCTTTGTCCAAATTTTTGCCCGGCGCGGAGGTATATGCTTTGGATATTTCGATAGAGGCTTTGGAGGTTGCTTCGGAAAATGCATGGAACAATCAAGCGGCTGTGCGATTTGTCCGGCACGACATTTTTGACGCTTGGGCGGAACAATTGCCGGAACAGTTGGATGTGATTGCCAGCAATCCGCCTTATGTGACGCCGGAAGAGAAAGGCGCAATGTCGAAAAATGTGTTGAATTACGAGCCGCACCGAGCACTTTTTGTGCCGCAGGAAAAGCCTTTGCTGTTTTATGAGCGGATTGCAGATGTTGCTCGAAAGCGTTTAAACGCAGCACACGGGAGGCTTTATCTTGAAACGAGCGCCGTTTACGGGAAAGATGCGGCGGAGATGTTGAGAAGCAAAGGGTTTGAAACGGTCCGGCTTTTTCGGGATATTTCGGGGAAAGACCGGATTTTGGTTGCCGGATGAAAATAAGGCATTGCTAACTATCTATAAATTCTGCTAAAATATATATTTAACTATTTGAATTTCAAGTGTGTAAATTCGATAAAAAAAGAAGTCAACTCCTTTATTTGTGTCACCAACTGTTTTCGATGTCAAAGATACGAGTTTGAAAGATAAGAAAAATAATAAAATTATGTCAAAAGCAAAAACATTAGTTAACCGGATTAAAGCGAAAAACCGCATCTCGAATATATATGCTGGTGAACGTAGTGTCTGATATCGTACGCTACTCATCGTCGTTGATCCATCTGCTTTCTGCTATAGAATATGGCAGATTGGCGCGGGTATTGTTATCCTGCAAAACGCAAAGCCGTCTTCAATTGTGATTCTGCATTATATTCCTAATATTTGCGTATCAAATGTTGCCACTATAGGGAAGTGATTTGATATAATCTTCCATAAATTGCCAATCGGGCAATCCGTCAGACGTAATGGGCAGTTTGATCTTTATCTTTTGGCAGTCATTCAGTCTTATTTGATTTCCATAAGTCCAACGATATTTTTCTGCTCCTAATATTATTTGTAAGAATAAAGCGCAGTATTTGGACATTTCAAATTTAGGCGCTAACACGGTAACGTCTGCCGTTGCACAAAAAGGGAGTGGCTGATAAAAAGTTGTCATTTCGACTTTGCCTATTGTGATACAATTTCCTTTGAAGGTTGGGCGTAAATCTGTAAATGCCATAACGCCATTTTCTATTTTACTTGTCGAAATTAAAGGCGTTTTCCCTACGCTGAAACTATCTTTTGGGTAGTATTTCCCAGCAAACATTTCAAAATAAGTATCATACAAATTAAACCATTCCCATTTTTCTGTATTCAGTTCTATCTTTTTATCAATAATTGGCTTTTTGTCAAATTCATAATCAGAAATTTCAATGTTATTCAATTCTTGCGGCATATCTTCAATATCGGGGACAATGATAGAGCCAAAACTTACGTTTGCTTCACGTCCAAAAGTTGAAAAGCGATAAATATTTTGCTCAATACAATAGCAATAATACAGTTTGAGCAAATCCGACATTTCTTGTTTTGGTTTTAATACTTTCACGTTTTGCCCCGTGTAAAACGGCTCTTGTTGTACAAATGAAGATAATACACTACCACCCATTGCAACTGTGATAAGTCCCGCAGGAAAAGGTTTTTTGTTTCCTTCTTCTAAAATACGAGCAGAAACGCCGCAGTTTTTGGAACTACGATTAACAAAGTTGTATCCTTCTGGCTTTTCGCAGATAACACATTTATTTAAGTCCAATTGACTGCCGTACTTTATATCAAATATTTCATCTAACCGTTTCATTACTCAACATTGTTTAAGAATTTGAATGCAACATATTCTTTGATTTTCTTTTCAAAATCTGCTTGATTGAGTTTCGAGTAATCTGTTTCCATATATGCTTCGGCGCACCATTCGTCTGTGTGCGTTACGCAATGTTTTACAGATAATCCGGATTTGACGTCTCTTTCGCGATACAGTTTTAGCCATTCATTTTTAATTTCTTCCCATTTGCCGTAAGCATCAACTCGCCCAAGTTTTTTGCGTTTCACAAAGCCGTCTTCGCGGTAATATCCAAAGAATGTTTGTTTGTCGGCAGGGTGCGGCGCATTTGCCGTCCATACCATTACGCAGGGCGGGGCAGAAGCCGCAGGATTGAAAATTTCAGTTGGCATACTGAAAACTGCTTCAAGGGTATGTTTTTGAAATAATCTTTCCCGCTCTGCTTTACAGGTAGTTCCTAATGCACAATTCAAAGGCACAACAGCCACCGCAACGCCGCGAGTAGCAAGAACCGACAATAGTTGTTCAACAAAAGCCAATTCATTGTAGTCTTCCTGTGAATACGGAGGATTGATTAGCCCAATATCAATGTTTTGCTTTCGTAATTCTGCTATAATTTTTTCGTCAAAACAACTGCCATAGTGAATATTACTTTTCCCATCTCGACGAACTATCATATTTGCAATACACAAAGCATAAATATTAGGGTCTGCTTCTACGCCAAAAAGTCCGTGTTGCCGTATACGTTTCACTTCTTCCGGGTTCGCATTTTTCATCATTTTGCTCATTGCTATTACCAAAAAACCGCCAGAACCTGCGCAAATATCAACAACTTTGCTGTTCTTGTTCAGTCCGCTGACTTCGCACATAAAATCGGTAAGGTGTTGCGGAGTAAGCACAATTCCCAATGCTTTTCCGTCATCGCCGTTTGAAAATTTGATAAATTCCTGATAAAATTCACCCAAAGCATCGATAGAAGAATCGGAATGATTCATCATAGGCTTTATTTTCATATCCAACTCCTGAATGTACCAACGCAAAGAGTTATCGGTTGTCATTGGCGTTGTTTGAAAATGGTGCAAACTTGCCACATCGTTGAAAGTACTTAAAATACTGTCAATCCTGCCCTGTTCTACATTTGTGGATTTCAATACTCGTGTAATTGCAGATTGTAAGCGTTCAACGAGCGAAATAAGATTTGTAGCAGTTTGATACTCCGTATCAAAAGTTTCGTCCTGTAAAGCAATTAAAATACCTGCAATGAAAATAGGTTTGTTATTCGCCGTAACTTTTGCAATTCGTAGTTTATTGCCCATATCAATAGCCGTTCTGCGTATGTCTTCGAGAGAATATGCAATAGAAATTTTTTCGCCCTTGATAAATTTTAAATAGTTCAACGGCTCTAAAATGATATTGATTTTTGTAAATTCCGTATAATTTTCAAACCCTTTTTGCCAATAAAAAGTCGAAACCTTGCAGTCTTCCTTTTTTGTTCCGCTTACGGCAATCGCAACTACATTGTATTCTTCTTTCAAAAATTTAGCATAATACAATGCGCCGTCAACCGCAAACTTTTTCGGCTTGTTAAGATCTTCCGAGGAATGATCTTTGACGGAACGCTTACATTCCACGACTAAAATGGTATTAGTGTCGTTATTGAAAGTAATAACATATTCAGGCTTTGCCTTTCCATTTCCGCCTTTTGAGAAATCGGAAAGTTCGCACAAATCAGGTTTTCCACCTGCTTTTTTCAATAGATTTTCAAATTTCTCAATCCCCTGAATATCGCCTTGCGGAAACACGAAACCAAAAGAATTTTCGCCTTTCTTGACTTTCATTTCGATTTCTACCAACTGTTCGCTGTATTGTTCGTTTGCCATAATCTATTTTATTTTAGATTTTAGATATTCAACTGTTTGTTCCGTCACTTTCAACACTCCAATATTATCAGCATCTTCATCAAGAATTTTATTCTACCAAACAGAGAAGAATCAATATCTAATTGTGCGATAATTTTCTGTATCGGCAAACCGTATTTATTCGTAGATGTCTGATACATTTGCCAAAAGTTTCCACTTACAAACTGTTTTTTAGTTCTACAAAGATAGAAACTCATTTTGAACTGACAAAATTTGTCTTTACAATAATGAATATACCAACTTGTAGTGATTCCCTTTCTCAAAAATCCCTATAAATGGGGATTGACAGATATTGCGACAAAGCATACTTTTGTATTTTATTTTAAACGGAAGGAATTTTCGCGGCGATGATAGCAAAACAAAATATTGAAAACAATTAATTTTTTAAATAAAACAGTATCATGAGTAAAATTGGAATTTTCTACGGTTCATCCGGCGGCAACACAAAGCATGTTGCCAAAAATATTGCGAAGAAATTAGGCGTTGGCGACGGCGACGTTCACGACGTGGCGAAAGCCGGCGCGAGCGATTTAACGCAATACGACGCGCTGCTGTTCGGCAGCTCCACATGGGGGCTGGGCGATTTGCAGGACGATTGGGGAGACTTCATCCAAACGGTTGACAACGCCGATTTGTCGGGCAAAAAGGTCGCACTATTCGGCTGCGGCGATTCGCAGTCCTATCCCGACACCTTTTGCAACGCGGTCGGAACAATCTACCACGCAGTGAAGGACAAGGCAGCCGTTGTCGGCTTCACGGAAACGGACGGTTATTCGTTCGACGAATCCGAAGCCGTTGCGGACGGGCGATTTGTTGGTCTGATTATTGACGAAGACAACGAAAGCAACCTCACGGACGAACGCATCGACCGCTGGGTGGCGCAGTTGAAAAAAGCGTTGGAAGTATGAGGATATTCAGATGTAAATCGTGTTCCAAAATACACTTGGAGGCAGGCAATATTCTTATACATTTCACCGAGATTAAACACCTGAAAGTTTTCTTGGATTATCTGGAATCCATCGACACCTGCCATTACAAAGCAGCGAACAGCGGCAAGGGTTTGGCGCACGACATTTACCTGCCGGTGGGTAACACCTCCGTAAACATGGCGTTTTCCGTTGACGAGTTTGAGGAATTGAGGCAAACGGTGCGCCGGTTTTGGGAAAAGGAAAGCGGCAGTCCGCCTCAGAAAGCCGGCTTTAACGCTGTTTTTCTATGTAACAACAATTATGAATTACGGGTTACAAATTACGAGTTTCATAATTCATAACGCTAAAAGAAAACGTTCTCTGTGTAATAACAGAGAACGTTTTTTTAGGTGCGGGTCAAATATCGTAATGACGCGGTGGGGTCAAAAGTCCGTCATCCCGCAATGACGACAACACAGATGTCAAGAAAAAACCATAACTTTGTCCAAACAAAAATACGACAATGAAAAACAAAAAGCCGCTCCCCATCCTGGAAAAAGTACGCATCACCGGAATCGCCGCCGAAGGAAAAGCCATTGCCCGGTACGACGATTTGGTGATTTTTATCCCGTTCGCCGTTCCGGGCGACTTGGTTGACATTCAACCGACACGGAAAAGAAAGGGCTATGCGGAAGGGAAAGCGGTTCGTTTTCACGAATATTCCCCGCAGCGGACGGAGGCTTTTTGCGAACATTTCGGCGTGTGCGGCGGCTGCAAATGGCAAATCCTCCCTTATTCGGAACAAATTCGATACAAACAGCAGCAGGTTGTCGACAATCTGACCCGCATCGGGAAAATCGAACTGCCGGAAATCAGCCCCATACTCGGTTCGGACAAAACGCGGTTTTACCGCAACAAACTGGAATTTACCTTTTCCAATAAAGGTTGGCTGACCGACGAAGAAATTCAATCGGGCGTCGCCATCGAAAACCGGAATGTTTTGGGTTTCCACATCCCCGGCATGTTCGACAAGGCGCTGGACATCCGCAAATGCTGGCTGCAAAGCGATATTTCCAACCAAATCAGGAACGAAATCAAGGCTTTTGCCCTGCAAAATGGGTACTCTTTTTTCGACTTGCGAAACCAGTGCGGTTTGCTGCGAAACATCATTATCCGCACCACTTCCGGCGGAGAAGTGATGCTAATCGTCGTATTTTTTGAAGACGACAAAGACCGGAGAAACGCCCTGCTGACCCATATTGCCGAAACATTTCCCACGATTACTTCGCTACTTTACATCATCAACGAAAAAGCCAACGATACCATTGCCGACCAGGAAGTACACGTTTTCAAAGGAAACGATTTTATTTGCGAAGAAATGGAAGACCTGAAATTCAAAATCGGCGCGAAATCTTTTTTCCAAACCAACAGCGAACAGGCTTGCAACCTCTACCGGATTGTCCGCGATTTTGCAGCGTTGACCGGCAACGAAGCGGTATACGACCTCTACACGGGAACGGGGACGATTGCCAATTTCATTGCCCGCCAAGCCCGCCGCGTAATCGGCATCGAGTACCTGCCCGAAGCGATTGAAGACGCTCGAATTAATTCCGAAATCAACAACATCCGCAACACCCTGTTTTTCGCCGGCGATATGAAAGACATACTAAACGACGAATTCATGCAGACTTACGGACGTCCCGACGTGCTGATTACCGATCCGCCACGCGCCGGTATGCATAACGACGTGATTGAAACCATCCTGTCGGCAGAACCCCTCAGGATTGTGTACGTCAGTTGCAATCCCGCGACTCAGGCGCGCGATTTGCAGTTGCTCAACCGGAAATACCGCCTCGGCAAGGTGCAGCCTGTGGATATGTTTCCCCATACTCACCATGTGGAAAATGTTGTGCTGTTGGAATTGACGAATACTATGAACGAGCCGTGAAATCCCGTGCCTCCCGCCTCAAAACCAAAGCCGTCCGCGCCGGAAGATACAGTTTCAGCCATTCCTTCCCCTTGTTTTCATAAAGCGCATCACGGATGGTGAGGTGTTCGACGGATTCGTCAACCAATCCGAAGCCGCCGAAGCGCAGACTGTCGGTGTTCAAAACAATCCCGTATTTGCCCGCAGGCGACAAAAACCCATAATCGGCGAACGACCGCTCCGGATTGAAATTAAACGCAAAAAACAAATCGCCCCTGCGGTAAGCCAACACCTGATCGCCGTCGTTATCCCAAACTTTGTGGATTTCAAACGATTGAAACCCTTTAATCCCCTGGATTAAATGAATCATGGCTTTGTCGAAATCCCCCAGAAACCGGTATTTCAAATCGGGATTATCTACCAAATCCCATTGGCGGCGGGCGTATTTATACGACCATCCGTTGCCCTCGCGCGGAAAATCAATCCATTCGGGATGCCCGAATTCATTACCCATAAAATTCAAATACCCGCCGTTGAGGGTTGAGGCGGTAACCAACCGTATCATTTTGTGTAGCGCCATGCCTCGGTCGACGACCATATTCGGGTCGCCCGTCCCCATGTGCCGGTACATTTGGGCGTCAATCAGCCGGAAAATAATGGTTTTGTCGCCCACCAACGCCTGATCGTGGCTTTCGGCGTAACTAACCGTTTTTTCGTCGGCGCGGCGGTCGGTCGTTTCCCGCCAGATGCCCGAAACCTGCCAGTCCTGGTCTTTCCGTTCCTTAATCAGTTTAATCCAGTAGTCGGGAATATTCATCGCCATGCGGTAATCGAAGCCGTAGCCGCCGTTTTCGATTGGCGCGGCAAGTCCGGGCATCCCGCTCATTTCTTCGGCAATGCTTATCGCATGTTTATTTATCCGGTGAATCAATCGGTTGGCTAAAGTGAGGTAACAAATCGCGTCGCCGTCCTGTTGCCCGTCGAAATAGCGGTCGTAATGAGTAAACGCCTCGCCCAAGCCGTGACTGTAATAGAGCATGGAAGTTACCCCGTCGAAACGAAAGCCGTCAAACAGGTATTCTTCCATCCAAAACCGGCAGTTGGAAAGCAAGAAATGCAGGACTTCGTTTTTTCCGTAATCGAAACAAAGCGAATCCCAAGCGGGATGTACGCGGCGGCTGTCGGTGTGAAAATACTGCGCCTCAGTCCCGTCGAAACGCCCCAAACCTTCGGCTTCGTTTCGGACGGCATGAGAATGTACCATGTCCATAATTACGGCAATGCCCATTTCGTGCGCCGTATCAATCAGTTCCTTCAATTCGTCGGGCGTACCGAAGCGCGAGGAAGCCGCAAAAAAACCGGAAACGTGGTAGCCAAACGATCCGTAATAGGGATGTTCCTGTATCGCCATAATTTGAATACAGTTATAACCGCCAGCCTTGACGCGGGGCAAAACGTTTTCGGTAAATTCCCGATAAGTCCCCGTTTTTTCGTCGGTGGTAGCCATCCCGATATGACATTCATAGATTAATAAAGGAGAAATATCGGGGCGAAACGAGCGGATACGGAAGCGGTAAGGCTGCTCAGGCTCCCACACCTGCGCGCTGAAAACATGCGTATTCCCGTCCTGCACTACGCGGCGCGCCCAAGCCGGAATCCGTTCGACGGCGCAGGCGTGTCGGTAAATTTTCAGTTTGTACAAATCTCCGTGGTGAAGCGCATCGGCGGGAAGATGGATTTCAAAAACGCCGTTTTCGATACGGTGCAAGCGATATTCTTCACGCTCCTGCCAGTCGTTGAAATCGCCGGTCAGATAAATATTTTCCGCTCCCGGCGCCCATTCCCTAAAAACCCAGCCGGAGGGCGCGGCGTGCAGTCCGAAATACAAATGTCCCGACGCAAAATCGCGCAGGTCAATTTCGCCGTTGCGGGTCAACTCCTTTTCTTTGCGTTGGAAATGATTATATCGGGCTTCAATCGCCGGTGCATAGGGCTTTAACCACGCATCGTTTTCGATTAATTTAAGTGAACTCATAAACGGTTGTTTTTTTTGTCGGAGCGCAAAGATAAAATTATTTATGCGAATTACCTCCCCTCCCCCTCCTTCGGAGGGCGGGGGAAGGTGTAATTTTTTTTCACAAAAGCCTTGCCAATTTAAAAATAAACCCTACCTTTGCGAGCGCAAACAGTAAAGGTGCCATAGCTCAGTTGGTAGAGCAACGGACTGAAAATCCGTGTGTCCCTAGTTCGATTCTTGGTGGCACCACGACAAGCAAAATTTCTACGTTAAAGCTTGTCAACATTTCGACAGATAGATTTTTTTACGCCCGAAGTTTTCTTCGGGCGTTTTTATTGGCGATTTCCGCCGCCACGCCCTGCCGCTACATCGCGTTCGCGCATATTCACCGGCAAAACGCGGGGACGCAATCGAGGTTAAATTATCAAAAAAAAACGCCACATATTAGTTTTTTTGAAAAAAATACTTACCTTTACGCCCTCAAACAGAAAAGAGAACCGTTTATTAATTAACAGGCATAATAAATCGCCGTTATAAGTGAATGTGTGAAACAATCCAGAAAAATAATATAAACTAATAACATTAATCTTAGTAATTAACAAGGTATGAAAACAAAAACTTTTTATTCGGCAAAAGCAGCATTAATGGCGATGTTACTGTCTTTGTGTTTCGTTGCGGCTTCGGCGCAAACGACTCATCTGGTAACTTTTAATGTCGACCCAAATTATACGGACGGGGATATAACTCTCAAAGCCATAACAACGAGCCAAGATACAATCTACGGCGGAGTGGTTTATGTGAATGACGGCGGAAGTATTACATTGGTGGCTGAGAAAACCGAGTCCCATCCAAATCCAGCACGAACGTATATGTACGCTTGGACGGAAGAGAGGGGAACGTCCCGCCTTATCCACCCCTCTACAGATATTGAGACCTTGACTATCAGCGCCATTACCAATGATGTAAACATAACATGTTCTCCGAGCTATAACACTGTGATACAGTTTACACGGGATTTTCCAACTGGTTTAGGCGCCACGGTACGCACGATTAAGCCTGATGGAACTTTCATCGATGAGACTTCCGGAAGCATCCCTTCTTTTCACCGTCCTCCAAACAATAGCGATATCGAACTTACCGTTACAAGCAGCGGGACAACACCGTATTTGTACACATGGGAAGTTCCCGACAGCACTTTCACCACCCGCGATAATAAATTCTCAATTGAAAAAATCACTGGCGATACAGTCAAGATAAAATGTACCGTCGACTCTGCCGCCATAGCATCTTTCGAGATCAAAGGTTCCGGCTTTCATGAGGGAATGATTATGAACGCCGATTATTTCTTGAATGATAGTACTATGGTACCGATACAAAGCAACGACTATCTTAAACCTCACGGTAGCCTTATACTCACGCTTAGCGGCGCCGAGAACGACTCGGTACTCTTCGAGTGGTCGGTGAGGGGAATTGCTGCCAACGAGACGACAAACGGAATACAAATCGACAATCTTCCTGCAGGGAATACACCAATAACATGTACGGTAACCCCTTATTCTACGGTAATCGCTAAACTTGCCGGCACCCCCCCCTCGAATTGGCGTCTCGAAGTTACAGACACCGTAAGTGGAAGAATAATAGATGGGGATGATCTTGTTTCACCGCTGGCGGGCGCTGCTCAAGTAACACTCATACGACCCGACGGTGCAACCGAGCAGCGAACACCCCACTACATCTGGACGGGAGATGGAATTCTTCCTGATGGTTTGAGGGATTTCCGTTCGGAAACCGATACACTGCAAATTCTTGGAAGGCGTACGGGAAAGCCCGCAGAGATAGTATGTTATGTAGCGTATACTTCCAAAGTAAAATATAAAATTGTATACGACGAGGACAACCTCCCTCCGTTTGGTATTCACGCCAAATGTAAGGGACAAAACATCTTAAACGGCGCCGAAGTTTCCGAATACGATGCGATTGATTTTTCGGTTATCCATCCCGAGGGAGATTATTATTATATATGGACAGGAAGAGGAATTCCGGGCGGTCGGGTTGCTACCGACACGGCGTATTACCAGATGCCCACCCGCGTGGATTCCGCAGATGTAACTTGTACTGTGCATTCTTTTCTTCCGGTAAGATTTCAATTTGAAGACAAATACATTTCCGACGCTCAAATTACCGCCAGATATAAGGAGGGTAACGATACAATCCAAACCGGAAAATCGGCAAAAGATGAAGAAATTGTTTTTTCGGTTACGCCGCCCAAAGCGGGGGGACATTATCAATATACCTGGACAAACAAGGGAGACAGCCTATTGGTTTCCGACGATTCAACATTAACCGTTAAAAACGAAGATACGCTGGATATAAAATGTGTTGTGCGCCCTTATTATCAGGTAAAATATTTCAGTTTCGGCTTGTATCCCCCAACGTTCGATGTCTCAACAACCAACGGCAACCTGATTGCAAACAACGACGAAGTTTTACAGGGCGATACGCTTGTTTTCAAAGCTGAATTCGAGAGAACCGACTTGTATATAGACAGCAAATGGGAGGGACATGAAGTCCACAACGGGCGTGTATCATCCACCGACAACACAAGCACGCTAATTATTGACAGCGTTGCCGCCGATGTTGATCTGAAATATATAATAAACGCCGGTTGTAAGGTAAAATTCAATCTTGCCGGCGATACGGCAAGTTTAAAAGGTTTAAATCTTATCGCTACTTACAATAACGAGCCGATTGATAGCGGCGCGATTATCACGCCGGGTCAGAATATCACTTTGACGGTTACCGGTATGGACGAAAAGAAAAATTATCAATACATATGGGCGGGGACGGAAATTTCAAATGCTGCGGACACATCGATACTCGTGCTTCCGGCGGTTGAGGGAGAGAGGATCATCGTATGCACGGTCACGGCTACTATCATAGAAGATCCTATTGATACCGTTCCCGAGTATCCCGCAGGTATTTTGCCGACCGACGCGCCCAACGTAAAAGTTTACGCCTACCGGCATAATTTGTATGTCAATTCGCCGGAAGAGGAAGAGGTAACCGTTTATTCCACCGCCGGAACCATGCTGAACAAGTTTAAAAAGCCTGCGGGCGTTTCAACAAACGCGATCGCTTCAACTAATTCGGCGCAGGTATTGGTTGTAAAAGGAAGTTCGGGATGGGTGAGAAAATTAATTATCGGTAATAAATAATTGTGGTAATTAATTCACATTACGCAAAATTTTGATGATGCGTAACCGTGATACAACCTAAAAGACGAAAGCAACATCATTAACGATGTTGCTTTCGTTGTTTTTCTATAATGGTTAATGATTAGTAATTAATTATTCGCGTTTATCGTTTTTTCTGGATTAATGATTAATGCCGCAGTCGTCATTGCGGCTCTCCGCTACGCTGCGACAGCAATACATTAAAAACCGCCACTTCCGAATTCGTCCCGATGCGAACCGGCGGACCCCACAACCCGATACCGGAAGAAATGTAATATTGGGTATTCCCTTTGCGGGCATAACCGTATGCCGTTTCATACATCCGTTTCACAAGCAGGTTGATCGGAAAAATTTGTCCGAAATGAGTATGTCCCGAAAATTGCAAGTCGATATTGTTTTGTTCCGCATCGTTTAAGTTAACCGGCTCATGATCGAGCAAAAACAAGGGCAAGCTCGTATCCGTTTCCGCAACCAAATCAACCAGCGGTTTTCGGTTGGGATTCCCTTGTATATCGTCCCGTCCGACCAGCCAAAAACTATTGTCTATCAACACAACGCTGTCGACAAGCAGCCGGATATTTGTTTTCCGCAAAAAATCCATGCTCGGTTCAATCCCGCTCAAATATTCGTGGTTTCCCAAACAGGCATAAACGCCGAGCGGCGCACGCATTTGCCCAAATTCTTCCCACATTTTTTCCCGCATCAAGGGTAAAACATTGTTGTCAATAATATCGCCCGCAATGAGTATCAAGTCGGGATTTTGCCGATTTGCCAGTTGAACGATTTTTTTCAGCCTGTTTTTATCAATGTTTACGCCCAAATGCAAATCGCTTAATCCTACTATTTTCAATTCTTTATAAATCCCTGCGCTTTTGTTAATGACAATATCCTGTTCCGATATTTCAGGATGCGTGAAACGGTAATACCCGTAAATCATCAGTCCGGCAGTCAGTATATAACCGGTTAATACCTGTATTTTCAAGAAATTTCCCGATTTTTTAAAAAGCCGGAAAAGACAGGCTAAACCCCAAACCAAATCCGTAAGCAGGAAAAAAAGGAACAGGTAGAACATGATGCCCAACCAGCATGTACCGGGGAAATAAAGGATTTTTTGCATACCCAACGGAATGACATTCCGTCCCAACATGACAACGAAAAACGCCCCGTATAAAAAGACAAAAACAACTGAAAATAAATATCTTACTATTTTCTCATGGGGAATGACCCGCCGGGTTTTGTAGAATATGTAGGCATTGATTGCCGTATAAATCAGAAATACGATTATAAAAAATGGGTTCATGTATTTATATTTTTTAAGATTGGTATATTAGTTTTCTGGATTGCTTCAGGCTGCGCCTTCGCTGGTGACGCAGTGGGGTTTGCAGTGGATTGCGGATCTCCGCTACGCCCCGCCCGCAATGACGGTATGATTCAATTCCGCAATCTTCACAATCACCCTCACCGCCTTTTCCATAGATTGCACCGGAATCCATTCATAGCGTCCGTGAAAATTCAGTCCGCCGGCAAAAATATTCGGGCAGGGCAAGCCTTTGAACGAGAGTTGCGAACCGTCCGTTCCACCGCGAATGGGACGGATAACGGGCGTAACGTCAACCGCTTTCATCGCCTCCGCCGCCAAATCCATGATGTGTTTTTGCGGCTCGACAATCTCCCGCATATTGCGGTATTGCGGCTTGATTTCCAATTGAACGGCGGCGGGATAAACCGCGTTCAGGCGGTCGGCAATCTCTTCCATCCGTTGCAAACGCCGGTTGAACTTGGCGGCGGCGTGGTCGCGAACGATATACGACAGTTCGGCTGCTTCGACCGTGCCTTTCATGCCGGTCAGATGAAAAAAACCTTCGTAACCGTCCGTCGTTTCGGGGCGTTCCGTCGGCGGCAACATGGCGCAAAACTCCATGGCAAGCAGGCTGGCATTGCGCATCTTGTTTTTCGCATGACCCGGATGTACATTCAGCCCTTTGAATTTAAGATGAACGGCGGCGGCGTTGAAATTTTCGTATTGCAGTTCGCCGACTTCGCCGCCGTCCACCGTGTAAGCCCAGTCGCAACCGAATTTTTCCACATCAAATCCTGCTGCGCCTCTTCCGATTTCTTCGTCGGGATTAAAGGCAATACGGATTTTCCCGTGTTTAATTTCCGGATGTTCAATTAAATATTGCATTGCCGTCATGATTTCGGCGATACCTGCCTTGTCGTCAGCGCCCAACAGCGTTGTACCGTCGGTAACGATTATGTCTTCGCCTTTGTGCAGTCGCAGTTCGGGAAACATTTCCGGCGAAAGGACGATATTTTCCGTTTCGTTCAAAACAATATTTTTCCCGTCGTAATGTTCTATAATCTTAGGTTTTACGTTTGCGCCGGACATATCGGGACTTGTGTCCAGATGGGCGATGAAGCCGATGGCGGGGAGTTTTTTGTCTGTGTTGGCAGGCAAAGTCGCCATCAGGTAAGCCTGTTCGTCCAAAGAAATTTCGGTTAAACCCAAGGCTTCGGCTTCGGACTTTAAAACTTGTGCCAGAAGCGTTTGTTTTTCCGTGCTGGGCGTTGTTGTTGCTTTTTCGTCCGATTGCGTATCAAACGAAATGTATTTTAAGAAGCGTTCTGTAACCGTCATAATATTACGTTTTTACTCCCCGATAATTTTCACCAGCGCCCGTTTGCTGCGTTTTCCGTCAAATTCGCCATAGAAAATTTGCTCCCAAGTTCCGAAATCAAGCGCGCCGTTGGTTACAGCCACAACCACTTCGCGTCCCATCACTTGCCGTTTGATATGGGCGTCGGCATTGTCTTCAAAACCATTGTGCCGGTATTGAGAATGAGGTTTTTCGGGCGCAATTTTTTCGAGCCATTCTTCAAAATCGTGATGTAACCCCGCTTCGTCGTCGTTGATAAAAACGCTTGCCGTGATGTGCATCGGGTTGCAGAGCAGTAGTCCTTCGCGGATGCCGCTTTCCCGCAGGCAGTCTTCTATTATCGGCGTGATGTTGATGTAATCTCTGCGGGTAGGAGTGTTGAATGTTAGTTCTTTACGATAGGATTTCATAGGTAAATAATTTATTGTTTACGGTTATATAATTCCAAAAAATTACATCTAATATTCCAGAATTATATCTAAATTTTTCAGAATTACATGTAATATTCCAGCATTACATGTAATTTTCCGTAATTACATCTAATGTTCCAGAATTACATCTAATTTTTCAGCATTACATGTAATATTCCAATTATTACATATAATATTTCAGAATTACATCTAATATTCCGGAATTACATGTAATTTTCCAATATTACATCTAAATTTTTCCATAATTATATATAATTCGAGTTGCTAAGTATGTGTGAAAAACTAAATTATATTTTATTAGTGCATTAGTGGCAACTAAAAAAAATAATAGTTGCCACTCGCGATTTATTCGTAATTTTCCACGATGTTGCCCAACCGTTCTATTTCCTTCGGATCGAAAGGCGTGGACTGATAAACATAATAGTTCAGCCAGTTTTTGAACATCAGGTGAGCATGGGCGCGCCACCGCACACAAATGCCTTTGCGGGGGTCGTTGTCCCGATAATAATTGGCTGGCAGGTCAATCGGCAGGTTTTTGGCAAGGTCGCGCAGGTATTCGTTGTGCAAAGTTTCGGGCGTATATTCGGAGTGTCCGGTAACGAAAATTTCGCGTCCGCCGCGCGACATGACGAGATACACGCCGGCTTCTTCCGATTCGGAAAGCAGGCTCAACGCAGGATTTTTAAGAATATCTTCCCGCCGGATTTCGGTATACCGACTGTGAGGCACGCAAAATTCGTCGTCAAACCCGCGAAAAAGCGATACACCCTGCCGATTAAGCGTATGCCGGAACACGCCGAATTTTTTCCTCTCCAAAGGATATTTCCTAATGCCGTGAAAATGGTACAGTCCGGCTTGCGCGCCCCAACAAATGTATATCGTCGAGGTAACGTGGCGGGCAGCCCAATCCATGATTTCCGTTAATTCTCGCCAATAAGTTACATCCTCAAACTCAAGCGTTTCGACAGGCGCGCCCGTGATAATCATTCCGTCGTAATTTTCTTTGCAAACCTCGTCGAAATTCCTGTAAAAAGTGGTCAAATGTTCCGGCGGCGTATGTTTGCTTTCATGCGATTGCATTTTTACCAAATCCACTTCCACTTGCAGGGGGCTGTTGGAAAGCAGGCGCACAAAATCCGTTTCGGTTACGATTTTAACGGGCATAAGGTTCAGGAGCGCAACTTTCAGGGGACGGATGTCCTGCGTGGCGGCGCGCAGGTTGTCCATTACAAAAATGTTTTCTTTTTTGAGAATCTCGACGGCGGGTAAATTATGGGGGATGTTGACGGGCATATTTTATTTGATTAAAAACATAAGTAAATCTTCATAATTAGTTCATAATTTATTTTATTCTGGATTGCTTCATCGCTTTGCGGTTCGCAATGACGGGTACGGATTTAACCTCACCGCGTCATTGCGAAGGCAAAGCCTGAAGCAATCCAGAGAAAACCATAGTGCAACCCAAATTGACAGGCTGCGGTTATCTGTTAGCCAAATACCGTTCCGCTTCCATAGCGGCAATGCAGCCGCTTCCGGCTGCCGTAATCGCTTGTCTGTAATGCGGGTCGGCAACGTCGCCGGCTGCAAAAACGCCCGGAACGTCGGTTTGCGCGCTCCGTCCCTGCGTCAGGATATAACCTGCGTCGTCTAATTTCAGGTATTTTTTGAAAACGGCAGAATTGGGCGTATGCCCGATGGCAAGAAAAAAACCGTCGACGGCAAGGTCGAATTTTTCTTCCTGCGGAGCGCCTGCGTGCCGCGCCAGATGAACGCCTTCCACCGCCTTTTCGCCGAAAAGTCCCACAGTATTTGTGTTGAATAATACCTCTATTTTCGGATGGTTCAATACCTTGTCCTGCATGATTTGCGCGGCGCGTAAACGGTCTTTCCTGACAATCAGGTACACTTTTTCCGCCAGTCCGGCAAGATAAACGGCTTCTTCGCAAGCCGAGTCGCCGCCGCCGACAACGGCAACTGTTTTTTTACGGTAAAAAAATCCGTCGCAAACGGCGCAGGCTGATACGCCCCTACCGGCGTATTGGACTTCGTCGGGAATACCTAAATATTTGGCGCTTGCGCCGGTGCAAATAATCAGCGTTTCCGTTTCGATTGTTTTTTCGCCGTCTATGATTATTTTGTGTGGCGATTGGGATAAATCGCAGCCGGTGGCAATGCCGGAGCGGATGTCGGCGCCAAACCGGAGGGCTTGTTTTTTCAGGTCTTCCATCATTTCCAAACCGTTAATTCCGTTGGGATAGCCGGGAAAATTTTCAATTTCGCTCGTAGTGGTCAATTGTCCCCCGGGCTGAAGCCCTTCGTACAAAACAGGGGACAAACCGGCGCGGGACGCATAGATGGCGGCGGTGTAACCGGCAGGACCTGAGCCTATAATTAAACATTTTATTTTTTCCATGATTTTTATATTCAATCTTTACCGAAGGTCGATTATTTCGGCATTGGGATATTGTTTGCCGTCGAAAACAAACAGGCTGTCGGAAAAATTCTGTTTTGTCAGATATTTATTGATGTGTATCTTGCTTTCAATTTTGTTTTTGTAAAAAATAAAAAACGAAACGGGGAAACCGGCAGCGTTGATCTGTATTGTGATTTTGGAAATATCCCCTTGTTTTGGGAAAAGGATTACTTCCTGCACTTTACGCTTTTTGCCGTCGGTTTTTGTTCCCGCATACCGGTAATCGGTTTTCTTATAGTTTGCAAAAATTGATTTGGGATTTAAGGCTTGCATTTCTTCGCCGGAGGGTTGGGTAATGCTCACTTCTTCGCCGGATTTTTGATAAATCCACTGCGTTTTCCCGTCGAAATAAATAGCTTGTTCGGGCATATTGATTATGAATTTATCGCCTTTCATCAGGATTGTTCCGTCGCACGCCTGACTTGTTTCGTTCATTCCGTCTTTGATGTTCAGGGTAAAAGATGCCGAAATGCCACCCGCCTGCGCAAGGATTGCCGCAGTTTTATTCAATAAATCTTTTGCTTTTGCGTCTTTTTGAGCTGTAGCAGGCATGAAAAAGCCTGTGCTTATAAATAGGGTAATTATAATTTTTTTCATTTGTATTTTTTAGACAGAATTACAGTATTGTAAGTAATATGGTCATAATAGTTCATTGCATCGCATCCAATTTTTGCCTCAGTTGATATTCGTCCATAACATACACGTCGCGAGGTTTGCTACCCTGCGTGGGTCCAACAATGCCTGCCTTTTCCAATTGATCCATCAGCCGTCCCGCGCGGTTATAGCCGATTGAAAATTTCCGCTGAATGAGCGAAGTAGAACCTTGCTGATGGGCTACAATCAACTGGGCGGCTTCCTCAAACATGGGGTCGCGGTCTTCCAGACTAAAATTCTCCGTCGACTTGTCTTTTCGTTCCCCAACGTATTCGGGCAATATAAACGCCGTCGGATAAGCCTGTTGACTGCCGATAAATTTGGAAATGCGTTCCACTTCGGGCGTATCCACAAAAGCGCACTGAACGCGCACCATATCGCTACCCTGAAAAAACAGCATGTCGCCCCGTCCAATCAGTTGGTTAGCGCCCTGACCGTCGAGAATTGTCCGCGAGTCGATGGCCGAGATAACACGGAAAGCGATGCGTGCAGGGAAATTCGCCTTAATGGTACCCGTAATAATATTGGTTGTAGGTCTTTGGGTCGCGATAATCATGTGAATGCCCACCGCGCGGGCTTTTTGGGCGATACGGGCGATGGGCAGTTCGATTTCCTTTCCCGCCGTCATAATCAAATCGCCGAACTCGTCGATAATGACAACGATGTAGGGCATGAATTTATGTCCTTTCTGCGGATTTAGGCGGCGGTTGACAAACTTATCGTTGTATTCCTTCACGTTTCGCGAACCGGCTTTTTCCAGTAATTCGTAGCGGGAATCCATCTCTTCCGTCAGGGAGTTGAGCGTGTCGATTACCTTCGTGAAATCGGTGATAATTGGCTTTTCGACGTCGGGAAGTTTGGCAAGGAAATGCTTTTCGATAGTAGAATAAATCGTAAATTCAACCATCTTGGGGTCGATAAGTACGAATTTGAGTTGTCCGGGATGTTTTTTGTACAACAACGAAGTGATAGCGGCGTTCAAGCCTACGGATTTTCCCTGTCCGGTTGCGCCGGCGACCAGCAAATGCGGCAATTTTGCCAAATCGACCATAAACACCTCATTCGTAATGGTGCGCCCCAGAGCAATCGGCAATTCGTAGTCGGATTCCCTGTATTTCCGCGAGGAAATAATCGAGTGCATGGAAACGATTTGCGGCTCTCTGTTCGGGACTTCAATGCCGATAGTCCCTTTTCCCGGCATGGGCGCAATGATGCGGATGCCCAAAGCCGCAAGGTTCATGGCGATGTCGTCTTCCAAATTGCGGATTTTGGCGATGCGGATACCGTCTTCGGGAACAATTTCGTAAAGCGTAACTGTTGGTCCAACCGTCGCTTTGATGGATTTTATTTTTATCCCGTAATTTTCAAGCGTTTGGATAATCCGGTTTTTGTTGTTGTTTTGTTCCGACATATCCACCTGCGTTTCGTTTTGGTCGTATTTTTTCAACAAATCGACGGGAGGCAGCCGGTATTGGGATAAATCGGCTGTCGGGTCATAAATGCCGAGTTCCTGCAGCAAACGTTCGGCTTCTTTCTCGTCGTAATCGGCGGGAATATTTTCAGCGGGATAGCAGTCGTCTTTTTCCGATGAAACGGGGGAAAACATTTCTCCCTCGTCCGCTTTGGGGATAATTATCTCGAAATCGTTATCGGTAATCGGATTATACGGTTTTTCCGACGGCGTAAATTTTTCCGGTTCTTCTTGAATATCCGGCTGGGTATCGGCGTCGATAAAATCGGCATCATCCTGTTCCGTAGCCTGCTGCGTATTCGTTTTTGGTTTCTTTATTTTCGGAGTATAAGAAAAAAGTTTCCGTATAAACGGGATGGTTTCACTGGAAATAAGCGTCATTATAAGAATGAAAACCAACAAGATAACAAGGAAAGTTCCCGGAACGCCGAGATTATGCTTCGCAATTCTCGACAGGGTAAGCCCGTGCCGTCCACCGATGTAAATAGCCGTATCCTGAAAGAAATTTCCAAAGAAAAATGAGAGAGCAAGCGAAGTCCAAATGGTGAGTATGGAGCAGACAATGAAATATTTAAACAGGTTTACGTATTTGGCTTTCATCAAGCGCAAGCCGGTGAATATCAGGAATAAAAGCAGGAAAAAAACGGCAATGCCGAACCCTTCGTTCAGCAGGATGTTCCCGATAATCGCACCTCTGGCTCCCGTCCAGTTTTCGATATCGCCGATACGCCCCTTGTGAAACAGCGAAAGCCCTTCTATCCGACTCTGGTCGGCTGCGCCCGAAAAGAAAAACGACGCGACGGCAATCGCCATATAAACCGAAAGCATCAAAATAACCAAACCAAGCGTAAAGAGGGTTGCATCGCTTTTGAGAAAGCGTGTAATTGCCGATGGTTCTTGTTGTTGTTTATTTTTTTTTTGTTGCATAAAAACAAAGCGATATTTTGACCGGCAAAAATACAAAAAAATATTCATTAAATTTTTTATACCTTTGCATTTCTAAAAATTCAACGGGATTTTGATAAACTAAAAAACTCAAGTTGCTATTTATAAATTGTGCAATTAGGTATTCTCTGGATTGTTTCACCGCTTCGCGGTTCGCTGTTGACGGCTGCGGTATTGCAACCCAGTCATTACAAAGGCAAAGCCCGAAGCAATTATAGAATAAAATTTTTAAAAATAGAAACAAATGGAAACAAATCAATCGGCGCTTGTGCTACATTCCGGCGGTCAGGATTCGACTACCTGCCTGTTTTGGGCGCTAAAAAAATTTAAGGAAGTGCGCACCTTGTGCATCTCTTACGGACAACGCCATGCGCAAGAAGTGGCGATTGCTCAAAAAATCGCAAAAAACGCCGATGTGCCGTTTCAAGTTTCGGATGCCGGCATTATCAGCCTTTTGTCCGATAATTCGCTGACAAACCACAATTTGGTTATGGACAGGGAAAAACCGGAAAATTCATATCCCAACACTTTTGTTCCCGGACGCAACCTTTTTTTCCTGACGATTGCAGCGGTCATTGCCCGTTCGCACGGAATTAAAAATATCATAATCGGCGTTTCCCAAGCCGATTACAGCGGATACCCCGACTGCCGCGACACGTTTATCCACTCCGCCAACACAACGCTAAACCTCGCTATGGACGAGCAGTTTATCATCCACACGCCGCTTATGTGGCTCAGCAAAGCCGAAACTTGGGCGTTAGCCGACGAATTGGGCGTTTTCGATATTGTCAAAAACGATACGCTGACTTGCTACAATGGCGTTGCCGCCGAAGGGTGCGGGCATTGTCCGGCTTGCAAACTTCGGAATGATGGGTTGATGGAATATTTGAATAAGGCAAAAAAATAAATTTATGAACAAAGCTTTTAAAACCGCTCATTCCCGCGTAGCGGGGCGCTACGCGATAGGGTTTTGTGCATTGGGTATCTGCATGGTTGCCTCGTGTACAAAAAAAGATGAATTTACGATAGAAGGCAATGTAAAAAACGGTACGGGAAAAACGCTTTATTTTGAAAACGTTACCACCTCGTCGGTTGTGGTTTTGGATTCCGTAACGTTGGGGGATAACGGTTTTTTCCGGTTCAAAAAATCGCGTCCGCAGTCGCCGGATTTTTTTCGTTTGCGTTTGAAACGCCGGTTTGTCAATTTATCCATCGACAGTACGGAAACAATTAAAGTGCAATCGGATACGCTGAATTTTGCCCGCAATTATACGGTGGAAGGTTCTTTTGAGTGTACAAAAATCAAAGAACTGGCTTTTTTGCAATCGGCAACCGGCGAGGCTTATAATCAATTGCAAAAACAGTACAAATCCGCAGCAATTGCCACCGATGCGTACATTGCCGGAATTAGGGAAATTATTGACGGTTATAAAAAGGAAGCCGCGAAATATATCATGGACAATCCCGCTTCGGCGTCGGCATATTTCGCATTGTTTCAGCAAATCGACGGGTTGTTGATATTCGATCCTTACGACAGGCAGGACGCCAAAATGTATGGCGCGGTGGCAAATAACTGGAATGTGTATTATCCCAATGCGCTCCGCACCAAACATTTGGTTGGGTTATTCACGCATTCGCTCGCGGTGTTGCGGCGGGAACAAAACACGGTAACGCTTCGGGAGTTAGACGGCAAGCAGTTTTTCGACATTTCCCTGCCGTCAATTTCTGACAACGAAATACGGCTTTCGGAAATCGGCGCGGGCAAGGTCGTACTGTTGGATTTCACGGCTTACGAGTCGCAAAATTCGCCCCGCCACAACATGGATTTGCTGGAAATTTACCGGCAATACGCGCCGCAAGGCTTTGCCGTCTATCAGGTGTCGTTGGACAGGGATAGGCATTTTTGGAAAAACGCCGCCGTCAATTTGCCTTGGGTTTGTGTGATTGACCCACAGTCCGTTTACTCCGAAATCGCGAAAAAATATAATGTCAGCAATCTTCCAACCGGTTTTATATTTAATAAAGACGGCGATATTGTTTCGCGGGTAGATAATTACGACGATTTGGAGGGAATGGTGATTGCTCAATTGAAATAAATGTAATTTTATATGTAACACGAATAAATAAAAAAAATGATGAAAAAAATTTTAATTAATTTACTGCTTTGTTTTGCATTTTGGCATAGTTTTGCCGAAAATCCCGTTAAAAAAACGATTGAGTTTGACGGATACGAACGGGAATATTTACTTTATACCCCCGAAAATGCACGGGAATTTGACGGTCTGATTGTCGGACTGCACGGTTTTAACAATTCGCCGGATGCTTTCTTCGGGAGTCTCGACCTGTCGGCGATTGCCGACTCCCTGAATTATGTGATTGTCGCTCCGAAAGCGCTTCCCGAACAAAGTCAAGATGTAATCAAATGGGCGAATTTTTTGGGAGATATTCAACTCAATTCCGTTTGGGGCTGCGGATTGACGGTTACATCGTCGCTGTTGAATATCGAATTGAACGAAACCATTGACGATGCCGGTTTTCTCGATACTTTGATAGGTACCGTGTTATCCGAATACGCCGTTAATCCGAAAAACCTTTTCCTGATAGGCGTTTCCATGGGCGGTTACATGGCGTATCAGTATGCTTTGCCATACGGACACCGTTTGTCCGGCATGGTATCCATTGCCGGTACGATGGGAACGGCGATAAAAGGACTTGAAAAACCCGCGCCGGTTCCCGTTTGCGATTTTCACAGCCTGAGCGATGAAGTGGTTCCCTACACCGGTATCGGTTCATACACGCTTTTTCCGGGCGTGCTTTATTTGCCGGTTACGTTAGGCAAACCGAAAAGCGAAGTAATTGATTATTGGGTAAGCAGGAATGAGGCGGGAGAAGCATTGGTCGAAGATTTTCCGGAAGGCAACGGCATCACGGTCAAGAAATTCACTTACCCGCATCCCGAACATGAAGTAATTCACTACCAAGCGGATGGAGCGAAACATGCATACGTATTTGCAAAAGCCGACGGCGACGGGATGGATTATAAGGAGGAAATAGTGAAATTCTTTGCCGACCATCTTGTCGAAAACAATGAAAATAGCGGAATCGGAAAAATAGACAAACAACGCTTGTATTTTTATTCGAATCCGGCAAACAATACCGTCTATTTTTCCGATGAAACCGGTATTTTTTCAGTTTACGACATGACCGGCAGGCTTTTGTTTTCGCAATCGTTTTACGACCGCCAAGCGGATGTATCCGGCTTAAAATCGGGCGTATACATTGTCCGGATTTCATCGGGTGGAAAGACGTTGACGGGCAAATTGTTGAAAAATTAGGGGCTGTTTCAAATTACCGTAGCCGTCATTGCTTCACCGCTTCGCGGTTCGCAATGATGCGTACGGTTTTGCAGGGGATTGCGGGTCTTCGCTTCGCTACGATCGCAATGGCGGGCTTATTCAGCGGCAAAGCGCGGCGGGTTGAAACACACCGCACACGTCATTGCGAACCGCGAAGCGATGAAGCAATCCGGAAAAATATAATTTATTTTTCACACTTATATTAATGAAAATCGAAGACCAAGACTTTGATTTGCCTCTTTGCAGTTTTAATAACGAAATCAATAAAACTATTGCATTAGTTAGTTAAATCCAGATATTCACAAAACTTGTCATTTTCAAAAATAAATCCTTACCTTTGCATTTATCTTTTTTTGAAAATGAACAGATTATCTATTTTACTGCTTGCCTTTTTGACATTGCCGCCTTTCAACATAACGGCAGGCGAAAGGCTCGTTACGCCGGAATGGATGGCGCGCGAAAAACTGTTGGGATTTCCTTTGCAACATTCGCACCTGTCGCCTTCCGAATTGACGCATACATACGCATTCTCCATCCGAGACGGAAAATATACTTATTCATACAGAGCGGATAATGAAATAAAAGAAGCGGAAATCAACGGTTTCGACTCTACGGAAATACCTTTGTACCGAATTCAAAACGACGAAGGCAAATATTTGACAATCGACACAACGGCTTGTTCCTATGACCGGCAATTGGCGGTATCCGCCGTAACGGGAGTGAATTTGGCGTGGCGCGACAAGTACGATGAACTTGCCGAAGACTCGGCAAAAAATAAGGCTGCATTACAACTGTTTGCTATCGCCGGAGACGAGAGCAAGCCTGAAAACGCCTGGTATCCAAAGGGTAACGGTTACCGATATCTGCCTTTGGCTTCTTACAAAGCGCAATATGATACGGAAACCGTTTTGCAGGACACTGTTTTTTATAATAAAAATATCGGTCGAGACGACAAAAGCGGCGAATTGTTCCGTGTGAGCCTATATTCGCCGAAAGACGACGGAATACAACGCTGGGTGGCAGGGAGCGATTCCGACATTGCGCCGGTTATCCCGATGGAATTTCGATGGAAAAAACCGACGTATGTGCAGATGAACAGCGACAGCCGCTACCTTGTATATGACACAAATGACGGATTTTATTACGCTGGCGGAGGCACAGGGCTGAGCCGGTTGAAACGGGCGAATGCGCATACTTTGCTCGCCCACTGGAAAATCCGTCCCGATGAGGAAGACCCTTATTTGTACGCTTTTACACCGGATTTGGGTAGGATTTACGGTGAACATCCGAACAATCAGTTACAGGGAACGTATTATTTCAGGCGGTTGAACGGCGGCGATGCGTCGCGTGTGCAGGTGTTTGACCTCAGCGAATACGCTTCCTCATATACCGTTAAAATTGACACGTTTGAAATCACCCCTACGCTTTATGAATCACCATATTACAACATTTCTTACTATGCGCTTCCCGAACGGTTGGCTGCGCTCGAAGCGCCGTTTGTCGACCGCAACCTGACAGATAAACTTTCCGGTTCGGCAGGCGAACCCGTCGGCAATCATTCATACAGGGTTCATCTGGACAAGGTTGAAAGTGATATTAATTCCGCAACTTTCATGACAATATACAAGACAACGGAAGTGTCGCTGGGTGAAACGGAACACGTGATTCCATATTTTGCACTTTCTCTTACGAAAGACGATGTGGAATATTTCCTTCATGTAAACGCTCCGCAGGACAATTCCGTGTACTGGACGCGGCTAACCGATGAGGAACGGGACATACTCATAAATCCGGCAAAATACGGGGATCCGCAATATAAATATAAATACAAACAATATAAATTTTGTTTCCCGTATATGGTTGATACAAACGGGTTTCGTGCCACGCCGGTGAGGTATGGCGAAAAAATCTATGAAGTCGAATATCAACCGGTGTATTTTCAAACTTTGAGTGATAGCGCCTCGACCGATTATCCTTACCTGCTTGTCGGTAATTCCTCGAAAGATGCCGTCGCCATACGCTTGGATAAAATTATCATGGAAAATAATCCCGAAGAAAACAGCCTTAAATGGAACGTCTATTCTGCGGATTATTCGCTGGTAGATACGTATATAGCGACTTCGTGGATACTTGCCGGTAAATATTCGGATGAAAACGAATGGGCTTCATTCGGCGACGGCGGCGATGTAGAGGGCGTGCTGACCGATGTCAATTTTAACGGGGGCGGTCTCATTTTCATCGGCGAAAGCAAAGCTTCGCCAATTAATTTCGGTACGTTGACCGATATTAATAACAGCCAACTCGAATTTATCGCCGAAGGGCAGGAAATGATCGGTTCTTATATAAAACATCCGATTTTTTATTACAAAATAAAAATTCCGGACAAAGATTTATACCTCACCGATTCTTGGCATGAAACGGATTATAGATACAAATATACATGGTTTGGGCGCAGATATCCCATGGCTTATTTCAGGAACGGAAGGCTTCCCGACTATGAAGAATACTTGCCGACGAGGGCGGACGAGCGATTTATCCAAACTTTCGGTTTCCGGTATATTGATCCGAATTACACAAAAAATCCGATAAAAGAAACGGAACAATACACTTTTGTAATCACTTCAAATGCCGATTTCAGGAATTACGGTTCCGACAATTACCGTTATTTGGCGGAAACTCGCGGGCGTTTGGTATTCGTTAGCGGTATAGAAAATGTATTGATATTCCGGTTTGGCAAAAAGGATGAGAATGGAAATTTTACCGGTCTTGAAGTGGTAGGACGGGGTGAAATTTTCGGAGTAAGCGGCGGCGTGCGTTTGCTGAACCGGTCAGGTCAAATTGCTGATTTTTACACCATTGACGGTCGGTTAATCAAATCGGAGGCAATAACCGGCGTTGATCAAACGGTTGCAACTCCCCGCGGCATGGCAATTGTCAGATGCGGCGGTAAAGTCGCAAAAATTCTTGTCAAATAGAGTTTTATCTTAGGGCAATTCCAGCAAGCCTTCGGGAAGCGCAACATGCAATTCTTTCTTATCTTCGTCGATAAAAGCGATCATCTCCTCTGCCGCAGGAATAAGTATCTCAGCGATATTTGTATCTATAATAAATAAGGTGTTGAGGGTCGATTCTTCAACGCCGGCGATGCGTCCGACCGTTCCGGAATGTTCGTCAATTACCGTAAAACCTGTAAAATAGTTCCACGTAGGAACGTCGCCGGAAGTAGGAATAAGATATTTTCCGGGAAAATAAATTTCTCTGTTGGACAGGAAACGGGCTTTATCGTCCGAATCAAGGTTTTTCAAACGAACCAAGCCTGCCGTACCGGAAGTAAGCCGATAATCGTCAATGCGAAACGGCACAAAAATACCGTCAATGTCGCAAATAAAAAAAGGACATTCGCTATGTTCAAAAGAGTTGCCGGTGAAAGTAAATACAATTTCTCCCTTAACGCCGTGCGGCTTCCCGAACCGCCCAATTTTCACCAACTCTTCCCGTTTGATCATGAAATTCGCGTAATTCTTGCGCCCAAAGCATTCAGGCGTTTGTCAATATATTCATATCCCCTGTCGATTTGGTCAATATTTTGGATGCAACTGGTTCCTGTGGCGCTCATTGCGGCAATCAGCATCGCAATTCCCGCGCGAATATCGGGCGAAACCATCGTTGTTGCCCGCAGGCTGTTACGGCGGTTAGAGCCGATAACCGTTGCTCGGTGCGGATCGCAGAGGATAATCTGTGCGCCCATGTCGATGAGTTTGTCGACAAAAAACAGGCGACTTTCAAACATTTTCTGGTGAATCAGCACGCTTCCGTTGGCTTGCGTGGCTACCACAAGGAAAACGCTCAGCAAATCGGGCGTCAGTCCGGGCCAGGGCGCGTCGGCAATCGTCAGGATAGAACTGTCGATAAAGGTTTCGACGGTGTAGGAATCCTGTTCGGGGATAAGGATGTCGTCGTTTTCGTTTGTGAGGGCGATTCCCAGTCGCCCGAAAGCGGCGGGAATAATCCCCAAATTGTCGAACGAAACGTTTTTGATGCGCAACGTGGAACGGGTCATCGCAGCCATGCCGATAAAACTTCCAACTTCAATCATATCAGGCAAAATCGTATGTTCGCAACCGTGTAAAGTTTCAACGCCGTCGATGCGGAGCAGATTGGAGGCTAAACCTTCTATCCGCGCGCCCATTGCCATCAGCATTTTTGTCAGTTGCTGCAAATAAGGTTCGCAGGCGGCGTTGTAAATTGTGGTCTTTCCTTCGGCTAAAACGGCAGCCATGAGGATGTTGGCGGTTCCCGTTACCGATGCTTCGTCCAATAACATATACGTTCCTTTCAGCCCGGTGGATTTCACTTCAAAAAGTTGTCGTTGGGAGTCGTAATTAAATTCAGCGCCCAATTTTTGTATGCCGGTAAAGTGCGTATCCAACCGGCGACGTCCTATTTTATCGCCTCCCGGCTTGGGTATAAGCGCTTCCCCGAAACGGGCAACCAAGGGTCCGACCATCATAACCGAGCCTCTCAATGCCGTTGAACCTTTCAAAAACGCTTCCGTTTTGAGGTATTCAAGGTTGATGTCGTCTGCCCGGAAAGTGTATGTGCCGGGGTTCGGATGCTCCACCTTTACGCCGATTGCTTTTAACAACATGATTAAATTGTTCACATCCAGAATATCCGGGATATTGTGGATGGTTACTTTTTCGGGAGTAAGCAAAGTTGCGCAAATTACCTCTAAGGCTTCGTTTTTTGCTCCCTGCGGGGTGATTTCCCCCGATAATTTGTGTCCGCCTTCTATTATAAATGATGACATGAAAATTAAGAGTTAAGAACTAAGAGTTAAGAACTAAGAGTAAAATTATGCCTCCTTCTTAACTATTAGTTTTTTTGCCTGCGGGCAAGATTTTTGTTTTTCTTGGATAAAATATCTTTCGATTCCGTCAATTTATGGGAATCTTCATTCAATACGATTTCTCCGTCGGATAAATATTCCAAATCAGCGAAAATTTTTTGGTCGTCGACGGCTTCTTTATTCCAGGTGAGGAACGATTTTTTCATGTGATTAGCCAACATGCCAATCAGGGCGTCCCTCAACTCGCCGCTTTCGTATTCTTTCGCCTTTTTAATCATATTTTCGAGGTTTTTGCCGTAATGCTTATAGACTATTTTTTTAAGCGAATAGGGCAGTTTCGCCGGTTTGACAAACATATCTTCCCGTTTAACCACCTCGTAGGGATAATCAATATCCAGCGCAAAATTCGACATAATCGCCAAATGATCCCAAAGGATATGTTTAAAATCGTTGACGTCCCGCAAATGAGGAAACATATTCCCCATGATATTGATAATTGCATTTGCACACTGCGTTCGTTCTTCCCTGTCGGAAATCGAAACGCAGTAATCGACCATATTTTGGATATTCCTGCCGTATTCCGGCAAAGCCATCTGTTTTTCTTGTGTATTGTACCGCATATTAAATGTTTTATATTTTTTGCAAAGTTAAGGTTTTCTTTTAAGAAAATGAAAAAATGCTGCGAATGGGATGATTGGCTTCGTTGATTTTCAATTCAACTTCGTGCGTCTTTGCAAACAACTTTTTGTCCCGATAGAAAATAAAAACGATAATATCTATCAATATAAAAGATTATCGGTAGCCCGCAGTTTAACATTTTAACAACAAAAAACCAACCGGAAAACCTCTGTCAATGCTCCGGCTGATTGAATTTTTAGCAGCTTGCGCAACGGATTTACAATAACATTGCCTCACTCCGCCAGCAACAACTCCAAAATAGTTACCGCCGCCCTGGCCACCGAAGTCCCCGGTCCAAAAATCGCCGCAACTCCCGATTTGTACAGAAAATCGTAATCCTGGGCGGGAATCACACCGCCGGCAATCACCAGAATGTCCTCTCTACCGAGTTTCTTCAATTCTTCAATCACCTGCGGAACCAGGGTCTTGTGTCCTGCCGCCAGCGACGATACGCCCAACACATGCACGTCATTTTCGATTGCCTGCCGGGCGGCTTCTTCCG
>JAIRKO010000006.1 GCA_031260045.1 Dysgonamonadaceae bacterium | reverse complement strand
AAAGATATTCCCGTTAATCTGAACGACAAAAGTTTGAAAGAACAGTTTGAGCGATACAAAAATTCGCTCGACAATCTTATAATCACCAATTACCTGACATTTCGCTGGTACGCAAAAGGCGAATTTGTGGAAGAAATTGCTATTGGGCGGGTAAACGACAATGTAAGGGCAAAAAATCTTTTGCCCCTACCCGATAATTTCGGGAAATTCACGGAAATCATCCGACAATTTGCAGTTTATCACACCGAAGGCATAAAAACTTCCGCCGAATTGTCGAAACAAATGGCGGCAAAAGCACGATTGTTAGCCGGGATTATCGAAAAAGCATTAAACAAAGATATTGAAGACAGGGAAGAAACAGAATTAAACAATCAGTACGAAGGCTTCAAAAGTATTCTTATTGATACCATTTCCACGAAAGATTTTGCCGACTTGTACGCTCAAACCATTGCTTACGGCATGTTTGCTGCGCGAATAAATTACGACGGCACAGAAGATTTTACACGCGAAAAAGCGGCAAAATCAATTCCTCAAACCAATCCGTTTTTGCGAAAAATGTTTGGTTTTATCGCAGGCATTGATTTGGACAGCCGTATCTCGTGGGTAGTCGATGCGCTTGCCTACCTGTTCAACTATGTTAATATTAATAAAATACACGCGGAAATCGGGCGGTATGCCGACAATGACCCCATTATTCATTTCTACGAAACTTTCCTCACGGATTACGATAAGCGCCTCAAAAAACAGCGTGGTGTCTGGTACACCCCTCAACCCGTTGTGCGTTTTATTGTGCGGGCGGTAGATGACATCCTGAAAACCGATTTTGGCATTTCGGCAGGTTTGGCAGACAGTTCAAAAATTACGGTTGGCAACAGCGAATATCATAAAGTTCAAATACTCGACCCTGCCACAGGTACCGGCACTTTCCTTGCCGAAGTGGTAGAGCAAATCCACAAACATTTTGAAAATCAGCAAGGGATCTGGAACAATTATGTGAATGAACATTTAATTCCACGCCTTAATGGTTTTGAAATTCTGATGGCTTCCTACGCAATGGCGCACTTGAAACTCGAAATGCTTTTACAGGAAACGCACGCAGAAATTACAAATAACCAACGCCTTAAAGTTTACCTGACTGATTCGCTTACTCCTGCGCCTGATAAAACGCCAAGATTTCCGTTTGCAAAATGGCTTACCGACGAGGCAAACGAAGCGGCGCATATCAAACGCGACACGCCCGTAATGGTCATTTTGGGAAATCCGCCGTACAGCGTAAGCAGCAGCAACAAAGGAAAATGGATTGTAGATTTGTGCGATGACTACAAAAAGAATTTGCACGAGCGCAACATACAGCCGCTCTCAGATGATTACATTAAATTCATTCGTTTGGGGCAACATTTTATAGAAAGAAATGGAGAAGGAATTTTGGCATATATTTCCAACAACAGTTTCATTGACGGATTGATACACCGTCAAATGCGTGAAAATCTACTTAATACTTTTGATAAAATCTATATCATAGATTTACATGGGAATGCAAAGAAAAAAGAGAGTGCGCCCGCCGGCGGCGAAGATAAAAATGTATTTGACATTCAACAAGGCGTTTCAATCAACATCTTTGTAAAAACACCCCAAGCCAATACACAAATTGCCCAAATCTTTCATTACGATTTATTTGGAAAACGCCTTGAAAAATACGGTTTTCTCTTAGAAAATAGTTTGCATTCTGTAAAATGGACAGAACTACAACTCTCTGCGCCAAATTATTTTTTCGTGCAAAAAGATTTCTCTCTAATGGCAGAATACGAAAAAGGATTTAAAATCAATGAATTGTTTACCGTTAATTCGGTGGGTATTGTTACGGCAAACGACAGTCTTTTTGTAAATACATATAAAAATCAATTAATCAACAACATAAAGAACAAATTTAATATCGTTCCCAACAACAGTCTAATCCAAAAAATTGATTATCGCCCGTTTGATACGCAATTTGTTTATTACGATACAAAAAAATTAAGCGGGCAAGAGAAAATGTTATGCAACATTTTATTAGAGGGGAAAATTTGGGATTAATGGTTTGCCGACAATTGAAACAGGGTGAATTTCAACATTGTTTGGTACATAACAATATTGCTGAATCAAGTTTTGTATCCAATAAAACTTCGGAAATTGGTTATTCTTTCCCTCTTTACCTTTACCAAGAAAATTTTGGGCAAACGGAAAGAGTAACGAATATGAAAGAGGCGATTGTAAAAGAATTTGCGGCAAAAATTGGTGCCGAAAAAGTGAATGAGCTACAGCTTTTCGACTACATTTACGCCGTTCTTCATTCGCCCGCATACAGAGAAAAATACCGGAAATTTCTGAAAATAGATTTTCCGCGCATTCCTTACCCCGACGATGCAGAGCAGTTCAGTCGCTTGGCAGGTTTTGGCGAGCGTTTGCGAAAATTGCATTTGATGGAAAACGTAGGGGCAACCCTTACGGTTGCCCAAAACGTAGCCAATTTTCCCGTTGCCGGCACAAACGAAATAGAAAATTCATTTACGGAAAAAAGCAACGATTACAGAGATAACAAGGTTTGGATAAACAACACCCAATACTTCGATAACGTCCCACTCTCGGCATGGGAGTTTTACATCGGTGGTTATCAACCCGCACAAAAATGGCTCAAAGACCGCAAGGGACGAAAATTAGATTATGACGATGTGCGGCATTACCAGAAAATGATTGCCGTTTTGTGCGAAACGGAACGGATAATGAAGGAAATAGATTTAGCCGTTCCTTTTCCGATTATCGCACAAAAACATGTACAATAAATAATAAGCAGATAGCGCAATATGGAGCGAATATATACAAATAATCCGTTGTGGCACGACCAAATAGGGAAAATTTACGCCCTTTTGGAACGAGTAAAAATAACGGAAGAGCAATCGAAGGATGTGTTGCACCTGCGAATAACAAATCGTATACTTTCAGTCGGCTCTACTACGGCTATTGAGGGTAATCGGCTTACGGTGCAGCAGGTTTTTGATGTGATTAACGGGAAAGTTGTTTTTGCACCCCTGCATGATATAAAAGAGGTCCAAAATGCTTTCGCTGCATACGGGCAAATTGCTGATTTAAACCCATACAGTGTTGAAGATTTCTTGAAAGCGCACCGTTTTATTACGGAAAATCTTGTTGCCGAAGCAGGACAGTTTCGCACTGTGGGTGTGGCGGTTGTCAATAGCAAAGGAGAAATTTTACACTCCGGAGCAGATTTTAAGCAAGTCCCTGCATTGGTGGCGGAATTGTTTGAGTGGGGAAAACAGACAGACGCGCACCCTGTTATCAAAAGTTCCACGATGCATTTTATGATAGAGCATATACACCCTTT
>JAIRKO010000021.1 GCA_031260045.1 Dysgonamonadaceae bacterium | reverse complement strand
TACGGGTCTACATAGAATTCGGTATACCGGGCGGCATCCGGCACTTCGACATATAGCATGGCGCCTTCGTCCATCAAATCAGCGCAGCTGTAAAGCGTTTCGCGCAAATCGTATATATGTTCCGCCACATGCGACAGTATTACATAATCAAACTTTTTCCCGCCGAGTAGCCTGCTCGCCGCAGAAACAGTTCCCTGCACTCCCGTAATGCCGCATGACAAGATGTGGGCTACACATTTTGCCGAAGGCTCCACGCCGGTTAAATCGGTATAACCTTCGCTTTTCAGCGCCTTCAAAATATTGCCGCCAGCACAGCCGATTTCGATAATTTTTGCCGTTTTATCAGGACATGTGCGCATTACGTCCCGCACGATTTCAGCAATCCGTTTCCGGTTGTATTCGCTATGCTCGCTACAACGCCCTGTCTTTTCATCCTCATATATAGAATTCAACTGGTAATAGCGGTCATAATCCTGCTGGCTGGCGTCCGTATCGGCGTATGTAAATCCGCACTTGACGCATGCAACCACATCATACGCACTTGGCAGTGAATAATATTGTTGCGGCATAAGAAATTTTTGTGTGTGCAACACTTCGCCTTTACCGCTGCCGCAAATGGGGCAAGGGCGCAACAGCGTTTTTATCTTAGCGTGATCTTTAATCTGCTTTTTCATACGATTCTCCGTTTTAAATTTGTTTTTGTAATTTATTCACTATACCATCGAAAGCCCGTACCGCTTACATTTTTTGCAAAAATCATGCACCAGCTTTTTCTTTACTATATCCTGCAGCGACGTTGTCAGGTAATCCATGTCAAAGTTATTCGCATCGTCATACGTAGCGCAGCACAGTTGCAATTTGCCGTTGCAATCAATTGAAATTTGGTTAACCTGATACTTACAGGTTGTGTTTACTTTTTCGGAGGCTTCATTTTTAACCTTGTAAACCTCTTTATCAATGAATAGCGGTATCAGCGTTTCCAAATTCTTTACCGATTTGCGCTCGTGATAATCCAATATTCGCTCCAATGGCTGGAGATATGCTACTATATCGTACAAGGCAAAATCCAACTCTTGGCATAACTCTCGTATTTTTTCCCAATCTTGCCCCATGTTGTTCAAATACCGGTGGTAGCGAATTTCAACTTTTGTACTAAGCCTGTACTTATCAATAATATAACGTATTCGGTACAAATTAGATTTTACAAGGTTAATATCCCCGCCCGTATGGGTGGTAGCGTACACATCCTGATAGTAACCCGATATTGATACTTTTAGCCAGTCGGGATTGGATCGCAAGGCATTATCAATGCTTTTTTCAATGC
Organism: Dysgonamonadaceae bacterium; assembly: GCA_031260045.1. GTDB lineage: Bacteria > Bacteroidota > Bacteroidia > Bacteroidales > Azobacteroidaceae > Azobacteroides. The sequence goes on along the minus strand of JAIRKO010000021.1, from coordinate 15,931 downwards.
TCATATTGCTTGACAGCACACTGTAAACGTTTTTTTCCTTTAGATAACCAACACATTCCGCCAGATTGGGATGAAGAAACGGTTCTCCCCAATTAAACAATGCCAAACACGGCAAGTCCGGCTCATCCGTTAAAATTTTATCCACTATCTTTTTAAACAGCGCTACCTCCATAAATCCCTTAATGGCGTTTCTTGGAGAATTCCCTCTTGGGCAACTCGGACAGGTAAGATTGCATGTACCCGAAATGTCAACGAGAAACTCTATAATATTTTTTGTAGAGTAAAAATCTTTGCCCGCCTCAAATCCGTTTTGGGTGCAAAATGCTTCCATCTTGTCAGCCGCCATGGGCGCTGCAAATATAAGAAATGGCTTTTTTCCTTTATACTTTTCGAGAATATTAAGTCCGAAAACGGTTAGCCCTTCTATGAGGGTATTTTCCAGCAAGGGGTTTTTATCAATAAAGCTTTTTACCTCAATGCCATATTCCCTGCATTTGCGGTACATGCTGACGCCATAGTAGCCCGCTCCCCAAATGTAAACATCCCTGCCTTGAGTGATTTCGCATAGTTTCGTAAACGAATTACATAGTAATTCGTTGTGTAGGAGCGACTTACCCCCCCCCCAGTAAATTAAGCAAATTATTGTTATCCAACAATTTGGCATCTTCTCTGTTCAAATCTTCGGCGTTGCCGAACGGAATTGTTTTTTTCATAACTATTTTTTTATCTACAAAACTCTCCAATCTTCTCTATCATAAAATCAAGCATCTCCTTCGTCATTCCCGGATAAACGCCAATCCAAAATACATTGTCCATAATCCTGTCCGTGTTTTCCAAAGTTCCTACAACCCTGTAACCGCTACCGACAGCCCGCATTTCGTCAAAGCAAGGGTGCTTTGTCAGGTTGCCGGCAAAGAGCATGCGCGTCTGGATGTTGTTTTTTTCGAGATGCTGGACTATCTCGTTGCGCGTGAAATTAGCGGTTTCTTTTACGTAAATAAGGAAGCCAAACCAGCAAGGCTCAGAATGAGGGGTTGGCTCGGGCAAAATGAGATTGTCGCCGTACTTGTCAAGTTGTTCGCGGAGGTAGTTCCAATTCTTTTTCCGCGACGCCATGATGTGCGGCAACTTTTCGAGTTGTGCGCAACCGATAGCAGCCTGCATTTCGGTTGCTTTCAAGTTGTAGCCGAAGTGGGAATACACATACTTGTGGTCGTATCCCAAAGGCAATGCGCCGAATTGCTGCATAAAGCGACGCTTGCAAGTATTGTCTTTCCCCGAATCGCACCAGCAGTCGCGCCCCCAGTCGCGGAAAGAGTTAACGATTTGCCTGAGCAGCGGATTGTTGGTATAAACCGCGCCGCCCTCGCCCATAGTGATGTGGTGCGGCGGATAAAAACTTGATGTGCCGATATCGCCGATTGTTCCGGTATATTTCCATTCGCCATCAATGAAATATTTTGAGCCAAGTGCGTCGCAATTGTCTTCTATTAACCAAAGGTTATGCTTGTTGCAAAAATTTTTTACCGCTTTCAAGTCAAAAGGATTTCCCAATGTATGCGCAATCATCACCGCTTTGGTTTTACGGCTGATCGCGGCTTCAAGCTGCACCGTATCAATATTATAGTCGGGAATGGTTACATCGACAAACACCGGAATTGCGCCATACTGGACAACGGGGGCAACGGTAGTGGGAAAACCCGCCGCTACGGTAATCACCTCATCACCGCGACGAATGGCTCTTTCGCCAAGTTTTTGGGAAGTAAGCGCCATGAATGCAAGCAGGTTGGCAGACGAGCCGGAGTTGGTGAGGCTACAAAATCGCACGTTGAGAAACTCGGCAAACATTTTTTCAAACCGTGCGACATAGCGTCCGGCAGTAAGCCAAAATTCCAGTCCGCTATCTATAAGGTTGAGCAACTCTTTTTCATCAAAAAAACGCCCGCCGTAGCTAATGCGGTCGCCCGGCTCAAAGGCTCTCTTCTTGCTTTCAATCTGCTCTTGATAATACTCCTTTACCAGTGTTAAAATTTTATCTCTTGTGGTCATTATATTCGGTTATTTGTTTCAAGCAGAGTTGATAGACATTTTCCTTTTGATAATGCGCGTACCACTCCACAGTTTTTGCAATGGTGGTGCGAATATTCCATTTTGGCGTCCATCCCAACTCATAGCGAGCTTTGGAAATGTCCAACGCAAGCAGTTTTGCCTCGTGTAAGGCATCGGGATTTGAAGCATCTTTCAGCATACCTGCGCCGTAAAACTCCACCACCATGCGGGCAACGTCCCATACCGGTACTATCGAATCAAGCGAGGGACCAAAGTTCCACGCTTCGGCAAATTTTGTGGGATTGCTCCACAACTTGGCGCCCAAAGTCAGGTAGCCGCTCAGCGGCTCCAATACGTGCTGCCACGGGCGCACCGCCTGCGGAAAACGTACCTCTACCGGTTTACCGGCTTCTATGGCGCGGATGCAATCCGGAACAATTCTATCGGCAGCCCAATCGCCGCCGCCCACAACATTGCCCGCCCGTACCGAAGCCAAAGCCTTGCCGTGTTTTTCATAAAACAGCGGATTCATAAATGAACGCCGCCATGCGCTGATAGCAATTTCCGCAGCGCCTTTCGACGAAGAATAGGGATCGTAACCGCCCAACGCCTCATTCTCCCGATAACCCCACCATTGTTCGCGGTTTTCATAACATTTATCGGTAGTTATCATTATGGCGATTTTAGTAGCGGAACATTGCCTCACTTCTTCCAAAACATTTACGCTACCCATCACGTTTGTTTCATAAGTTTCCACCGGATGCTCATAGGATAATCGCACCAAAGGTTGCGCCGCCAAATGGAATACTATTTCGGGCTGACATATTGTAAAAACCTCATGCAACTTTTTTCTATCTCTAATATCACCGCGAATATCGTTCTCTATTTGCTCTCCAATACCGCTCAACACAAAATTATCCTTTTCGCTATACGGATTTAATGCATAGCCCCACACTTTCGCTCCCAAAGCGTGCAGCCATATCGCCAGCCACGAACCTTTAAAACCCGTGTGTCCGGTAATTAATACGCGCTTATTACTATATACAGCAAAATCTACCATATTTTCCACGGCGCCTTGCCTGTATTCCAAATATTTTCCAAATCCGCCTTATCCCGTAAAGTATCCATCGGACGCCAAAAATCTTTGTGAAGATATGCCGCCATCTTATTTTGTTTAGCTAAATTTTCCATAGGAGCAAGTTCCCAAAAAGTTTGATCGTTTTCGATATAATCGAAAATCTGCGGCTCGCACACAAAAAATCCTCCGTTAATCCACGTTCCATCACCTTGTGGTTTTTCCTGAAACGAACCGACAATTCCAAACCTGTCAATATTTAACGCGCCGAATTTTCCGGCTGGCTGCACAGCGGTTACCGTACAGTATTTTTTCTGTGCGAAATGATAATCCAGCAACTTTTTTATATTAACGTTGCTCACGCCATCACCGTAAGTGAGCATAAACGGTTCGTTGCCCACATGCGGTTGAATACGCTTGATGCGACCACCGGTCATGGTTTCCGCACCTGTGTCAATCAGGGTAATTTTCCATGGTTCCACCTGTGAATCAAGCACTTTTATGGAGTTGGCGGCAAGGTCTATGGTTAAGTCGGATTTATACAGGAAATAGTTGGCAAAAAATTCCTTTATCATATAGCCTTTGTAGCCAAGGCATATCACAAAATCATTGAAACCGTAGACAGAGTACAGTTTCATAATATGCCACAAAATGGGCATACCCCCAATTTCCAGCAATGGCTTCGGTCTAATACCCGTTTCCTCCGACAAACGGGTGCCAAACCCTCCTGCTAATATGACTACTTTCATGTCCATTTATTTTTTAGTTCGCAAAGGTAAAAAAAATATTTAATTCAAGAAATCGCCGTTTTTGTGGGCGTAGCAAAGCCAAAACACCGCACCCATCACCAGCGAGAAGCAATCCAAAACAAAAAATATAATTTAATTTTTCGCACATATCTTAATAAATAAACATTAATTTTGCACAATTTAAATTTACAAGGATTTTCACAATCTTTGTAATTCCTTGTGTAATTTATAGCACAAACTTACACAGAGATATAATTTTGATCGCGGTAAATATATGTATAATTATCATATAAATATCATAGATAAACTTTTATGACAAATAAAATTTCTTCTCAAAATCTACAATCGCAAGTGATTGATTTTCTACGTTTCCCGCTCATTGTCGGCGTATTGTTCATCCACAACAAAAGCGCAATGGTAACAATTGCCAATGAAACTTTCGGTAGCGAAGCCTTTTTACCGTTACATTCCGTTTGCAGCAACCTGCTTTCGGTAGTTTTGGGCGGCATTTCCGTTCCGCTTTTCTTTTTTATTTCGGGATTTCTTTTTTTCCTGAATATCGAAAAATTTAACATTCAAAGTTACGGCAACAAATTGCGCACAAGAACAAAAACATTGCTTATTCCATACCTATTTTGGAATTTATTCCTGATAACAATTTATGCCGTTATCGCCATTTTTCCCGCATTAAAAGGATTGATTAGCAGCAGTATAGAATTTAACATGTCGGCATTTTTGCATTATTTATGGGATACCAGAGGTGGCATGCCCATCGTATATCCATTCTGGTTTGTGCGTGATTTAATGGTTGTTGTAATTTTTACGCCGGTTATCTTTTTAACTATCAAATACATAAGAATATATGCCGTTATTATATTGGGAATTTTATGGTATTTTAATTGGTGGCTCGCATTGTCCGGATTCGGTATCTGCTGCATGTTCTTTTTTTCCGCCGGCGCTTATTTCTCTATAAATAAAAGGAACATAATTGAACTTTATGCAAAAATAAAACTTTTGTCTTTTATACTCTATCCGATTATTGCTGTTGTTGATTTATTGACAATAGAATATGCTTACAATGTTTTTATTCACAAAATCAATATTATTGTCGGCATACTATTTTGTTTTAATTTCGTCGCTCATTTATTTGAAAAGGGAAAAATAAAAGCGCATCCTTTTTTGTCGTCGGCTTCATTTTTTGTATTTGCTATACACAATCCGTTTATTTTAATAAAATTAAAAGATATAATCTACAAATTTTGTAACCCCAAAAGCGATATTGTTATCACAGGTTTATATTTTTTAATTGTGATTATTGTAATATTTGTTGCGTTAGGAATTTATTCCGTATTAAGAAAATTTTTGCCTAAATTTACAGCGGTAATTACAGGCGGAAGGTAAAATCTTTTACAAAAACAATTTTAATGCACGAAGAATCTCATCCATGGGGCAATTATGTTCCCAACGGAGCTAAAAGTATTATTATCGGTACTTTTCCTCCTACGTTGCGGAATTGGTCGTATGATTTCTTTTATCCGAACAAGAATAATTATTTCTGGCGAATCATGTCCCGAATTGCCGACAGTCCTTTGCAATATTTTTCCGGCATAGAAGCCGTTGAAGAACGAAAAAATATTCTAAACCGGTTGGGCGTCGGAGTTTCCGACATGGGTAAAATTATTCGTCGAACCGATAAAAACTCATCGGATGAAAACCTTGAAATCGTAGAATACATGGATATTTTTGGCATTTTGGAAGAAAAACCTTCTCTTCGGAAAATCATTTTTACCAGTAGCGCCGGAAAATCAAGCGCTATCGGCTGGTTCAAATCCTACCTCGCGCTTCACGGTATCGCTTTTCACATGCCAAAAGGGAAAAGACCTTTACGAACTTTTGTACAGCTTGCCGGCAAAAATATTGAAACCGTTCTGCTGTATTCGACCTCAGCCAGAGCCGGAGCTGCCGTTTCTTTAGATGTTCTGACGGAATTATTTAGGAACGAAATAAGCGTTAAAAAAAGCGTTCCTCATGAAGAGAAACGCCTTTCAAACAATATGGGAGATAAACATTTGTATGCCAATCTTTAAGCAAGCGCCGGTTCGACCGATACATACGACCTGTCGTCCTTTTGCTTTTTGAAAACAACTCGTCCGTCAATCAATGCGAACAAAGTATGATCCTTGCCTATTCCTACATTTTCACCCGGATGATGCCGTGTTCCCCGCTGGCGAATAAGAATGTTGCCCGCCTTGCAGATTTCGCCGCCGAAAATTTTAATGCCTAATCGTTTACTGTGCGATTCGCGTCCGTTTTTTGAACTGCCGACGCCTTTTTTATGTGCCATTTTTCTAAAATTTTTAACGAATTAAACTTGAATTTTTTTAATCACGATTTGAGAAAATTGCTGACGATGACCGTTCAATTTACGATACCCTTTTCTCCTTTTTTTATGGAAAACTAATACTTTATCGCCTTTTACCAAAGGTTTTAAGATTTCCGCCGTTACTTTTGCGCCTTCAATTACGGGAGCGCCCACCGTGACCGAACCGTTATTATCGGCTAAAAGCACTTTGTCAAATTCCACTTTTGCGCCCTCTTCACCTTCCAAGCGGTGAACAAACAATTTCAGGTCTTTTTCAACCTTAAACTGTTGACCCTGAATTTCTACAATTACGTACATCCGTTTTAATTTTACAGGTTATTTCCGGGGGTGGAAAGGAATATTCTTTCTCTTGACTGACCCTTAAAGAATTGAGTGCGCAAAGATAGAATAATCTTTTGAAATATGCAAGCGGTGGGATTGAAAAAGTCCGTTGTGTTATTGCAAACCGTGTACGGAAATAGCCATCATTGCAAAACACAAAAAGGGCGTTCCATAAGGAACGCCCTTTCCATGATCACATTTATGATGTTAATTGATTATTTATTTAACAAGCACTTTGGATACTTCCGAACCGTTTCTCACGATATAGATACCGGCAGGTACCGAAATCGTTTGAGCCGGTGCAACAACCGCTTTTTGTGCAACCAAACGACCGTCAATGGTGTAGATGGCTACTGCGCCCGTTGCGTTCACTACTTTCACGCCGCCGATTACGCCGTAAACGTTCACTGCGGAAGCGTTAACGGTTTTAATACCGGTGGGATAATAGTGTACAAGAAGAGGTAATCCGAATGTATGCGCGGCTTCCTTGCTGTCGCCGAAGGCAAAACCTTCATCACCAAGAGTTAAATAACCTGCGGCAGAGAAAATGACAAAGTCTTTGCTTTGGTCGTTGTCTTCTACTCTATCAAATGCAAACGTAGTTGCATCTTCTTTTTCTACTTCGGCAAAAACAACTTTGTCTTCTTCATCTATCGTCAAATATTTACCGTCAACGGTTCCGATATAATAATGTATCGTGTCGTCGGTGGTAGAAACGTCAGGATCTCCAGCAACAAGCGGCAGAGCGGCTGACGCTATGGTGAATATGAGATTGTCGGCAGATTCGGTATCCACGAGAGTTGCAACTCCCTCTTCGCCGATAGCAAGCGATTGACCTGCTATTTCAGCGCTGTGCAATTTACCTTCAGCCCCGTTTGCCTGGATGTTTTTGATATACACCAAGTCCTTGAGAATTTCAGGTTCGCCGATAAATTCCAACGTAAACTCATAAGCATCATCCTTTTCAGGATTGAATAACAAATGGTATTTACCCATAATCGTCAAGTAGTTAGCTGCCTTAGTTTCAAGCATAATTTTATATCCTTCCGCTTCGGTGCTGTCTGCTAACGCAAGAGCAAAATGGGTTGCGCTTTCTTTGTCTCCAAAAAAGGAAGCATCCTCTACTTCGCCATTATCTATCAGATATTTACCGCCGAGCGAGATATAATAGTATACCGGATCTTCAACCTGCGCTAACACCGGTTCAACAGGTTCGACAATTGCTGTGTCATTTTCCACTTTCTCGAACAACAGATTCGCTTTGTCATCTACCTTTGTGCCAAGGCGACCTAAGCCTGCAGCGCTTTGCGTAATAACAAGATCTGTAAAGTCGGTGCTGTGGAATATACCGGCTACTCGCTCATTGATGCCATCAATTTTAAGATAATCGGTAGAAAGATTGGCGCGGGAAAGAGTCCATTTAATAGCCACTCTCTCATCGACAAGTCCTTTAACATTTTGAACTATCCGATAAAGACCGCTGGTATCCGAAAGACTGTAATTACTACCGTCGCCGCCAGCCATAATCAGTTGTTCCTTACCGTTATGGATTTGCAAAAATTGGTAATCCTTGCCATCTGTGGCGTCAACGTAGTTAAGCAAACGGAACTCTGTCTTGGTATAGCTATCCTCTTTATTGGCGATAGAGTCATGTATCCACTTAATTACTCTCTCATCACCCAGTAAGCCCAAGAAAAATGTATCTTGTCTGTTCGCGGAAACGAAAAATAATTTATAAGCAGGATATTCATACAAACGCTCCTTACTATTGCTCACCAAAACCGTGTCTGCTATTTTGACAACATTCACAACAGGAGGTTCACTGGCAAACTGGTCGTAACCAACTTCTAATATTGAATCGGTAACGCCCAAATCCCTATCAAACGAAATATATTTTACAACATCGTATTTAGACCAGATATTTACTCGTTTCGAAGGGGTAGTAGCGTACAAATCAAAATTGGTAACATCTTCTACAACGGAAGTAATTTTGACAAGGGTATCTCCTATTACCGGAGCCGAATTTAGAGTATCTGTTGCATGTGCAAAGATAACTTCTCCTCTGGGGTTTTGATAAGCAAAAACTTCTATGCCTTTGCTGTTCCCTTTTATTTTTCCTTCCGAAGAAAATGTAGGTCTTCTTACTACACCGGCTTTCCCATAGTCTGTATACGTAGGAGTAAATCTCCACTTGTCATCTATTTTGCCTTCTTTGTCGAAAGTTTTTTCTACTTTCCAATGCGACCCAATATCGTTTTTACTATATACTGAGGTCGTGTCGCCGTTTCCATGATAATAAAAACCTGTTTTTGTGCTTTGGATAGAAACATACTTGTCTATATTCGCATTCCATTTCCACGGGGTTAAAGTAGAGTATAATGCAACGCTAAGGGGTTCCATTTCGGAAAGAATATCGGCAACAACCAATTCATGGGTAAGTGCGGCTTCAACGCGAAATACGTTATCTAAGTTAGCGAAATCGTTTCTTATTTGACCTATTTTCAAATTGAAAATCAGCGTATCCCCAGCGCCAAAGTCTTTGCGAGCCAAAGGCAAGAACGTAACAATGCTATCGGTGGTATAATCACGCAGAATGGCAAAGTATTGAAGAATCCTATCGTTAGCGATACCGTTTTCGTCCTCAAACGTGCTATCTTGATGCACCCATCCCAACGTATTGGTAAGCGGAGACTTGAATGCGATCGTATCCAAAACTGTCAGGTATTTGTCACCCTGCTTGATACGGAACACTGCGATAATACTATCCTTATTATTATTCAATGTGTCAATATTCTCCCAAGTAGCGAATTTAGGTTGAACTTCTTCGTCGCCGTTAATGTCAAGTTTCTTATAATACTTTAACAGCCCTTTTTCATCAAGTGAATCTACAATTTCAAACATAAGTTCAACTCCCGGGATCACATCTGAAAGCGTAGCATAAGATTTGTCGCCTTCAATAATTGACCGGCCTTCAAAACCTTTAATAATAATTTTCTGCTCTACAGAACCCAGATGAAACTTGTAGTCCTTTAACCATTGACCATCTACGTAGGTATACAGTCTTTCCGGTTCGGAATCATCCGTTTCCTCTACTTTTACGAAAAGAGGATACCAGAAGTCATTATTTTTATCCTGTTTGTATAAATACCTCTTACCAGTGATTGCTTCCACAGCACCGTCCTTGTTGTAGCTAAAAGTAAAAAGCGAGTCAATTCGAGTTGAATCGTTGCGCACGGTGGCATACTTGTCAGCTATATTGCCATTGTGAATCGAAAAATAATTAACAACATCAGCTAAAACCGTCCACACCATTGTATCTACACGGTAATAAACAGGGTCGCCTATTTCTTCGGAGGCAAATTTAGTAGGATAGCCGTTTGACCAGGATGCTGCAGTATTTTCGGCGCCTGTCTTAACAGTAAATTCTAAGTTACCGGCATTATTTTTCAGATATATCCACACAGCATCAGCGCTGTCTTTATGGAATGTTTTTACAGATGATAGATTAAAGTCCGCGGGTAACCGATCAAAACCTCTCCATGCCCAGTGGGCGCTATCACTAAGCTGACTACCCGGAACAACCCATGGGCTTGCTACCACCGTGTCCTTCCCTGTCGGTTTAAATATACTATCCAAGAGATACGAATAATACCCAGCAGAGTCTTGAGCATTGTTGCCCGTCGCATATACCTTGTTCTTCCAGTCGCCAATAAACCAAATAATAGAATCCAAATCAATAGTCCTACCATCAAGCTGAAGAGCCTTATTGTCTATCACTTTGGCATTGAGGTAGGTATATGCAGCCGTATCAAGCGGGTTTTCGTTGTCCTTCCGCCAATTGTAAGGTTTGTTGGAGTTACCCAGCAAATCCTTATCTCTGTCGTATATTGCGAAAAAAGGATATTCTTGCGTTTGATACAATCTACCCGTATGAAACTCTCTGGTACCGGTCTGAAGAGCGTAGCCGTATTGAAATTTCAAGAAGTCATTCTCAATTACCGGTAAGTTTGTTCCGTAAAAGGCAAATTCATTGAAATACTTAAGACCAAGTTCTTTGGTTGTTTGATTTTCGACTACGAAAGCAAGATTCTCCGGCGTGTTCAGTTCTAACTTAACATCGCCTGCTCCAGCCAAGCTCCATACCAAATAACCTTGCACGAGGCTATCCACGAGCGTACCGTCTGGCTTGTGTCCAAATCCGGCAAACTTGAGAGAATCGAAGAGGTTTACGTACAAATGGTCTTTCCCGTCTGCATCTATACTATCGGGGGTTCCCGTTAAGATGCTAAACCGATTCGTTTTTATTCCGTCTCGAGTCGGTAACTCAAGCGGTTTGTTACTACCTTTCGGGGTGATACTGAATCTGAGGGTATCTATCGTTTGACCGCCAACCTCTCCCAAGGTTAACCAGTTCAGTCTAAAAACACTCCCAGGATCCGCAAGCGCACGCGCTCTACTCTTGGCAGAGTCGGTAGCAGCGGCGTCGGTTTTCACATAAATATTCTCGCCATTGAAAGAGAACCAGTTGAAAATGTTCTTCTTCTCTTTTGGGAAAGAATCTTTTTCTGACTTATTCTTATCCAAGCCGCTATGGTCAACGAATATCCGAGCTGTTACCGGACTTTTCGCTGTCTGCGCGTTTGCCTGAAAAGTAGTCAAAACTCCAATTGCTAAAAGCAATGTAAATAATTTTCTTTTCATAAAAACATGTTTAATAATTAATAAAAATATATAAGTACTCACATTTCAAATACACCTTTATATTATATATTACCATTTTTCGGGACATACATAAAAAACGGTATTTGAACGCGCAAATGTAAAACAAATTTTTGGAATAAAACCTATAATCGCTTAATATTTTGGGAAATTGGGTATCAAAGGGGCGGGTTTTTGTACAAAATTGGGGGTTTTGGGGACGAAAAAATAATCATTATTTATTATTTTTTTTGTATCAAAAAAAGCCGTTACTTTGCCCAATATTTAATTAAGGAATAAACAAATGAGGAGATCGGTAATCTGGTTATTGACCGGCGTAATGATTTTTGCTTTCGCGGGGTTGCTGTATTTACAAGGGTATTATATACACATCATCGTAAAAAACCGGAAAGAGCAATTCAGCGAAGCCGTTAAAAGAAGCCTGTTTCAGGTTTCGCATAACCTCGAATTAGACGAAACTTCCCGTTTATTGCAGGGACAAATTTACCATATTAATAAAAAAAACAACCGGAAAAATACCGAAAAAAGCAATATCGCCCTGAATACCGAACAATTAGACCTTCCCGATATTCAGATAGACGATTACGAGAATATTACGGGAAATTACGGGAAAAGCGATTTGCGCTACGAATCTCAAACGGTGCGGGAATCTTTAATCGATCAATATGCCTACCGGGAAAATTTGGTGAACGAAGTCATCCGAACTTCTATGAAAGCCGCCGAAAAACCGATTGAGGAACGGATTGATTTCAAAAAATTAGAAGTGTATATTCAAACGGAACTGGCGAATAATAATGTGATTTTGCCTTTTCATTACGCCGTCAAAGGATATAATCCCGATTTAATTTATTGGAAAAGTCCGGGCTATGATTTTCCCGAATCGGAAAAGGTGTTTTCACAGACGTTGTTTCCCAAAGACCCGCCGCCGGCAAAATCATACGCCCTCTTGCTTGCTTTCACGGACGATAAACACAGCGTTTTTAATTCCCTCCGTTTCGTGATACCCTCCATCGCTTTTACCTTTTTTCTCCTGTTTGCATTTTCCGTCACTCTTTATATTATAATGAGGCAGAAGCGATTGTCCGAAATGAAAAAGGATTTTATAAGCAATATGACACATGAGTTGAAAACGCCGGTAGCAAGTATTTCCATTGCCGCGCAAATGCTGGGCGATGAAAATATGATAGAGAGGATGGAACACGGCGGTTCGTTGAAAGAATCGGCGGCGTTCAACAAAATTACGAAAACCGTCGAAGATGAAACGAGGCGGTTAAACTTCTTGATAGACAAGGTTTTGCAAATGTCTTTGATGGACAACGGACGGGCGATAATGAAAATCAAGGAAGTGGACGTTAACGATTTGTTATTGAATATTGTACAGATTTTCGGCATACAGGTGGAAAAATGCGGTGGAACGCTTGAATTGACAACGGAGGCGACCGAACCGATGGCTTTCGTAGATGAAATGCACTTTACCAATGTGCTTTTCAACCTGATGGAAAACGCCCTGAAATACCGGCGGGCGGATGTGCCTTTGAAACTCTGCGCCGAAACGAAAAACGTCGACAATAAAATAATAATCAGCATTTCGGATAACGGAACCGGTATCCGAAAAGAGAATTTGAAAAAGATTTTTGATCGGTTTTATCGCGTTTCCACCGGTAACGTACACAATGTGAAGGGTTTCGGGCTGGGATTGGCTTATGTGAAAAAAATTATCACCGAACTGAACGGTACGATTAAAGTGGAAAGCGAGTTAAATGTGGGGACGAAATTTATTATTGGGTTGCCTTGTATACAATAAAGGGGCATTTTAGGGGTTAATATATTGTAGTGAGATTTAAAAGCCATTATTGCGGGTTTCAAAAACCATCATTGCGGTTTCAAAAAAGCCGTCATTGTGAGCGTAGACCCGCAATCCCCCGCAAACCGTAGCTCGTTTTTTCGGGATGATGGGGAGTTTACTTAATATATTAATTGTTATAACTTATGAATGAAAAGATTAAAATCTTCCTTTGTGAAGACGACGAAAACTTGGGTATGCTATTGAGCGAATACCTGCAAACAAAAAAATTTGCCGTCAATCTGTTTCCCGACGGAGAACGCGGCTTTAAAGCCTTTCCGGGCAAGAAATACGACCTTTGTATTTTAGATGTGATGATGCCCAAAAAAGACGGATTTGCTTTGGCGCAAGATATTCGTAAAATAGACCCTGAAATACCTATTATCTTCCTGACAGCCAAAAACATGAAAGATGACGTGCTGGCAGGGTTCAAAGTCGGCGCCGACGATTACCTGACAAAACCGTTCAATATGCAGGAACTTTTGCTGCGTATCGAAGCCATTATGCGCCGAATTAACGGAAAGAAAAATAAAAACGCACCTTTCTATCAAATAGGGAATTATACTTTCGACACGCAAAAGCAAACCTTGACAATCGGCGTCAACATTACGAAATTGACAACCAAAGAATGTGATTTGCTCGTGTATTTGTGCGCCAACATGAACGAAATTCTCGACCGCGAATTTGCCGTAAACACCATTTGGAACCCAAATCCCGATTTTTACCAGTTTGCCGCACGCAGTATGGATGTGTACATCACCAAACTGAGGAAATTATTGAAAGACGACCCCCGCGTGGAAATTATAAATATTCACGGCAAAGGTTACAAACTGGTTGTTCCGGTGGAAAACGGCAGGTGAAAACGAGTTAAGAATAAAGGCAAATCAGGGTTATTCCCATTCTTAACTCCTAATTTTTAATTCCCCGATATGGTATCTCAATTTTTTTCGGAACAAATCAAAAAAAACTTCCCATTCGAGCCTACAAGCGAGCAGCAATCGGCTTTGGAAAAATTGAGCGCTTTTCTTTTCGACGGGAACAACCGTTCAATATTTTTGTTGAAAGGCTATGCCGGTACGGGAAAATCGTCGTTGGTCGGCGCAATCGTAAAGACCATGAACGAGGCGAAACGGAAATCGGTTTTACTCGCGCCCACAGGTCGCGCCGCCAAAGTTTTCGCCGCATATGCCGGACAAAATGCCTATACGATTCACAAAAAAATATACAGGCAAAAGGTTTTTTCCAACGAGCCTTCGGGATTTTCGCCGGCAGATAACCTGCACAAACACACCTTGTTTATTGTCGACGAAGCTTCCATGATTGCCAACGATGGCTTGGATTCTTTCATCTTCGGTTCGGGACGCTTGTTGGACGATTTAATTCGTTACGTTTACAGCGGGGAGGGTTGCCGCCTAATTCTTTTGGGCGATTCGGCGCAGTTGCCGCCCGTTTCCCAAACCGAAAGCCCCGCTTTGGATACCAACGTGCTGAAAGGCTACGACTTGGAAGTTCACAGCATGACTTTAACGCAGGTCGTCCGTCAAGCCGAAATGTCGGGTATCTTATCCAATGCCACGCTGTTACGTAAAGCCTTAGACGAAAATCAAACCGACGAATATCCGGTAATTCGGATGAAAAATTTTCCCGATGTAAACAAAATTGGCGGCGAGGAATTGATAGAAAGCATCAGCGACGCTTACAACCGCGACGGTTTGGAAGAAACCATCATCATTGCTCGCTCGAATAAACGTACCGGGATTTTCAACAACGGCGTCCGCAACCGCATTCTCCTGCGGGAAGAAGAATTGACTTCCGGGGATTTGCTGATGGTCGCCAAAAACAATTATTATTGGGCGAAAAACGAAGAAACGATGGATTTTATTGCCAACGGCGATTTGATGCAAGTGCTTCGGGTAAGGAAAACGCAGGAATTGTACGATTTTCGTTTTTGCGATGTGTTGGTGCGTTTTCCCGATTACGGGACGGAAATGGAAGTCAAGATTTTACTGGAAACTTTGCACGCCGATTCGCCGGCTTTGCCGAAAGAAATGAGCGATAAGTTGTATCACAATGTTTTAGCCGATTATGAAGATGTTCGTGGAAAACGGGAAAAAATGAACTTGGTGAAAGAAAATCCTTATTTCAATGTAATTCAGGTAAAATACGCCTATGCGGTAACTTGCCACAAAGCGCAGGGCGGGCAATGGAAAAATGTTTTTCTGGATTTGTCGTACGTACCTCGCGAGTATTTGGGAATTGACTATTACCGGTGGCTTTATACGGCTTTTACGCGGGCTTCGGAGCGGATTTTTTTGATTAATCCGGTGAAGGAAATGGTGGAGGAATAGGAAATAGCGAACTGCGCGGGTAGAATACCGCAGCCGATTGCAATAAATTAAAATCTAAAAATGAAATGAAAGCTCAATTTTCCCACCTTTCAGCCGCTCTGATTTGGGTAAAAACGTATCAAATTGCACATTGCGGAAACGCCGTCCCCTGAGATTGTTATGAATATCAACATTTGAAACACGATAGCCAAGGTTTATTCCCACTAACGACCTGAATTTATACGCATTATACTTCCGTCAAAATAAATCGGCTTCCCGAACCTCTCGCCGTTACGTCTGCAATAATGACAGCAAAGAAAAACCCCATCAAGTTTTATTACTTGAGGGGGTTTTCAAAAAAAAACCGGCGACGACCTACTCTCCCACAAAACATGCAGTACCATCGGCGCAACCGGGTTTAACTGCTCTGTTCGGAATGGGAAGAGGTGGAACCCCGGCGCTATA
>JAIRKO010000004.1 GCA_031260045.1 Dysgonamonadaceae bacterium | reverse complement strand
TTCGCAGGATTGCTCCGGCTGACAAATCCGCCGTTTCCATAGGCAAAGCCGTATGGATAAAGGACAATTGTGTGGTGAACCGCGACGGAATACAGTGTAACAGTTGCGCGAATAAATGTCCCACAGGCGCGATTACCCTCGCCGCCGTCAATCCCGGAAACAAAAATTCGCTGAAACTCCCGGTAATCGACAAAGAATTGTGTATCGGTTGCGGCGCCTGCGAGTATCTCTGTCCCGCGCGTCCGTTCAGCGCCGTTTATGTGGAGGGAAATGTTGTACATCATACGGTTTAGAAAATAATTGTGAATATGAAAAATAAGGATAGAAAAGAAATGAATCGCCGCGATTTCCTGACGCTTACGGGAGCCGGAACTGCCGCCACCCTGTATGGCTGCAAACCTAAAAACACGGTTTCGGCTGAAGGCGGAGCCATCGGGGAAGTCCCGACCGACAAAATGACTTATCGCATAAATCATAACACGGGCGATAAGGTATCGCTTCTGGGATACGGCTGTATGCGCTGGCCCCTGCGCCGGAAAGCCGACGGTAGCGGCGAAGAAATAGACCAGGACGCCGTTAACGAGCTGGTCGATTACGCCATAGCGCACGGCGTGAACTATTTTGACACAGCCCCCGTGTATGTTCGCGGCTGGTCGGAAACGGCGACAGGCATTGCCCTGAAACGTCATCCCCGCGACAGATTTTTTATTGCCACCAAAATGTCCAACTTCAGCGATCCGGGACGGCAGGCTTCAATTGCCATGTACAATAACTCTTTCAAGGCTTTACAGGTTGACTGTTTGGACTACTATCTTATGCACAATATCGGCCCCGGCGAGGGAATGGCAACTTTTCGGAAACGTTTTATCGACAACGGAATTTTGGATTTCCTGATTGAAGAGCGCAAAGCCGGTCGTATCCGCAATCTGGGCTGGTCGTTTCACGGCAATGTGGAAGTCTTTGATTACGTGCTGGCAATGAATGTCCGGTGGGATTTTGTCCAGATACAACTTAATTATCAGGACTGGCAACATGCAACTCCCGAACGTACTAACGCAGAAAATCAACAGAACGTCAATGCCGAATATCTTTACGGAGAACTTGTAAAACACAGCGTCCCGGCAATAATCATGGAGCCTTTGCTCGGAGGTCGTCTTGCGAGGGTTCCTTCGCGAGCGCTTGCTCTGATGAAAGAGGTTCATTCCGAATCTACTCCGGCTCAGTGGGCTTTCCGGTATGCCGCCACTCCCGAAAATGTGCTGACTGTACTTAGCGGCATGGTTTATATGGAACATTTGCAGGAAAATATACGCACTTATGCGCCGCTTGTCCCGCTAAACGAACAGGAATACGGAACACTTGAAAAGGTGACGGAAATACTGATCGATTCGGATTATATCCCGTGTACAGAGTGCCAATATTGTATGCCGTGTCTTTACGGTCTCGACATACCCGACATATTCGGACACTATAACCGTTGCGTGAGCGCAGGAAAAATACTGAAAAGCGCGAATGACGAGAATTACAGACAGGCGCGGCGCGAATTTTTGATTGGATACGACCGCAGCGTTCCCAAACTGCGTCAAGCCGACCACTGTACAGGCTGCGGAATTTGCAAATCCCACTGCCCGCAAAAAATAAATATACCGGATGAAATGCGTCGCGTTAACCGGTACGCGGAGAATCTGAAACAGAATACTAACTTTTGACAGCTGTAAACGAATATGAAAATCATTGCTGCACTTGAAAATAATTCGGGTAAGTTCCTCATGGAAGAGCTTGATCTGGAAGACCCGAAAGACGACGAAGTTCTTGTGAAAGTAGCCGCCTGCGGCATTTGCCATACGGATATTGCTATGCACGGGGGACACTACCTGCTGGGACACGAAACGAGCGGAACGGTTGTCAAGACCGGCAAAAAGGTAAGAGGTTTCAAGCCGGGCGATAGGGTTATAGCTGCCTACACGTATTGTGGCGGGTGCAATGCCTGCAAAGGTAATCGAACCTATCAGTGCAGCCATATTTACTGTTTTTTCGACGGCAAACGTCTGGACGGCAGCACGCCTTTTTCTTTGAACGGCAAGCAGATTTTCCCGTTGATGCGGCAGGGAGGCTTCAGTACATTTACGGTTTGCCACAAAAACGCCCTGACCAAAGCTGCTTCTTCTCTTGACCTTAAATCGCTGGCGCCTGTCGGTTGCGGTGTAATGACCGGAGCAGGCTCGGTAATGAATTGTCTTAAACCTACGAAAGGAAAACCGTTGGCGGTGTTTGGAGTCGGTGCTGTCGGCTTGTCGGCGGTGCTTGCGGCGAGGGTATGCGGATGTGATCCGATCATCGCAATAGATAAAATTCCCGCAAGGTTAAATGTCGCCCTTGAGCTTGGAGCCACTTGTTGTATAAATACGGGTGAAACGGAAAACATTGCGGCAACCATCAAAAATATGTGCGGCGGAATTGATTACGGTTTTGACACATCGGGCAGCCATACTTTACTTGAAAACTTGCGGCTGGCGCTAAACAAAGACGGCAAAGCCTGCGGCGTTGGCATCGGTGGAAACATCAACTTTTGCCGTAAGGAACGCGGTGAGGGCAAAACATGGGAAAGTCCTGATACGGGGTGGTCGATGCCGCAAAAATTTATTCCGCAGCTTCTGGCTTTGCAGGAAAAAGGAAACTTCCCTTTTGAAAAAATGATTCATTTTTACCCGTTCGACCAAATAAATCAGGCTTTCAACGATGCGGAAAATGGCAGAGTGATCAAGCCGGTTCTGGTCATGGAGTGAACTTTAAAATATAATCTTACCTTTGCAAAAATTTTGATGATGAACGGAGTAAAAACAATAGCATATTCGAACGTTTTCCTGTCGCGCTTTTCCGACAATCGACAATATGATTTTTGTCCGCAATTATTTTTTTGTTACTTTTGCACCGATTTAATGGACATAAAAGTCAATGAATTTTGAAGAAACATATTTGAACAAAATAATTTGCGGGGACAGTTTAACCGTAATGCGTCAAATGCCGGACAAATGTTTGGATTTAGTGGTAACTTCGCCGCCATACAACCTGAAAAATTCTACAGGCAACGGCATGAAAGACGGCAGAGGTGGAAAATGGGCAGGAGCTGCGTTGGTAAACGGCTATAGCCATTACGACGACAATATGCCGCATAAAGAATATGCCGAATGGCAGCACAATTGTCTGAAAGAAATGTTCCGTTTACTTAAAGATGACGGCGCTATTTTCTACAACCACAAGTGGCGTGTTCAGGATGGATTGATTCAGGACAGAAAAGACATTATTAGAGACTTACCTGTACGGCAAATTATTATTTGGCGCAGAAAAGGCGGTATTAACTTTAATCCCGGTTATTTTTTGCCGACATACGAAGTCATCTACCTGATTCCCAAACCTGATTTCAAACTTATCCCCAAAGCAAATGCGTACGGTGATGTATGGGAGTTTACACAGGAAATGAATAATGAGCATCCCGCGCCCTTTCCTGTTGCCCTGATTGACAGAATTATCGGTGCAACAAACGCACGGATTATTTTAGACCCATTCATGGGAAGCGGTACAACAGCCATTGTTGCGATGGGATTGAAGAGAAATTATATTGGCATTGAACTTTCTCCTGTTTATTGCGAAATGGCAGAAAAACGAATAACAAAAAATAAAATACAGAATGAAGTAATGAAATTTCATCCATTAACTCTTTTTGATAAAATATGAATCTTATAATATACACAAAAGACAGCCTGATAAAAGAATTTCAGGCAATTGCCAAAAAAGGATGGATACCCAATGCACGGCAAGGTAACAGCGGGGGAATTGGTAATACGCTCGAAGATTTGTTGGGAATCGAAGAAAACAATCTTCCCGTACCCAATGCCGCCGAGTGGGAATTAAAAGCACAACGGCTAAATACGTCTTCGCTGACAACGCTGTTTCACACAGAACCTTCGCCGCGAGCCGTAAAATTTGTTCCTCAAATTCTGTTGTTGAACTATGGTTGGCAACATCAGGAGGCCGGTAAAAAATATCCGGAAACAGAATTGAGTTTTCGGCAAACTATTCACGGTAATTCGCCGAGTGACAGAGGTTTTATGGTTAAGATAGACCGAAACGAACGCAAAATTTTGATTTCATTTGACAGTGACTGTGTCGCTGATATTCACAAAGAATGGCTGAAAACAGTAGGGCAACGAACAGGATTAGGACAACTTGCCCCACAGCCTTATTGGGGATTTGACGACTTATCCAACAAAGCGGGAACAAAACTTTTGAATTGTT
>JAIRKO010000042.1 GCA_031260045.1 Dysgonamonadaceae bacterium | reverse complement strand
TATATCGCTGCCTTCCCAATTGCTTGTCTGAATAGATTGTTGGTATATTTCCGCCAGATTTTGAGCGAAAAGTTCTGTTATTGTATCATATACATTCTTTCTTCCTTTATTGTCCAATGTGGAACAATCAATATTCAGTTTCTCTGCTATCTTGTTTATAGCCGCATTAGTCGGCACCGGACTAAAAAATATTCTTATTTTTCCTTTTGCTTTCCATGCTGTTTGTTTTTTCATGTTTTTCTTAAAATATTCCGTAACAGTTTTAACGATTTCAAGATCCCGCTCATAATGTTTGGGAGAAACAGGATATTTTTGAGGATTAATTCTATCGGACAAATCCAATAAAATGGAAATATTCAGTTGTTTTTCCTGAGGTATTGTTTTCTCGGTTTGATTATTTTGTTCTTTATTGCCATTTCCACAAGATAATAATGTCAACGATAAGAAGCAGGAATAAAATAAAATACGTTTCATTTTTTTGATTGTAATCAATCGCGCGTTTGTTTTTTCTTGATTGATGCCATACTTTATGAGCAAAGCTGTCGGTATGAATAGCGCGAGGATAATACGGATTTCGTTTGTTGTCATATTTATTTCCAGATTTGTTTGTCGTTTAGTTTTTCTATTTCTTTACGCACTTCTTTTATGTCTTTTTCATGTTTTTTACTGTATATTCTATGTTCGCCATTTCTTCGTTAGCTTCGTCTTTGTATTCATTATATACTGTGGCGTTATGGGAAATAATTTCATTTGAGTTTGTTATTTGTTCCTGCATGGATTCGATTGTTTCTTTATGTTGTACTAACACTTGCATTATACGAATAATTTTTTTATCGTTTGCCTCTAATTGCTCTTTCATCTCAGATCTGTCCTCTACTTCTTTTAATCCTTCAACGCTTTCTGCTTTTGCTTCATCTGTTTGATGTGCTGCTATTCCTGTTATAAACAGTATTCCTCCAACCAAGAATAGTGCTATGCCAAGTGTCATCCAAGCGTTATTATCTACGCTTTGACTTTTTTGTTTTTTTTTCTTCATTTTCCATCTTTTTTAAAATTTAAATGGTTTATTTCGTATTTCCTCATCTGATATAGTAGTTTACGATCTGGAAAGCCAATGAAGTATAGATTGCCCGTATCCTGATTTTTGTTGCCATACATCTATATGTCCAATAACATGTGCTACTCAATTACTCCACGACGCATTGTAGCAAATACGTGGTGCCATCGAAATAGCGTGTTGTATATCGGGCATTTTATATCATTGGCTTCTCGCCTTCATTGCTTTACCAAGTTCTTCGTTTAATTTATCAGTCATTTTTGTTAATTTATTTTACCCATCCTTCTGCTGCTTTACTGTGGTATTTTCTGTTTTTTGCTTTATTGCATTGTCCTGGCAATATTAATATGAAAAATATTACAGCAAATACCATAAATTTGATGAATTTTTTATTATTACGATTATTTAATAAATTCGTAAGATTCCAAGTTGGATAAAAATTTATCTTTGATAGAAGTACACCGGTCTATATCGGATTCTTTCATGCGTGTAGATTTCATATAATTAACCCAACCCGAAAAATAATCATTAATTCCTTCTTTGACATCGTTGAGATATATCACAAAACGTTCTAATTGTATTTTTAACTTGTTAATTTCGCCTTGATTTGATTCTTTTTGTGATTCCAATTGCGCTTTTCTCTGTTTGAGGCTTTTACATTCAATTTTATATTCACTTAATTTCTTTTCTTTTGATTTGATTGCATATCTTACCTTATCCATTTTTTCGTATTCTTGCATAACAAAACTGAATACAAATCCCCATATAATGTAAACTACAAATCCGGCAAAGATTATTAACCAAAAATTTATTTGTTGCGCAGCCATTGCAATCGTCATATCAGGCAGAACTTCAAAGGAACCCTCTTTCTTGATATTATAAATTTTCTCGACAATTTCGTAAGCAATGATGAAATCAAAAATAAAAGTTGTTGCTATAAGTCCTGTATTTTTGAAATATTTACTTACGCCTTTCTCTTCCGAAAATTTGTAAATCAAAAATCCCAATCCTAAAAATACAGAGGGAATAGTCAGGATTAAAATTAATTCGGTAAAACCATCGTTTAATGCTTTCCCGATTGCCTGTGCATCAAAGATAGAATTGATGATATTTGTATCATCAACGCTAAAATTTTTAAAAAAAGATGAATATGCTGCCGAACTATAGAAAACAAATAAATATGCGGTAAGCAATGTTATAATAACAAAACCAATCCAAAAACTTGCTTTGACAAAAGTATCGCCTGCCACCTTGTGTGGATTTTCGTTTATGTAGTCTATATCTTCGATTAACTTTGCAATTTTACTTTCCTCTCTGGTCAGATTTTCTTTTTCGTTATTAATTTGAGTTTCAAGATCACAGTTTATTGTTTCTAATCCGCTTATTTTCTGTCTTATCTCACTTTTTCTCTCCTCTTGTTTTTTTTCATCTTGCTGAATATCGCACATGAGTTTTATATATGTTGAATGTAATTTGGGTAATAGGGCATTATGCGATCCTTCAGCCAGCCCTGCGTCCCGTGTTCCAATCACAGTCAGAGACTTAATTGGTATTGAAGATTGTTCCTCATCTATTTGAACCTCCTCAACATCTGTTTCTGCTTGCTTTCTTGTTGTAAAAATATTTTTCAGTACCATCTCTATGAATTTTTAATGATTGCTAATACATCGTCAAAAGCTTTATTATCACGCGCTTGTTCCAAAAGAAATGTCACTATTTCCTCTACATTTTCTTCAGCAAATTCCAATCGTCTGCAGGCATTTTGTAAAATTTCTTTTTCTTTTTCATCTAATTTATCATCAGCCCATGCTATACGAGCCAAATTGTACAAATACTCAATTCTTTCATCGTCACTTAAATTTTCCGATGAAATAAGATTATTAGAAGAAAACAGCGCTTGCTGTATTTCTTCCGCCGTAACACCACGTTCTTTACCGATTTGATAAAAACCCTCCAATTCTTTGGGATGGACTTCCGTATCAGCTAAAATCATCTGATACAGTCCCAAAAATAATTTTTTACTTTTCTCGTCCATATTTCATTTGTTTAATATGATTGTTTTCTAATTATTTTAGCTTAAAACCGCCGATTTTCAGTTGCTTATTTTTTAGTCGGCTTTAGCCGAAGTACAATCCACCTACTTTTCAGTGGGTGGTAATTGAGTTCATCTTATGAATATTTACTTATTTATGGCATTTTTTTTATTGAATCAATCTACACGAAAAAAGCGTGAAACTATTCACTGACTACTTATTTATTTATTTCTTTTGGCTCTGGAAATTGCCATTGTATCCCAAAGCGTGAACCGAGCTACGCCCGAAAACGTAACCTTTCGCGAATTTATTCTCAACAGAACTTTCACGAGATTTCGTTTATATGAAAATAAGAGCGTAATTCCAAATTTTTTTCTTTCTTATTTCACCAACTCGCCTTCCTAACCCCCGGTATCAACCCCGCCGAAGCCATCTCCCGCAACTGAATACGCGATATACCGAACTGGCGAACATATCCTTTCGGACGCCCTGTAATCTTGCAACGGTTGTGCAAACGAACTGGCGACGCATTTTTTGGCAAAGCCTGTAACGCCACATATGCTTCATAATCGCCTTTCTTTTTCAGTTGCGCCCTTTTTTCGGCATATTTGGCAACTAATTTCGCACGTTTCACCTCACGGGCTTTCATTGATTCTTTAGCCATAACTTATTCTTTTTTAGCATTTTTAAATGGTAATCCAAATTCTCTCAACAAGGCGTAACCCTCTTCATCCGTTTGCGCCGAAGTTACAAAAGTAATGTTCATTCCCAATATTTTCGTAATATTGTCAATGTTTATTTCGGGAAAAATGATTTGTTCCTGAATACCAAGCGTATAATTACCTCGCCCGTCCAACTTGCTTTCGATGCCGCGAAAGTCACGGATACGCGGCAAAGCCACGCGCACCAAGCGTTCAAGGAACTCGTACATTTGCTCGCGGCGAAGCGTTACCATCGCCCCAATAGGCATTTTCTTACGCAATTTGAAATTGGAAATATCTTTCCGCGAAACCGTCGGAACGGCTTTCTGACCAGTAATCGTCGTCAATTCGTTAACAGCCGTATCAACTATCTTTTTGTCAGCGACCGCTATGCCCAAGCCCTGGTTGATTACTATCTTTTTCAGCACCGGCACTTGCATTACGGAAGTGTAATTAAACTCTTTCATCAATGCGGGAACTATTTTTTCCTGATATTCTTTCTTTAAATTTGCTGTGTTGCTCATTACTTAATTTCCTCCCCTGATTTTTTAGAATAGCGCACCAATACTCCTTTTGCATTCAACTTGCGACCGATGCGTGTCGGTTTTCCGCTTTTCGGATCCAACACATTCAAATTTGAAATATGCACGGGCGCTTCTTTTTTCTGGTATCCTCCCTGAGGACTTTTCGCATTCGGTTTGGTCGCTTTTGAAACCATGTTAATCCCTTCGACAAGCGCGCGCCGTTTTTCGACAAACACTTTCAGGACACGCCCTGTTTTACCTCTGTCTTCGCCGGTATTAACATAAACCGTATCTCCTTTTTTAATGTGTAATTTCATATTTTTTGAATTACGAATAACGAATTATGTTACAATAACATAACTTTTAAATTCTTAATTATTAATTCTCATAAAACTTCAGGCGCCAAAGACACTATTTTCATATTCACGGCGCGAAGTTCGCGGGCAACGGGTCCGAAAATACGGCTACCGCGAATTTCACCCGTGCTGTTCAACAACACGCAAGCATTATCGTCGAAGCGGATGTAAGAACCGTCGGCGCGGCGGATTTCTTTTTTCGTGCGCACAATAATCGCTTTAGACACAGCGCCTTTTTTAATATCACTCGAAGGGATTACATTTTTAACAGCTACCACAATTATATCCCCAATAGAAGCGTAACGTCTTCTCGTTCCGCCAAGTACACGGATACAAAGCACTTCCTTTGCTCCGGAGTTATCGGCTACTGAGAGCCTCGATTCTTGCTGTATCATAATTATTTAGCTTTTTCTATGATTTCCACTAAACGCCACCGCTTGGTTTTGCTCAAAGGACGAGTTTCCATGATTTTTACGGTATCGCCGACATTACATTCGTTTTTTTCGTCGTGAACATGGAATTTCTTCGTTTTATTCACAAATTTTCCGTAGATAGGGTGTTTTTCCTTCCATTTTACGGCAACAGTAATGGATTTATCCATTTTATTACTGTAAACAACGCCTATTCTCTCTTTTCTTAAATTTCTAATTTCCATTTCGGTTGCTCATTTACTTGTTGTTAATCTCCCTTTGACGCAATTCCGTTTTCATTCTCGCAATTTCTTTGCGTGAGTGCGTAATAACTGCCGG
The DNA here is from genome assembly GCA_031260045.1 of Dysgonamonadaceae bacterium. Lineage (GTDB taxonomy): Bacteria > Bacteroidota > Bacteroidia > Bacteroidales > Azobacteroidaceae > Azobacteroides. The sequence continues at coordinate 11,545 of JAIRKO010000042.1, read as the reverse complement.
ACTGTCCAAGGGCGAAATACTGTGGTTGATTTTCTTTTGCTCGTAAGCTTTCGTTTCAACCGCCAACCTTTCTTTCAATTCCTGAGTTGTTAAATCTCTGATTTCTGCAATTTTCATGGGACTCACACATTTTCGTTGTTAAAATCATAATCATGTCTTACGACAAACTTTGTTGTTACGGGAAGTTTTTGGGCGGCAAGCCTCAAAGCTTCTTTTGCAACTTCAAACGTAACGCCTTCTACTTCAAAGAGAATGCGTCCCGGCGTAACCGGAGCGACAAATCCCTCTGGGGCGCCTTTACCTTTACCCATTCGCACTTCAGCCGGTTTTTTGGTAATCGGTTTATCGGGGAAAATCCTCACCCACACTTGACCTTGACGTTGCATGTAGCGGGTTACGGCAATACGGGCGGCTTCTATCTGACGTCCCGTAATCCATTTCGATTGCAACGTTTTTATACCAAATGAACCGAATGCCAATTGATTACCTCTTTGGGCATTGCCTTTCATTCGACCTTTTTGCGACCGTCTGAATTTTGTTTTTTTCGGTTGTAACATCTTTTTTCAATTAAGAATTGAAAATTGAAAATTGAAAATTATTTGTGGTTCAAACATTGTCAATCGGTCAATTATCAATTGTTTATTCTTGTTATTTATAAATAAATATTCATAATCACGGGTGCGGAAGATAAATTATTGCAGTCGTCATTGCGAACCGCGAAGCGGTGAAGCAATCCGGAGAAAATCAATTATTAAAACTAATCTATCGCCTTCTCTCCAAGAGGTTTGCGAGTTTTCCTCTCGCCGCCCCTGCTTCGGTCTTGATTTCTATCTTGACCACTCCTGCGGTCTCTTCTCTCACCGCGCACGCCGCCTCCGTTTCTTTCGTTGCGACTGGCTTCTTTTGCAGCGGCAAATTGCGGAGCAAGATCGCGTTTACCGTAAACTTCTCCCCGACAAATCCAGACTTTAATACCCAGCAAACCGACTTTCGTAAGGGCTTCGCCCAAAGCATAATCAATATCCGCCCGCAAAGTGTGCAAGGGCGTTCTCCCTTCCTTGTACATTTCCGAACGCGCCATTTCGGCGCCATTCAAACGACCTGAAATTTGTATCTTGATACCTTCGGCGCCCATGCGCATCGTTGACGCGATAGCCGTTTTGATAGCACGGCGGTATGCCATTTTACCTTCCAACTGGCGGGCGATATTGTTTGCCACAATAACGGCGTCCAATTCCGGTCTTTTGATTTCAAAAATATTGATTTGAATTTCCTTATCGGTAATTTTTTTCAATTCTTCTTTCAATTTGTCAACTTCCTGACCGCCTTTACCGATGATAATTCCCGGACGGGCGGTACATACGGTAATAGTTACTAATTTCAAGGTACGTTCAATAATAATGCGGGATACGCTTGCTTTAGCCAGACGGGCGTTCAAATATTTACGGATTTTGCTGTCTTCATACAAAGTATCGCCGTAGTTATTGCCTCCGTACCAATTAGAATCCCATCCGCGAATGATTCCCAAACGATTACTTATCGGATTTACTTTTTGTCCCATTGAGCAATTAATTTTGTTTATCTTTTGTTATTGTATCTACAAACAACGTAACGTGGTTTGAACGTTTACGCACGCGGTAACCTCTTCCCTGAGGCGCAGGACGCATCCTTTTCAACATCGTCGCCGAATCCACGCTGATTGATGTTACATATAATTCGCCGGTTTCCGCTTTCCGTTCGTTTTTTTCTTCCCAATTGGCAATCGCCGAACGAAGCAATTTTCCTACTCTTAAAGCGGCTTCTTTATTCGAATATTTTAAAATACCGAGCGCACGGGAAACTTCCATGCCTCGAATCATATCCGCTACAAGGCGCATTTTACGCGGGGAAGTCGGAACATTTTGCAATTTTGCAAAATACAAACTTTTATTCCGTTCGTTCCTCTGTTCTGCTGTTATTCTTTTTCTTGCACCCATATTTTTTATTTTTTCTTATTCCCTGCATGTCCGCGAAATTGGCGCGTAGGTGAAAATTCGCCTAATTTATGCCCGACCATATTTTCCGTGATATATACGGGAATGAATTTATTACCATTATGAACCGCAACGGTGTGACCGACAAAGTCGGGAGAAATCATTGAAGCTCTTGCCCAAGTTTTTATAACAGATTTTTTGCCTGTTTCATTCATCGCCAGAACTTTTTTTTCCAACTTGAAATTAATATAAGGACCTTTTTTTAATGAACGACTCATATTTATACGCTTATTTTAATCAGGTTATTTTTTTCTTCTTTCAATGATGTACTGTGAAGACTGCTTTTTCGGCGCTCTTGTCTTCAAGCCCTTAGCATATAATCCTTTACGGGATCTCGGATGTCCCCCCGAAGCGCGACCTTCGCCGCCGCCCATTGGGTGATCCACCGGATTCATTACCACGCCGCGTGTGCGCGGACGTCGTCCGAACCACCGGCTTCTTCCTGCTTTTCCTGATTTTTCCAAGGCATGATCCGAATTGCCCACGCTACCGATGGTCGCTTTGCAAGCCGCAAGTATCTTGCGCGTTTCACCCGAAGGCATCTTGATGATTACATAATTACCTTCACGCGACACGATTTGCGCGAACGCCCCTGCGGAACGAACCATTTTAGCGCCCTGTCCTGGACGTAATTCGATGTTGTGAACGACCGTACCCATCGGGATTTTAGCTAACGGAAGCGCATTTCCGACTTCGGGCGGCGCTTCGTTTCCCGACATCACTGTTTGGTTGACTTCCAATCCGTTGGGCGCAATGATATACGTTTTTTCCCCATCGGCATAAAACAACAGCGCGATACGCGCCGACCGGTTCGGGTCATACTCTATCGTCTTGACTGTTGCAGGAATACCATCTTTAGTCCGCTTGAAATCAATAAAACGGTATTTGCGTTTATGACCGCCGCCGATTTGACGCATTGTTCTGTGTCCTTCGTTGTTGCGACCGCCCGATTTACGTTTACCGAAAACAAGGGATTTCTCCGGTACGGTAGCAGTGATTTCACTAAACGTACCGATAATCTTGTTTCTTTGCCCCGGTGTTGTGGGCTTTAACTTTCTAATTCCCATTTGTTTTTTATTTAGTTACGAGTTACGAGTTACGAGTCGTGTTATTCGTAACTCGTAACTATCAAATATTACCAAAAAAATCAATCGTTTGCCCTTCTTTCAAAGTTACAATTGCTTTTTTGAAAGCGGCTTCTTTCCCGCTAATTACTCCCGATTTGGTGTATCTTGATTTGCGTTTGCCTGCGTAATTCATCGTGTTGACTTTCACGACATTAACTCCGTAAAGCGATTCGATAGCCGCTTTTATTTGGAACTTGTTCGCACGGGGAGTTACACGGAAACCCACTCGGTTTTCTTTCTTTTCGGTGATAAGCGTTTGTTTTTCCGTTATAACGGGTTTAATTATTATTCCCATGATTTGTTTCTCCTTTTATTAAAAGTTATTCATTGCGTTTATCGAACTTTCCAAAACGACTAAATGCGCGGCGTCCAGCACATTGTACGTATTGAGTTCGGAAACGGTTGTTACGCCGGTCTTTTGCAGATTGCGGGCAGACAGATAGATATTTGCATTATTCTCCGGAAGTACGACCAACAGTTTTTTGCCCTCTAATTTCAAATTTTTGGTTAAAGCCAAAAACTCTTTGGTTTTCGGGGCTTCAAAAGTAAAATCCTCTACCACCGTGATAGCATTTTCTTTCGCCTTGTAAGACAAAGCCGATTTACGGGCTAAAGTTTTTTCTTTCTTATTGACTTTGAAACTGTAATCTCTTGGCTTGGGACCAAATACGCGACCACCGCCAACCATAACCGGCGAATTAATATCACCGTGCCGAGCGCCGCCGCCGCCTTTTTGACGTCCGAGTTTGCGGGTACTTCCCGAAATTTCGCTCCTTTCCTTTGCTTTGGCTGTTCCTTGACGTTTGTTAGCCATGTATTGCTTCACATTCAGGTAAATAACATGATCGTTCGGTTCAATGCCGAATACACTGTCGTTCAGAGTTACCTTTTTTCCGGTACTTACTCCTTTAATATTATATACGTCTATTTCCATTATTTTTGAACTATTACGATTGAACCTTTTGCGCCCGGAACCGCACCTTTTACAAGAATCAGGTTATGATCGGGCAATAACTTAATCACTTCAAGGTTTTGGATGGTAACACGTTGATCGCCCATGTGTCCTGCCATGCGCGTACCTTTAAATACTTTCGCAGGGTATGAGCATGCGCCGATAGAACCGGGGTGGCGTTGGCGGTCGCTCTGTCCCAGCGTCATTTCACCGACTCCCTTGAAACCGTGGCGTTTAACAACGCCCTGATATCCTTTACCTTTCGACGTTCCGACAACGTCTACATACACATCACCGTCGAAGAAATCAACCGTGATTACGTCTCCGGGTTTATATTCCCCCTGTTCTTTGAACTCAGCCAAGTGCCGCTTGGGCGTTACGCCGGCTTTTTTGAAGTGTCCCAATTCGGGTTTTGTGGTATGTTTTTCCTTCTTATCCTCAAAACCTAACTGAACAGCCTCGTAACCGTCTTTCTCAACGGTTTTTACCTGAGTAACCACACAAGGACCTGCTTCGATAACAGTGCATGGAAGATTTTTTCCATCAGCGCTGAAAACGGACGTCATTCCGATTTTTTTTCCAATTAATCCTGGCATTTCAATTATTTTTTAATTAGTTGAAGAATTTACAAGTTAACGAGTAAACGAAAATCTCTGCAAACTGGTCAACTTGTTAACTACTATACTTTTATTTGTACTTCTACTCCGCTCGGCAATTCCAGTTTCATCAGGGCGTCAACGGTTTTTTGAGTGGCGCTGTAAATGTCGATTAAGCGTTTGTATGAAGACAATTCAAACTGCTCGCGCGATTTTTTGTTTACGAATGTTGCACGGTTTACCGTGAAAATGCGTTTGTGAGTAGGCAACGGTATCGGACCGCTGACCATAGCGCCGGTTGCTTTTACCGTTTTTACGATTTTTTCGGCTGATTTGTCAACCAGATTATAATCGTAAGATTTCATTTTAATTCTAATTTTTTGGCTCATTTAATTTATTGTTTTATCTGTTTTTGTCTTTTCGGCAAAGAGCCATTTCCTCCCCGAAATTCTTTAGTTTTTTTGCCTATTTTTATTGTGGAAATATGCAAAACGGCTGCAAATTTATGAAGATTTTTTGAAAAAAACAATAAATTACTAAAAATAGTTCAAATAGTTTGTCGTCTTCTTTGCGGGTTTCAAAAGCCCATCATTGCGGGTGGAGACCCGCAATCCCCTGACAAACCGCATCCGTTTTTTCAGGGGATCCCGCGTCGAGCGCGGGATAACGAGGCTTTTGCATGGAATGACGTTTTTTTACCCTCTCCGCGTCGTTGCAATAATTTAGCCCCGCAAGAATTTGAAAAGCCCCCAATAAAATCGTATTTTTGCAGGCTCAAAAAAATATTTTAATGAAAATTGCAGCTTTGGTTTCCGGCGGCGTCGACAGTTCGGTGGTTGTTCATCAACTGAAGGAAGCCGGTTATGATCCCGTTATTTTTTACATCAAAATCGGTATGGAAGACCGGGACGGTTATGTGGATTGCCCCTCCGAAGAAGATATTGAAATCACCAGTTTTATCGCAAAAAAATACGGTTGCAGGATGGAAACGGTTTCCCTGCAAGAAGATTATTGGGAAAAAGTGGTCGGCTACACCCTCGATGCGGTGCGCCGCGGACTGACTCCCAATCCCGATATGATGTGCAACAAACTGATTAAATTCGGCGTCTTTGAAGATAAATGGGGGCGCGATTTCGACCGGATTGCAACCGGACACTATGCGACAACGACCGAAATTGATGGTAAAACGTTCCTCTCCACTGCGGCAGACAGGGTCAAAGACCAAACCTATTTTCTCGGGCAGGTCGATTATTTGCAGGTTTCCAAACTGATGTTCCCGATAGGCGGGCTGCAAAAGCGGGAAGTTCGCGCTATCGCCGCGCGGGAAGGGCTTCCGAGTGCTGCGCGCAAGGACAGTCAGGGGATTTGTTTTCTTGGGAAAATCAATTACAACGATTTTATCCGGCGGTATTTGGGCGAACGCCCCGGCGAAATTATCGAACTGGAAACGGGTAAAAAACTCGGCACGCACAAAGGGTTTTGGTTTCATACCATCGGTCAGCGGAAAGGGCTGTACCTGAGCGGCGGACCCTGGTTTGTAATCCGGAAAGATATTGAACGGAATATTGTGTATGTTTCCAACGGCTATGATACGGAATCGCAATACGGTAAAACCGTTGATTTGCAAGGGTTTCATTTTATTACCGGCGACACTTGGGGCGATTTCGAGGGCGAACGGGAAATTGCGTTCAAAATTCGGCACACGCCTGAATTTACTTTCGGCACCGTCCAGCGCATCGGCGATATTTACCGTATTCGGTCGGACGAAAAAATTCAGGGGGTTGCCGCCGGGCAGTTTGGCGTGATTTACGACCCGGCGTGCCGGATTTGTATCGGCAGCGGGATGATTATTTAAATCCGTATTGAATATGATGCAGTTTATAGAAAATTATCATTTGACGGGCGTTTTGGTTGGGCTTGTTACTTTTTTGATTATCGGTTTATTTCATCCGCTGGTAATCAAGGGAGAGTATTATTTTGGCGTTAAATGCTGGTGGGTGTTTGCGCTTTTTGGCATTGCGGGCATTGCCGCATCGGTTTATTTCTACGGCAATACCGTTGTGTCGGTTTCCTGCGGCGTTTTTGCCTTTTCGGCTTTTTGGGGCGTGAGCGAACTTTTTCAACAGCGGAAACGGGTTGAAAAGGGGTGGTTCCCTCGACGGAAGAACTAAGAATAATAAAAACTCTTAAGTTCTTTTCAATACAGCAAATACGGTTTCCGCTGCTTTTTAAATTTCTCCACATCCGGACGCCATTTAGCCTTGATTTCCTCCGCCGTTCTTCCGTCCTCAATCATTTTCCTCACATAATCCACACCAATCAATTTTTCAAAAAAGGGCGTGAAAAAACTTTCCCCTGTTTCATGGTGATTATAAGCATCAATAATATATTGTAAATTAATGCCTTGTTCCCAAATGGTTTTGTCGGGAACGTTCCGCAAATCCACGCCGTAACACTCCTGATTCAGGAACGGGGGATTTTTGGCGCCGGGAATACTGCGCGGAATAAACGAAAAATCATAACCTTTCATTTTCGGACTACCGTAAACCTGAAACGGGAAATCCGTCCCGCGCCCCAGACTGACGGAAGCGCCTTCAAACAAGCAGGTTGAGGGATAAAGGTAAACGGATTTCATATTCGGCAGATTGGGCGAAGGCGCGACCGGCAAATTGTATTTGGTCTCGTGCGAATAGTTTTTACATTTGATTACCTGCAACTTACAGGTTTTCCCTTGCGGCAGCCATTTTTCCCCATTAATCATTTGCGCCAGTTCGCCCAAAGTCATCCCGTGAACAATCGGAATCGGCAAATAGCCTACGCCCGACTTGTATTTCATGTTGAGAATCGGACCGTCCACATAAAAACCGTTGGGATTGGGGCGGTCAAGAATCAGTATCGGCTTGCCCGTTTCGGCGCAGGCGTCCATCAATTTGTACATGGATATATAATAGGTGTAAAAACGCAGCCCGACATCCTGAATATCGGTAACAAGCAGGTCGATTTTCGACAGCGTGCGGCTGTCCGGTTTGCCGGTTTTGCTTTTGTAGAGCGAATAAATCGGGATGCCGGTTTTGGCGTCCGTATCGTCGCCGACTTTTTCACCCGCGTCGGCATTTCCCCTGAAACCGTGTTCCGGCGAAAAAATCACAACGACTTGAAAACCTTTGCGTTTCAGTAAATCCACCAAGTGTTCGTTTCCAACAATTCCCGTATGATTGGTGAAAACGCCGATGCGTTTGTTTTTCAATAACGGGAAATATTCGGCAGTCGATTCGGCGCCGGTGAGGACTTTTGCCTGAAGATTGAGCAGGCAGAGAAGGGATAAGCAGGTTAGTATAAACTTTTTCATGGGGCAAAGATACGGTTTTTTATTACATGAACAACGATCCGGAAGAGTTAAGAACTAAGAATAATGAAAACTCTTAGTTCTTAGTTCATTTATTTCCATCGGGATGTAATTTTATTTCCATCGGGACGAAAATTTATTTCCATCGGGATGCAATTTTATTTTCATCGGGACGAAAATTTAACTGCATACAAACGCCTGTTTATCAGTATTTTCAGAAACGTATATTTTCGACTTATTTTTTCAATTTTTACGCCCGCGCGTGAAAATGATTTTTCTGCCCGAAAGCGTGCCGTCGGCGCACTAAAATACCCCCTGAATGAATATCTTACCGTTTATTCCGATGCAAATGCGATAAAATTTGGCGTAAAATTAAAAGATTTGCACTACCTTTGCGGCTGCATCTTAATTGAAAATCAATGTCATTTACACGAATTTATTTTATCCTTACTTGCTTATATATAGTGTTTTCCGTTAATGCGCAGGAAAGGGATATGCCTCTGGAAGGAGAGGGAATTTATGCTTTTTTAAGGAGGCACAACCGTCCGGATAATCAGGAAAATTATCAGGCATTTTTAGAGTTGAATAAAGACAAATTGGATAAAGAACCGGCGCTGCTGTTGGGTTTTTATTACTACTTGCCGCCCGCCGCAGACGAAATTTCAAAAAAACCGGAAAAAACCGCCCAACCGAATACCCCCGATAATGGGGACTCTGTGGACGCAATTATAGCCGAAAAGCCTAAAGAAATCAAGAAACCGGAGCCGCCCCAACCGGTTCAGCCGAAAAAAAAATTAAAAACCGCCCGACAGCCTTTATTCGGGAAAAAATATGCCGAGTATACGATTGTAGATCAAGAGTTGGCGGGCGCCTGTTTTTTCCTGTCGAGCGGTCACGGCGGTCCCGACTGCGGCGCGATTGCCCGCGTCAATGGGCGGGAATTGCATGAGGATGAATATGCCTACGATATTACGCTCCGGTTGGCGAGGAATTTGTTGCAGCACGGCGCGACCGTTCATATCATTATTCAGGATGCGCAAGATGGCATCCGCGATAGCGAATATTTGAACAACAGCCGACGGGAAACCTGTATGGGCAGGACAATTCCTTTCAATCAAATGGCTCGCCTGCAACAGCGTACCAACACAATTAACCGGTTGAGCGCCAAAGCGAAAGGAAAATATCAACGCGCCGTTTTCATTCATTTGGACAGCAGAAGTAAAAAGAAGCAATTAGATGTGTTTTTCTATTATCAAAACCAGCCGAGCAACCGGAATAGAAGCAGACGTTTGGCGGAAACGATGCGCAGGACATTTGCGGATAGGTATGCCGTCGTCCAGCCCGGACGCGGGTTTTCCGGTTCCGTTTCTACGCGCAGCCTGACCGTGATGAATTACGCCAAACCGGTTTCTATTTTTATAGAATTGGCAAATATGCAAAACGAATTCGACCAGCGGCGTTATCTTTCGGACGACAACAGGCAGGCTTTGGCAAACTGGATGACGCTTGGATTTATCAGGGATTACCACAATTCCAAAGCCAAATAGAAGCGTGAAAAACCAATGACGGAAAAGATTAGGATTTATTGCAAAAACAATTCCGAATATCGGGAATTTGACGTCGGAGTTTCTCTCCTTAAAATTTATAAAACGCTGAATATAAAGCTTTCCCATCCTTTGACCGGCGCAAGGGTGAACAACAAAGCCCAGTCGTTGACATACCGTTGCTATACCCCTAAAGATGTGGAGTTTATCGACATCGGCGACCCTTCGGGTTTGCGTTCCTACATTCGCTCGCTTTGTTGCGTTCTGTCGAAGGCTGTCGGCGATCTTTTTCCGGGCGGTAAGGTTTATTTGGAGCATCCGCTTTCAAAGGGTTATTACTGCGAAGCGGTTATCGGTGAGGAAATTACCGGAGAATGTGTGGAACGGATTGCTCGCCGGATGCGGGAAATCATTGAAATGGATATTCCTTTTGAGACTTATACCGTGCAGACTGAGGAAGTTGTCGCGCTATTCCGCAGTTTGGGCATGGAAGACAAGGCGCTTTTACCGGAAACCGGCGGGAGCGCGTACGGCAGCTACAATAAACTGGGCGACCATGTCGATTTTTATTACGGCGCGTTGTTGCCGAGTACGAAATGGATTTATCTTTTTGGACTTGAAAAATACGGAACAGGTCTGTTGTTGCGATTTCCCGATGCAAACCGACCTGATACATTGCCGGATTTTATTCGACAGGATAAAATGATGAACGTTTTCCGAGAACTTCTTTCCTACCAGAAAGCCGTTGGGATAACAACCGTCGGCGAACTGAACCGCGCCAATCAAAAAGGTGAAATTTCCAATCTGGTAAAAGTTTCAGAAGCCTTGCAGGAAAGGAAAATTGCCGCGATTGCCGACGAAATCGCAAGCCGGGTCAATCATAGCGGTCTTCGGCTGGTGTTGATTTCCGGACCTTCCTCGTCGGGGAAAACCACTTTTTGCAAACGATTGCAGATTGAATTGATGGCTAATACCCTGCGACCGGTCGGTATTTCCCTTGACGATTATTATGTGAACCGCGTGGATACTCCTTTGGACGAAACCGGCGAATACGACTACGAATCGCTCTATGCCATCGACTTGGACTTGTTTAATGCCGATTTGAAAAAGATTTTTGCCGGCGAGGAAACGGCGCTTCCCACCTACGATTTTGTACTCGGCGAAAGGGTTTTCAAGGGAAATACCATTTGTTTGGAAAACAATTCCGTGCTGGTTATGGAAGGGATACACGCTTTGAACCCGCTGCTTTTGCCGGGGATAGACGCTTCGCGCATCTATAAAATTTATGTTTCGGCGTTGACTACGATTTCCCTTGATCATCACAACCGGATTGCGACTGCCGACAACCGGCTGATACGCCGGATTGTACGCGATTTCCAATTCCGTAATTATTCGGCAAAGGAAACGATTGCCCGCTGGCAAAGCGTAAGGAAAGGCGAAGACAAATGGATTTTCCCGTTTCAGGAAAAAGCCGACGTTATGTTTAACTCGGCGATGCTTTATGAGTTGGCGGCTTTGCGCCGTTCCGCCGAACCGATTTTGACGGCGGTTGCCCCCTGCGATGCAGAATATGCGGAGGCTTACAGGCTTTTGAAATTCCTGCGTTATTTCAATTATATTGATGTGAATGAGCTACCGAATACTTCACTTTTGCGGGAATTTGTGGGTGGGAGTAGTTTTCGGTATTGATAGAGACCGAACAACTAATCCCCGACCGACGCGGGGCGCATCATTATTCGCCCATCCGCCCCGTCCACAACAACCGCCTTGCCGGTATCAATTTTCCCCGCCAAAATATCTTTCGACAGCGGATTTAACACCTGTCGCTGAATCACCCGCTTGACGGGACGAGCGCCATACTGCGGATCGAATCCCTCTTCGGCAATCAGATTAATTGCCGCTTCGGTAAATTGCAATTCGACGCCGTTTTCAGCCAGTAGCTTTTTC
>JAIRKO010000038.1 GCA_031260045.1 Dysgonamonadaceae bacterium | reverse complement strand
AATCTCTCTAAAGCTCTTATACTGCGTAATTTATGGAATAATTTCAAAGACCACTGCTTCCAAAAATAGCGAAAGCGGTTGCAAAGGTAAAACTTTTTATCTGTTGCACAAACTTTTTTACTGAATATATTCTTGTAATAATACTAAATCACTAATTTACAAAGAAATATTTTTTAGTGCCGATTTCAGACCGGAACGATGAGATCGTAAATAAAACCCCGGCATTGGTGTGAGGCTATGCCTCGCGCCGTCTATTTTGGTGGGTTCAACCCGTCGGGATAATTGGAACAAGGTAGAATCTTGTCCCAGCGAGGGCATTTTAATTTAATTTGATAAAAGTTTTAATCCACGAAACAACCGTTCCCTGTTTCACTATCAAACCGGTTTCATCAACAACCTGACCGGTTATTTTTTCTCCTTTTATAGTCATCGTGTCTTCGTCCGCAAGAGCCAAGCAAAATAATTGATTGTCGCTACCTATTGTCAGATTGGGTCCGGGCAGCGCTAATAGACCAACATTAGGTTGTTGATATTGGTAAAAATGTTCTCCGTCCGCCAAATCATCCTGCATATAACCGGAAACTTTCAATTGATTGTTTTTAAGGAAATCGTAAATAATATTATCACTCGAACAGTCGATTATTTCAGGGTTTTGGGTGTCGGAATTATGTACGGTTGAGATTTGTATTAATTTCCATTTACCGATAACAATTTCTCTGTACGGGTTCTCCTCGCCGTTCAACTCCTGTATGACCAAATTATCCGCTTGTTGTTCCGGCGCTTCATTTTCACAGGCAAACAAAAGCAAGCACAATAAAAATAATACATTTGATTTTGTTTTCATTTTCAGATATTTTTAATTAATAATATATTATGATTTTAGCGAAACTTGCTAATTAATTTCGGATACAAATATAATGGAAAAAACAATAAAACAATTTTTATTTATAAAAAATTAAATATGTTGCACAATTATACAAATCGAATTATCTTTGCGGCATGAAAAGAACGATTATAGCTTTTGGAAATTACTACAATGAATTTATAAAAACATTGAACGAAAAGGAAATATTTAAATTCAAATATATATTGTCGCTGCTCGAAACAACCGACCGTATGCCGGTAAAATTCATTAAATATATCAGAGACGGTTTGTATGAGTTGTGAATGAAATACGACGAAAACATATACCGGATGTTTTTTATTTTTGACGAATGGAAATATTGTCGTATTATTTAACGGATTTCAAAAGAAAACACAGGAAACGCCAGAAAAAGAAATTAAACAGGCATTAAAAATAAAGACTATTTATTATGAATACAAACAATTACCGAATAACAAACATAAGTGAACAACTTGAAGCCGAATTCGGAAAACACGGAACGCCGGAACGCGCAAAATTCGACGAAGAAGCCTATGCTTTCTACACAAGTCAAATTTTGCTTGATGCAAGAAAAAATGCAAAATTAACGCAAGGTGAACTCGCGGAACGGATCGGAGCGGATAAAGCATACATTTCAAGAATTGAGAAAGGCATTACCGTTCCGAGCGTCGCCACTTTTTACCGGATAGTGAATGCGCTCGGACTTGCGGTGGAATTGCATCCGGCTGGTTTTAATCGTTAACGGAAAAAGGCAAAAACGGTTGCTGTGTTTGGGGCTTCACCGCTACGCCCGCCCGTAACGACAACGATTTCCTAAATTACTTATCCTGCCGCCTAAACTCATAGTGGAAAATTTTAACAAGCAAAAGAAACCCCGATATTATCAACGGTCCGAAAATAATGCCCCAAAAGCCCAAAAGGTTCACTCCCACAATAACGCCGAAAAGCGCAGTGATGGGATGCGCATTGGCATATTTGTACAGAAAAAGTATTCGTAATACATTGTCAATGCTGGCTACGACACATGCACCCCACACAATCAAAGCAACGCCCTGCCAAATATGATTTCCTATCAACAAATTGACGGACAACGGTATCCAGACTGTGCCGGTTCCCACAATAGGTATCAAACCAAAGAAACCCGTCAATAATCCCCAAATAATTGGGTCGCCGGCGCCGGTAAACCAGTAAGCCAGTGCGGCGGCAAAACTTTGTCCGAGCATAATCAGCGGAGTACCGATGACATTGCAGATTACCATATTATTCGTTTCCTTTTTCAAAAGAGAAATACTGTTTTTGGAAACAGGAAGAAAATTTTCGATGCTTTTTTCAAAACGGGCGCCGTCTTTCAGCATGAAAATAAGGGTAAAAATCATCATGACAACATTAGCAGCCACATTTCCCGTGACGGAAAACACAGCCGGCAAGAAACTTCCTATTCGGTTGATTCCCTTGGCAATGATTTCATCCGAAAAAATATTGCAACCCCATCGTTCATTTATTTCATTATGAAGTAATTGCAGATTATCCGTAATAATTTCCGGACTGAAATTTTTCAGTTTAAAATAAACCGTTCCGGCAATTATTCCCCCAACAACGGAAATGATTAAAAAAACGGATACCATCAATACCGTTATCGCCCAAATATTTCTCCAGCCTTTGGCTAACAGAGTTTTATAGGGTTTGCGCAACACCATATATAATGTAAACGCGCCCAGCAGGGAACTCAAAAAATATTTGAGTTCATACACTATCAAACAGAACAGCAGGACGAGCAGGAGTATAAATCCGATTTCTTTTACCCTGTCGTTAAATGATTTACCTGTATATGCCATCATTTTAGATTATAAAGCCGGCATTCTTTTTTGCCAATTCCAAGCGGAGCGGAGCGTATCTTCAACAGTTTCAACGGCTTTCCAGCCCAATACTTCATTTGCATGACGGGGATCAGCCCAGATTTGTTCAATATCGCCTTCGCGACGGGCGGCAATTTTATGAGGTACCTTTACGCCGGTCGCCTTTTCAAAAGCATGGATTAATTCCAAGACAGATAGTCCCTTGCCCGTGCCGAGATTGAAATATTCCACCGGAAGCCCTGAGCGGTTTTCCAACATTCGATTCATAGCCGTTACATGGGCTTTCGCCAAATCAACCACATTGATATAATCCCGGATACATGAGCCGTCGGGCGTGTTGTAATCGCTGCCAAAAACCGACAATTCCTTGCGAATACCGGCGGCAGCCTGCGTCAGGAACGGAACCAGATTTTGCGGGATACCATTAGGCAATTCCCCGATTTCGGAAGAGGGATGCGCCCCAATCGGATTGAAATACCTAAGAATGACGCTTTTATAAGGCGCTCCCGAATAAATCGCGTCGCGAATAATTTCTTCGTTAATCTGTTTGGTATTGCCGTATGGGGACATGGCGGGCTGAATCGGCGCCTGTTCGCCAACCGGCAAATGTTCGGGCGTTGGTTGTCCGTAAACCGTACAGGAAGAGGAAAATACAATGCCTTCCACGCCGTTTTCCGGCATCAGTTCAAGCAGGGTAAGCAAAGAGTCAATATTGTTCCGGTAATATTTCAACGGTTTTTTAACGGACTCGCCAACGGCTTTATCGGCAGCAAAATGGATAATGCCTTTGATATCGGAATAAGCGGCAAACAACTTTTTCATTGCGGCAACATCCGCGCAATCGGCTTTTTCAAACGCGGGACGAATACCGGTTATCTTTTCAATCCTATCTATAACGCCGGCATTGGAATTGGAAAGATTATCGACTATAACGACTTCAAAGCCATTGTTTTGAAGTTCAACGGTGGTGTGTGAACCAATGTATCCGGTTCCTCCGGTAACTAAAATTTTTGTCATTGTTTTTTATTTATACGTGCGATTGTTTTGAAAGAAATGACAGAGCGCGGCGGCAAGCCCGTCGGTGGCGTCCATTTGCGGGAGCATTTTTTCATCGGGAATTTTCAAATAACGCTGCAATAATGCGGCTACCTGCTCTTTGGAAGCCCGCCCGTTGCCGGTAATTGACATTTTTATTTTTAAGGGGGCGTATTCAAAAACAGGAATGTCGCGCGACAAGGCGGCAGCCATAGCAACGCCCTGTGCGCGACCCAATTTGAGCATACTTTGTACGTTTTTCCCGAAAAAAGGCGCTTCAATAGCCAGTTCATCCGGTAAGAATTCATCAACCAGTCCGGTTATCCGCTCAAAAATTCGCCGAAGGCGGAGATAATGATCGTCCGTTTTGTTCAGCAACAATACACCCATTGCCAGCAGCGCGGGTTTGTTGCCGGTGATTTTCAGCAATCCGTAACCCATTACATTCGTACCCGGATCGACGCCCAGTATAATTTTTTCTTTTACCATAATTCTTCCAAAAACACGCAAAGGTACGTTTCTTTTTCAAAAAAAGCGTTACCTTTGCCGCCGAATCTTTAAGAAGGGGCATTAGCTCATCCGGCTAGAGCGTTAGACTGGCAGTCTAAAGGTGACGAGTTCGATCCTCGTATGCTCCACCCAGTAAAGCAATATGCGGGAAAACAATCGAAAAATATTCGCACGACTTAAGGAAACGCTGTTTATAACGGGTTTCCTTATTCTTTTTTTTAATGTTTCCGCACAAGACAGTATCCCTGTAATCAACGATATGGAAGCGTCCGGCGGTCTGTATCAATTTGTCAAAACCCGCTTCATCGAAGGTTCGCCGCTTTTTATGAGTGCGATTGCTTTGACGATGATTTTGGGACTGGCTTTTTGCTTAGAGCGAATTATCTACCTGAATTTGGCGGAAATAAATACGAAAAAATTCCTGTCTGAAATCGAAACGCATTTGCAAAAGAAAGACATCGCGGGCGCTCAGGCGTTTGCACGGACTACGCGAGGACCGGTTGCATCCATCTGTTACCAAGCGGTTTCGCGGATGGGTGAAAACATCGAAGTTATTGACAAATCCATTACTTCTTTCGGCAGCGTTCAGGCGGGACTTTTGGAAAAAAACCTTTCGTGGATTACCCTGTTTATTACGATTGCTCCCGCGCTCGGTTTTTTGGGTACTGTGGTCGGGATGATTCAGGCTTTCGACGATATTGAACAGTTTGGCGATATAAGTCCGGCTATCATTGCGGGCGGCATGAAAGTCGCTCTAATTACGACGGTTGGTGGGCTGATTGTGTCGATTGTCCTTCAACTTTTTTACAATTATATTCTTGCCAAAATAGAAAGTATTGTTAACCGAATGGAAGACGATGCTATTAAAATACTGGATTTGATTGTAAAATATAAATAAATGCCGCGTTTCAAACGAAACATTCCTCCGTTTAATGCAACATCATCGGCAGATATAGCTTTTATTTTGTTGCTTTTCTTCCTGCTGTCCGGTTCATTAAATTCTAAAACAGGAATTTACAGGCGATTATTGCCCGATACGTCCGAAGCAAAACTAAAAAAGAAAACGAATATTGAAAAGCGTAATTTCATTACTTTTTCCATCCGCGAAGATAATACGGTTTTCATGGAAGATGAACCGATTAGCTTACACGAAATTCGGGATATTGCCAAAAATTTTATTGCCAATACGGACAATTCGGAGGGTTTGCCGGAGAAAAAGGAAGTTGAAATCCCGGAATTAGGCGCTGTATCCGTAACGCCTTATGCCGTAATCAATTTTGAAGTCAGCCGGAAAGCGTCCTACCAGACGTATATTTCCGTATTGGGCGAATTATCGGCGGCTTACGGCGAGTTGCGAAACGAAACGGCTAACGAACGGTTTAACAAATCTTTCGACCGCCTGACCGAAGCACAGCAAACGGCAATCCGCGAAGCCTTTCCGCTCAGAATTTCGGAAAAAGAATTGCCGGGAAAGGAGGTTGCCGATGAGTAGGTTTCGCAAAACGCGCCGCGAAGTTCCGTTGTTGAACACGACTGCTTTGCCGGACTTGATTTTTACTTTGCTGCTGTTTTTCATGCTGGTGGTTAACATGCGTTCCGTTCCTGCGCTGATGCAGGTGCAACTCCCAAATGCCGAAGAACTTCAGAATTTAAAGGAAAAATCGCTCCTTATATATATTGTGGTCGGAAAATCCGAAAAAAATGCACCGCCGATACAGCTCAACAACGATTTTACTTCGTTGGAGGCGATGCCCGAAGCATTGAAAAATATTAGGAATCAAGCGGAAGACAGGGGGAAAATCGTTGTCGTCCTGCGAATAGACCGGAATACCCCGATGGGGACAGTGAATGACATCCGCCGGATACTTAGGGAACAAAATTTGTTGACTGTGTATTATGCGGCGGAAAAAACGCATTGAGGTGATTTTTCATCTTTTGCCATTGTGTTACAATCTTTCCGTATCCTTATTTATTGTTTTCATAACACAGCAAACCAATCATGCTGTTACAGAAACATTCAGTGCAAATGCGTTCGTTTTATTTGCAACGAAAACTGTACCCAATCTCATCAAGTTAAGGGCAAAACCCTGATATACGTGAAGTTCGGAGGTTTTAAACCTCATTATCACCTAATTTTTGAACAAAACAACCTCAGTAGCACGTAACGTTACCCTGACATACGGCTGCAATAATTCAGCCGCACGATAATTTAAACCGCACTTCTTTTTTTATCCATACCTGTGTGTTATATCATTTATTTCATGTAACTTTGCATTCGTTATCATTTTATCACTAAAAATCAAAAAATTATGGCAGAAGGAATAAAAGAAAAGGCTTTGCTTTACCATTCGGAAGGCAAGCCGGGAAAGATTGAGGTTATCCCAACCAAACCCTACAGTACGCAAACCGATCTCTCTTTGGCTTATTCGCCGGGAGTGGCGGAACCTTGCTTGGAAATCGAAAAAAATGCGGCTACCGCTTATGACTACACGGCTAAAGGAAATCTGGTTGCCGTTATTTCAAACGGAACCGCCGTCTTGGGATTAGGCGACATCGGCGCGCTTGCCGGCAAACCGGTTATGGAAGGCAAAGGATTGCTGTTCAAGATTTTTGCGGGAATTGACGTGTTCGACATCGAAGTCAACGAAAAAGATCCCGGAAAGTTTGTGGAAGCCGTGAAAGCGATTGCGCCCACTTTCGGCGGTATCAACCTCGAAGATATTAAAGCACCCGAATGTTTTGTCATCGAACGCCGCCTGAAAGAGGAATTAGATATTCCCGTTATGCACGACGACCAGCACGGCACAGCGATTATTTCTTCTGCCGGACTGATCAATGCGTTGGAACTGGCGGGAAAGAAAATCGAAACGGTGAAGATAGTGGTCAACGGCGCGGGCGCGTCCGCAAGTTCCTGTACGCGCCTGTATATGGCGCTGGGCGCGCGGAAGGAAAACATCGTCATGTGCGACAGCAAGGGCGTGATTTCCGTGCGACGTTCCGACCTGAATGAAGAAAAAAGATTTTTTGCCACCGAAAAGCCGGTCAATACGCTGGAAGAAGCAATCGCCGGCGCAGACGTTTTCTTGGGGCTGTCGGTCGCCGATGTGCTAACCGCGCAGATGGTGCAAAGCATGAACTCCAACCCGATTGTTTTCGCTCTGGCTAATCCGAATCCCGAAATTTCTTACGAAAAGGCGAAGGCTTCCCGCGCCGACCTTATTTTTGCCACCGGACGTTCCGATTATCCGAACCAAATCAATAACGTATTGGGTTTTCCGTATATTTTTCGCGGTGCATTGGACGTACGGGCAACGACGATTAACGAGGAAATGAAACTTGCCGCCGTAAAAGCGATTGCGGCGTTAGCCAAAGAACCGGTTCCCGACGTCGTAAACGCCGCCTATGGATTAAGCACGCTCTCGTTCGGCAAGGAATATTTGATACCCAAACCGATGGATCCGAGATTGTTAACCCGCGTGTCTGCAGCGGTAGCCAAAGCCGCCATTGAGTCGGGCGTTGCCCGCAAAAAAATCGACGACTGGCAAGCCTACAAAAATCATTTGCGCGATTTGATGGGCTACGACAACAAACTGTTGCGCGACTGTACCGACATGGCGAAGAAAAATCCCAAGCGAGTCGTATTCGCCGAAGGCACCCACCCGAATATGCTGAAAGCCGCTGCCCAAGCACGAGACGAAGGTTTTTGCCACCCCATTCTGCTGGGCAATGACGAACGCATTCTGAAGTTGGCGGCGGAACTGAAAATTGACCTGGAAAAAATTGAAATCGTTAATCTACGGCACGATAACGAAGCCGAACGTCGGGCGCGGTATGCCCGTATTTTGTCGAAAAAACTCGAACGCGAAGGCGCGACTTTCGACGAGTCGGTAGATAAAATGGTGGAACGCAACTATTTCGGTATGATGATGGTCGAAACCGGCGACGCAGACGCTTTTATCACAGGCGTTTACACAAAATATTCCAATACGATAAAGGTGGCGAAAGAGGTAATCGGCATCCGCGACGGATACGAAACTTTTGCGTCGGTGCATATTCTGACGGGGAAAAAGGGGACTTATTTCCTGTCCGATACGTTGATAAATCGGCATCCGACAAGCAATGTCCTGTATGATGTGGCAAAATTAACCGTCGAGGTGGTTCGGTTTTTTGCTCATGATCCGGTGGTTTCGATGCTGTCTTATTCCAATTTCGGCGCGGACAAGGAAGGCAATCCGGCATCGGTACACGGCGTGGTTGAAAAGATGCACAAGGAATATCCCGATTTGGCAATCGATGGCGAAATGCAGGTTAATTTTGCATTGGACAAAAACCTGCGCGACCAAAAATATCCTTTCACCCGCTTGAAAGGGAAAGACGTGAATACGCTGGTATTCCCGAATTTAACTTCGGCAAATATCGCCATGAAACTGTTGCAGGAAATGGAGGTCGGGGAAATGGTGGGACCGATTCAGGTCGGGTTGAAAAAACCAATTCACTTTACCGACATCGAAAGTTCGGTTCGCGATATAGTCAATATTACCCGCGTTGCCGTGGTGGATGCGATTGTGCAGGAAAAACTGTCCGGGAAATAGGCGGGCGTTCAATCGGCAGTCATTTTCTTGATAATCCCGTAAGCATCAACCATTCCCAATTCGCCGGCACGGCTCAGGTCGGCGATTCCTTTTTGGGTATCCCCGATGGACAGGCGCGTTAATCCCCTGTTGTAGTAGGCTTCCGCAAATTCGGGATTTTGCTTGATGGCTTCGTTGTAGTCCGAAATGGCAGCCTTGTGGTTTTTTTGAAGGCTGAGGAGGTTTGCGCGATTGAACCGGGCATATACAAAATCGGGGAGGTGTTGGATAACCGTTGCGTAGTCCTGCATAATCAGTTCGTAGCTGTGCGAACGCTTTTTGACCGGGTCGGTCAGCGGGGCGCGGCTGTCGTTAACGCTCTCAAGTTCCGTCAGTTTGTAGCGGACGACGGCACGATTGAAATAAGCAAGGTAAAAGTCTGGGTTCAAAGCGATTACCCTGTTGTAGTCGTCGATTGCTTCCGACAAATCCTGCAATACCATAAAATCCAACGCGCGAGCGAAATAAGCCTCCGCATCGTTCGCATCGCGGTCGATAACTAAGGAATAATCATCAATTGACTTGAAATGATAGGCGGCTTGCAGGTCGGTGAGGGCAGCCTCGTTGTTGGTCGCTTTGAGTTGCATGTTCAGGACTGCGCGGGCATTGAAGTCCGAAATCGTTTTGTCGTACCGGGCTGCCGTCCGGTCAAAATCTTCCGTTTTTTCGTAATAAGTGAGTATAAACTGGGGCTGCAAATCGACCTTGACCTGCTTGTCCTGCACCCTTCCCCTGATTTCGTTTTGGTAGGAAGATTTTATTTCCTCTTCGCGGTCGTAAACGACTAAACGATTGAACTTTTCAATATCTTTATCCGATTTTTCGCGGGTCTTTTTGGCTGTGTCGTCTTCCGGTTTTGCGTTTTTATCCGGCGCGTCCAAGATGGCTTTTCCGGTGATGATTTTTCCTTTTTCCCGCTCTTTTCGCAATTTTTGTTCCAAATCGTAGGCATACCAATAATCGGCGTCTGCGCCTTTGAGGTCGCGCAGGGCGCGTTTGATTTCCGAACGGAAATAATATCCGGGTACAAAATAGGGATATTCTTTCAGGACGGTGTCCAAATCGGCGGCGGCGTTCCGGTAATTATGCGCTTCATTATTGAGTATCGCGCGGTTGTAGATTGCCATAAAATTGTCAGGTTCGTTTTTGATTACCACATCGAAATCTTCGATTGCCCGATAAACGTCGCCAACCTGTTCGCGCAACAATCCGCGATTGAAACGCGCAATCGTATTGTTGGCGTCCAGCGCCATCACGGCATCATAATCAGCCATAGCGCCCCGCAGGTCGTTCATGTAATAACGCACCAGTCCACGATTGATATAATACCCTGTTTGCTTTGGTTCCAAGCGGATGGCTTCGGTAAAATCCGTTGCGGCTTCAGGATATTTTCCCATGTGGTAGAAAAGCAGGGCGCGTTGCCCGTAAGCGGGAGCAAAATATTTATCCAGTTCGATGGATTTATTGAAATCGGCTAAGGCTGCGAGCGTATCGCCTTTTTCGGAACAGGCGGAACCTTTTGTAAGGTAAGCCTGTACAAATTTTGGGTGATATTTGGTTAGCAGGTCTAAAGTTACCAACGCCGAATCGTAATTTTTGTTTTGCATGTATGCAATGCCTTTGTTTATCAGCATTTGCTTGTCTTCGGGACGAAATTCCAGCCCTTTGTCATAATCTTTGATGGCGCCTTCAATATCGCCGCTGTATTGACGGGCAATGCCGCGATATAAATAGGCGTGAATCAAAAAGGGATTCCTTTCGAGGCAGAAGGTCAAATCGTTTTCCGCGCCCTTGTAGTCGTCGAGATTTAGTTTTGCCATCGCCCTGTAAAGGTAAGGTTCGGCAAGGTAGGGTTTTGATTTGATTACCTGATTAAAGTACTGAATGGAAAGGATATAATCTTCAAAATAAAACGCATTTTTGCCGACGGTTAACACCCTGTTTGTGTTAATCTGTGCATTTGCGGAGAAAAAGAAGATGCTCAGCAGGATAAATAGAAAAGTACGTTTCATTCGACAATATATTTTCGGGTATAACTTATTTTCCGGGAGCGATTTTAACTTTATAATGGCAGCGCACCTCTCCTTTCATGATTTTGTTTAATTTGGAACGTATCATTTGTTTTCGGATGCCGGAAATACGGTCAACAAACATAATTCCTTCCAAATGGTCGTATTCGTGCTGGATGACCCGCGCTTTGTAACCTTCAAAAACTTCATCATGTGGTTGCAGATTTTCGTCCAAATAGCTGATACGAATTCTGTTTTTCCGAAGCGTTTGTTCGTGAATATCGGGAATGGAAAGGCAACCCTCCTCGACGGCTTCTTCCGCCCCGTCCTGTTCGGTAATGTACGCATTGATGAAAACCCGCTTGAAATCTTTGAAAGAAGGCTCGCGGTCGGACAGGGAAGTCATATCAACCACCAAAATCCGGTCTTCCAAACCGATTTGGGGGGCTGCCAAACCTACGCCGTCGGCGTTGTACAGCGTTTCAAACATGTTGTCCAACAAGGGTTTCAAGCCGGGATAATCCAGTGAAATATCTTTGGTAACTTTTCTCAATACGGGATGTCCATATAAATATATCGGTAAAATCATAAGTATGTGTGCAAAATTAAATTATATTTTTTTTATTCTGGATTGCTTCAGGCTTCGCCTTCGCAATGACGCAGTGAGGTTAAAGCCGCAACCGTCATTGCGAACCGCAAAGCGGTGGAGCAATCCAGAAAAAATAATATGAATCAATTATGAATATTTACTTAATTCTAACTGTTTCCAAATAAGCTTGTAATAAAATTGTCGCGCTCAATTCGTCGACCAATGCTTTGTTTTGCCGGTCTTTCTTTTTCAATCCGCCGTCCCGCATGGCTTGATGCGCCAAAACAGATGTAAACCGTTCGTCCACCATTTTAATTTCCGTTCCGGGAATAGATTTTTGCAGATTTTTTTTGAATTGCACCACCCTGTCGCGGTTTTCCGAATATTGGTAGTTCATTTGACGGGGTTCGCCCAGAATAAAAGTATCCACTTGATTTTCGGCTGCGTACTTTTTCAAAAAAGGAATCACCTCCACGCTCGGCAAGGCGGTTAATCCGCCTGCTATCAGCTGCATCGGGTCGGAGACGGCGATACCTGTCCGCTTTTTTCCATAGTCGATGGCGATTATTCTTCCCATGTTGTGAAATTGAGGGGGCAAAGATAGCGACTATTTATGACATATTTTAATGATTAGAGATTAATCGTTAATCATTAAAAAATTATTACATTTGCAGGCAAAATCACAATGTTTTATTTATGAATATTTCCGTTGTAATACCTTTATTTAACGAAGAAGAATCGCTCGCCGAACTGTATACTTGGATCGCAAAAGTGATGCGGGAAAACGGTTTCAGCTACGAAGTTATTTTTGTGGACGACGGCAGCCGGGACAATTCCTGGCAAATTATCACCACTCTGAAACAAAACCATCCAAAAGAAGTGAAAGCAATCCGTTTCGGAAGAAATTACGGGAAATCGCCGGCGTTGCAATACGGTTTTCAAAAGGCTGAGGGCGACGTCGTGATTACGATGGACGCCGATTTGCAGGACAGTCCCGACGAAATTCCCGAACTCTACCGCATGATTACCGTCGAAAATTATCAATTGGTGTCGGGATGGAAGAAAAAACGGCACGACCCGCTCAGTAAAACGATACCGACCCGGCTGTTCAACGCAACCGCGCGTTTTTTTTCGGGCATCCGCCTGCACGATTTCAATTGCGGGCTGAAAGCCTATAAAAAGCAGGTGGTGAAAAACATAGAGGTCTATAACGACATGCACCGATGGATTCCCTATCTGGCGAAAAATGCAGGATACGACAATATCGGCGAGAAAATCGTGCATCATCAGGCGAGGAAATACGGACACACCAAATTCGGTCTCGACCGTTTCGTCAACGGTTATTTGGATTTGTTCACGCTTTGGTTTCTATCGAAATTCGGGAAAAAGCCCATGCATTTTTTCGGCTCAATCGGCAGTTTAATGTTTTTTATCGGGTTCATTTCCGTCGTGATTGTCAGCTGCATCAAGCTATACAGCCTGAACCACGGCACGTTGGCGCCTTTATTAGCCGCTACGCCTTATTTCCATATCTCATTGGCGTCCATGATAATAGGGACGCAACTGTTCCTCGCCGGCTTTATCGGCGAACTGATTACGCGCAATTCGCCCGATAGAAACCGGTATACCGTTTCCGAAGAAATCTAAATTTAGCGTGTTTGGAAAGTAAAAGCGACCCCCAAATAAATGAAGTGGTATTTTGCTTCGGGGTATTCCTCTTTGGCGTTGGTATATCGCCATCCGCCGTTAATCAATAAGTTATCAGTCAGTTTCAGTTTTCCGTGTACGCCGATGTTAAAGCCGAGCGCATTGATATTTTTATTCTCGTTGTTGGTTTTACTTTTTTGGGAAAAATATTGCACACCTAAGGCGGGACCAAGTCCCCATTCGCGCGTGGATAAAAGATAGAGCCGAGCGTCTAAATTCCCCGAATAGACGGATAATTTGCTGATTGTGCCGTCCCACTCATCTTTTTGGGAAACATTGGAATTCATCAGTCCCGTGAAAGTGATTTCCACAGAACCCGTCAGGTTGTAAGCGGCGTCGATGCCATACAGCAGATTGTCGTAGCCGGTTGTCCAACCGCTTTTCAAACCTGCGGATATATCGCCGACATGCGAAAAGGCGGGAATTGCCGAAGCGGCAAAGCATGCAATAATAAGGAGTGTTCTTTTCATCGTTTAATTCTTTTGTTCGAGGGCAAAGGTAAATAAAAAAGGTTGAATTATTCAAATTGTCGCCGCCATCATTGCGGGCGAAGCGGCTGCAATCATAAAATATTTGCCGTTTCAAATAAATATATATACATTTGCCCCTCAAAATTTAGATTGTTAATGAAACAAATATCGACAGACGGACTATTGCGCAACGGCATTATCATTCTCCTACGGTGAAACGGGTAGAAGCGGGGTCGGTATGTAGATGCAATTATAGCCTTTCTCGCTGAAAAGCGGGGGAGGCTTTTTTTAGTACAAACCCCGTCATCCCGCTCGACGCGGGATCTCCTTCGCCCGCAATGACGGCATTTTCTTAAATTAACTAATATATATATGGATAAATTATTTATTTTCGACACAACCTTGCGGGACGGCGAACAAGTTCCGGGTTGCCAATTAAACACGATTGAAAAAATTCAGGTGGCGCAGGCGCTGGAAAACTTGGGCGTAGATGTGATTGAGGCAGGATTTCCCGTTTCCAGTCCGGGCGATTTCAAGTCGGTGGTGGAAATTTCCAAAGCGGTAACGTGGCCAACGGTTTGCGCCCTCACCCGCGCGGTTGAAAAAGATATCGACGCGGCAGCCGAAGCCCTCAAATACGCCAAGCGCAAACGGATTCATACCGGCATCGGAACTTCCCCATACCACATCAAGCATAAGTTCAATTCCACGCAGGATGAAATTCTCCAGCGGGCGGTCGCATGCGTCAAATACGCAAAGAAACAGGTGGAAGACGTAGAATTTTACTGCGAAGACGCCGGACGCACCGACAACGTTTATCTTGCCAAAGTTGTGGAAGCCGTCGTCAAAGCCGGCGCAACGGTGGTCAATATTCCCGATACGACCGGTTATTGCCT
>JAIRKO010000030.1 GCA_031260045.1 Dysgonamonadaceae bacterium | reverse complement strand
CGGAAAACCCTACCGGCATCAATCATCCGAACTCGGAACAGCCGGATATTTATCGCAAGGGGGATTATCTCTACAATCCCTCCAATGAAAACATCATGGTTTATGGTGTTTCGGGGGTGCTGTTGTATAAAGGAAACGCACCGATCATCCGAATACCGAAAGGCTTTTTGATTGTGAAAGGTCGCGCCGGCTGGGTGCGGAAGATGTAATGATAATTGTACGCTAAGGGATGTCTTAATAAAATCTTGGCGTTTTTGAGCCTTTGTGTACAAGTAAAAATATGCAAATCAAGATACAAACAACCGCCGACGGCTCGCCCACGCTTTTCCTCCCC
Source organism: Dysgonamonadaceae bacterium (assembly GCA_031260045.1). Lineage (GTDB taxonomy): Bacteria > Bacteroidota > Bacteroidia > Bacteroidales > Azobacteroidaceae > Azobacteroides. The sequence continues at coordinate 36,064 of JAIRKO010000030.1, read as the reverse complement.
GAAATGGACGAGCATTACCATTCCATAAACGGCGCTATCGGCGAATCGAAGCATGTGTATATCGAAGCAGGCTTCAAACAATGCCGGAAAGCGGAAATTCATGTCCTTGAAATGGGTTTCGGAACGGGTTTGAATGTTTTGCTGACTGCTCTGGAAGCGAAAAATCAAAAAGTTAAGGTTTTTTACACCGGATTGGAAAAATTCCCTTTGCCGCCCGAAATTACAGACCGGTTGAACTATTCCGAAACCGCCCTGTTTCAATCTATTCACCGCGCCGAATGGGGAAAATTTGAGCCGGTGAGTCCGTATTTACATCTCAAAAAAATCAAAACCGATTTTAAGGATTTTAATTTCCCTGACAGGTATGATATTGTCTATTACGATGCGTTTGCCCCTAATAAACAGCCTGATGCGTGGTCGCCCGAACTATTCGGCAAGATATTTTCGGCTATGAACCGGGGCGGAATTATCACGACCTACTGTGCAAAAGGCAGCGTCAGGAGAATGATGCAGCAAGCCGGTTTTACCGTCGAACGAATGCCGGGACCTCCGGGGAAAAGAGAAACGCTACGCGGGAAAGTTGTGTAAATATCCCAACCACCAAAACGAAAAGATGAAAAGCAACATCAAAAATTTAATAATCAATTGGTTCGTGAGCGTAAAATAATGAGCAAATATCAATGAAACAGGAATATATGCTATTGCCCCCCAATAAGCCCGGTATTCGCTTTGCGCTAAACTCAAAAGTAGAAAAATACAAGCGGAAACGTACAGGAATTTGAAAAAAACGCCCGTTTGTAATTTTTCGGAACTGCTTAATACAAACAAATTTAGTCCTGCAAAAATTAAGATAAGCGAAACAATCCCGAAACCAATCCATTCGTAATACGACAAACTAAGCATATTTACAAAGAAAACATCTTCCAGGTTGGGAAGCAAGATAAGAAAAATCGACCAGTCCTGGCGATAAATGCTCCATGCAAAACCAATCCAGTAAATTGAAACAATCGCTATCAGGCTCGCAAGAAATGTTCGTAAATTAAGACTCCAAAGCCAGTAAAACCCAATCCAAAACAAGGGCAGAAACAGCAATAGCGTGGGATGGAAAAAACCGCCCAAAAGCAATATCAATGAAATATTGAAAGCGTTAAATTGAGAATTCCGTTTCTGATAGGTATTGAATAAAAGCAGGTAATTAAGCGTGATAGCAAGCGTTGTAATACTGCCGACCAAATCATAATGAAATATTGGATTCCATCCGGTCAAAAGCAGGTAGAAAATCGCCGGTAAGAAAGTCCGGTTGCGGATTAGCGAAAAAGCGCCGTTCAAAAGTAATAAGAGTAAAGCGGCGGCAATCTGCAGCAGGGTGCAAACCCAAAGATTGATTTCAGTCCAGTCTCCCTGCAACCGGAAAGCAAGGAATGCAAACATGCAGAGAATAAACACGAGCCAACCGGAAATAAACGTTCTGTGTATTTTACTTATATTCATGTCTTTATTTTAAATCAAAACCAATGTCTTTCCGGTAATATTTGCCGTCGAACCGGATAATTTCGGCATTTTGAAAAGATTGCCGCAAAGCCTCGTCTTTATCGTTTCCATAAGAACTAAGGGCGATAACCCGTCCGCCGTCGGTCAGGATTTGCCCGTCTTTTGCGGTTGTTCCGGCATGGAAAACCACACTTCCCGCTACGTCGTCAAGTCCGGTAATCGTTTTGCCTTTTTCGTAATTTCCCGGATAACCGCCTGAAACAAGCATGACTGTCGCCGCCGAACGCGGGTCGAAAACCGGCGTTTTTTCCTGCAAATTCCCCTGCGCAACACCTTCCAGCAAATCAACAAAATCGGATTGAATTCGCAGCATCACCACTTCCGTTTCCGGGTCTCCCAGCCGGCAATTGTATTCAATCACCATCGGTTCGCCGTCGACGTTAATCAACCCGAAAAACAGGAAACCTTTGTAATCAATATTCTCGTTTTTTAAACCCTCAATGGTAGGAATCACAATCCGTTCCTCCACTTTTTTCATGAATGCCGGAACGGCAAAAGAAACCGGCGAAACGGCACCCATGCCGCCGGTATTTGCGCCCGTGTCCCCTTCCCCAATCCGCTTGTAATCTTTGGCTTCGGGCAGTATTTTGTAGGATTTCCCGTCGGTCATCGCAAAAATGGAACATTCAATGCCCGAAAGAAACTCCTCAATCACAACCGTTTCGCCGGCTTTCCCGAAACGCCCGTTTAGCATGGCATTCAGTTCCTTTTCGGCTTCAGGCAGGCGGTCGATAATCACAACACCCTTACCGGCAGCCAATCCGTTGGCTTTAAGGACGTATGGCGGTTTCATCGTTTCAAGGAACGCAATTCCTTTATCAACGTTATTTTTCGTAACGCTCAGGTATTGGGCGGTCGGGATTTGATGACGCATCATGAAAGTTTTGGCAAAATCCTTGCTGCTTTCCAACTGTGCGCCTGCTTTTGAGGGACCGATAACCGGAATATTTTTCAGTTCCGAATCGTTCTTGAAAAAATCATAAATCCCCATTGCCAAAGGCTCTTCCGAACCTACAACCACCATATTAATTGCATTTGCCGAAGCGAATTTTTTCAACGATTCAAAATCGGTCGCTGCAATAGGAACATTTGTTCCTACTTGGGAAGTTCCAGCGTTTCCGGGTGCGATAAACAGTTTCCCGATTTTCGGACTTTGCGCGATTTTCCATGCTAAAGCATGTTCTCTTCCTCCGGAGCCTAAAAGTAATATATTCATGCTAAATTGAGTTGACGAGTAAACAAGACGGTTTTGCTTTCTTATCAACTCGTTTATTCGTGAACCGTGCCGGGTTTGAACCGGCGACCTCTGCCCTGTCAAGGCAGCGCTCTGAACCAACTGAGCTAACGGTTCCAACAGGCTCGCAAAGGTACAAAAGGTTTTTGAATTTGCAAATGTGGCGGCAAACACCGCTCCCGTCATTGGAACCGCGCAACGGTGAAGCAATCCAGAGAATTACGCAGGTTTTTCCGGATTGCTTCAGGCTTCGCCTTCGCAATGACGTGTGCGGTAATTTAGCCTTGAGACAATTTAATAAAACGCCCACAACCTCATTCCAACCTCCTTGCAAATAAAAAAAATGATTATCTTTGCGCGGAATAGAGCAAAAATGATTAATCGTATTATTATTCGCGTCAAAGTGCTGCAGATAGTATACGCTTGCTATCGAAAGAATTACGAGGATTTGGCGAGCGCTGAAAACGAATTGTTACTCAATTTGGAAAAATCCTACGAATTGTATCATTATTTATTGTCGCTCATTGTGCTTTTGACGGACGCCGAACAAAAACGGCTCGAAAAAAACCGCAACAAGTTGTTGGCTACCGAACAGGAACGGCATCCGAACAAGCGAATGGCGGACAACCGTTTCGCCGAACAATTAAGAACCAACGAGCAATTGACGATGTTTTCCACCCAAAAAGGCGTTTTTTTGAACGACGACGATTCATTATTTATACGCAACCTCTTGAAAAAAATCGTTCAATCGGATTATTACAAAGCGTATGTGGAGTCGGCGAATTCGTATGAAGCGGACGTGGAATTTTGGCGAATGGTTTTTAAATATATCATCATGACGGATGAGGAGTTATCCGAAATTTTGGAAGACAAAAGCATTTATTGGAACGACGATTTGGACGTAATCGGCTCGTTTGTCCTCAAAACGATTAAGCAGTTTTCACCCGAAACAGGCGCCAAACAGGAATTGATGCCGATGTTTAAAAAGGAGGAGGACAGAGAATTTGCTGTTAAACTGTTGCATCGCACGCTTTTGGAAGAAAAGGAAAACAGCGAACGCATCAATCGGCACGTCAGCAATTGGGATATTGACCGGATTGCGCAAATGGATTTGTATATCATGCAAATTGCCATGAGCGAATTGCTGAATTTTCCAAATATTCCGGTGAGCGTTACTTTGAATGAATACATTGATTTGTCGCGGTGTTACAGTACGCCGAAAAGTCCGAATTTTATCAATGGCATTTTGGATGCGATTGTTCGGGATTTGAAAAAGGAGGGGAGGTTGGTGAAAAACGAGTAAGCGCCCGTCATTGCGGGCATATTTGTACGCTAAGGCGCGAAACACCGCTCCCGTCATTGCGAACCGCGCAACGGTGAAGCAATCCAGAAAAAAAACAATTATTCTTAAAATATTAATTAATTATGACAACAAATTTATCCTACATTCTATTACAAGCCCCGCAAGGCGGCGCTAATTGGAGCATGATTCTCATGTTATTAGCAGTATTCGCCATCATGTATTTCATGATGATTCGTCCTCAGCAAAAGCGGCAAAAAGAAATTCAAAAAATGCGCAACAGCCTGAAAGCCGGTGATAAAATCGTTACGGCAGGCGGGATTCATGGGACAGTGAAGGAAATCAACGAAAAGGATTTTCTCATTGAAATTGCGGACAACGTGCGGGTGAAAGTGGAGAAAGCTTCCGTTTTTGCTTCGGGCGACGACGTGCAGGCGATCCAATCACGTAATTGAAATCAATTTGTGTATTCGTGGCAACTTTTTATTTGTTTGCCGCGAATGCACGAATTGAAACCGCACCTGTCATTAACTTGTTGTGAAATAGCCATTTACAGTAAAAAGTTATCTTTGCCAAATGAAATATGAGTTAGTAAAAGGATTTAATAACCATCGTTTTCGTCAAGCTACCGGCGTCAATATTGACACCTTGAATAATAAGCAGGGAGTTGAATGGATTTTCGTAACAAGTCTAATGACGAGCTGTTTTATCGACGAAACACAAAACTTCTGAAAAAAATACAAATAAATAAAAAAAGTAAAAATTTTCTTTGTCAAAAAGAAATTTTTCACTAAATTTGCCTACACGTTAAACCTTAGGTTTTACCACTTCGTAATTTTTACTGTAAAACCACTAATACTTTTTAACCATGAATAAAATTAAATTATTGTTTATTGACGCCGATACCGCATTGGCTCACTCTGTTAAAACCAATCTCGAACAGATTTATGAATATGAAGTGCAGACCGTCTTGGATGGGGAAAAAAGTGTGAAAATGTATTTCGTTTTTCATCCGGACGTAGTTGTTGCGGATATTGGCGCAACTGAACCCGACGGAATGGATACGGCAAAGGAAATCAGGAAATGGGATGCAACGGTTCCCATCCTGCTGACCGTAGACGCGGCGGATGTCCGAAACGTGTTGGAAGATTATAAACTGAATGCGGATAATCTTATCAAAAAGCCCTACACGCCCGAAGAGTTAGACGCTCACATACAGGCTATTCTGAAACGAAGCTATAATTCTTTCACCGTTTATGAGAACAGAGATACTATACTGCTTGGAAAATACATTTTCAATGTAGACAAACAAATACTTCAATATAAGAACATTGTACGGAAACTGTCCTATCGGGAAACCCAAATTTTGAACCGATTATGTGAGAAAAAAGGCTCCGTTGTTTTGCGGGAGCACCTTTTGAAAGAATTTTGGAAAGTAGATAATCTTTATAGTTCCCGGAGTTTGGACGTATTTATCAGCAAGTTACGCAAATATTTATCGCAAGATACGGCAATTAAAATCGAAACCATCAGAGGAAAAGGACTTTTATTATCAGTCGATTGAAGTTTTATTGCGTGGCTTCGCACCGGTCATTGCGTGGCGCGGAATAGAAAAAATTTATTTAAATATTTGGCTAACGCCAAATAATGTATTACCTTTGGCGCAAATTTGGAGGAGGGGGGCAGTAAAGCCCCCCTTTCCCGTTTTATTTTTTATGATAAAAAAAGAAACCGTAAAGGAAATCGTTGATGAATTTTTAGCCGGTTCAAACAATTATTTGGTTGAGGTTCAGGTAAAACCGGACAATACCGTTGTTGTTGAGATTGACGGCGACGATCCTGTTTCCATTGACGATTGCATTTCCCTCAGCAAATTTATTAATTCCAAATTAGACAGGGATATAGAGGATTATGAGTTGGAAGTCGGCTCAGCGGGAGTCGGACAGCCGCTCAAAATACTGCGCCAATACGTCAAAAACACGGGAAACGAGGTGGAAGTCCTTACGAAAACGGGCGTTAAGTATACCGGTATCCTAAAAGCCGCCGATGCGGAAACGTTTGTCCTCACGGTGGAAAAACAGGTTAAACCGGAAGGCGCAAAACGAAAAATCACGGTCGAAGAAGACCTGATTTTTTCTTACAACGAAATTAAGCACACGAAATATTTAATAAGATTCAAGTAAAATTTTATGGCACAGAAAAAAGCGCTGAATATGGTTGATACTTTCGCCGAATTCAAAGAAAACAAAAATATCAACAGAACAACATTAATCAGTATTCTCGAAGAAGCGTTTCGCAATGTAATCAGCAAAATGTTCGGTTCGGACGAAAATTACGACATCATTATTAATCCTGATAAAGGCGACTGTGAAATATGGCGAAACCGTGAGGTGGTGCCGGACGGCGAATTGACGGAACCCAATTTGCAAATCACCCTGTCGGAAGCGCAAAAAATTGATCCTGATTACGAAGTCGGCGAAGAAATTACCGACGAAGTGGATTTTGCCGGTTTCGGACGAAGAGCCGTTTTGAATCTCCGCCAAGTTCTTGCGTCCAAAATCTTGGAATTGCAGAAAGACAGCATTTTTAATAAATACAAAGACCGTATCGGGCAAATCGTTTCGGCGGAAGTTTATCAGATATGGAAAAAAGAAGTCCTATTTATGGACGACGAAGACAATGAATTAATTCTTCCGAAAAGCGAACAGATTCCGGGTGATTTTTTTCGTAAAAACGAAATCCGTCGCGCCGTTGTAGTACAGGTTGAAAATCAGAACAATAATCCGAAAATTATTATTTCCCGCACTTCAAATTTATTCATGCAGCGATTGTTTGAACTGGAAGTGCCGGAAATTGGCGACGGGTTGATTATCATCAAACGGATTGCCCGCATTCCGGGCGAAAGAGCCAAAGTAGCCGTCGAATCCTACGACGACCGCATTGATCCCGTCGGCGCTTGCGTGGGGATGAAAGGCGCTCGTATTCACGGGATTGTTCGTGAATTGTGTAACGAAAATATCGACGTCGTGAATTATACGTCGAATATAACATTGTTTATTCAGAGGGCGTTAAGTCCGGCAAAAATATCTTCCATCAAAATTCACGAGGCAGACAAAAAGGCTGAAGTATATCTGCGTCCTGAAGAAGTTTCTCTGGCTATCGGGAAAGGCGGGCTGAATATCAAACTGGCAAGTATGTTAACGGAATATACCATCGACGTGTTCCGCGATGTGGATGTCGATGACGAAGATATTTATTTGGACGAATTTTCGGATGAAATCGAAACGTGGGTAATCGAAGCATTGAAAAACATCGGCTGTTATACGGCAAAAAATGTGCTTGAAATGAATCGCGACGAAATTATAGAAAAAGCGGATTTGGAAGAAGATACCGTAGATGAAGTGCTGGGTATCCTGAAAGCCGAATTTGAAGAAGACGAAAAATAAGAGTCCGTTACAAAAATCAATATATGTCTATTAGATTAAATAAGGTAACAAGAAATTTAAATGTAGGATTGTCCACGATTGTGGCATTCCTGCAAAAGAAGGGTTTTCAGACGGAAGAAAACCCCAATGCGAAAATTGGCGATGAAGAATATGACTTGCTCGTCAAAGAGTTTAGTAAGGATAAAACCCTTAAACTCGAATCGGAAAAGATGAGTCAGGAACGCCAGCAGAGGGAAAAGAAAGAAATGGTTGCCGTAGAGGGTTATAATGCTCCCCCGAAGGCGGAAGAAATCAAAAGCGAAGTTCCCGAAAAACTTGTTCCTACAGGCATGATTGATTTCGACGCTACCGAGGAAAAACATACCCCGCCGGAGAAAAAGGAAAAAAAGAAGAAAAAAACAATTGCGCCTCAGACGGAAGAAATCAAGGAAGACGCGCTGAAAGCGGAAGAAACGATAACCGCCCCCGAAAAAGCGGAAGAAATTATACCTGCGTTTATCAAAGATGAAATAATTGAAGAAGAAACGGAACTTGCGGCAGAAAAAGATTTTGAAAACGATGTAGAAGAAATCGACGACGATACGGAAGAGGAAGAAGACATCGCCGTTCCGGAAGAACCGTCAACGCAGAGCGAACAGCCTTTCCGTTTGAATAAACCTCTTTCGGAACCGGCAATTAAACTCGTAGATACAATTGACCTCAAAACCATCAAACCGACCCGTCCGAGGAAAGCAACCAAAGCGGAAAAACGGCGCGAACGGATTGAAAGGGAAAAGAAAAACGCTTTGTCCGCTCAAAAGAAAACCACTCTGGAAGAAGCGGAAATTGAAAAGAAAGACAAACCCGTCTTAATTAAAAAAAGCGAGGCGGACGAGGCGAAAAAGAAAAAACGCAATCGCATCAAACGCGAAAAAATAGATATTGAAAGAGGTGTTTCGGCGCTTAACCAAAGCGAAGGCGTACGCCCGAAGCTCCGAAAAACCACCCTTAAAAACGACGTTAACGAAGAAGACGTACAAAAACAAATCAAAGAAACGCTGGCTCGTCTGACGGGCAAAGGTCAAAAGAAAGGCGCCAAATATCGCAAGGAAAAACGCGACGCCGTTTCCCAACGCCAGAGCGAACAGGATAAAATAGAGGCGCAAGAAAGCACGGTTATCAAAATCACGGAATTTGTGACTGCCAACGATTTGGCAAATATGATGAACGTTCCGGTCGTCAAAATTATTTCCACCTGTATGAGTATCGGCTTGATGGTTTCCATCAACCAGCGTTTGGATGCCGAAACCATCAATATTATCGCCGACGAATTTGGGTACAAAACGGAGTATGTCAGCGCGGAAGTCACGGAAGCCATTTCCGAAGAAGAAGATCGTCCGGAAGATTTGATGCCCCGTTCGCCGATTATCACGGTGATGGGTCATGTCGACCACGGTAAAACTTCCTTGCTTGACAATATCCGCAAAACAAACGTGATTGCCGGCGAAGCGGGTGGAATTACGCAACACATAGGCGCTTACAATGTGGAATTGCCCAACGGGCGGAAAATCACTTTCCTCGACACGCCGGGACACGAAGCGTTTACCGCCATGCGCGCCCGCGGCGCAAGTGTGACCGACATCGCGATTATCGTTGTGGCAGCCGACGACAGCGTGATGCCACAAACCGTCGAAGCGATTAACCACGCCTCAGCCGCAAACATTCCTATGGTCTTTGCCATCAACAAAATAGACAAGCCGGGAGCCGACGCCGAAAAAATAAAGGAAGCGTTGGCAAATATGAATTATTTGGTGGAAGATTGGGGGGGCAAGTACCAATCGCAGGATATTTCGGCAAAACAAGGCGTCGGCGTTAAAGAACTGCTGGAAAAAGTATTGGCGGAAGCGGAACTGTCGGATTTGAAAGCCAATCCGCAACGGAAAGCTGTGGGATCGGTTATCGAGTCCTCTCTGGATAAGGGGCGCGGCTACGTGGTAACCATGCTGGTGCAAAACGGTACGCTTCATTTGGGCGACGTTGTTTTAGCCGGAATTCATTTTGGACGCATAAAGGCGATGTTTAACGAACGGAACCAGAAAATTACGGAAGCCGGACCTTCGGAACCCGTATTGATACTCGGTTTCAACGGCGCTCCGCAAGCCGGCGATACCATCCATGTGATGGATACGGAACAGGAAGCGCGTGAAATTTCCACCAAACGCGAACAACTGCAACGCGAACAGGGCTTGCGCACCGGCAAACGCCTGACGCTCGACGATATTGGTCGCCGGATTGCTATCGGCAATTTCAAACAGTTGAATATCATTGTCAAAGGGGATGTGGACGGCTCGATTGAGGCGCTTTCGGATTCTTTGCTGCGTTTATCCACCGAGAAAATTCAGGTCAATGTGATTCACAAGGGCGTGGGGCAAATTTCCGAATCGGATGTTATTTTGGCGGCGGCTTCGGATGCGATTATTGTGGGCTTTCAGGTGCGCCCGTCCCAGCCGGCAAGGAAATTAGCCGAAAAAGAAGGCGTTGATATTCGTTTGTATTCAGTTATTTACAACGCGATCGAAGAAGTGAAATCCGCTATGGAAGGGATGCTTTCGCCAGAAATCAAGGAAGAAATCACGGGTATTGTCGAAATTCGCGAAGTGTTTAAGATTACGAAAGTCGGTACAGTTGCCGGATGTATGGTGCGCGAAGGTAAAATCCAGCGGGGCACTAAAATCCGGCTTATTCGCGATGGTATTGTTATCTATTCCGGCGAATTGGGTTCTTTGAAACGGTTCAAAAACGACGTCAAGGAAGTGGCGCAGGGGTACGAATGCGGTTTGAACATTCATAATTTCAACGACATAAAAATCGGCGACATCGTTGAAGCTTTTGAGGAAATAGAAGTGAAACAAACGCTTTAGGTAAATTATGACTTGGTTGGATATAATTGTATGTGTGTGTTTGTGCACTGGTCTTGTAAAAGGGCTGTACGACGGGTTGGTTAAACGGCTTGTTTCGTTTGTTTCGTTCATTCTGGCGATTGTGTTTTCAGGCATGATTGCGGGCATATTGCGCAATATTGTAAATTGGCATATTCACGACGCGATATATTATGTTTTTGCGTTTTCCTTCATCATTACTGTTTTTACGCTATTGGCAAACGTGATCGACAAAGTCATCAATTTCACGCCGATGGGTATGATTAACCGGTTGGCGGGCGGTCTTTTCGGTGTTTTGATTTGGTTGCTTAGCCTGAGTTTTGCGTTAAATATCCTCTCTACTTTTGATTCCAAATCGGTGGTTATTTCTAAGGAAATGCAGGAAAAATCGGTTACTTACGCGCCTGTTAAAATGGCGTTGCCGATAGTTTCGCCGTATATTAAGGAGTTTTTTTAATAAGTAAATCATAATTAGTTCCGATTATTCTTCTGGATTGCTTCACCGCTCGCAGTTTGCTGGTGAAGCAGTTATATTGCTTACGCTGTTTATCTCATACATTTTCCCACATACTTCAAATACTTTCTCTTTGCTTTTCCGCGAACAAAAAGTGCTTCGACATTGTTTTTGTAGGATACGGTAAAATGCGACGCTGTAAGTTTAAGAAGTTCAGCGGTACCACGTAGCACTCAACTCAGCAAGTATATGCGCCAAGTTGATGGTTTCCGCAGTTAGTCCCTGCTATTCGTAAACAGTTGACTACAAAGGTTCATTGCGGAATTAGGACGGGATTGCAATTACCCCTGATAATCAAAACATTACAGTTCAACGTACGAAATTTATATGAAATGGAGACGCGGTGCAGATAAAAAGCCCGCCATCAAATGAATGATGACGGGTCGCTGTCAAGCTAATCGAAACTTAAGAGAACTTAAGAGACGTTTCGTGTGCCATTCGGCTAATATCTTCAAAGGCTATGGAGAGTTTTTTTATTTCTTCGTCTGTAAATTTCGCCTTCTTTCCATTTACGTTATACCCTTTAATTCGCTGATATAACCACTCTTTTGATTTTCCAAAATAACCGGAAGCTATCTTTGACAGGCTTACATACTTTGAGATTTCAGAAATTTCAAGGGCGATATCTATTCTGTTTATCAACCTGTCTGCTTCCGCTAATTTTTCATCCCAACCCTCTAAAAATTCTTTTCGAACCTCCTCTTTTTCCACATCGGATAGCGCAGAGAATTGCGATTGAATTTTCTTTTCAATAATTTTTTTCTCCTGGTCGGAAGCGTCATGCATCTGTTGCATTAATTTTTTTATATTCATAATAAAAACAAATTTTAGCCCCTCTTTTCGAGGGGCTGGGTTACTTACTCTTCTTTCAATCTCTTTTGTCGGTTAAGAATGTCATCCAGATATTGATTTGTCACTCTTTCCTTTTCTTTTTCCGGAACGTCTAAAAGTTGCATTTATCCGACAGGGCAAAAGCTTCAATCTGCCGGAACATGCGAACAACCTTACCTGTTATCGCCGGGGCATTATCGTGATTTTTGCATGTGAAACCGTTTTTGTCTGAAAATTGATTTTTGTAAAGATGTACGCCGGTAGAAATCAGTTTTTTTACATTCGTGCCTGATCGGCGGACTTCGATTTGAAGCAACCCTCTTTTTGTTTCATTATTAGCCTGTTTCAGTCGATCAAAAACATAGCGTAACTGTACGTTATCCATAGCATTATATTAAAATTTCGTACAAATATAAATAAACGCTTGAAGATTTCGTACAAATTTTCGTATTTTTTCAAAAAATGTACGAAAAAACAGTCTAATTAAGTCTATTTTTGTTTAATTATGTCCGTTAAACGACACGAAAAAACACAAGAGAAAGCCGTATAAACAAAGAAAAGCCGCTTATTAAAGCGGCTTTATCTCGCGGAAAGAGAGGGATTCGAACCCCCGGTACAGTTACCCGTACACCGCATTTCGAGTGCGACCCGATCGACCACTCCGGCATCTTTCCTGTGTTTTTTATCGGTTTTGTTAGGGTTTGGCTACATGTTTCAGTGAGCAAAGATACGATTTTTTTTTATATGTAATGATACCGAAATAATTAGAGTGCAATCGGCATAGCCAAATGCACTTCCTATCACCCTTATATTTGCAGAATTACAGAAATAATTATAATTTCGCACCCTATTTCAACAGTATTTTTATGAACAACGACCTGCAAATCCGCTGGAATTCAGTGCAAAAACTGCTTGCAAAAGCCGGAAGCGACGCCTGTTTGATTGCTACCGACGTAAATATTTATTATCTTACCGAACAGGTATTTATGGGATTTTTATATTTTCCGGCAGAAGGTAAACCCGTTTATTTTGTTCAGCGTCCTTTGGGTTGGGAGGGCGAGCAAATCGTTTCAATCCGAAAGCCGGAAGATATTCCCGCTTTACTCCATGCACGCGGTATTCCTTTGCCGGAGAACCTTTTTCTGGAAGAAGACCAAATTGCCTACAGCGAATTGGTTCGTTTGAAAAAGGCGTTTAATCCCGCGCATACCGGCAATGCGAGCGCCATCCTGCGGCAGGCGCGTATGATTAAAACGCCTTGGGAAATTGAGCAATTCCGCATTTCCGCCGCCAAACAAGCGGAAGCCTATCGCGAAATCCCCGCTGTTTACCGGGAAGGAATGACGGACATCGAATTTCAGATTGAAATCGAACGGATTATGCGCAAACACGGTTCGCTCGGTATTTTCCGGGTTTACGGACGAAATATGAACATTTTCATGGGAAGCGTCCTGACCGGAAATAATGCGGCGCAACCTTCGCCTTTCGATTTTGCTTTGGGCGGAGCCGGACTTCATCCGTCGATTCCGATTGGGGCAAGCGGCGAAACCATCAGGGACGGAACGCCCGTAATGGTTGATATGGCGGGGAGTTTTACCGCTTATCTGTCGGATATGACCCGCGTTTTCGCTTTCGGCGAACTTCCCGCAGAGGCTTATCGGGCGCACCGGCTTTCGATGGATATGCACAGCCGGCTGATGGAAAGCGTGAGACCTGGAACAGCTTGCGCCGAGATTTACGAATGGTCGATTCAAATGTCCGAAAAAGAAGGATTTGCCGCCAATTTCATGGGAATTACCCAGCAAGCTAAATTTGTCGGTCACGGAGTTGGTTTGGAAATCAATGAGTTGCCTGTATTAACGGGGCGCTCGAAAGATCATTTGCTGCCGGGCATGGTTTTCGCTTACGAACCCAAGTTCGTATTGCCGGGAATCGGCGCGGTGGGAAATGAAGATACCTACCTTGTTACGGATTCCGGCATAGAGAAACTGACTGTTTTTGAGGAAGATATAATCAAGCAATCCGCACTTTCATAATCGCCTTTTTCACCGGAAGACTGTTCGTAACTTTCACGGCGGGACGGTGGGCGTCGTTCGGGAAAAAGATGAAAAACAGGGAAGTATCGGCTAAATAATACCGCATATCATTCGGTTCCACGAAATAAACGTCTTTCTCCTCGTCGTAAGGCGTGTGGTTTCGCGTGTCGGATAAGGGCGTCAAACCCATAAGTTCCTCGCCGGAAATCACCACTTGAATATCCGCATATTTGATATGTGCCTCACATTTAAGGTCTTCTTTGCTTTTTGTAGCGTATTCGCTGATATTCACAAACAGGTTTTCACCGTCTATTACGTGTTTTCCCTCCGTCAAATGAGGAAATTCCGGACTTGCCAAAAAGCGGAAAGCTTTCCGCCACAATTCGGGATTTTCGGCATATTGACGAATAAACTCTTCTTTATTAACCGATTCATCCGGTTGCCGCTGCAATCCTTCTTTCCAGTCGCCTTTTGCATACCAGACCAAATCATAATTGTTTGTTGTATTATTCATATTTTTTTGTTATTAATATTGTGCAAAGATACTGAAATTCGGTAAGTTTCTAAAATTTTCCGCTATAATAAAAATACTACGTTGCATACCTTGTTTAGTGATGTGCGCAACCAACCTTTTTATTTACCTTTGCGCCGAAAAATGGCAAGACCTGCGAAGCCATCAGAGCAGGAAAAATTTATTTTTATGAAACTCTCAAGCAAGGGCTATAAAGTAATCAAAACGATTCACATTTTATCGTCATCCGTTTGGATTGGAGCGGGTGTTATCGGGCTGTTTTTGTTAACGGTTGTTTTGAATAAAAATAATTTGCAGGAAATATTATTGGCGATTCATTACATTGATTTATTGATAATTATCCCGGCAAATTTAATCACATTCATTACGGGGATAATGTTTTCAAAATTTACCTCATGGGGATTTTTCAAGCACAAATGGCTTGTACTGAAATATATCATAAACTTAATTCCGCTGACGGGCGGCGCATTTATATTTGCGCCATCCATCATAAATATGCTCGCCATTGTGAATGAAACGGGCGAAGATGCGTTGCTGAATCCGTCGTTTATTTTATCAAAAAATATATTTACGGGAGCGTTTGCCGTTATCCTTTTACTGTTGGTTGCAGCCGTGTGTTTGACGGTAATGAAACCGCAATTTAAGAAAAAATAAAACCCGTCAGTGTAAAGGCGAAAATCGGCGAAGCCAAACCCCGCACACGTCATTTGTGATTAATTAAAAAACAATGAAATACCTGTTAATTATTTTAGGAATAATATCGTTGAGCATAGGCATATTGGGCATTTTTCTACCCTTGCTTCCCACAACGCCTTTTTTGCTGCTATCCGCCTTTTTGTTTGCCCGCAGTTCTCAACGCCTACACGATTGGCTGCTCAATCATAAAATTTTCGGGCGATACATTCGCGATTTTTTGCAGGAAAAAACAATCCCTTTACGTATTAAAATTATTTCAATATCAATGCTTTGGATTACAATAACCGGTTCAATCATATTTGCCGCAAACGGAAAATTGTGGTTGCAAATTGTGCTTCTTGCCGTTGCGGCGGGCGTTACCGTACATGTTTTGAGTTATAAGACAAAGAAAAACAAATCCTGATTTCAATCAATCCCTTATTATTCCAGTTCAACAACCGTAACGCCGACGCCCCCAAACTGCACTTGCTCGTCCTGAAAATGTTTTACACCAGAGGCGGTTTGCAAATACTCGCGGATGATTTGCCGCAACGCGCCGCTGCCTGTCCCGTGCAGGATGCGCACCCGCCCGGCATTGCACAGTATGGCGTCGTCAATGTAATACATCACCGTTTGCAAAGCCTCGTCGCCCCGCATTCCGCGCACGTCGATTTCAAGTTTGAAATGCAGTTTCTTTGTCGATAAATCGGGAATGGTTGAGGGAGTGTGCGTAATTGGCGTATCCGCTATTTTCTCCAGTTGTTCCGCTTTGACATCTACTTTCACTGCGCCGAATGCCACGATAAAAAAATCGTCTTTGGCAATCATCACCGTTCCGGCGGTATGCTGTCCTTTCATACGCACCGCATCGCCAATGGCGATGGTCGGGGGAAGCGGCGCGCGGGACGTTTTACTCGGTTTTGGCTTGGGAGGCGCAGTTTGCTGTTTCGTTTCGCGCTCCGCATGTTGCATATCGTGTACTTTTTTCTTAAAATCATCTAATTCTTTTCGGATCGTTTTCGTTTTTTCCTTTTCGGCTTGCGCTTTTTTTATTTCCCGTATTGTTTTTTCTATTTGGGCGTTAGCCTCCGAAAGCAAAACTTCTGCGTCGGTTTTCGCTTTTGCCAGCCATTCCTTTTTTTGCGTTTCCAATTGCTCCCAATCCGACCGGTAACGTTCCGACAGTTCTTCTAATTGTTTTTCCTGCTTATGAATCTGCTGGCGTTTCGATTCCCAATAGCGTTTGTCCCTGACAATGTCCTGCAAATATTTATCCATATTGATATAATCCCGCCCGACTTTTTCGGAAGCCTCGCCGATCACATCTTCCGGCAGCCCGATTTTGCGGGCAATCTCAATGGCAAACGACGAACCGGGCTGCCCGACGGAAAGCCGAAACAGGGGCTGCATCAAATGGCGGTCATACAGCATTGCGCCGTTTACGATGCCCTCATGAGCGTCGGCATACAGTTTCAAATTATGGTAATGCGTTGTAACAACGCCAAAACAGCCCTTTTCGTTGAAACGGTGCAGCAACGACTCGGCAATCGCGCCGCCGATATTCGGCTCGGTGCCTCCGCCGAATTCGTCAATTAAAATCAGGGATTTGGCGTTGGCGTGTTTCAGCATAAATTTCATGTTGAGCAAATGGGAACTATAGGTCGACAGGTCGTTTTCGATAGACTGCTCATCGCCTATATCAAGGAATATATCTTTGAAAACGCCGGTTTTGGAGCGTTCGTCAACGGGAATCAGCAATCCCGATTGCAGCATGTATTGCAGCAGCCCGACCGTTTTGAGCAAAACCGACTTCCCGCCCGCGTTGGGACCGGATACGAGCAGGATAACCGGGCGGGGCGGCAATTCCATATCCAGCGGAACAACCGGTTTGTTTTGCTTTTTATGCGAAAGATAGAGCAACGGATGAACGGCGCGAATCCAGTCCATCCGGCAAGTATCCTCAAAAGCCGGCAGCACGGCGTTGATGTCCAACGCAAACAAAGCCTTTGCCCTGATGAAATCAATTTTCGCCAGAAACCGGTAAGCATTGAGCATGTCCGGAATATCGGGACGGATTTGGTTGGTAAAAGCCGTGAGGATGCGGATGATTTCGCGTTTTTCCTCGCTTTCCAGTTCGCGGATTTTATTGTTCGCTTCAACCACTTCGGCAGGCTCGATAAAAACGGTCTTTCCGGAAGCCGATGCGTCATGCACAATTCCCTTGATTTTACGTTTCACGGACGGCATAATGGGAATCATCAAACGTCCGTCGCGCATGGTTGGGGCAACGTCCTTATCGACCAGATTTTCCGACTGCGCCGACCGTAAAATGCTTTGCAAAGTCTTGGAAATACCGTTTGCCGTTTGCGTCAGTTGTCGGCGAATTTCGGACAGTTCGGGAGAGGCGTTGTCGCGGACTTTCCCGAATTTGTCGAGGATGGCGTCAATTTGCACGGTCAGTTTGGGAAAGGAGTTTACGCCTGTGGTGAGTTCCCGCAAACAAGGATAAGGAGAGTGCGAATCGCGCCCATTGCGGGAAGCGGCGTTGCTGAAAAACCGAACAATCCCGTTGATGGTTTCCAGCGACCGGCGAATGTCGAACAATTCTTTTTCAACCAGATAAGCGCCTTCAATTCGGATTTTTTTCAACGCTTCGCGCACATCAAAAAAATAATCGGCGGGGAAAGCGTCTTCTTCCCGAATAATTCGCGTAAACTCGTGGGTTTGATAGAGTTGTTTACGGATAAAAGTGAAATCGGAGGAAAATGTCATTCCGGCTACCTTTTCTTCGCCGAGCGGCGACAGGCAACGGGCGAAAATGGCTTGCCTGATATGGTCGAAACCGGTTTTTTGTTCAAAATTTTCGGGGTAAATCATTTTATTTTTACGCTGTCATCCCCGATTGTAACTATAATTCGGCGCTTCCTGCGTGATGGTTACATCGTGCGGATGGCTTTCTTCCACGCCGGCATGGGTGATGCGCGTAAATTTCGCATTGTGAAGGGCTTTAATGTTTCCCGCGCCGCAATAACCCATTCCTGCCCTCAATCCGCCCGCCATCTGGTAAACCACTTCATACAGAGAGCCTTTGAAAGGAACGCGGGCGGTGATTCCTTCCGGCACCAGCTTTTTCGCATCGTCTTCCGCATCTTGGAAATAGCGATCTTTCGAGCCTTTCTGCATAGCTTCGAGCGAACCCATCCCCCTGTAAGTCTTGAATTTCCTGCCGTTGTAAATTACCGTTTCGCCCGGCGATTCTTCCACGCCAGCAAGCAACGAACCCATCATCACCGAATAAGCGCCTGCCGCTATGGCTTTTACAATATCTCCAGAATAACGCAGCCCGCCGTCGGCAATAATCGGAACATCCGTGTTCCGAAGTTCTTTTGCCACGTCATAAATGGCTGAAAGTTGGGGAACGCCGATGCCGGCAATGACCCGCGTGGTGCAAATCGAACCCGGTCCGATGCCCACTTTCACCGCGTCGGCGCCAGCATGAGCCAGCATTCGGGCGGCTTCAGCGGTCGCAATGTTGCCTACGGCAAAATCAATGTCCGGAAATTCTTTTTTCGCCCTTTTCAGCAAATCAATTACGCCGCGGGAATGAGCGTGCGCCGTATCAATTGCGATGGCGTCGGCGCCTGCCTCCACAAGGCTTGCCGTCCGTTCCATAGCGTCGGCAGTTACGCCCACTCCGGCGGCAACCCGAAGCCGTCCCTGCCCGTCCTTGCAGGCTGAGGGTTTATCTTTCGCTTTGGTAATATCCTTGTACGTAATCAGTCCGATTAATTTGTTACCGGCGTCGACCACCGGCAGTTTTTCGATTTTATACTGCTGCAGGATTTCGGCGGCGGCCTCCAAATTGGTCGACTGGTTGGTTGTGATTACATTTTCTTTGGTCATCACATTTTCTACCGGCAAATTCATGTCGCGCTGAAAACGCAGGTCGCGGTTCGTAACGATGCCGATTAGGTGATTTTCGTCGTCCACAACGGGAATTCCGCCGATTTTATATTCCGCCATCAAAGCCAGAGCGTCGCCGACCGTTTTACCAGCCGGGATGCTTACGGGATTGGAAATCATCCCATTTTCCGCCCTTTTTACCGAGCGCACCTGCCGACTTTGTTCTCCGATACTCATGTTTTTATGAATAACGCCAATGCCGCCTTCGCGTGCGATGGCGATAGCCATTTTCGCTTCCGTCACGGTGTCCATAGCAGCGGAAACCATAGGAATATTCAGCGTAATGTTTCTTGAAAACTTTGTCGAAAGATCAACGGTTTGAGGTAAAACTTCCGAATAGGCGGGGATTAAAAGGACGTCATCAAAGGTTAATCCGTCCATAGCGACTTTTTCTGCAATAAATGACATAATGAATGTGGTTTAAAATTTTATTGCGTGCAAATGTACGGTTTTTTTTTGTTTTTTCAATAAAAAGAAGTGTAATTGATGCGCCACGTCATTAGACTTGTTGTGAAAACCCCTTTAACTCCCTATTTTCATAGTTAACTATTCCACAAATTAAGTTATATCTTAACCCGAACCTTTATCGTATGCCGTTTTTACATTACTAAACAAATTCAACATAATAGCGTTCTGTTCTCCAATGGTGAGGTCGGAGTTGTCAATAACCGCAGCGTCGTCGGCTTGGCGTAGCGGGCTATCTTTCCGCGTGGCGTCGATGCGGTCGCGTTTAGTCAAATTTTTCAGGACTTCTTCAAACGTCGCGTTTTCGCCTTTGGCGGTCAGTTCCGCCAAACGTCGTCGGGCGCGGACTTCCGGGCGGGCAGTAACGAAAATTTTTAGTTCTGCATCAGGAAAAACAACCGTCCCGATGTCCCGCCCGTCCATCACGATGCCTCTGTTTTTGCCCATTTCCTGTTGTTGCCTCACCAATGCTTCCCGCACAAAACCGATTGCCGCAATCAAGCTTACTTTGTCGGCGACTTCCATGCTGCGGATTTCTTTTTCAACGTTTTCGCCGTTCAGGTAAGTATCTGATTTTCCTTTCGTTTTATTATGTCGGAAATCAATATGAATTTGGTTAATTTGTTTTTTCAGGGCTGTTTCATCGGGATAATCGCCTTTAAACAGGCTGTTTTTGATGGCGTAGAGGGTTACGGCGCGGTACATGGCGCCACTGTCTATGTAATTATATTTCACCGTTTTGGCTAAATATTTAGCCATCGTGCTTTTTCCGCACGAAGAATATCCGTCGACGGCAATTGTTATTTTTTTCATTGTAAGTAATCAAGGTCATATGAAATCCGCTTCATGATTTATGCGGGTTTCATAATTTCATTTCCGTCAACGAAGTAGAAACGCTAAGCATAAACGAAGTGGCTGCCGGATGGTATTTGGCAACGGAACATCCTACGTTAAAGGATTTTACTTTCAATCCGGCGCCGACGGAAAAAGCCCCCCATTTGTTGCCGCCCTCATTGAGGCTCATGTCGGCGCCCCGTTTGACATTGTATCCTGCGGCAATCCAGAAATTTTCCGAAGGAAGAAATTCAACACCGAAAACAAAATGCTTGAAGAGCGTTTTTACAAAAGAATCTTTCTTTTCCTGCTGCCAATCGTAGAATTTCCATTGGGTCAAAGAGACAACCGTAACCGAATAACGAAACGGCGCATGACCCAGTTTTTGACTGAAACCCAGTTGAATATCCCAAGGCAAATTGAGCAGTTCGTCCTCATAGGCTTTTACTTGCCGCCCCCAATTTTTGCCCGCAAAACCGATGGAAAGGTCTTTTTCCCGATTATAATAACTGATTCCCAAATCAACGCCCAGCCCAATTGCCGTATTATGTAAATAGTTGGAATACAAAAATTTGACAGCCACCCCGCCGCGTAACGTTTCAGACAAATCGCGGGAAAAAAAGGCGTTTGCGCAAATATCGCTTGCATTCAAATCGCCCAGAATTTCGCCGTTTTCCGTTGTTTGCAGCATTTTACCGTAATTGGAAAAATTGACGCCGACGCCCCAAGCGCTCCTTTCCCCCAACGCTTTGGCAAATGTGGCGCTTCCCAACTTAACGTCGCCAACATATGACAAGAAATTCACATTTAACGTATTATCCATTTCCTGACCGAGAAAACCGGGATTTTGCCAAATCAGCGGCAAATCGTTTTCAATGATGGAAACATTTGTGCCGCCCAAAGCCGACGCACGCGCCGATCCCGGCAAAAGCAAATAAGTAAATGCCGAATTTCCATCTTGGGCGGATGCCGGAAAAAGAGTTAAAATCAGGATGGATAAAATAAATATTGTTCGCATTTTGTCTAAAAAGTTTCGTAAAATATTTTTTTATTATTATAATTCAAGTTGCTATTTATAAATCGCCGTTATTGCGGGCGAAGCGGAACCCGCAATCCCCTGCAAAAACGTTATAATCGGCGAAACCAAACAGACTTTATTTATCAGTTTTTAACGCCGCCATAATTTTAGCTTCGATTTCATCCGCCAGTTCGGGATTGTCGCGCAGGCAGTCTTTGGCGGCTTCGCGCCCCTGTCCCAGTTTGGCTTCGTTGTAACTGTACCAACTTCCGCTTTTCTTGATGATGTTCAATTCGGAACCCAAATCGACCAGTTCCCCAGGTTTGGATATGCCTTCCCCGAACATGATGTCGAATTCGGCTTTGCGGAAAGGCGGGGCAACTTTGTTTTTCACCACTTTTACGCGGGTTTGGTTACCTGTTACTTCCTCACCGTCTTTGATTTGCGAAATCCGGCGAATGTCCAAACGGACGGAAGCATAGAATTTCAAAGCGTTACCGCCGGTTGTTGTTTCGGGGTTTCCGAACATGATGCCGATTTTTTCGCGCAATTGGTTGATGAAAATGCAGGTTGTGTTGGTTTTGTTGATTGCCGACGTGAGTTTACGCAAGGCTTGCGACATCAGGCGGGCTTGCAACCCCATTTTGGATTCGCCCATTTCGCCCTCCAGTTCGGCTTTGGGTGTCAGTGCGGCGACGGAGTCTATCACGACAATGTCGACGGCTGAAGAACGTATCAATTGTTCGGTAATTTCCAACGCCTGTTCGCCCGAATCGGGTTGTGAAATCCAAAGGTTTTCCACGTCCACGCCTAATTTTTCGGCATAGAAGCGGTCGAAAGCGTGTTCCGCGTCGATAAAAGCGGCAATGCCGCCCGCCTTTTGTGCTTGCGCAATGGCGTGGATGGCGAGGGTCGTTTTTCCCGACGATTCGGGACCGTAGATTTCAATGACCCGTCCCCTCGGATAGCCGCCCACGCCTAAAGCGGCATTCAGCGAAACCGAGCCGGTGGGGATAACGGCAACTTCTTCAATGACATTGTCGCCCATTTTCATGATGGAACCTTTGCCGTGGTTCTTTTCAATTTTGTCCATTGCCGCATGTAGCGCTTTCAATTTTTCGGCATTGTTGTTTTCTGCGGGCTTTGTTTTTTCGTTCATAGTTGTAAATATTTATAAAATTAAATGAGTTAGACTTTTTATTATTGAATTTTTTTTACAAATATAGTGTTTTTTTATAAACAATAGGTAATGTGAAAATTTATGGGTGCAATTCTTCATTTCAAATCATTAGTGTTGCATTAATTTTATAAAAGCGTTCTTTGAAATTTTGATAATTCGATAGTTACGAGCATTTTTTGTGCGAGACGGGCAATGTTTCTACCATTGCATGGGCAAACGCCAGTCGAAACTACAAAATTTTCGAGGAATTTGCCATGTACATGATAGATTATGCCCGTGCATCCGCGCCAATAGCGACTTTGAAGTCAATATCGGCGGGAATGTCTATGCGTTCGATTCATCATAATGCCTTTCAATAAACAAAATCAAAACGGTCACAATATCATCGTAAATGTCATAAATAATTCGGTTGTTTGCAGAAATTCGTCTTGAATACGTTATATTATCCCCCGCTACAAGCAGCTTCGGATGCCCTGTTACATATTTTTTGGATGTTCTGCAATTTCGATTATTAGGCGAGAGAATTTTTTATAAAAAACGGGATTGGACTTTTTTGCATTTTGCAAGTGCTTTCTTTGCTTCGTCTGAATATTGAATTTTACTGCGTTACTCATCTTATTTTTTCGGATTGCAGTTCGCAATAGACTTGTTGCGAACTGCGAAGCGGAGACCCGCAATCCCCGCAAAACCGCAGTTCGTTTTTTCGGGGATCCCGCGTCAAGCGCGGGATGACGCATGTAACTATATCCCTGCCCCATCCGTCAAATCCAACTTCACAGCCTTAGTTTGCAATATCCGCGAATAAGGCGGAACGCTGTGAGTAAGCCAAACATTACCGCCGATAACGGTGTCGTGTCCGATGGTTACGCGACCCAAAATAGAAGAATTGGAATAAACCGTTACATTGTCTTCGATAATCGGATGTCTCGGCTCATCTATCGGATGACCGGTCGCGTCGAGAGAAAAGTTTTTCGCGCCCAGAGTAACGCCCTGATAGAGCGTTACGTGTGTTCCAATAATCGCCGTCTGTCCGATTACAACGCCCGTGCCGTGGTCAATACTGAAATATTCGCCGATTTCGGCGCCCGGATGAATATCAATTCCCGTTTCGGCATGAGCCAGTTCGGTTATCATTCTGGGAATCAAAGGCACATCCAACAAATAGAGTTCATGCGCGATGCGGTAATTGGAAACGGCTTTTACAGCCGGATAACAAAAGATAACTTCTCCCAAGTTTTTCGCCGCCGGGTCGGAATCGAATATGGCTTTTACGTCTGACGAAAGCCGCTGTTTGACATGCTGCAAGCGGTTTAGGAATTCATAAGTCAGTTTGCGGGCTTTGGTTCGCATTTGTGCGCTGTCCGTTTCTTCCGACTGAAAAAACAGCGCATCGAATATTTGGTGAGAAAGGTCGTTAAAAATTTTCTCCACGCCCGTCCCGATGTGATACACCAGCGAATCTTCCTTCGCCAACGGACTTCCGAAATAGCCGGGAAAAATAACGGAACGAACGGTTTCGATGATTCCCGCCAAACTTGCCGTAGCCGGCAAACGCCGTTCGTGGATGGGAATAAAGGGAAATTTTTGGCTGTGATTATCCACCAGCGCCTGAACGGTTGTTTGTATTGAATTGTTGCTCATTATATTAATATTTTAATTGTCCCAAAAAGGATAATACTTATAAAATAAACTCGTCCCCCCCAACCCGAAATAAATCACGTCGTACATGGAAAACATATATTGCTCGTTTTGCAAAGGAAACTCTCTCGGAAGCGCGCTTTTTTGCTTGTATTGTTTTGTTCTCAAATCTAATTCCCAAATAATATTGGCGGCGTCGAGCAGGAACATCTTGTCGCGAATAATCTGTCCCGCGCGAATTTTCGCAGGGTTTCCCTGCCGGTCGATTGGGGGTGCGATAAATTCCGTCCATTCGTCGTTGACGGCGTTGTATTCCCACAAAATATTTTCACTTTCGCTGTTGCTGCCGAAGCCGGCGAAAACACGTTCCTGGTTGTATATACACACCCCCGCGTAGAAAGGATTTGGGAAATCGTTGCATTTTTTCCATATCCCGACGCCGCTGTCAATCGAATATTCCCACATATCCTGAAAGGCTTCATTTTCGGGGCTGCGTCCGCCCACGATATATCCTTTGTTATTCAAGCCGAAAGCAATCGCTTCATATCTCGGCATTTCGGGCGGCGTTTCGATTTCGCTCCATCTTCTGGCGGTCGCGTCGAGGCGATAAAAATCGCCGTAAGCAATACGGTATAAGCCTTCAATCCCAGACCCCGTGCCAACATAAGCCAGCGAATCGTTGATTGTGAAAGCGACGGCATGCCTCCTTTCCGGTCCGGGAATATTGCTGAGATCGTTCCACCAGCGGCTGCCGTTGTATCGCCAAATATCGGAAAAAATAGCGTTGTTGTAGTACCCGCAAGTCATATAAAATACATTTTTCAGGGTAAAAACCGTGAAATTCGATCTCGGTTTTCCGGTAAATTCATTGTCGGCTTCAAAAACCGCAGGCGTGTTGTATGTCCTGATTTCACCGAGCGTCATACCGAAATCGTTTTCGGCAAACGCCCGCCAATAGTAAGTTGTGTTGCTGCGCGCATTTTGCACTTGGAAGAAAAAGTCGCCCGGATCGGTGGATTTATTTTCAAGGAAAACGGTATCGGCGAGATTGCCGGCGTCAACGCCCCAACAAAAGCCTTTTTCAAATATGTCGGTGATTTTGCCGGAAGAGATTAGTTCGCCGGTGAATATCAAAACGCCGTCGTATGACAAGTCGACATTTTTACCCGAAACGACGGTCGGTTTGTCTTTCAGGTTGGCAATCCCGACAGGCATTTCGGGCGTGTCAAGGCATGAATGCAATGCAGGGAATAAAAAGAGAATAAAATATGTAAATATTTTTTTCATATAGTTTTAAAAGGAATAGCCAATACTCAAAAACCCATCCAAATCCCTAAATTTCGTAGAATTAATTCCCCCGAAAAAGACGACCCGTTTCCATTTCATCAACAAGCCGATTTCCACGTTCCAGCCTTTGTAGGAGGCTTCCGTATTGTAGCACCAAGCCGTTGTTTCCCCGTTTTTTTCAAAAACTTTGTCTTCTGACAGGGATACGATTTCCCTAAAATATTGCCTCACGGCGTATCCGCCCCCCAAGGAAAGGAAAATTTTCCTGTCCCGCACCGGAATAAAGACGCCGCCTGTGGTTATGCTGCATTTCCATCTTTCGCGAGCAAACCGGTAGGGCGGGTTTTCGAGGTCAATTTCCGGCACTCTCGCGTTGTTGCTTGTATAAACGTAATCTTCCTCCTTATTCAAATCGGTTCGATGGCTGAAATACAATCCGAATTTATCATAAAAACCGACGGTTCCGCCCACCGGTTCAAAGCGGGAATAAGAGTATGCCAAAAATGAATAAAAGCGGTTCGACAACAGGCTTTTTTTCGGCGTTTCGGTAGCGAGTGGATTTAGCGACGGGGCGACATTTTCCAGATCATCGGAAACGGACGCCTCTACCTGTAAACCCAATGATTTTGCGTATTCTTTCAACCAATATTCCGCTTTGACGGAATCGCCGGCGATGCCTATTCCCATCTTGAAATAATCCGAAATCAGGAGCATGGCTTCCTGATCTTGCTGTTCGGCGAGCGGCAGCAGACAATTGTAGCATTTCCACACGGATAAACGCATACTTGCCCGCATTTCCGGTTGTTCTTTCCAGATGTCCGTCAGTCGCCGGATGCTGTATCGGTCGCAATTTTCCAGCCCTTCGCTATACCACGTGCGGGCGCTTTGATAATCTTTTCTTTCCATTGCCAAATCGCCCTGAGTGTTATAGTTTTGAGCTTTAACATTCGGGAAAACCATCATAAAAAGGAACGGAAAGAGGATGCGCTTCATTGCTTGTTTTAATTGAATTAAAGGCATATGTGGATTTCACCATGCAAAATTACGGTTTTTTTGACTTAAATACGTGAAAAGCGGGAATTAATTCTTGTTGCTGTTTATGAATTGGGGAAGAATTGTAGGCGTAGCGAAGCCAAATGAGGTTCAGCGGCGGCGATATTTCAATCCCACTGTGTCATCCTACAGGTTCAATAGGGCGTGTAAGGAATTTTATGAACGTCTGCTTCTGAACGGAAAACCGAAAAAACGGCTCTCATTGCTTGGCAAATAAACTGCTTAGGCAGGTTTTTGCTATTATTAAAATATGCCGTTTTCCGCCATCTTTTGCCTGTGAGGAAACAACCGATTTCATCGTCAAACAACAATATTCACAATCTTTCCCGGCACAACAATCACCTTTTTGGGCGTTTTCCCTTCCATCCATTTTTGTGAATTTTCATCGGCTAAAACCGCCTTTTCGACGGCTTCCTTTGCCGCATCTGCCGGAAAATCCATCGTAAAACGAACTTTCCCGTTGAAAGAAACCGTGTATTTCACCGTGTTTTCTTTCAGGTATTTTTCGTTATAGTCAGGGAATACCGCGTCGCAAACGGTTGTGTCATTTCCGAGCCTGTGCCATAATTCTTCGGCAATATGCGGGGCGAATGGCGATAAAACGACGACGAAATCAGACAGCACGGCGCGTTTGTTGCATTTCAGGGCGGTCAGTTCGTTGGCGCAAATCATGAATGCGGCGACGGAAGTGTTGAACGAGAAATTTTCAATGTCCTGCCCCACTTTTTTGATTAGCTTATGTATGGATTTCAATTCTTCGGGCGTGGGCTGCTCGTCGGAAACGGCGAATGCACCGCCTTGGAAAAACAGGTTCCAGAACTTGCGCAGGAATCTTGCAACGCCGTCAATCCCGTTAGTATCCCAAGGTTTGGACTGTTCCACCGGACCGAGAAACATTTCATACAGTCGCAAAGTGTCGGCTCCGAAACGTTCAATAATGTCGTCGGGATTGACGACGTTGAACATGGATTTCGACATTTTTTCGACCGCCCAGCCGCAAATATATTTGCCGTCTTCGAGGATAAATTCGGCGGTTTTGTATTCGGGATTCCAGTTTCGGAAGGCTTCCAAGTCAAGCGCGTCGTTGGAAACCATATTAACGTCGACATGGATGGGCGTTACGTCGTAGCGATCTTTCAAGCCGAAAGAAACGAACGTATTGCTGTTTTTAATCCGGTACACAAAATTGCTCCGTCCCTGAATCATTCCCTGATTAATCAGTTTTTGAAACGGCTCGTCGTTTGCCGTAACGCCCAAGTCGTACAGGAATTTGTTCCAAAAACGGCTGTAAATCAGGTGTCCGGTGGCATGTTCCGTTCCGCCGACATACAGGTCTACGTTTCCCCAATAGACGTTGGCTTCTTGGGAAACGAGCGCCCGGTCGTTGTGCGGGTCTTCGTAGCGCAAATAGTATGCAGACGAGCCGGCGAAACCGGGCATGGTGTTTAGTTCGAGGGGGTGCTTTTTTTTCATTTTATGTTTTATTTTTTTTATGGTGAGTTATTGTTTTTAGTGAAAAGTCGTCGTCATTGCGGGCGTAGCGAAGCGAAGATCCGCAATCTCCCGAAAACCGCAGCTTGTTTTGCAGGGGATCCCGCGTCAAGCACGGGATGACGGGCTTTTGAAACCGCCTCATTTGACACCTTAGATTTGCACTCTGTAGGTTGAACCTGTCGAAATAAAATCGGAACCATAATATCCTTGTTAATTCTGCGCTTAATTCCTTCACGACTGTTTTCCCGTAATCCGCCTTTTCATTATTCAACACACTTTCGTTAATCTGTTTGCCGATATGCCAATACAAAACCGACAATTCGCTATTGACGGCAACGGCTACTTTGCGGCAGGCGTTGTCAATCAGCGACACGATTGTCACAAGCAAAGGATTGTTTGTTTTTATTTTCCATTTATAAATAGCATATTATTCGCAACCCGGCTCTTCATACACCCAGTTTTTCGCCCGCCCCAGCGGTGGCTCGCCCGTTTCCGTAGGCAAAAACTTGTCCACTTCGGGCAATTCAATGGGCAGGTCTTCTTCGGCAACGGCATAAGGCATCCCGTCTTTGTAATATATCGGGAACGGCTCGCCCCAGTAACGCTGGCGGCTGAAAATCGCATCGCGCAGGCGGTAATTGATTTTTACTTTTCCCAGATTGTTTTCTACGATATATTCTTTGGCTTTTTGAATCGCTTCCTTGACGGTCAATCCGTTTAGAAAGCCCGAATTCATCATGCGTCCCTCTTTGGCATCAAAACTTTCTTCCGAAACGTCAGCGCCTTCAATCAGCGGAATGACGGGCAGGTTAAAATGGCGGGCAAAAGCATAGTCGCGGCTGTCGTGAGCGGGAACAGCCATAATCGCCCCCGTCCCGTAACCGGCTAACACATAATCGGAAATCCAGACGGGAAGTTTTGCGCCGTTCACCGGATTGATGATATACGCGCCCGAAAAAACGCCGGTAACTTTGCGGTCGGCAATGCGTTCGCGTTCGGTGCGGCGTTTGACGGCTTCGAGGTAGGCATTTACTTCCGGTTGCTGTTCGGGGGTTACGAGCCGAGGGACATATTCCGATTCGGGGGCTAAGACTATGAAGGTTACACCGAAGATGGTGTCGGGGCGCGTGGTGAAAACTATCACCTCTTCCCCTCCTTCTGAGTGGAGGAGGCGTATTTCCGCCCCTTCCGACCGCCCAATCCAATTCCGCTGCGTTTCCTTCAACGAATCCGTCCAGTCGATTTTGTCCAGCCCGTTGAGCAAACGTTGCGCGTATGCGGAAATACGCAAACACCACTGTCGCATTTTGCGCTGCTCCACCGGATAGCCGCCGCGTATGGAAAGCCCCTCGCTAACCTCGTCGTTAGCCAAAACCGTACCCAAATCGGCGCACCAGTTGACCATCGTATCGGCTAAATAAGCGATGCGATAATTCATCAGCGTTTCCTGTTTTTCCTTTTCCGGCTTGGCGTTCCATTCTTCGGCAGTGAAAGACAGCGACTCTGTGCAGGCGACGTTTAAATCCTTTGTTCCTCGCAATTCAAATGCTTTGATTAATTCCTCTATCGGACGCGCCTGCCCTGCATCGTAACAATAATAGGAATGAAACATTTTGATAAAAGCCCACTGCGTCCATTTATAATATTTCGGGTCGCAGGTTTGCACTTCCCTGTCCCAGTCGAACGAGAAGCCGATTTTGTTCAACTGTTCGCGGTAGCGTTTGATGTTTTGTTCCGTCGTGATTGCGGGATGCTGTCCGGTTTGGATGGCATATTGTTCAGCGGGCAGTCCGTAAGCGTCGTAACCCATGGGGTGAAGGACGTTGAAACCCTTCAACCGTTTGTAACGCGCATAAATATCGGAGGCGATGTAGCCGAGCGGATGTCCGACATGCAGACCGGCGCCGGAGGGATAGGGAAACATGTCGAGCACATAAAATTTGAGTTTGCTCGTGTCCGGTTTTACCTTATAAACATGGTTTTCTTTCCAAAAGGCTTGCCATTTTTTTTCAATTTCCTTGAAATTGTATTCCATAAATTTTCTTTGATTTATTTAGAAACTATTTTGAATTTTAAAAATAATTATAGTTAAGTAAATGTTCTTAATTCGGCGGCAAAAGTACGTGAAAATCCGATGTTTTGCAAGGGTGGGTATATTTTAGCAATGACGGGCTATTAAAATCATCAATGACAGCGATTTATAAACATTAATATAAAAAATATGGTACTTTGCAAAACAAGGTATTAATATTTTACATATCTTTGCAGCGTTAAATAAACGGATCATATAAAAATATGAATGCAGACAATGTAAAATCACAGATGCGAAAAGGAATTTTGGAGTATTGCATCTTGTTGATACTCAATAAAGAGCCAACCTATGCAAACGATATTATCCGCATATTGCAGGCAGCGCGCCTGATAGTTGTCGAAGGAACGCTATATCCTTTGTTAACGCGCTTGAAAAACATGGATTTGCTGAACTACCGGTGGGTCGAATCAACACAGGGACCGCCCCGTAAATATTACGCTCTAACGGATGCGGGCAAAAATTTTCTGAACGAATTGGGAATGGCTTGGAGCGAAATAGAAGAAACAATAAAAATATTGAAAAAATGAAAAAGACAGTAACTGTGAACCTCAACGGCAGGGTGTTCACGATGGACGAAGACGCTTATCAATTGCTTGATAAGTATTTGGCTAACATTCGGATTTATTTTCGCTGGGAAGAAGGCTCGGCGGAAATCATCGCCGATTTTGAAGCGAGGATTGAAGAACTTTTCAGCGAACGTGTCCGGCTGGGATACGAGGTAATTACCATCGAAGAGGTAGAAAAAGTGATTGCCAGGGTAGGCAAACCGGCTGATTTCGGCGACGGCGAACCGGAAAATCGCAGTCATGAGGAAGAAAATCGGAAAGACGAACCGTCTTTTCAACAGAACGCCCAGCAGGCAAAGAAAACTTTTTTCAGGGACAACGACAACAAAATGTTGGGCGGCGTCTGTTCCGGTCTTGCCGCCCGTTTTGGGTGGGATGTTTCGGTTGTCAGGATTGTCGCGATCGTTTTGATGTTTGTTTCATCATTGGCGCTTGTTCCCCTCTATTTGCTGGCTTGGGTTATTTTCCCAGCGGCAAAAACCGCTTCCGAAAAATTGCAGATGCAGGGAATGCCGATTACCGTTGAAAATATCGGCAAAACCGTTGCTGCGAAAACCGAACCGGAGAGAAAACTCGAAAAGCGGGGATGTATGGAAAAATTCCTTGAAATAGTTGTGGCATTAATGAAAATTTGCTTGATAGGCATAGGTTGTTTGATAGGCTTGCCCTTAATTTTTGCGCTCGTGATTACAATCATCGCGTTGTTTGCCGTCCTGTTCGGAGTTGGCGGCGAACTGTCGGCGGCAATACCTTTCGGGTTTGAATATCCGCTTTTGGCTGCCGTTTCTTTTGTTTTTGTTATCGGTATCCCTTTGGCTGCCCTCATTTACAGCATAATAGCGCGGATTGCCGAGTTTACTCCGGTGAATAAAAACGTAAAACGAATTATTTCGGTTATTTGGGTATTGGCTTTGCTATCGCTTTTGGCTTCTGGGTGCGGGATAAATAAAAATCACAGTTTTTGGGAATGGCAATCGAACGGAAAAATGGATAATGATGTTTATACTGAACAGAAATACATTATCAATCAGCCGTTTACGCACATTGATTTGGATGATGATTTGGTATGCGATGTGCAAATCGAACAAACGGCGGAAGGACCTGCAACAATCAAAATCAGCGGCGATGAGCGTTTGGTGAACCATGTTCGATATGAGGTGGAAAAAGGACGACTTCACCTGTCGGTTCCAGAACGGAAGAAATGGCATATCGTCAAAAAGTTTTCCTCCGAATTTGAAAGAATAAATATTCAAATCAATACTTTGGAAGTGAAAGGAATAGAATTTAACTCGGTAGGAAATGTATTGATAGCCAATGTATTTAAGTCGGATGTCCTGAAACTTGAATTAGACGGCGCGGGGAAATTCCGCGCCGACAGTTTGGACGTCCAATTCTTGGAAGCAATTTCCGATGGCGTCGGCAGGATGATTTTAGGTGGGAAAGTCCGGAAAGCCCGGTTTGAGATGGAAGGTGCCGGTTTGATCGACGCGCTGGAACTGGTTGCCGATTCGGTATATGCGGAAGTGGATGGCGTCGGTGCAATCAAGTGCAATCCGGTGGCGTATCTGGACGGAACGGTCAGCGGAATCGGAAGTTTGACTTACAAAGAGGAGCCGGTGAAAAAGTATACGAATGTATCGGGAATTGGCAAGATTGGGAAGGAATGATACTTCGTGAAAATTTTATTACTTTTGCAGCCGGTAAGGCATTTAAATTATCGTAGCGTCATTGCGAAGGCGAAGCCTGAAGCAATCCAGAGAAAACCACTGCGTAATTCTCTGGATTGCTTCACCGCTTCGCGGTTCGCAATGACGACTGCGGTATTTTAGCCCCGCGACAACTTGAATTGTTTATTAATCAACTAAAATTACATAGTATGAAATGTTTGAATGTTTTACTGTTGCTGCTGTTCCCCCTCACACTTTCGTCTCAAACCAACGTTGTGAGAACGAGCGCGACTAAAAGCGCCGGCTATGGGGTCGAATATTTTTTGCCGAAAACGGTTTTGACCGTACATGTAGAATACAGTAAAATAACCTCAAAAGCAGGCATTTACGCCAAATATGCAGGGAAATTCTTAGGGTTGGATGAAAAATCCATCATTTCGGACGACCGAATTTATTACCGTTTAGACAAAATAACCGTCGAAAACAAAGGTATTCCCGACAAAAGAGAGTCGTATTTGGTTGAATTTAAGGAAAAAACAACCGCTCCTTTTGTCTGTTTAACCGAAGACGGGTTGATTTGCAGCGTTAATGCCGAATACGAATTGCCGGAAGACGCGCAAACCGCTAAAACAGAGAATAACGCGGAAAAACTTCCGGACATAAATGTGCAGTCCCTCTTCACCGAAGAATACCTGCTCGCCGGCTCAACGCTCAAAATGGCAGAAGTTGCCGCCAAACAAATCTACAGACTGCGCGAAAGCCGAAACGATGTGCTGACGGGCGATGCGGAAAATGTTCCCCGCGACGGCGAAGGAATGAAATTAGTCCTTGCCGCACTCGAAGCGCAGGAAAAAGCATGGGTGGAACTGTTTACGGGTACTGCGATGGTCGAAACAACGACGTCCGAATTTGAAATCGAACCGGCGTCAGACATCAACAAAGAAACGCTTTTCCGCTTTTCAATCCATTCGGGGCTTGTCGATGCGAACGATTTGAGCGGAAATCCCGTCTATATCAATCTGATAAAAATCGACGAAGGAAATCCCTCTGCCGAACCGGACGCCAAAAAGAAAGACAAAGACTTGAAAAGCATCGTTTACAATGTGCCGGGAAAAGCTTCCGTAGAAATATTTTACGGACGAAATGCTTTGTACAAAAACACCGTTCAAGTTACGCAGTTCGGTAAAAAACAGACACTTGCCACTTCCCTGTTTGAGGATAAGAAAACGCCCGTAAAAATTTATTTTTATCCTTCTACCGGAGCCATCAAACAAATAATAAAGTAATAATGAAATGGTTAATGATTAACGATTAATCATTTATAAATTAATATATGAAAGCATTGCTAAAAAAATGCGCGAAAAAAGGAATTTGGCTCGAAGATATTCCCATTCCGAAAATCGGTAGCGACGATGTTTTAATCAAAATAAAAAAGAATGCTATTTGCGGTACCGACCTCCATATTTACGAATGGAACGAATGGGCGCAAAATACGATAAAAACCCCCATGACGATTGGGCATGAATATGTCGGCGAGATTGTCGATAAAGGTTCAAACGTCAAGCATTTAAGCATCGGCGAGCGAATTACCGGCGAAGGACACACCTGTTGCGGGCATTGCCGCAATTGCCGGAGAGGCAAACGGCATATCTGCGAAAATTCCGCCGGGGTGGGCGTGAACCGCGACGGGGCAATGGCGGAATACCTGTCGTTGCCCGCAATGAATGTCGTACAACTTGATTCGCGCATTTCCGACGATATGGCAGCTATCATGGATCCGCTCGGAAACGCCACGCACGCGGCATTGTCTTTCCCTCTCCCAGGCGAGGACGTGCTGATTACCGGCGCAGGCTTAATCGGCTCTTTGGCGGTGGCAATCACCCGTTTTGCAGGCGCAAGGCATGTGGTTGTTACCGATTTGAACGATTACCGGCTCGCAATTGCCCGGAAAATGGGCGCTACGCTGACCGTCAATTCCGCGAAAGGAGAAACCGTTTCCGACGCAATGAAAAGCCTGAATATCAAAGGATTTGACGTTGGGTTGGAAATGTCGGGCGCACCGAAAGCGTTTAACGAAATGCTTGCCTGCATGTACAGCGGCGCCAATATTTCCCTGCTTGGGATGTTGCCCGACGGGAGTGGCGCCGATTGGAGCAAAATAATATTCAAATCGCTTACGCTGAAAGGAATATACGGACGCGAAATGTGGGAAACTTGGTACAAAATGCAGCAGATGCTGATAGCCGGTCTGGATGTTTCGCCGATTATCACCCATCGTTTTCCTATCGCCGACTTTCAAAAAGGTTTCGACGCGATGGAAAGCGGTCTCTGCGGAAAGGTGCTGCTGGAATGGGAATAGAAGCGTTAACGGTTGGCGACTACGATTACAACCTTCCCTACGAACAGATTGCAGGATTTCCGCTCTCCCAAAGGGATCAATCCCGTTTGCTGGTCTGGAACAACGGACGGATTTCCGAAAACATCTTTCAAAACATCAGTGAATACATCCCCGAAAATGCGCTTTTGGTTTTCAACAACACCCGCGTTATTCCGGCGCGTTTGATTTTCCAAAAACCGAGCGGCGCACAAATCGAAATTTTCTGCCTTGAGCCTGACGACCCGTCCGATTACGCCCTCTCTTTAGCCCAAACGCAGTCCTGCATTTGGCGAAGCCTAATCGGAAACGCAAAAAAATGGAAAGGGGAAAAACTGCATAAAGAAGTCGCCGGCACACGGTTTACGGCAGAAAGACTGGACGCGGCGGGCGAAACGCATCGGGTGCGTTTCCAGTGGGACAATCCCGCGTTAACGTTTGCCGATATGCTCGAAACCTGCGGCGAACTCCCGATTCCACCGTATTTGCATCGCAAAGCGGAAGCAAGCGACAGGGAAACTTATCAAACCGTTTATGCCAAAATCAAAGGTTCGGTGGCTGCGCCGACAGCCGGTTTGCACTTCACGGAGGCTGTATTTCAATCTTTGAAACGGAAGCATATTGATTTGGAGGAACTGACTTTGCATGTCGGCGCGGGAACTTTCAAACCGGTGAAGTCGGAAACTTTGGCGGGACATGTGATGCACACGGAATATTTTTCCGTGAAAAAATCGACTGTCGAACAACTGATTAACAAAAGTGGCAGGGTTTTTGCCGTCGGGACGACTTCGGTGCGCAGTTTGGAAAGTTTGTATTGTATCGGCGAATTTTTGGCAAACAATCCGAATGTAAATCCCGAAGAATTAAACGTTTCCCAATGGCAAGCCTACGGGGAAAATGCAGGACGGATGCCGGTCGACGAGGCTTTGAGAAATATACTGAACTATCTGGAACATAGAAAATCAGACTGCCTCGTCGCGCACACGCAAATCCTGATAGCGCCCGGTTACGATTTCAAAATCGTGAACGGCATCATCACCAATTTTCACCAGCCGAAAAGTACGTTGCTTTTGCTTATATCGGCTTTTGTGAAAGGGAAATGGCGTGATATTTACGATTATGCTTTGGCGCACGGGTTCCGGTTTCTCAGCTATGGGGACGGGTCGTTACTCACATTTTCCTGAATCTTTTGTAATTTAGCGCCCGGATTTCACATTCATTTTAATCGCCCGCAATGACGACGAACTAAAATAAAAACAAACACAATGAAAATCATATCATTCAACCTAAACGGCATCCGTTCGGCAATCGGCAAAGGATTGTTTGACTGGCTAAAACAGGAAAAACCCGACATTTTCTGCGTGCAGGAAACCAAAGCGCAACCGGAACAAATCGA
>JAIRKO010000023.1 GCA_031260045.1 Dysgonamonadaceae bacterium | reverse complement strand
AATCTCTCTAAAGCTCTTATACTGCGTAATTTATGGAATAATTTCAAAGACCACTGCTTCCAAAAATAGCGAAAGCGGTTGCAAAGGTAAAACTTTTTATCTGTTGCACAAACTTTTTTTCTGAATATATTCTTGTAGCAACTCTAAATACTTGATTTACAAAGAAATATTTTTTTATTGCCGACTCCCGAACAGAACGATGAGATGGTAAATAAATACGTCATTGCACCCGCAATGAAGACAATATTATAAATCACATCCTCTCCGGAACATCAATCCCCAACAAGCCAAATCCGGTTTTTATTATTTTTCCAACATTGTGAGATAAAACCAAACGAAATTTTTTAAGTTCTTCGTTTTCCTCTTTTAAAATGGAATAATCGTGATAAAACTGGTTGTATTCTTTCACCAAATCGTAGATATAATTGGCAATTAGAGCCGGATTGAAATTGTCGGCAGCTTCTTTTATCGTTGCCGGAAATTCGGATAAAAGTTGTATCAATGCTTCTTCTTTTGAAGATAAAGGCAACGGCTGCAGCGGTGCAAAATCCAGCGGTTCTACGGCGGCGGTTTCGTTATATTTTCGCAAAACAGATTGGATGCGGGCGTAAGTGTATTGGATGAAAGAGCCTGTATTCCCGTTGAAATCAATGGATTCCTTGGGATTGAAAACCATATTTTTGCGAGGGTCTACCTTTAAAATAAAATATTTCAACGCGCCCAATCCAACTATTCGCGAGACTTTGTTTATTTCTTCTTCCGAATAGCCATCTAATTTACCCAGTTCTTGGGCGGTTTCTTTGGCGGTGCTAATCATTTCTTTGATTAAATCGTCGGCGTCAACGACCGTGCCTTCGCGGGATTTCATTTTCCCTTCGGGTAATTCGACCATGCCATAAGAAAAATGCACCAATCCTTTCCCAAATTCAAAACCTAATTTATCCAAAAGGATGGAAAGCACTTGGAAATGGTAATTTTGCTCATTTCCAACGACATATATCATTTTATCAATCGGATAATCGTCGAAACGAAGTTTAGCCGTTCCAAGGTCTTGCGTCATGTAAACCGAAGTCCCGTCGGCTCTTAGCAGCAGTTTATCGTCCAAGCCGTCGGCGGTCAGGTTTGCCCACACCGACCCGTCTTCTTTCCGGTAAAAAATACCTTTTTGCAAGCCTTTTTCGACTTCTTTTTTGCCTTCGGTGTAAGTTTTGGATTCGTAATAAATTTTGTCGAAATCAACGCCGAGCGCTTTGTAAGTTTCATCAAATCCCGCATAAACCCAAGCGTTCATCATTTCCCAAAGGGCGATGGTTTCAGGGTCTCCGGCTTCCCATTTGCGGAGCATTTCGCGGGCTTCCGCCATCAATGCTGATTTTTCTTCGGCTTCTTGTTGCGTCATACCGGCGGATTGTAATTCGGACAATTCCTTTTTATATGCTTTATCGAATTTCACGTAGTAATCACCAATCAAATGGTCGCCTTTTTTGCCGGAAGATTCGGGCGTTTCGCCGTTTCCCCACTTTTCCCATGCGAGCATGGATTTGCAAATATGGATTCCGCGATCGTTTACGATATTGGTTTTCACCACTTTATAGCCATTGGCTTTCATGATTTCCGCAAGGGTGTAGCCCAATAAATTATTCCGTATATGTCCTAAATGCAAGGGTTTATTGGTGTTGGGGGATGAATATTCAATCATGATTAAGGGCGCATCTTTTTCCGCCTTTCGGATGCCGTATTCGGGCGTAGCGTTGATTTCGTTCAGCACATCAATCCAGCGGGCAGGGGCAATGGTCAGGTTTAAAAAACCTTTGATTACATTAAATTCGGAAATAAAAGATTCCTTTTTTATTAAAAAATTTCCGATTTCCTGAGCGGTTTGTTCGGGATTTTTTTGTGAAATTTTCAGTAAAGGAAAGACTACCAGTGTGATGTGTCCTTTATATTCTTTTTTTGTTTTTTGCAGTTGGACTTGGGAAAGTTCCACTTCCCGCGCGTATAAATCGGAGATTGTATTGCGGATTAATTCTTGAATATTCATTTGTTTTTCGTTTTTTCATCTTGTAAAACGGCAATAAAAAAAGGCATGATATTCATACCTTTTTTAAATTTTTGGCTGTGAATTAACTATTATATAGCAAGTTCAGCGCCCGGTTTAAATTTAACCACTTTTTTAGCCGCAATTTTAATGGGTTTTCTCGTTTTCGGATTGATACCCATCCGCGCACTTTTTTCAACAACCTGATAGGTTCCATGTCCTACCAATGTAACTTTCTCACCTTTTTTGAGTTGTTTTGCCAAAACAGTCAATGTAGCATTGAGCGCTTTTTTTGAATCAACTTTCGATAAGCCTGATTCTTTTGCAATTGCATCGATTAATTCAGATTTGTTCATAAAAATTTAATTAATGATTAGATGTTATTAAAAAATGACTTTTTTTATTTCGGCTTCAAAGATAGGTCTATTCATCAATATTTCCAAACTTTTTTCGATTATTTTTAAAAATCCGTTGTTTTTTTGGAAAAAAGTGCGCCGTCATTGCGGGCGTAGCGGTGATGCAATACAAAAATACACCATAACTATATGAAGGCTGCGCCGCCTCACCTAAAACGACTGCATCTCACACAACCGGCTGTAATACCCGCTCAGGGACAAAAGTTCCGAATGCGTCCCCCGTTCCACAATTTCACCCTCGTGCATGACGCAGATTAAATCGGCATGTTTGATGGTGGAAAGCCGGTGAGCGATAACCAGCGTTGTCCGGTTCTTCATCAACCGGTCTAAAGCGTCCTGCACGAGCCGTTCGGATTCGGTGTCGAGAGCCGAAGTGGCTTCGTCCAAAATCAATACGGGCGGGTTTTTCAACACGGCGCGGGCAATGCTGATTCGCTGCCGTTGCCCGCCCGACAGTTTACAGCCCCTGTCGCCGATATTCGTTTGGTAGCCATCGTCGGAAGCAATGATAAATTCGTGGGCATTGGCGATTTTTGCCGCTTCTTCCACTTGCGCCTGCGTTGCATTTTCCACGCCGAAAGCGATATTATTAAAAAAGGTGTCGTTAAACAAAATTGCCTCCTGATTCACAATCCCCATCAACAGGCGAATATCGTGTACTTTGGCGTTTCTAACGTCCGTGCCGTCGATGCGGATACATCCTTCCTGAACGTCGTAAAATCGCGGCAACAAATCGGCAATCGTCGATTTGCCCGACCCCGACTGACCGACCAGCGCAACGGTTTTCCCTTTGGGAATGATCATATCGACGCCTTTAATCACCCAATTTTCGCGGTATTTGAACCAAACGTTTTCGTATTCGATTTTATCGTTCAGGGTAACCGGCGCGGGTTGTTCGGGGTCTAAAATATTCGATTCGGCTTTTAGAATTTTATCGACCCGCTCCAGAGAAGCCAAGCCTTTTTGGATGGAATATACCGATTTGGACAGGTCTTTTGCCGGATTAATCAGCAAATAGAAAATCGTCAGGAAAACGATAAACGAAGCGCCGTCGATAGAACTGTTTTCGTGTAAAATCAATACGCCCCCATACCACAAAACAATAGCAATGGTGATCGTTCCCAACAGTTCGCTCATCGGATGCGCCAACTGTTGCCGGTTGAAAATCAGGGCGGTTATTTTCCTAAAAATTTCATTGGCGGCATGAAAACGTTCCGAAATCTTTTTTTCGGCGTTAAAAGCCTTGATAATCCGCAACCCGCTTAAAGTTTCTTCAATTTGCGACATCAGCAGTCCCCATTGCTGCTGTCCGATAAACGAGGTTTTTTTGAGTTTTTTCCCTATCCGCCCCATCACGTAACCGGCGGCAGGCAACAAAATGAGGACAAAAAGCGCGAGTTGCCAGCTAAGCGCAAACATGCCGAGCAGGTATATAACAATCAGGACGGGATTTTTGAAAAGCATCTCCAGCGAACTCATCACCGAAGCCTCTATTTCGTTCACATCGCCGGAGATACGCGCCAGAATATCGCCTTTCCTTTCTTCGGAAAAAAACGAAAGCGACAGGGACAGGATTTTATCGTTGATTTGATTCCGAATGTCGCGCACCACGCCCGTGCGGATGGGAACCATGAAAAAAGCGGCTAAATACATGGTCGCCGTCCGCAAAACAGTTGCCGAAACCAGATACAGAGCCAGAATAAACAAGGCTGTGGAGGCTTCGTAGCGACCGATATGCTGCGCGATATACCAGAAAAAATTATTTTTAAGGATTTCGCCCGCATGACGCCAAAACTCAAACGAAAAAACGTCAAACGGCATGTATTCATAAGCGATTTCTGTGGTTTTGAAAAGGATTTCCAATATCGGTTTGATGAACACAAAAGTAAGTAAACTCAAAAATGCCGATAATACGTTC
The DNA here is from genome assembly GCA_031260045.1 of Dysgonamonadaceae bacterium. Classification (GTDB taxonomy): domain Bacteria; phylum Bacteroidota; class Bacteroidia; order Bacteroidales; family Azobacteroidaceae; genus Azobacteroides. The sequence continues at coordinate 2,039 of JAIRKO010000023.1, read as the reverse complement.
ATTACGACGCTCAGCGCTAAAAAATGTTTGTACGGTGGAATAAACCGCTTGAATAGAATGAAAAAGTCGTTCATTTTATAATATTTGGCAGGTCAAAGGTACGGAAATAATAATGATTAATGGTTAATGGTTAATGATTAATGTGAGGAAAGTTCGCCAACAGCGGGCTTGCCCCGCAATCCCCAATTTTTTATAAACAAAATCCCTTTTTTCCAAAAAAAACATTATATTCGCACATTATTTTGAAATTATATTAGCAAAATGCCTGTAAACAATTAAAATTACTAACAATTCGTGTATTCGTGGCTACTTTTTGTTTTTTTGCCACGAATGCACGAATTATGAACTTAATGAATTATGGAAACGAAAAAAAAGAAACGAAAAACAGGGCTTGCAATTCGTGTTTAATAAGCGGTGATTTGTTGCCCTGCTCGGCGTAGCGTCCACGCTACGTCGAACTAAAAGCATGTCTCCGACATGCTGCAAGTGGGAACGCTTGCTTTTAACATGACGTAGTTAGAGACTACGCCGAGCGCAGGCGCGGGATGACGGGAAGAATCCAAAATCCAAAAAAACTTACCAAAAAATGATAGATATAACAAAAATATTTTTTAACTTTGCGCCGTTAAATTTTTATGTACAATTTAATTAATATTTAAAAACATGAAAAAGTTCATCTTATCATTATCCATTTTGTTTATAGGTATCATCGCTAAAAGCGACAATTACTTGGAAGGTCACGGCAGACACATGATTGTAAACCAGCAATACCCCAACGGCACTACCTTTACGGTAACGCCCAATAATGGGATAGTAAATATCCAACTTGAGGAGACTATCATAAATTTTCATCAATCTGGGTATGGTGATCCTGGTCAGCGTAAACCTTGTATAGATATAATGGAAGGGAACCAAGTGAGAATCATTTTAAAAGGCAATAATTTCTTGCAGGGAGGACCTACTTGTCCGGCTATCAGGGTGCGACCGGGAGCGGAACTCTTTATAGACGGTTACTCCGAAGGGAATGGTAATTTAGGTAAATTAGTCGCTCGTGGAGGCATTGCGATTGTCAATACTTATAGTGGCGGTACGTTTCCGGAAAAGAAAACGCTGCCCGGAGGCGCCGGAATAGGCGGCGGTTGGGATTACTTACCCGACGACACCCCCCCGACAGAATGGAAAGAGGGTCTATGGAATCCTCATGCAGATAATGCAGATCTTCCCGCAGAATTTAAATACAGCGATGGACGATGGACTCAGGGTTATGGCGGATGCGGAACAATTCATATTAACGGCGCTATCGTAGAAGCCTACGGCGGCGGAAATTGGGCGCCCGGAATAGGTCCTGCCGGTTTATTTGCACAAGGCGGACATATTGTGGTACAACTCGGTTCTCAGGTTTACGCGCAAGGCGGAATTGAGGCGCCCGGGATAGGATGTTCCGATTACAGCCGTGTACATGAGATAAAAGTAGCAGACGGCAATACACGAGTTGTCGCAGAAGGCGGAGACGGCGCTCCCGGTATCGGCGGCGGCATGGGCTCATACCAAAGAGATTGCAAAATAGACGCTATTAATCTGGCAGGAGGTTATATCGTAGCCAAAGCCGGCAATCCAGAAAACGACGGTCTGAGAACGCCGCCGGCTATCGGTGCAATGGATTTGGGCGAAACACCCAGTTTCAATTTTATAAACGGGGTGGTTGATGTTTCCGATGGAGGGATAAACGCTTCTTCCGAAACTGTAACTTATACAGGCGGGAATGTAGTAGTTCATAACACCAACACAGCGATGAATTTCCCTGACGGCAGGGTTTCGAATAAGCTCGCTACGGTCGTATTTACAGATCCGGATATCACTACTTCCGAAGGTTTGACCTTTAAGGTCGGCGATAACGACTACGTGCATCCGGGCGTTACGGGCGGCGAAGATCGAAGGCTTACCGACGATAAGAAAATGCAGTTACATCTTACTTCCGATCAAACGGGAAAGGTAACCGTTTATGAAAACGGGCTATTACGTTATGAGGAAACGGCGAG
>JAIRKO010000053.1 GCA_031260045.1 Dysgonamonadaceae bacterium | reverse complement strand
AATCGGCAGGAAGCGCCGGAAGAGCCGACCGAACCAACCGGCATCAATCATCCGAACTCGGAACAGCCGGATATTTATCGCAAGGGGGATTATCTCTACAATCCCTCCAATGAAAACATTATGGTTTATGGTGTTTCGGGGGTGCTGCTGTATAAAGGAAACGAAGCAATCATCCGTGTGCCGAAAGGGATTTTGATTGTGAAAAATTGCTCCGGCTGGGTGCGGAAGATGTAATGATTAATCATTAAAAATTGTATTGCACGCGAAGGTGCAAAGTTAAAAACCAAGAATAATAAAAAATAATTTTTAACTTTGCGCTTTCGCGTTTTTGCGTATATTTATCATTAAAACAATGCTAATAATAAAGAACCTGCACGTTTCCATCGGCGAAAAAGAGATACTAAAAGGGTTGGATTTACAGGTAAAAGCCGGTGAAATCCACGCCGTTATGGGACCTAACGGTTCGGGTAAAAGCACGCTATCGGCGGTGCTGGTGGGGCATCCGGCTTTTGAAATAACCGGCGGCGAAATCATTTTTGAAGGCAAAAATTTGTTGGCGATGCCGCCCGAAGAACGCTCGTGTGCGGGCATTTTCCTGAGTTTTCAGTATCCGGTGGAAATTCCCGGCGTAAGCGTGGTGAATTTTATGCGGACTGCCGTTAACGAGCATCGGAAATATAAGGGGCAAACGCCTTTGTCGGCGGGCGATTTCCTGAAATTGATGCGCGAAAAACAGGCGTTTGTCGAACTGGATAAAAATCTGGTGAACCGTTCCGTCAACGAAGGTTTTTCGGGCGGCGAGAAAAAACGCAACGAAATATTCCAAATGGCAATGCTCGAACCGAAACTGGCTATCCTCGACGAAACCGATAGCGGGCTGGATATAGACGCTTTGCGGATTGTGGCGCGGGGCGTTAATCAGTTGAAGCGTCCCGAAAACGCGATGATTGTTATCACGCATTATCAGCGTTTATTGGATTACATTCGCCCCGATATTGTGCATGTTTTGTATGATGGGCGGATTATTCGGACGGCGGGGGCGGAGTTGGCTTTGGAATTGGAGCGGAAAGGGTATGATTGGCTGATTAAGGGGAACTAAGAATAATGAAAACTCTTAAACTCTAATTGATAAACAAATGAAACAATACATAGATTTCTACACCTCCTACCGGAAAAAGATCGACGAAGGCTGTGCGCCCCTACTAAATTCCTTTCGTGACGAGGCTTTTGAAACCTTTCGCCGCGCCGGTTTTCCCGCCTGCAAATCGGAAGATTACCAACACATTGACATCGCCGGACTGCTGAAAAAGGATTTCGGGTTTTACCTGAACCGTGCGGGCATTAACATCAATCCGAGCAGGGTTTTCCATTGCGACGTTCCCAACCTGAATTCACATAAACATTTCATCGTCAACGGGCATTTTGTCGATTATGAAGCGTCGAAAGATTTCCCGCCGTCGGTTTTTTCGGGTAGCCTGAACGCTTTTGCCGAACGGCATCCGGCATTGTTTTCAAAATATTATAACCGGATAGCAGGCGCAAAGGACGACGGTTTATCGGCTTTCAATACCACATTTCTGCAAGACGGCTATGTCCTCTATGTTCCCGAAAACGTGAGGATTGAAAAAACCGTGCAACTGACAAATATTTCCGCCGGAAACAGTTTTTCGCTGATTAACCGCCGAATACTGCTTATCCTCGAATCCGGCGCACAGGCAAAACTGCTGGTTTGCGACCATGCCTACGAGGAAAACCCGACGACCGCAAATACCCAAATCGTTGAAATTTTTGCCGGCGAACATGTCGAACTGGACTTTTGCGAACTGGAAGAAAGCAGCCGGAATACCATCAGGCTAACGAACTGTTTTGCCCGTCAAGCCGCTTCCTCACAGGTGAGAATCAACACCATTACTTTGAGCGCCGGCACAACCCGCAACAATTATACGGTCGATTTAGCCGGCGAACACGCCGAAACATACCTCTACGGGATGGCGATCGCCGACAAACGCCAAAGAATTGATAACCATACGCTGATTAATCATTTGTCGCCGAACGCCCGTTGCCGCGAACTCTTCAAATACGTGCTGGACGATGAAGCGATCGGCATTTTCGGCGGGCGGATTGTTGCGGCGAAAGGTGCGCAAAAAACCGAAGCGTATCAAAGTAACCGCAACCTGTTGGGAAGCCGCAATTGCCGGATGTATGCCGAACCGCAACTGGAAATCTATGCCGACGACGTGAAATGTTCTCACGGAATGACCACCGGACAGTTGGACGAAACGGCGTTGTTTTACCTCTGTTCGCGGGGTATCCCGAAAGACGAAGCTGTTTTGATGCTTAAATTCGCCTTTACCGGCGATGTGATTCAAGGGCTGCGCATGGAAGGGCTGCGCGAGAGATTGAAGATGCTGATTGAGAAACGGTTTCGGGGAGAATTGGCTACTTGTCGGGGGTGCGGGGAGTTGGGAACTAAAAGTTAAGAACTAAGAATTAAGGGTTATTATGGAATTGAATGTGGAGGCGATACGGCGGGATTTTCCGATATTGACGCAAAAAGTTTTCGGGAAACCGCTGGTTTATTTGGATAATGCGGCTACGACGCAAAAGCCGTTGTGCGTTATTCGGAAAATAGAGGAGGTGTATTCGACCATCAATGCCAATATTCATCGGGGCGTGCATTATTTGAGCCGCTTGGCGACCGAATCGCACGAAAATGCGCGCGAAACGGTGCAGCGTTACATCAACGCCGCTTCTTCCAATGAAATCGTGTTTACGAGCGGCGCGACGGAATCCATCAACTTGGTTTCGTACAGTTTTTGCCGTTCGCAGTGCCAACCGGGCGACGAAATTATCATCACAACGATGGAACATCACGCCAATATCGTTCCCTGGCAAATTCAACGCGATATTTCGGGCGTCGAAATCAAGGTCGTTCCGCTTCGGGAAAACGGCGAAATACGCCTTGAAGATATTGAGGAGTTGATTTCTTCCAAAACCCGCCTTATCGCCGTAACGCATGTTTCCAACGTTTTGGGCGTTGTCAATCCGATTGCCGAAATTATTCGCTTGGGGCATACTTACAATATTCCGACGCTGGTCGACGCCGCCCAGTCGGTACAGCATATTCCGATCGACGTTCAGGCTTTGGACTGCGATTTTCTTGCATTTTCGTCTCACAAAATGTATGGGCCTACGGGCGTCGGCGTTTTATACGGCAAAGAACAGTGGCTTGAGAAAATGCCGCCCTACCGCGCCGGCGGAGAAATGATTGCGCATGTTACGTTTGAAAAAACGACTTTCAACGAACTGCCGTTCAAGTTTGAAGCCGGAACGCCCGATTATGTGGGTTCGGCGGCTTTGGCGGAAGCCGTGCGGTATATCGAAAAGCTTGGATTGGACAAGATACGCAGTTACGAAGAAAACCTGCTCCGCTATGCCGCCGACCGGCTGATGCAAATCGAGGGCATGCAAATCATTGGAACGTCGCAGCAAAAGAGTTCGGTGATTTCTTTTCTCGTGGGCGGCATTCATCCCTACGATATGGGGTTGCTGCTTGATGGGATGGGCATTGCCGTCCGCACGGGACACCACTGTGCGCAACCCTTGATGGATGCGCTGGGCATTGAAGGGACTTTGCGCGCTTCTTTTGCGTTTTACAACACGGAAGAGGAGGTGGATGCGCTGGTTGAGGGGGTTGGGAAAGCTGCTAAAATGTTTTGAACTAAAAACTAAGAGTTTTCGTTATTCTTAGTTCTTAACTAATTTCCTCATGTTTCAAATACTCTCAAAAAGTCAAACAGATACGGAAGCAATCGCGCAAAAAATAGCGCCGCTCTTTCAATCCGGCGATTTGATTCTTCTCGACGGCGATTTAGGCGCCGGCAAAACGCATTTTGTAAAAGGATTTACGCAAGGTTTTCAATCCGAAGACTCCGTTACGAGTCCGACTTTCGGCGTCGCCAATTTCTACCGCGCCGCCCGGTGCGACATTCTCCATATTGATTTATACCGGATTGCAACGATTGAAGCGTTTAACGACTTGGGACTGACGGACTATTTCGACCAATGCGTTGTTTGCATCGAATGGGGAACGAAATTTGCGGATTATTTCGACGACTGCCTGCTCGTTTCCCTTGCATCGAAAGGCGCTAACGAACGGCTGATTACTTTTTCCGGTCACAGCGATAAATATAACGAAATAAAAGCCACATTATGCTGATTTTAGGAATTTCGACCTCTTCCGGTCAATTTGCGCTGCTATTGGGGGAGAACAATCGGGCGCTTTACGATTCTTCCGAATACGAAACGGAGGATAACAAAGAATTGTATCACCTGCTTCAAAATGCTTTAACTGCCTGTAATAAAAAAACAAGCGATATAAGCCGCATTATTGTCGACACGGGACCGGGCGGCACAAGTCGCGTGCGGACGGGTATTGCTTTTGCCAACAGTTTGGCTTACAGCCTGAATATTCCGGTCTGTCCGGTATCTACAATGGAGTTGGCGGGGCTGGATGCGTATGCCCGGTATGGTTTTCCGGTCGTTAATTCCGTGAAATCCATCAAGGGGAATGCTTACGTCGGACTTTATCGGGGCGAAAACGAAGCGGTGGAAATCCGGTACGGGCTACTGGAAGAAATCGTGCCGCAACTGGTTGCCGGTATTGACCGGCTGACTGTGGTCGGCGTTCATCGGGAGTTGATTGCGCAACTGCCGGCGTTGTCGGGAAAAACGGTTATCGACAGTCAAATGCAGTATGGCAATGCCCGGATTTTTATTGAGAAAAGCGAGTTGTTTATTGATAGGGGGCTGGTTTTTCCGCAGTTTGTGACGCCGGTGACGGAGCAAACGATTTAAGAACTAAAAACTAAGAATAATGATAACTCTTATTTCAATAAATCTTTATAAGTCGGCAAAGCATCTTCAAACTTCTTCACCGCCTCCTCCAGCGACCCAGAAAACCGCCCGCCCGAAGCATTCAAATGCCCGCCCCCGCCGTAAATATCCGCCGCAAAACGGTTGGTCGGAAACGTCCCTTTGGAACGCAGGGAAATGCGGACAATATGCTTGTCTTCCCTGATAAACGCCGAAAAAACAACCTTTTCCATGCTTAATGGAATGTTGACAAAACCTTCCGTATCGCCCCGTTCGGGGTTAAATTGCATGTATTCCTGCTCCGACAGCGTGATTAGCGAAGTCCGATATTCGTCAAACAGCCTCATTTTTTCATACAACAGATAACCTTGCAGGCGTATCCTGCCCTCCTGACACCGATTATATACCATCGAATAAATCGCGTCCTTGTCTATTCCCTTTTGCAGCAACTCGCCGATAATGTAATAGATGGCAGCGCTGCCGGAATTATACGTAAACGCGCCCGTATCGGTCATCATGCCGGTATAGATACATTCCGCGCAGGGTTTGGCGATGTGTTCCGACATCCCCATTCGGACGATAAAACGGTAAATCAGTTCGCTGGTTGACGATATTTCGGGATGGGAAATCGTTACGTCGCAAAAATCGGCGGGCGACAAATGGTGGTCAATCAGTATTTTTTTCGCTTTCGATTGCTGCACGGGGTTATCCAGCGGCGCAATTCTTTGCGGCATATTGAAGTCGAGGCAAAAAATCAGGTCGGCGGCGGCAATGGCGCGTTCGGCTTTTTTTTGCTGCCGTTCCGCGTTGATTATGCTTTTGACGTCGGGCATCCAGCGCAGGAAAATGGGGTAATCGTTCGGCACGATAATTTGCACTTTTTCTTTCCCGATTGTTTTCAGGAAGTGATACAAACCCAGCGACGAACCCAGCGCATCGCCATCCGGCACTTGATGGGTAACGATGACCGTTTTGTCGGCACGAAGCATTAACTCTTTCGCTTTCCGAATGTTTTCTTCCGAAATAACTTTGTTTAACATTGAGGTATAATTTTTAAACGTTGACAAAGATAATAAATAATTTAGGTTTGTGCTTATAAGGTATATTTCCGGATTGCTTCTCTGTGTAACTCTGTGTTATAAATAGAAGACACCGAGTTACACAGAGACAAATACAAATTATAAAATAATCCGAACTAATTACGAACATTTATTTACCTATTAAATGAAAATATTTGAAAAAATATTTGCCTAATAAACAAACATATATATCTTTGTAGGGTCAAACAAAAAAGATATTAACATGCTGATTTATAAAAAACTGAAAAATTGAACCCTTCCGGGATTTTAATTAATTTTAATAAAAAATTTATGACGGCAAAAGAAGAAATACAAAAATTTAAGCGAGAATTCGCTACGCTTTGCAACGCAAGCGAAGAAAAAAAAGCGGAATTTAATGACCGATTCCGAAGTTTTATCCGGTCAAAAACGCCGGACGAAAAAAAAGAATATGCCGCCGCATTTAACGAATGTGCGGCAGAAGAAGTAAAAAACGCAAAAGCCCTTATTGAGGACGTAAATTTGCGGATGCAACCGGACGACGTCTTGCAGGTTGTTTCAACAGAACATTCAATTTCACATTGAAATTTTTCTCGTTTCACGTAATCCCGACGCTACTTGGTTGGCGGCGGGATTTTTTATTCAAGTTTACTGTTCGCAAAATATTTTCCGTACATTTGCGGGATAAAAATCAAGAATATGAGCATTGATGCACTTTCAACAAGTATATATCTTAAAAACAACAAATATGACACATTCACAAACGCTGGCAGGTAAACAAAAAGTCCTCTTCCTGCTGCTGATTATCCTCTCCCTGTCGGTAAACGCGAGGGAAATTTACGACCTCAAACGCTGTCTGGAAACCGGATTGGAAAAAAACTACGACCTCCTGATTATTCGCAACGAACAACAAATATCCGACAACAACCACACTTGGGGCAATGCCGGTTTTTTGCCGACGCTGGATTTTAACGCCGGATATTCCGGCGCGTTAAACAACACAACCCAAGCGCAAGCCGACGGCTCAACCCTGAAAAATACAGACCGTCTCAATCAGGAAACCACGCTGGGGCTGAACCTCTCTTGGACGCTTTTCGACGGCTTGTATATGCAAACGAATTACCGGCGATTGAAGGAATTTCAAAAAATGGGGGAATTGAACACAAAATTGGCTGTTGAGGATTTAATCGGCAATATCACGGCGGAATATTATAATTATGTGTACCAACAACTGCGTTTGGCAAATTTGAAATACGCCGTTTCCCTGTCGAAAGAGCGGTTGCGGATTATCGAAGCCCGCTACAATATCGGGTCGATGTCGCGGCTGGATTTGCAGCAGGCGCGGGTCGATTTCAATGCCGATAGCTCGAATTTGATAAAACAGTATGAAGTCGCCACGACTTCAAGGATTGCGCTCAACCGCCTGATGGCTTTGGATGACGTGTCGCAGGACATCGTTACGTGGGATACGCTCATCGCTCCCAATCCGTCGCTCGAAGAAGGCGAACTCCGTAACAGTATGCATCAATCTAACGTCTGGCTGCTGTTGTCGGCGAAAAACAAAACGGTTGGGGAACTGGATTACAAAGCGCTTGCGAGCCGCAACTATCCCTACCTCAGGTTAAATGCGGGCTACGGCTATACGCAGGATTTTTACGGTTCGGGAAGCGTGAACCGCCAAGATAACTTGGGATTGACCTATGGACTGACTTTGGGGTTCAATATTTTCGACGGCTTCAATCGCAGGCGGGAACAGAGAAACGCCAAACTTACCGTTCAAAACCGACAGTTGCAATATCGGCAGTTGGAATTATCCCTGCGAGCCGATTTGGCAAATATGTGGATGGCTTACAAAAACAACCTCAAACTGATTAATCTGGAAAGCGAAAATGCGAACGCCGCCCGCGAAAATTACGGAATTGCCATCGAACGTTACCGGCTGGGGGAACTGTCGGGCATTGAGTTGCGGGAAGCCCAAAACAGCCTGTTGGGGGCGGAGGAACGGCTTCTTCAAGCGCAGTATAATACCAAACTTTGCGAGATTTCTTTGATGCTGATTAGTGGGCGGGGGATGGATTATTTGGGGAGTTAAGAACTGAATAACTGGTCATACTATTTGTCTCTGTGTAACTCATAAAATAAATGGTAAATAAAACCGTTTTTGGAAGATAAAGCCCATTGTCCCGCAGGGACAACATTTTATTAACCGTATGCTTTAGCTTACAGCTATTTAACATCTAAAAATATGCAAAAAACAAAATTCCTAATTCCCTGCGCATTGCTGATTTTATCCGCTTTTCTGTCGTGCAACAACGATTTTGAAGATTATTCCAACAACCCTGCGGATCGTCTTGCCTTTTCGACCGACACCCTCGCTTTCGATACGGTGCTAACCACCGTCAACTCGCCGGTGAAGGCGTTTATGGTATATAATCCGAACAAAAAACCGCTACTCATCACCTCCATCCGCCTTGCCGCAGGCGCAAACAGCAATTTCAAAATCAATGTCGATGGTTTTGCAGGTTCCGATTTTACGAATATTGAAATACGCGGAAACGACAGCCTGTACGTGCTGGTGGATGTGAAACCCGACGAAACCGAACAGCCTGAACCAACGCTAATCGAGGATTATATTGTTTTCACGACCCATCAATCCGAACAGCAAATTGTATTGCAGGCTTACGGGCAGGACGTTTATAAACACCGCGACTTTATTCTGGACAAAGATACCGTGTTGAGCGGCGGGAAACCGTTTCTCATTTACGACAGTCTGGTTGTCGGTAAAGGCGTAATCGCCGAAATCCCGGAAGGCGTTACGTTTTATATGGGTAATAATGCGCAGGTTATTGTATACGGCACGCTCAAAATCAGGGGGACGGTGGAAAAGCCGGTTGTTTTTCGCGGTAGCCGCACCGATAAAATGCTCATTTATCCCTATGACCTGATTCCCGGACAGTGGAATGGATTTCGTTTCGATTCGGCAAGTTACGACAACGAATTTGAGCATGTCCATATCCGCAACGGCAAGTATGGCATGGATTTCGACGCATCCGACCCTGTGGAGAAAAAGATTACCCTGAAAAATGTTGTGTTGACCAATGTTTCCGGCGTGCTGCTCCGGGCGATTAACTGTAACATCACCGCCGAAAACTGCGAGATTTCCAATGCCAAAGACCCCCTGCTTGCGCTCTGCGGAGGGCGTTATCAATTTATCCACTGCACGATTGCCAATTACTATCCGCGCGTAGACGCCGAAGCGGGCTGGGGAACCGGCGACAGCCAAACGGTGTATCTCACCGACGAGGTCGAAGGCATTGACGGGGAGCCTGCCGCGCATTATCCGGTGTTGGGTTTCGAGGTTTCCAATTCGATTATCGCGGGCGACAAGCCGACTTCGGAAATAAATATCGACCTGAAAGAAGAACCTGCCGAGAGGTTTAATTTCCGGAATTGCGTGTTTACCAACAAAACGCCGGAAAAAAATTACATTGTTTATGCCGGTTGTATTACCGAAGAGGCGGCAGATTCCCTGTTCAAAAAGTCCAATTACGAAAATGAGCGACACGAATTTTGGCCGATCTACGATTTCCGTTTGCGGGAAACATCGCCTGCGCGAAATGTGGCAGCACTCGAAATTGCACAGCAAATCCCGCTGGACATCAAAGGCGTAAATCGCTTGGAAGATGAATTTCCTGATATAGGCGCTTATGAATTTGTTGTTGAAAGTGAGGATGATTTTTAAGCCACTAATACACTAATTAACACAAATAAATTAAGTAAATGTTCATACTGGATTGCTTCATCGCTTCGCGGTTCGCAATGACGTGTACGGTATTGCAATCCACTGCGTCATTGTGAAGGCGAAGCCTGAAGCAATCCAAAAATATACTGTGGCAAAAATAAATCATCAACAAAAAGCATGAAAATCAAAATATCAAACCTTCTCGTCCTCTTTTTCTTATGCGCGTCAGTATTCGGACAAAACAATTTCCGAGTCCTGTTTTACAACGTGGAAAACCTTTTCGACACCAACAACAATCCCCACAAAAACGATGAAGAATTTCTTCCCGACGGTCGGCGGCGATGGTCGCAAAAACGTTATTACACGAAGATAAACAACTTGGCGAAAGTCATCAGTTCGTCCGGCGAATGGGGCGTGCCGGCAGTGGTTGGCATCTGTGAAACGGAAAATGAAAAAACGGTGCGGGACTTGGTTGGAAATTCCCCGTTGAGAAAGGCGGGCTACCGTTTTGTCGTTACCAATTCGCCCGACCGGAGAGGAATAAATGTTGCCCTGCTGTATCAGCGCGATCAGTTTAAATACCTTGCCCACAGGGCTTATACCGTTCGTTTCCCGTACAATAAACGCAAGTTGACGCGGGATATTTTGCATGTAACCGGTCAAGTCCTCAGCCGCGATACGGTCGACGTTTTCGTTTGCCATTTCCCATCGCGGCGCGGCGGGGAAAAAGCGTCTGAACCCGACCGGATTTATGCCGCATCCATACTCCGAAGCAAAGCCGACAGCCTGATGCGCATTCGCCGGAACGCACACATCATTATCATGGGCGATTTCAACGACGAGCCATCAAACATAAGCATCGCCCGGACGCTGAACGCTTTGCCCATTCCTCAAAAACCGGAAGCTAAACAACTTTACAACCTTTTCCAACATTTTGAAAAGCGAACCGGAAGTTACAAATACAGAGGTCGATGGAACATGCTTGACCAGATAATTGTTTCCGGCAATCTGATTTCCGGCGGCGGTTCGTTCAAAGCGTTGCCGCACACCGCCACTATTTTTTCCCGCAACTTCATGCTGACGGAAGACAAAACCAACGGCGGGAACCGTCCCCGCAAAACTTTCCACGGGATGCGATACGAAGGCGGGTATAGCGACCACCTTCCCGTATATGTGGATTTCAGGGTGGGCGATAAAAAATAGGCATCCTGCGGTTTGTATTATTTGAAAAAAGCGTTATCTTTGTCCCCGCGAAAAAATAAAGGCGAGATAGCTCAGCAGGTTAGAGCGCATGATTCATAATCATGAGGTCGGGAGTTCAATCCTCCCTCTCGCTACTTGTAAAATCAATAAAATATAAAGAAATGACTTTGAAAGAAATGACTGAAAAAATCATTAAAGAAGCTCAAAAACCTTTGTCCCCTATAGAGATTTGGGAAATCGCTGAACCGCAGGGTTATAGGGGAAAACTAAATCTTAAAGGAAAAACAATTCCCAGTACCATTGGGGCACGAATTTATACCGATATAAAAGATAATCCTGATACGGTATTTATAAAGGTTAATACAAAACCGGTCAAATTTTATATAAAAGACTTAGACTTACCACAGAATTTTAATGATGATCAACAAGTTCAAAAAACAATAAAAACAAATAAAGCTTATTCTGAAAGGGATCTGCACGTATTATTAAGTTTTTATGTATATACTTATCATTCAATATATACAAAAACAATTTATCATGAAAATTCTAAAAAAAAGAGTTTTTCTCAATGGCAGCATCCTGATATTGTTGGTGTGTTTTTTCCAATGGAACAATGGCA
>JAIRKO010000044.1 GCA_031260045.1 Dysgonamonadaceae bacterium | reverse complement strand
ATCAAACTCAACCGCAGCCCGAAATACTTGGAAAAGGGACTTGAACAGACCGCTCGCTACATGGACATTTTCGGTTGCAGCGAGGGTTGGCTCCTCGTATTCGAGCATCGCGCGGGCATCGAATGGGAGCAGAAAATCTACATGAAAAAGGAAACGGTGGACGGAAAAACGGTTACGGTGGTGGGACTGTAAAAAAATTACCCCGCAAATTTATTTTGATATTCAAAAAAACCAACTACCTTTGCCAAATCTATTTAGGCAAAATTCACATCTCTTATTTTTTAATAAAAACAATAATGACTATCACATTAAATAGGATTGATGCGGTAAACGCGACGATTACCATTGATATAGTAAAAGAAGATTATGCAAGCGAAGTAGAAAAAAGAATCAAAAACCTGCGCAAAACCACCATTATTCCCGGATTCCGCAAAGGAATGGCTCCCCTGTTCAGAATACGACAAATATATGAAAAACCCATTTTGGTAGAAGAACTCGACAAATTAGTCGGCAATCAACTAAACGCTTATATTCAAGAGGAAAACTTGAATTTACTGGGAAACCCCCTCCCAAGCGACGACGAACAACAGACTGATTTAGACAAAGAAAATTACTCCTTTATTTTTGACGTCGGGTTGATGCCCCAAATAGAAATCAAACTGTCGAAAAAGGATAAAGTACCCTATTATTCAATTGAGGTATCCGACGAAGTAATTGACAAACAAATCAACGAGTTCAAGATAAGTTACGGAAGTTACGAAAATGCTGCGGAAACCGAAGAAAAAGACGTAGTAAAAGGCGCGTTAACCGAACTGGATGAAAACGACGAACCGAAACCGGACGGTCTCCGGCACGAAGAAGCCGTTTTGATGCCCGAATACATCAAAAATGAAGAAGAAAAAGCCAAATTACTTGGCGCTAAAATGGATACAGCGATTGTCTTCAATCCCCACAAAGCCTATGAAGGAAACACTACGGAGATCTCATCTTTCCTAAATATAAACAAAGACGAGGTTGAAAATTATACCGGCAATTTCTCTCTAAAAATAAAGGAAATATTGCGCCATAAAAACGCGGAAATCAATCAGGAACTGTTCGACAAAGTATTTGAACCGGGAACGGTTACGACGGAAGAAGCTTTCCGCGAAAAAATCAAAGAAGCCGTCGTCAAGGGCTTAATTCCCAACTGCAACGCCAGATTTCTGATTGATGCATGCAAATATATAGAAAAAAAAGTTGGCGAATTAAAATTCCCCGAAACCTTTCTGAAACGCCAACTGCAAACCGTTTCCCCCTCAGAAGACACTCAGGAAACCGTAGAAGCCGAAATCCCGAAAATAATCGAACAATTGAAATCGCAATTGATTAAAGATCGATTAGCCAAAGATTACAAAATAGAAATAGAAGAAGCCGACATTCTCAACACCGCCAAACATGTGGCGCGCGAACAGTTTGCCCGATACGGTTTTGGGAACGTCTCCGAAGATATTCTGAAAAATTACATCAAGGACATGTTGAATAAAGAAGAAACCGTCCGCTTTTTAGTCAATATGTCCATGGATGAGAAATTGATTGATTTGTTAAAAGAGCAGTTTACCTTAGAAACCAAAACGATTACGTGGGAAGAGTTTACAAACCTCAACCGCTAAACCGCTTATTCGTCAGTTCATTTACTTTCTCCGCAATCGCCTGCGGGCTAATACCCGTCAAACAGGCATAATCACCCCTCCAACAAGGTTTATTTCCAAAAACAGAACAAGGTCGACAAGGCAAATCCATTTGCGCCGCATTGTCGGGATGTTGATTGTAACCGTAAAATCCGGCGGAAGGATGCGTCGCGCCCCAAACGGAAACAACCGGCGTATTGACCAAAGAAGCCAAGTGCATATTGGCGGAATCCATACTCAACATCACATCCAAACGATTCATCAACGAAAGTTCGTCGGGAAAAGGCAACCGTCCGGCAACGGATTCCACATGCTCGTATTTCTTTGTCCATTCGTCCAGTACGGCATTTTCTTCTTTTCCCCCGAACAGGAAAATTTTCGTTTCCGGACGGTCGTTCAGAATACGCACAACCGCCTCCATTTGCTCAACGGGATATATTTTACCCAAATGTCCGGCAAAAGGAGCAATCCCAATCCACGTCCCGTTTTTTTTGTTTTCCTTCGGATAAAAACCGTTGAAATTCAAGCGGGTATCGTAACCCAATTTTTTAAAAACTTCACGATAACGGTCGAATGAAGTTTGCAAAGGCGCAAGCGTCTTGTTTTGCTTACGGACAAGGGCTTTTTTGGCTTTCCGGTTTTTATTGATTACCGTGATTTTTGCGCCTTTTAGCCTGAAAAAGAAGGCAACAACCATTGAGCGGGCAACGGCGTGTAAATCGGCTACTTTGATGGTGTTGATTTTCGACCGGTTAACTGCATGGTTGAGTTCCCGAATCATCCGAATTAATCCCCAAAAACCTTTGTGTTTGCCTTTTGTCTGCACGGGGAAAATCTCCAAATTCTCCGGCTTGCTGAAAAACAAGGGCTGTAAAGGTTTTTTCGTAACCAAAAGAAAACGCTCATTCGGATTTCTTGACGCGACCGAATAGAGCGCGGGAATCAAAATCGCCACGTCGCCCAAAGACGATAAGCGGATGACCAGCGTAATCGCCGCATTATTTTTTTCCATACAGCGCAGGGTTCAAATCCGGGTCATTGTACATTTTCATCTGTTTGTAGACTTTCATGTATTTTTTGCCCGATTCAATATCTTCCAAAAGCTGGTCGATTGCCGACGACAAATCTTGCCGCTGTTCCAACAGGATATTTAATTTATTTCGGCATACGTTGTTGTGATTGCCGGCGGCGGCGTGCCGTTCCGTTTCTTTCCGCATGTGGTAGATTTTCAGCGCAAGAATTGATAGGCGGTCGACAGCCCACGCGGGACTTTCCGTATTAAGGGTCGCATTTTCCGAAGGACGGACGCGCCGGTATTTTTCCCGAAAATAATCGTCAATCAGTTCCACCAAATCGGTGCGGTCTTGATTCGACTTGTCGATTCTTCGTTTAATTTCTAACGCTTTAACGGAGTCGATGCCCGTATCGCGGATAATATCTTCCAAATGCCACTGCACCGTATCAATCCAGTTTTTCAAATAAAGGTAATATTCGACGGATTTTTCAGGATAAGGATTTTGAATCGTTGCGTCCACATGATCCTGTTTGTGGTAATCCGTAATAGATTGTTCAAAGATGGGGATTGCCAATGTTGTAAATTGCATATCGGTATTTTTTGCGATTAGAAAGTGCAAAGATAAAAATAAGAGTTAAAAAATAAGAGTTAAGAACTAAGAATAATGAAAATTCTTAACTCTTAACTCTTACTTCTTAACTCCCGCGCTCGGCGCAGTCTCTGACTACGCCGAGCAGGGATTATCTTTTAATAATCTTAAATGTAGAAACAAGTCCCTTTGCATCGTAAGCATGGAGCAAATACAAACCGGGAGCAAAGAAACCCACATCAATTTTATTCTCTTTATTGGCATCCAATCGTTTTGCATAGACCGTTTTTCCCGACACATCGGTAAGTTCGACGAATGAAATCGCCTCGTTTGAAGAGGATATAACAAGAACATTATCTACCGGATTAGGATAAACAAATAAACTATTGATTATCGGAGATCCCACCGAAGTAATATCCTCTACCTTATCGTAATAGCACTCGGAATACGCCGGATTTTTATAAATCGGTTCATTATCCTGAAAATAACACAATAAGGTTTCACCGATACTGTTGGGAGGACGCCTATCTCCCTGTGGATAAAACAAGCCGGCTAAGCTGCCGATACCTTCAATCCAGGTAGCATATACCGTATCGTCGTCAGGCGGCGGGGAAGTCAATTGAATTCGTTTCTTTTGTATGCCGTTGATTTCTACAGAATCGACTTTCTTTACATAAAGTATGGCGGATTGATATTCAAAATTTGTCCCTTCTTCCAGCGAAAAATCGTACAATAAATTTTCCGGTTCATAATTTTTCGGGATAAAATATGTTTTTTGCTCCTGCTCTCTGATTAATCCCTCATACGTTATATTTTCATGCAATTGATCGTTGCATGAAAATACTTTTTTGTTTGCCTTGTTCGCCACAACAGAATCGTCATTAAAGTAAATATATTGAGTGAATACCCATGGAACAGGATGTTCCAATCCCTGTTTTAATACCGACCATGAACTGTTGAGGAGAACAATCGTATTCACATAAGTATTCTCATCCGTTTGTCCGGCGATTGTTGCAGGCATATTCGCTATAAAAGCAAATAACAGGATTGATAAAAAAGTTTTTTCATATACAAAAATTAAATATTGATAAATAAATTTTTAATAAACTCACTATTTTAAAATTTCGGGTGCAAATATAATGGAAAAAACAATAAACCAATAATATTGTACGCAAAGACGCGAAAGCGCGAAGTAATATTTTAATAAAACTTCGCGCCTCCGCGTTTTCGTGTACAAACAATGTTTACGGAATAATAACCGTAACCATTTCGCTCCAAGGACCGAGTTCGCCGCGCCGGTTTTGCCACCGCGCCGCCAGCGTAATCGTTTTGCCGCGCTGTTCGGGTTCAAATTTCAATTCGAGGGGCGAGCGCGTGGCTAATTTCGACAGCGGCAGTTGGTTTTGATTAGCGACCGGCGCATCGCCGACGGAATAATAAACAACCGCTCCGGTGAGATAGTAGGGAACGTTCGACTTGCCCGTATCGCGGTCGGTAAACGCCACCGACAGTACAAGGTTGCCCATCGGCTGAACATTAAGGTCTACAAACAGTTTGTCAACCGGATGATGCGACCGTCCACCGTCGGAACGCGGCGGAAAGCCCATCGATTCAAGTTGTCCGTCGGAAACAAGCGGACTGGCTTTCACCATGCCGTAAAATTCGCGATAGAGCGGGAAAAAAACTTTTTCGGCGCCGATAAGGTTATCGCGCGCCACTACGGTGCTTGTTGCAGGATCCGCCCAAATGTCGTACGCATTGTTGTAGTCGGTCAACTTTGGGCTGTAATTCCCGTCATACCATATGCCGCTCGGCGTTAAACTTGCAAAACCGATGGCTTCGCGGTTATCGGGAACGGACATAAAACGGGTTGTCGTTGCAATGAGGGAATGTTTTGTTTCGCGAGACGTCGGAAACCAAGATCTAATTGTTGTCATAGTTGTAGTTTTTAAAAGGTTAATTGATATTCTCTTATAATATATTTATTGTGCGCCCTGCACATTTAATCTCGAAATATTACATTTAATTTCTGAATATTACATCTAAATTTGGAATATTACATGTAACAAAGAGAAAATTACATGTAATTTTGGAATATTACATCTAAACTTGGAGAATTACATGTAAATCTGGAAACTTACATGTAATTTCTGAATATTACATCTAAGTCTGGAATATTACATGTAACAAAAAGAAACTTACATGTAAATTTGGAATATTACATCTAAATTTTTAAGATTATATATCCCGTTGCAAAATTTCAATGAACTTTTCGGATACAAATATAACGTATATTTTTAGACTATGGCAAAATATTGAGCATGTTACGCAACATAAAAAGAACTAAGGAATGCGAAATAAATAAGGTATAAAAATTTTACATATCTGGATTGCTTCAGGTTTCGCCTTCGCTGGCGACGTGTGCGATATTGCAAACTGCGCAGCAGTGAAGCAATCCGGAAAACAGTTACATATTATTTATTTCACATTAACTAAGAACTAAGAATAAATGATAACTCTTAACTCTCCGAATTCACTATCCTTGTTGTTGTAATACTCTGATTTTTCCAAATTTCGGGTACAGATGTAAGAAAAAATAAACGCAGCCAAAAGCATGTATGCGAAAACGCGAAATTTTTATTAAAGCATTACTTCGCATCTTCGCGCTTTTGCGTACAAATAAATAATTGTACTTTTGCGCCGAAAATAAATAACGAAATATGAGAACATTTACGACCGTAAAAGATTTGGGCGATTTAAACGCCGCGCTGCTCGAAGCGATGGAAGTGAAAAAAAATCGTTTTAACGATAAGGCGTTGGGGAAAAATAAAACCGTGATGCTGGTGTTTTTCAATTCAAGTTTGCGAACGCGGCTGAGTTCGCAAAAAGCAGCTATGAATTTGGGAATGAACAGTATGGTACTCGATATAAATCAGGGCGCATGGCGTTTGGAAACCGAGCGCGGCGTCGTCATGGACGGCGATAAAACGGAACATTTGTTGGAAGCCATTCCCGTGATGGGCGCTTATTGCGACATTATCGGACTGCGTTCTTTCGCCCGTTTTGAGAACAAGGCGGACGATTACAGCGAAAAGATTTTGAACCAGTTCATTCTATATTCCGGGCGACCGGTTTTCAGCATGGAGAGCGCTACCGTTCATCCTTTACAGGCTTTTGCCGATTTGATTACCATTGAGGAATTTAAAACCAAACCGCGACCGAAAGTCGTGCTTTCCTGGGCGCCTCACCCGAAGTCTTTGCCGCAAGCCGTACCCAATTCTTTTGCTGATTTTATGAACGAAGCCAACGTGGATTTTGTGATTACACATCCCGAAGGTTACGAACTTGACCCGCAATTTGTGCGCGGCGCAAGGGTGGAATACAATCAAAAAAAGGCGTTTGAAGGCGCTGATTTTATTTATGCCAAAAACTGGTCGGCTTTCCGGGACGATGTTTACGGGCAAATTCTCAGCATGGATACGGGTTGGACGGTTGACGCCGCAAAAATGTCGCTCACCGATTCCGCTTTTTTCATGCACTGCCTGCCGGTTCGCCGCAATATGATTGTAACCGATGAGGTGATTGAAAGTCCGCAATCTATCGTAATTCCCGAAGCCGCCAACCGCGAAATATCCTGTCAAGTGGTTTTGAAAAGAATGTTGGAAAGTCTTTAAAACGGGTTTGTAAATAACCCAACTTGCTACTGACAAAATAAAGGGCGCGCACCTATTCGGCACGCCCCGCATTTCCCCCGTCGCGTGCATACAAATCCTCCAACACGCTATCCAAATCCTTTCCCCGCAAGTTCCATCCAACTATTATTCCGTTTTTATCAATCAGCACATTGGCGGGTATGGCGCGAACGCCGTACAGTTGTGCGGGCTTGCTGTTCCAATACAGAAGATCGGATGCATGCGTCCAAGTTAAACTGTCTTTTTCAATGGCTTTCAGCCATCCTTCCCGACTTTTGTCGAGCGAAACGCCCAATATGTCAAACCCTTTGTCTTTGTATTTCCGGTACGCTTTCACGACATTGGGATTTTCCTTCCGGCAGGGAGCGCACCAGGAAGCCCAGAAATCGACAAGCAAATAACCCTTTCCGAGCAGAGCGGACAGTTGCACCGGATTTCCTGCCGGATCGAACGATGTAAAATCCGGCGCCGGTTTCCCTATATCTACCAGCCGCCGGGTCTTTATCAATTCTTTGAGCGCCTGTACGTAGGGCGTGTTTCTCAACGAGGGCGACAGATGTTCGATGTTGGACTGTATCTCGTCGGCAGTCAAGCGGTAGGAATAATCCCGATAGAGGACGTATGCCGATACCAGCGACGCCGGATGATTGCGGATAAATTCGTCGATTTTCACCCCTCTCTGTTTCCGGTATGAAACAAAGAGATCCTGCAATTCCGAACCTGTTACCGCCGTATTGCGGTAATAATTGGCGGTGTCTAATTTGACCGTCGCCGGATGCTGGTCAAGGAAAACGAGGTAAGGCGTTTTAGCCGTATCCAGCGTTAATCCGTAGAGTTCCGGCAGTTCGGCGTTTCGCGCAAAACTAAACTTTCCGTCGACTATTTGCGCCGAATCAATCACAAAAAACATCTTGTTTGCAAATTTTTGAAGATAGACTTTGCCGGAAGAAACGCCTGCGGTTTCCCCCTTTACGGATAAATTTCCATTATCCGCATACATGGTTGTTGCACAGATTACGGCAACGGATAAGATGAGATTTTTCATATTTGTTTATTTAAAATGATTATTTGTACGCTAAGGCGCTAAGGCGCGAAAAGCCTGTCATTGCGAACCGCGAAGCGGTGAAGCAGTGGGTTCGCAATGACGGCTACGATGTTACTTGTTCAAATTAGGATTATTATTAATTTCATTCAAAGGAATCGGGAAAATGTAATATCTGCTGTTGGGGGTCAAATCCGAGCCGTCGGGAAATTTGGTTATCCAATGTCCTTTGACTGCCGCTGTTTTGCCGTCGTCGTCGATAAAAGTTTCCGATGTTTCCCTGCGGACGGGCGCTGTTTGCAGACGGAGTATGTCATAAGTACGAAAACCTTCGCCCCAGAGTTCGCGGCGGCGTTCGAGCAGAATTTCGTCGATAAGCCGCTGATTTTCGGGGAATGACGATGCGCTTAAATCGGACAGATTGCGGTTGCTGCGTAATTCGTTCAATGCGGCAATCGCGCCGTCCGCATCGTGCAGGCGGGCTTTGCTTTCTGCTTCGATAAGCGCCATTTCTGAGGAGCGCATCAGGACAATATGCCCGTCGTGATCGGGATATTTGTTTCTGAATTTTTTGTATCGGTAATGCGCATACAACATTTCCGAAGGCTGGGTTGCAATCTCAAACAGGGATTTGCGGATGTCGCCCTCTTCAAACGAGGCGATAAAATAGGGGTCGGGCATGATGCTGCTGTAAGCATAATAAGTATTAATGCCTTGCGCATTAACGGTATAAGGGGTGGTTTCGATATATCCGAAATACGAGTATATATCGCGGTTTTGTGTGCGCGTTTGCGGATGTCCCCAAATCCACTCGGCATTGCTCGCGTCGTTGAAACCTTCGGTATATTGCTGAGCCGTCATGATGGGATAGCCGTTGCGGGCTTTGGCTGCGTAGTCGGCTGCAAGGCTCCATTCTTCGAGCGTCAGGTAGGTACGGGCGAATAATCCGTAAACGACATTCAGGTCAGGACGGTTTTTGACTTCCCGTTCATAGCCGGGCAACAAACGTTCGGCTTCGCGTAAGTCGCTCAATATCCGGTCGTATATTTCCTGCACGGTGGCTCTTGGTTTCGGTTCCGTATTTGGCGTAGTCGGCTCGGTATAAACCGGTACGGCTTTTGCCGTAGGGTCTTTGGCATACGTAAACTGATACTGACGCACTAAATTCAGGTAGTTAAACGCGCGCAACGCATAAGCCTGACCTTTGAGATGTCCGAATTTTGTTCCGTCGTTTTCATCAACATTGGCAATCACATTGTTGGCATGGTCGATGGATTTATATTGCAAAGTCCAGAAGAAAACGCTACGGGTACTGTTGTTATTATCGAAAGGATCGCGGTAAGGATACGTGTCGCGATAGCCATAACGTCCCTCGCGGGCAAAAGCATCGTCGCCCATTACTTCATGGGAAAGGAAAAGAGCCGGAAGTCCCGGATTTGCCTGCGTACTTGTATTTTCCACCAAATACCGTATAGCCCCGTTAATCACGGCGTCGATATTGTCAATCGAAGAATATACCTCCGGCGTAGTGATTTGGGTTGCGGGAGAGGTTTCAAAAAATTCGTCGCCGCAAGCCGAAAACAAAGCCGTAAAAATCACTGATATGTATATAATTGTATGTTTCATAACTACCATGTATTAATAAAAATTTAAAACGAAATATCCAACGTAAAAGCAACCGTTTTTTGTGCCGGATAACGATAATAGGTTGAACCGGACACGGTTTGTTCGGGGTCTAATCCCTGATGATCGAAGAAAGTCAGGAGGTTTTCACCGTTGATTCCTAATTTTACGTTTTTTAGATTCCATGCGCCAATTAACCTGCGTGGCAATTGATATGAAAAACCGAGTTGTTTGAGACGGGCATACGTTGCGCTATATAAAAACCGTGTCGAAACGGTTGTGTTCCATGTGTCGGATACGTATGAAAGGCGGGGGAAATCGGTGTTTGTGTTTTCGGGCGTCCAGCGGGTCAGCGCTTCTTTCGACCAGTTGCGTCCCGGCGAATAACCGGAATGCGCTACCCACACATAATCGCCGTCGTAAATGTAACCTCCTATACTGAAAGATAACAGAAACGACAACTCAAATCCCCTGTATGAAAAGGTATTGCTCAATCCCCCGTAAATATCGGGCAATGAACTGCCGTGATAACCAAATGTTGCTTCACCCTGACTTTCGGTAACAGTGCGTCCGGTAACATTGCCGTTTTCGTCGGTTACATTCTTATACCATAATGCTTTCCCGTTTTCGGGATTTACTCCCGCCCATTCCTTAATCCAAAAATCATATATCGAACTGCCTTCCACCATCCTTTTGTTTCCGGTGATAATTTCCTTTTGCGGCAGTTTGGTGATTTTATTTATATAATGACCGAAATTGAGGGTAATGTCCCATTTAAAATCTTTGCTCAACACGGGCGTTCCCGTTATCTGTCCGTCAATACCGCGATTACTCAACGAGCCGATATTGGCGTCAATCCCGCTGTAACCGGTTGAAGGAGCCAAAGGCTTATTAAACAGCAAATCTTTTGACTGCCGATTGTATATATCAATCTGAGCAACCACGCGATTGTTGAACAGCGCAATATCAACGCCGAAGTTAAGATTGAGATTTGTTTCCCATTTCAAGTCCGGCGTAGGAAGGTCGGACGGGAGCAGTCCCAGCCGGTCTAAACTGTTGTAAATCGAATAAAACCCTCCGTAGGCGTAGTTGCCGACATTGTCGTTGCCTTGCGCTCCGTAACTTAATCGCAGGTTCAGGTTGTTGACGTCTTTTACGCCGTTCAGGAAATCTTCGGATTTGACATTCCATGAAGCTCCTACCGACCAGAAATTACCCCATCGTGATTGTTTACTGAAACGCGAAGAACCATCGCGTCGGAAACTTGCCGAAAAATAATAGCGATGCAGGAAATCGTAATCGAATTTACCCAGCCAACTTGCCAGTCGGTAATCGCTTGAAGTTCCCGAAAAGTCTCCGCTGGTGCTACCCGCCGAAGGTTCTGTTTTTCCAAGCACCTGAAATCCCGAACGGCTTCCCGACAGAGACGAGGAGTTGCTTACATACACTTCTGGTCCGGCAAGGAGATTGAAAAAGTGTTTATCCTTGATGTTCTGCGAATAATCAATAAAACTGTTTACCGTATACTGCAGGTCGCGGCTACTGCTCCGGCTTGCCGAGCCTGCTCCTTCGGTGATAACCCCCGTACTGTAATAGGAATGGGAATAAGAATGTGAAGTCCCTGCACTGTAATCGACTGCGGCAGTTGTTTTCCAGAGCAGTCCCTCCCGAAAGGTAATGTTGAAATTGGTTCTTGCCGCAACCGCATCGGATTTGCTGCCAAAAATGCTATGCGCCGCGCTACCGGGAATGTTGGAGCCGGCGGCAGCCGTTGAAGGACGCCACACGCCATAATCGTATTTCTTATTACCGTTTTCATCCAATACGTAAGTGCCGTCGGGATTACGTTCGTAAACCGGGTAAATATTGGATACCAGCCGTTGGAAATTGGCATAATTGCCGGTATTGCTGTCTTCCTGTGTGGGCGATTTCCGGTAGGAAGTCGCAACCGAAATGTTCGTTCCCGCCTCAAACCAGCTATTTACTTTCGAGAGCAGGCTTGTCCTCAGGTGAAACCGTTCGTATTCGGAAGCGATAATCCAACCGTTTTCGTTCAGGTAACCGCCTGAAAAGAAATATTTTGTGTTGGCGCTCCCGCCGCTGACGCTCAAATCGTATTGTTGGCGTATGCCCGTGCGGGATATGGCTTCGCCCCAGTCGTCGTTCCAGAGGGGCGTTGCGCCGGTTGCAAGTTTGCCGTCAACGCTGACCGGAACGGGATAATCCTGCCCGTAGATATTGACTTTCAGGGCGTCAACCAGATTGGCGGATGCGTATTCGGCTGCTTCCGCCGCTGTTTTTCCCTGATCCAACTGCGTGTTGCGGATGGCTTCCCATTGCAGTTCGTGATATTCCCGCATGGTCAGGTAATCGTAATCTTGCACTGCGCGTCCTGTGAATCCGTAAGACGACGAGAAATTGACGGTAGGTTTGGCGTTCAGGTTTCCCGATTTGGTGGTAATCACAATCACGCCGTTTGCGCCGCGCGAACCGTAAAGTGCGCTGGCTGTAGCGTCTTTCAGCACGGAAATGGATTGAATATCCTTGCCGCTGATGTTTCCGACGCTCGCGCCCGGAATACCGTCCACCACATACAGGGGCGAAGTGGAAGCATTAACCGAGCCTATTCCCCTGATAAACAGTGATGCATCGCTGCCCGGTTGCCCCGCCGAAGCAATGGATTGCAATCCGGGAACCGTTCCCTGCAACGCTTTTCCGATGGTGGTAACCTGCAATTTCTCTAACTCCTTAGCCCCGACAACCGCCACTGAGCCGGTATAACTTGATTTCTTCGCCGTAGTATAGCCCACCACAACCACTTCGTCGAGTACGTTTCTGTTCTCGGAAAGGAAAATGGTGAGCGGCTCCGCAGACTCGTAAACCTCAATTTCCTGTCGTTTATAACCTAAATAATCAATCAAGAGGGTAACCGGAAGCGACGGGACGAGGAGGAAAAAATTCCCATCCGCATCGCTGACGGCGCCTGTTTTTGCCGTACCAGTGAGAGATATGGCGGCGCCGATAATGGGTTCCTGCGTTTTTTCGTCCAGAACCCTGCCGTTTATTCCCACGCCGTTTCCCTGCGCATAAGCGGAAAACGGGAAGAAAACAACGGCTAATAACAAAGAATGTAGTACTTTAGTCATAATACGCTTGTTTAAAAATTAAGCGCCCTCCCATCCGGTTTGCAGAGCGGTGCGGAGGACGCTTTTTGTTACTTATTACGATCACTAAATTTTTTGTGCAAAGGTAAAGCGGTCGGGAAATTGCTGCAATACCTCATTTGGGGTATTTTTGCTTGGCTGATTTTTAATTCAACCTTTTTGCATTATTGTGAAAAGCGCGTTATTGCAAAAGCCCCGTCATTGTGGGCTTGACCCGCAATCCCTCGAAGCAATCGGAGAAAATCCAAGCATTATGCAAACCCGGCGACATCGGCGTGGCAATACTTTGAGCGGCAAATATGCTTTTGTTGGCAAAAAACATTGCTCTTTGAAATATTATCAATACTTTTGCTGCGTAAAAATTACCTCTCGCCGGATACCAACCACCCTGAACGGTGGTTTTTTTGTAAATAAATATGCGTGAAAAATTAATGAGTAAACGGGGTTAACTCGTCAACTTGTTTACTAATAATATAAATTAATCATTGATCATTAACTACATGTATCGAAAATTAACAAAAGACGAAATTATCCTGCTGGAATCCCGTTTTTGCAGCGCCGAAAACTGGGATACGGTTGAAGTCGACGCCGATTTCAACCCGATGAAAGCGAGCAAGGTAACATTTTCCGGCAACATCAAAATCGGCAGACTGGATGCGAATTTTACTTTTGAAGGCGGCGTCAAAAAAGCTGCCGGACTGCATAACGCTTCGTTCCACAACTGCGAAATTGGCGACAATGTATTAATAGAGAACGTACAAAATTATATTGCCGATTATAAAATCGGAAACGGCGTCGTTATCCAGAATATTGACCGCCTGTTGACGAGCGAAAAATCGACCTTCGGAAACGGGACGGAAGTTGCCGTGCTGAACGAAACCGGCGGCAGGGAAGTCATGATCAACGATAAACTTACCGCGCACGTCGCCTACATGCTGGCGCTTTACCGCCACCGACCGCAACTGATACAAAGCCTGCGCCGGATGATTCGGTTTTATGCCGATAAACATGCGTCGGAAACGGGCATCGTCGGCGATAATGTCCGCATCATCAATTGCGGGCTGATTCGCAACGTCAAAATCGGGGACAGCGCCCATATCGAAGGCGCGCGTCGCTTAGAAAACGGCAGCATCAACAGTAACGCTTTCGATCCGGTGTTTGTGGGCTACGGCGTGAATGCGACGGATTTTATTATCTGTTCGGGTTCTCATATAGACAACGGCGTGATGCTGACCCGTTGTTTCGTGGGGCAATCCTGCCGGTTGGGACAGGCTTATTCGGCGGGCGATTCCCTGTTTTTCAGCAATTGTCAGGGGGAAAACGGCGAGGCGTGCGCAATTTTTGCCGGTCCCTACACCATCACCCACCACAAATCCACGCTGTTGATTGCCGGGATGTTTTCCTTTATGAATGCCGGTTCGGGATCAAACCAGAGTAATCATTTGTATAAATTAGGTCCTATTCATCAGGGGATTATCGAACGGGGCGGGAAAACGACCAGCGACTCTTATATCCTGTGGCCTGCAAAAATCGGGGCGTTTTCGTTGATTATGGGACGCCATTACCGAAATCCCGATACTTCCAATATGCCGTTTTCATACCTGATTGAAAACAAGGATGAAACCATTCTCGTGCCGGGCGTTAACCTGAAAAGCATCGGCACCATTCGCGACGCGCAAAAATTTCCCAAAAGGGACAATCGCAAAGACCCCGACAAGTTGGATCAGATTAACTTTAATTTGTTGAGTCCTTATACTGTGCAGAAAATGTTTCGCGCGGTCGACATCCTTCGGGGATTGCAGGAAACATGCGGACATACGTCGGAATATTATTCCTACCAAAGTTGTAGGATTAAAAATTCTTCGTTGAAAGAGGGGATTGACCTTTATAATATTGCTATCAAAAAATTTCTGGGAAACTCGATTATTTCAAGGTTGATACAAGACCCTCCGACCTCTGTCGAAGCAATGCGGGCGCGTTTGAAGCCCGACAGCCCCGACGGTTTGGGCGAATGGCTTGATATTGCCGGCTTGATAGCGCCGAAATCGCTGATAGAAAATTTATTGGACGGCATAGAAACCGGCAGGGTGAATAAACTCAAGGAAATCAATCGGATGATTGAAGAAATCCACCGGAATTATTATTCTTTAGAATGGACTTGGGCTTGGGATAAAATTCAAACGTACTATGGCTACGGTTTGGACAGGATTACTCCGGCGGATGTGATTCATATTGTGGAAGATTGGCGGGAAGCGGTAGTCCGTTTGGACAAGGTTATTTATGAGGATGCGAAGAAGGAATTTTCGCTGTCGTCCCAAACCGGTTTCGGCGCCGACGGGAATAACGACGAACAGCGATTGGATTTTGAGCAGGTGCGCGGCGTTTTTGAGCAAAACCCCTTTGTGTCTGCGATTTTGAAGCATATTGAGGAAAAGGTGGCGCTGGGCGAGCGGATGATTGCACTGTTGAATAGACTTCCGTAACCGTTTTATGCTTGGAAAAAACGTACTTTTCCCGTAATTTTGCAGGGAAATAAATATTTTTAATGATGAAATACTTTAATATAGCAGGACCGTGCAACAATGCAAAGCATTACATGATTGACGCCGCCACGCGCCTGCACGGCGTGGAGCGGTTGATAGACCTTGAACAGTATTTTGTGATCCATGCCGCGCGGCAAAGCGGAAAAACTACTTATTTGAAAGACCTGACCGAGCGGCTTAACGCAGCGGGGAAATATTATGCGCTGTATTGCTCGCTGGAAAGCATACAAAACATATCCGACCCGGAAAAGGGGATACCGGGAATCGTGCGGAATATCAAAGAAAAACTTGACGATACGGATATTCCGCACCGTTCTGATTTTGCCGAAGGCGCGGATTATGAAAACTTCACCGGCATCCTGAAATCGTCGCTCAAACAGTTTTGTAAATTGTTGGACAAACCGCTGGTGATTTTATTTGACGAGGCGGATTGCCTGAGCGAAGGAACACTGATTGCTTTTCTGCGGCAGTTGCGCGACGGTTACAACAGCCGTCCCGAACAGGCATTCATCCACTCGGTAGCATTAGTGGGTATGCGCAACATCCGTGACTACAAAGCCCGGATTCGTCCCGACAGCGAAACGATGGGCAGCGCAAGCCCGTTCAATATCGTTACGGAATCGCTGACTTTGCAGAATTTCACCCAGGAAGAAATTGTGCAGTTGTACAGACAGCATACGGATGAAACCGGGCAGGCGTTTGAAGATGCGGCCGTCGAGCGGGTCTGGGAACAGACGCAGGGACAGCCCTGGTTAGTGAACGCCATTGCCCGCGAGGTAATTGAGAAAATCTTTCATTCGGACTACGCCAAACCTGTTACGGTGGATTTGGTGAACGAAGCCATCCAAAACATCATCCTTGAGCGCCCCACGCATCTCGACAGCCTGCTGGAACGGCTGAAGGAACAACGCGTGCGCAGGATTATCGAGCCGATGATCCTGGGCGAGGGACTTATCCCAAGGGATTCTGACGATTTCCTGTATACCCGTGATTTGGGATTAATCCGTGTAATTAACGGGCGGATAGAACCCGCTAATCCGATTTATGCCGAAGTGATTATCCGAAAATTGTCTTCCGACATGCAGTATGAGTTGCAAAACCCGAAGTATCCCTACCAGTTGCCCCGTTACCTGAAAGACGGCCTCATTGATATGGAATACCTGATGCGTGATTTTCAGCAGTTCTGGCATGCCAACAGCGATATATGGCTGAAACGGTGCGACGACTATCCGGAAGCGGCACCTCACCTGGTAATGATGGCTTTCCTGCAACGGGTAGTGAACGGTGGCGGACAGATCATCCGCGAGATGGCTTCGGGCACAGGCCGCCTCGACCTTTGCCTGATATACGAGAACCGGAAGTACCCCATAGAACTGAAGATCCGCTACGGCGACAAATACATGGAAGAGGGTATCGAGCAGACCGTCCGCTACATGGATTTGCACTGCTGCACCGAAGGCTGGCTGGTGGCTTTCGACCGCCGCCCGGCTGTCAAATGGGAGGATAAACTATACTTCAGGAAGGAAACGGTGGACGGAAAAACGGTTACGGTGGTGGGAGTCTAAGAGAGTGGTTAACGGTTAGTGGTTAGTGGTTAGTGGTTGAAAACCGAAATCATGTACATTTGTATCGTAACATAATAATACGGGTAAGTTTCTTTTATAAATTTTGCCGGATTGCTCAGAAAAACGGTCTGTTAAAAATTCGTGATCGGACAAAATTGTACTTTAAAAAGGAAAATAAGTGCACCATTCCCATGTCCTGCAAGAATATCTTTGCTGAAAAATTAAATATTGGTATCATGATGAAAGGAAGATATAGTCAATATACATTATTAATTATAGTGCTTTTGCTGCCGTCGCTATCCATTGCTTCGCGGGAGAAGATACTGCTGAATGATAACTGGACTTTTCGCTTTGTATATCAGGTGCGGAAAGATTCGCCTCGCCGCGTTGATATACCGCATACATGGAATGCTCAGGATGCTTTGTCCGGCAAAGAGGATTATTATCGCGGTACGGGTATTTATGAAAAGCGTATTTACGTTTCTTCAGCATGGAAAGGGAAACGGCTGTTCCTGCGTTTTGAAGGAGTAAATACGGTTGCGCACGTTTTCGTGAATGATTTTTATACGGGAGAGCATCGCGGCGGATACGGTGCGTTTGTCTTTGAAATTACGGATGTTGTGGAATATGGCGCCGATAATAAACTGACTGTACGTGTTAGTAACGCACCGGATCCGGGTATCATGCCTCTTGTCGGCGATTTCAACTTTTATGGCGGGATATACCGCGATGTCTATCTGCTGGTGACGGAAGAAGTGTGTATATCTCCACTTGATTACGCTTCGTCGGGCGTCTATATGGTTCAACGTAATGTGACGAAAGAAAATGCCGAAATAGAAGCTGTCGTTATGTTGTCTAATTCCGGTAAAGACAGGCCGGTAGATGTTTGCATCAAAATATGGGAGGGAGATAAGTTGATCTTTCCCATTTCCACATCAGCTTCTGCCGAAGGAAGCGTTTTTACATCCGTACCCGGTGATACTTCGGTAGCTATCGGTTTTTCAATCCGAAAACCGCATTTGTGGAACGGACGCAAAGATCCTTTTATGTATAAAGCCGAAGTGACGCTACTTTCTGCCGGCAAGGAAATAGATCGCGTCATTCAGCCTTTGGGACTTCGTTTTTATCACGTAGATGCGGAAAAAGGCTTTTTTTTAAACGGGGAACATTTGAAGTTGCGAGGCGTATGCCGTCATCAGGACAGGCCTGAAACAGGAAATGCATTGCGGTTGGAACACCATAAAGAAGATATTGATATTATGCTTGAGATGGGGATTAATGCGATTAGGCTGTCACATTATCCGCAGGCAGAATGTTTTCATGAGATGTTAGACAACGCGGGGATCATTGCCTGGGCTGAAATCCCATTTGTCGGCCCGGGCGGATATATGGACAGGGGTTTTGTCAACAGTCCCACTTTCAGGGAAAACGGTCGTGAACAATTGAAAGAGTTGATACGCCAACATTATAATCATCCATCCATTTGTTTTTGGGGATTGTTTAATGAACTTAAAACATATGGCGATAATCCGGTAGAATATGTCACCGAACTTAATGAACTGGCACATAGCGAAGACCCGACGCGTATGACAACATCCGCATCGTTTTTGGAAGACGGTAACGACCTGAATAAGATTACCGATCTTATCGCGTGGAACAAGTATTACGGCTGGTATGGCGGTTCTCCCAAAGGTCTTGCGCACTGGGCGGATAAGGTTCACAAAGATTTTCCGCAATATAAGATCGGTATAAGCGAATACGGCGCCGGAGCGAGTATCTATCATCAGCAGGACACGCTGAAAGCAATTGACGCTTCCGGCTGGTGGCATCCGGAGAACATACAGACCTTCTATCACATTGAAAACTGGAAAATTATTGCGGGACGCGAATATATCTGGGGGTCATTTTTATGGAATATGTTTGATTTCGGAGCAGCTCACCGCACCGAGGGCGATCGTCCCGGCATTAACGATAAAGGCATCGTCACCTTCGACCGTAAAGTCAAAAAAGATGCGTTCTATTTTTACAAGGCAAACTGGAATCGTGAAGACCCCTTTGTATATATAGCCAATCGGCGACATACGGAACGTACATCTGTGGAAACTGTGATAACCGTATTTTCGAATATGCCGGAAGTGGAGTTATTTGTCAACGGGAAAAGTCACGGTCGTAAGCGCCCGGACGGATATGCCGTCTTTACATGGGAGGATGCGCTCCTTAAAAAAGGCGATAACACAATCGTCGTCAATGGCTATGAAAAGAAGTCCGTCAAAACGGATCGTGTGATATGGAATGTGCGTTAGAAATCTTACGGATACGTTAAAAATGTGTTTTCGGACAAATTTCACTCAAAAATTTTTATTTTGTTTGTATAATTATAAGTTTAGTACTATATTTGCCGTGTTAATATACAGAACAGAAACCAAAAGATCGCATCTATTTCGATTCCTTACGCCGGTATTCCCCATACAACTAATCCTAATATAAAATAGAATTTAAGTAATAAACATAAAAAATAAAAATAATCATGTTAAAGAAATCTTTATTAATCTTGGTTACAGGTACTGTTTTCTTTTCTTGTAGACCTTTAGAAGGAGAAAAAAAGCCTGTTTGGGATAGCAACTTATCTGTTGAAGAAAATGTGGCGGCACAAGCGCTTGCCTTTGATAATGACAGTACTTTTCCTTTTCTGGACGATATAATGAAAAATCGGTCTGTACTTTTTCTCGGAGAGGCAGGCCATAATGACACGACAACTACCCAAATAAAAGTAAACATGATAAGCTATCTTAATGATAAAGACGTTCATTCTGTACTTTTCGAAATAACTCCTTTTATATCATCATACGTCTTTTCATGTCCTGAATATGATAATTTTACTAAAGAGTGGAAAATTCAGGATATCTTTCCAATGTGGTTCGGACATCAACCCTTTCAATCTTTATTGGAAAGAATCGGAAATCATAAAATAAAAGCTTATGGAATAGATTGTTGCGGCGGATATTATGATATTGAAGCTGTTAAATTAATTTTAAATAAATACTTGGATGAGCACCTGTTTTTTTTGGACTGGAATAAATTACAAAAATATTATATAGAAAGTGTGTACTCTCAGAGGAAAATCCCTGAAAAAGAACAGTTTGAAATGATGCAAATGATTGACTCTATTTCAATTTACACACAATACCTTATAAATAAAACAGGGAAGAATATGGATCTGGAATCTTTGATACAATGGCAGCGAAATATAAATACTATGTTTTCATATAATTTGTATGTAGTGCCTTATGAA
>JAIRKO010000020.1 GCA_031260045.1 Dysgonamonadaceae bacterium | reverse complement strand
CGGGTTCTTTGGTTCTGTCCAAAACCGCGATTCGTTTTGCCGTTTTAGGAACTGTACCCAGAAAATGTTCGGCAGAGAAGGGACGATATAGATGTACGGATACCAAACCGACTTTTTCACCTTTCTCCGTCAGGTAATCAATGGTTTCCCTGATGGCTTCCGTTACCGAACCCATTGCGATAATGACCCTTTCCGCATCGGGTGCGCCGTAATAATCAAACAGGCTGTATTTGCGCCCCGTCAGTTTGGAAAGTTGTTTCACATAATCATCCACAATGTTCACCACTTTATTGTAATAGACATTCGACGCTTCACGCGCTTGAAAATAGATGTCGGGGTTTTGCGCCGTACCGCGGGCAATCGGTTTTTCGGGATTCAGGGCGCGGGAGCGAAAAGCGGCAAGGGCTTCCCGGTCGATTAGCGAAGCCAAATCGTCGTTGTCCAGACGTTCGATTTTCTGGATTTCGTGAGAAGTACGAAATCCGTCGAAGAAATGCACAAAAGGCACGCGGGCTTTGATGGCGGCAAGATGCGCTACCGCCGCCAAATCCATGACTTCCTGCACCGAGCCGGTGGCGAACATCGCACAGCCGGTTTGACGGACAGCCATCACGTCCTGATGGTCGCCGAAAATAGACAGGGCGTGAGAAGCGAGCGCCCGCGCCGAAACGTGGTAAACGCCCGGCAACAATTCGCCGGCAACCTTGTACATGTTGGGAATCATCAGCAGCAAGCCCTGCGAAGCGGTGAAAGTTGTAGAAAGCGTGCCGCCCTGCAAGGCACCGTGCATAGCACCGGCTGCACCGGCTTCTGACTGCATTTCATCTACGCGGACGGTTTCGCCGAAAATGTTTTTGCGTCCGGCGGCTGCCCATTCGTCCACATACTCAGCCATAGTTGAAGACGGAGTGATAGGGTAAATCGAAGCGGTTTCGCTGAACATGTAAGCGATGTGGGCGGCGGCTTGGTTGCCGTCGCAGGTCAGGAATTTTTTTTGTTTTGTCATAATTTTTAATTTTAATAATTTAAAAACTCAAAAATAATTATATAAGTAAATGTTCTTAAAATGGCTTTTTTGCTTTTCAGAACACTTGACAGCATAGCCACTCCTTGCTCTGTAAAAACAAAGGGAGTAGCAGGACTAAATTTTATTCCTTCTGAAAGGTTATCACAAATTGTGATAACCTCGTTCCATTCCGATTTAGAAAGTTGGAACATAAAATCACTGGGGAAACGGTCAATATTGCGTCTGACAGCCTGTTTGAGAACTCTTGTTTCCACGCCATACAATTCCGCAAGATCAAAACGAACATTTGAACCAATTTTCAAACCGGATACAAATATCATAATTTTTTTTGAATTTGCAATGTCTGTTTGACAATCCGGGTATTGTTTTGTTTTTTAGAGTTGTCGGAAATTTTGCGGTATCGGGAATAAGGTGTATTTTTGCACCCGCGCTACAAAAATGCGCCTTTAATATATTATAAACAGATGATTAACAGAAATATAAAAACAACATTGTGTATGTTTTTGCAATACGGTATATTTCTGGATTGCTTCAGGCTTCGCCTTCGCAATGATGGCTGCGGTATTGCAACCTCACTGCGTCATTGCGAACCGCAAAGCGGTGAAGCAATCCAGAAATACTAAAGAAAACTTATTTTTTGCACATTTACTAAACTAAAAATATCAATAAAATGAAAAAGTTTTTTTCCAAAGAATTGACCATTGGTTTTGTAACGGCGGTTAGTTTGGTGATTCTTTATATCGGCGTCAATTATTTGAAAGGCGTCAACATATTTAAGCCGGCGAACCACTATTACGTCAAGATGGCGAACGTTAATGATTTGCAAATATCCAGCCCGGTATATGTCGACGGATTCAAAATCGGCGTGGTGAATGCCATTGATTTCCGGTTCGACGGAAAAGATTTTATCACCGTGCAAGTAAATTTGGACAAACAGATGAAAGTTGAAACCGGCAGTTATTTTGAACTGAAATCGGGCTTGACTTCCGGCGCTTATCTTGACTTA
This sequence comes from Dysgonamonadaceae bacterium, assembly GCA_031260045.1. Taxonomy (GTDB): domain Bacteria; phylum Bacteroidota; class Bacteroidia; order Bacteroidales; family Azobacteroidaceae; genus Azobacteroides. Next base: position 23,584 of record JAIRKO010000020.1, on the reverse strand, counting down.
CGGCTCAATAAATACGTCGAAACATACTGTTCGGTCGGCGATACCCTCAACGGCATTTCGACGCCCGGAATGATGGATAAAATTTCCGGCAACCTGCTTCCTCAGGTCGAAACCATGCTTCCCCGTTTGGACAGCATTTTGCAGGGCATACAGATGATTGTGAACCATCCCGCGCTCTCGCAGTCGCTGGAGCAGATTTCGGTAACGACTGCCGCCCTGGCGAGTTCTTCCCAGCAACTGGATCAAATTCTTGCGGAAAACATTCCGCCGATACTGTCAAATTTGAACCAAACAACCGCCGGCTTGGCTGTTTTCGGCAATAAAATCCAACTGTTGGATTTGAATTTAACCCTGAATAAAGTCAACAGTTCTTTGGAAAATATCGACCAACTGTCGAAGCTGCTAAACAATAAAAATAATTCGCTGGGATTGTTTTTAAACGACCGGTCGTTGTATGACCATTTGGATTCGACAGCCCAGAATGCATCCCAATTGCTACAGGATTTGAAATCAAATCCGAAGCGATATGTTCATTTTTCCGTATTCTGACGATAGTTAGCAACTTGAATAAATAAAATAAATTATGAACAAAAAAACAAGATATTCGGACGCCGAATTGGAAGAATTCCGTGTAATAATCATGGAAAAATTAGATATGGCAAAGCGTGATTATGAGTTGTTAAAAGACACGCTTATGAACACGGACGGGAACGATGTTACCGACACTTCGCCTACTTTCAAGGTATTGGAAGAAGGCGCGGCTACGCTTTCAAAAGAAGAAGCCGGCAGATTGGCGCAACGGCAAATGAAATTTATCCAAAGTTTGCAGGCGGCGTTAATCCGCATAGAAAACAAAACGTATGGAGTGTGCCGGGAAACCGGGAAATTAATCCCCAAAGAAAGGCTGCGCGCCGTTCCCCATGCCACTTTGAGTATCGAAGCCAAACAAAATAAAAGATAAAATGAATTCGTCAAAAAAAGGTATCTGGGCTATCGCACTCGTCCTGCTCATCTTGGTTATTGACCAGGTTATCAAAATCCGGGTCAAAACAAGTATGGCTCTGTTCGACAATATTCACGTCGCCGAATGGTTTCACATCCGTTTTATCGAAAACAACGGAATGGCGATGGGGATAGAAGTAACGGGCAAATTGTTTTTATCCATGTTTAGAATCATCGCCACCGTTGCAATCGCTTATTACATTTATCAATTGATAAAAAGGAATTGCAAACTCTCCTATATCCTGTTTGTATCCATGATATTCGCCGGAGCGGTCGGGAATATTATAGACTGCATTTTTTACGGCGTTATTTTCAGCGAAAGCGCTCCGGCGCAAATCGCCGTTCTTTTCCCGCCGGAGGGGGGATATGGCGCATGGCTGCACGGAAAAGTCGTAGATATGTTCTACTTCCCGTTTTTTTCGTTTACGTTGCCCTCATGGATACCCTTGCTGGGAGGAAGCGAATTTGAATTTTTCAAATACATTTTTAACTTCGCCGACGCTTCCATCAGCGTTGGGGCGGCTGTTTTGCTGCTGTTTTACAGGAAAGATTTTTCTTTAAGTTTTGAAAAACCAAACGACAGTGAAAATTAACTATTGGATTCCGCTTTTTATTTTGTCCGCTTTTTTCACGGCTTGCGACAACCGACCGTTTCATGTTTTATCCGACAAAAAGATGGAAGCCGTATTGTTTGACGTGTATATCGCGCAGGCGGAGATGAACAACAACCGCGAGGTTTTTTCCGATTCCGCGCGAAAGCATGATTTGTTAAACGCGGTTTTTCGGAAACATAAGATTACGCGGGCGGATTTCGATTCTTCCCTCGTATGGTATTCCGATAATTTGGAACGGTATGTTAAGGTGAATGAAAAAATTATCCAACGCTATGCGCAAATGACCGAAGACCTGAAAAACCGGCAACTCGAAAATCCCGAAATGCTGATAGCGAAGCGGGCAGCAGACTTTCCCCGAAATGGGTATGTTTTTCGCGCCGATACGGTTTTGCGTGAATACAACGGCGGTTACGATTTGTGGTTTTGCGCGTGGTGCGAGGACACTTTGTCTCAATCTATTGTACGCTAAGGCGCGAAGACGCAATGTAACTTTCGCGTACAATTTTCAACCCAAATCCTCCAACAACCCCCCATAAGCAAACGCATCCGCAAACACCTCTCTCCACCGCTCATTCCCCCGCCCCGCCAAATTGGAATTGTGCCACAGGCAAAGGTAATCCCCGCCCGATTGCTTACATTCGTCCGCCAGCCGTTTTATTTTCGACAAAGCGGCTTCGGGGCTAAATCCCAAGTGGATGATCAAAGTCGAATCCATCATGACGGTAGGTCGTATCAATAAATCGCTCAAAATATCCCGTTCCACGTCGTAAAAACAATACGGTATCGCCGTTCCGGAGCGGAAACCGGGCGCTTTGGCAAATCCAAACGAAAAATCTTCCCGATAACCGGCAAGCGCCGATTCCCTGAAAGATTGCGGGCAACGTATCCTGAGATAATGCCGCCGACAGACCGTTACCTCTCTGCCCAGCATCGTTTCCAGTTCCTTTTTTTCCCGTATCAACAAATCCGGCTTCAAAAAAGTATCGTACGACGGATGCTGACCGACGGTTACGTTTTTCAATGTTTTTATATAACGGTCGTAATAAACGGTCGGCAAAACCGTACTCCTGCCGTATTTCCCGCATTTCCCAAGCAGGACGAACAAATAATACGTCCGCCCCGCCCGTCGATGAAAATCGTCCGCGTCTTCAACGGCTTGCATGTAAGGGTCGGGCGCAAAACGGGAAAGTACGTGCAAACGCTCGCCGACGCCCTCAAAATCAAAGCGCAGAAAATCCCGAAACATCGCCCCCGCATTTTTAAAAAATCCCTTGTAACGGTACATAAAAGGATGGTCAACGTCGACGGTACTGATAAAACGATACGCCCGAAGCCGGCATTTGAACGCAGGATACAGTTTTTCCAATTCCTCCTTCAAACCGTACGCCCAACGGTCGATAAGTGGAATTTCCAACGAACCGCGCCGGTAAAGCAGCGAGGAATGCAGGTCGAACCGACCATGTTCGTCGGTTTGCTGCGCGGTATATTCTTCGTAAGACGTTAATAGATAGAACGACGCGGAAAAAAGGTCAAACGGAATATGCCCCGCTTCCTGTTTGAAAAAACAAAAGAAACCTTTCCACTCCGATTCCGCCATGTCGGGAATCGCGCGAACGCCCGTTTCGGACAACAATCCATGGGGGATAATCTGCAAACCGTGATTCAGCGGTTCATTGGAATAGTTGATGCCGGCGCCGGCGTGCCGAAGATAAGCGGTTTTTTCATGGATAATCTTAAATTCCGTACCCAGTATGTTTTCAAAAATATGTCGGGCGATATAGTTCAGCCGGTTGGTATTATTTTCGGGGGAATAAATTAGGGTCATAAAATGATACTTAAAAACGGATTGTTTGCAAAGGTAACCCAAATTAAGTATGTGTGAAAAATTAAAATCTATTTTTTTATTGCGGGGTCCAACCTGTCGGGATAATTGGAACAAGGGATTTTGTCTCCCACTTTGGGAGAAGAAATCCGAGCTTAGTTCGACGTGGCGTGGACGCTACGCCGAGCAGAGGTATTTACCCCACTGCGTCATTGCGAACCGCGCAGCGTGAAGCAATCCAGAGAACTAAGCGTTAAGAATTACTTTTAGTTCTTAACGCTTAGTTCTAATATAATTCTTACCTTTGCCCCGAAAGTCGAATAAACGACAACGAACAATTTATCTACATAATATTATGAAACGTAACGTATTTTATCTAACAGCAGTTTTTACAATGATTTTATTTGCCTGTAATGAGAACAGGAAAGCCGAAATACCGGGTATTTTGCTTGCCAATTTAGACACGACCGCTATTGCGGGGGATAATTTTTATCAGTACGCCAACGGTGGTTGGGTGGCTTCCCATCCCTTGAAAGCGGAATACGCCCGATTTGGCGCGTTCGACGAACTGAGGGAAGTGAGCGCCGAACAGGTCAAAAGCCTAATCGAAAACCTCTCGGTAAATGCCAGCAAACAGGGAAACGTCGGTCAAAAAATCGGCGACCTCTATGCTTTGGCGATGGACAGCAACCGGCTGAATAGCGAAAAAGCCGCTCCTGTCCTACCCTATCTCGAAAAATTAAGCAAAATTGGCGGCAAGGAAGAAATCAGCCAAACGCTGGCGATGATGTTTCGCGACGGCATGTCGCCGTTTTTCAGCCATTACGTATATGCCGACGATAAAAACAGCTCCCTGAATATTTTGCATGTCAATCAGGGCGGTTACAAAATGGGCGACCGCGATTATTATTTGTTGAACGATGAACGTTCCCAAACATTTCGCGCCAAGTATGTCGAATTGGTCGAAAAACTTTTCACCTTAGCCGGTTACGCCGCCGAAGAAACGAAAAACGCTTCCGCCGCCGTTATGAAAATTGAAACGCAACTTGCCAAAACCGCTTCTTCGCGCGTGGAACTGCGCGATCCCGTTGCCAATTATCATAAAATCACGCTGAACGAACTGACCGCCCTATCGCCGGAAATCCAGTGGGCTAATCTGTTTGAAAAGATAGGTGTCAAAGGATTAACCGACTTAAATGTCGGTCAGTTAAATCCCATTGCGGAAGTCGGCAAAATCATTCGGGAATATCCTTTGCAAGACATTAAATATTATCTCCTTTGGAACGCCCTCAACAGCGCTGCGCCTTTCCTGAGCGATGAATTTTCGGACGCTTCTTTTGAATATTACGGGAAAACTTTATCGGGAAAAGAAAAACAGCGGGAACGCTGGAAACGCGCGGTGGATATGCTCGACGCTTCTTTGGGCGAAGCAATCGGACAGATTTATGTGGAAAAATATTTTCCGCCTGCGGCAAAAGAAAAAATGCTGGACTTGGTAAGAAATCTGCAAACCGCTTTGGGCGAACGTATCGAAAATCTTGCGTGGATGAGCGAACAGACCAAAGACAGGGCTTTGGATAAATTGGCTAATTTCCACGTGAAAATCGGGTATCCCGACAAATGGCGGGATTATTCCAAACTGACCGTCAACAAAGCAAATTCGTATTGGGACAACATCATCCTTTCCAATAATTTTGAGTACGATTATATGATTGGCAAGTTCAACCAACCGGTCGACAAAGACGAATGGCTGATGACGCCGCAAACGGTGAATGCTTATTACAATCCGGCAACCAACGAGATTTGTTTCCCCGCCGCCATTCTTCAGCCGCCGTTTTTTAACCAAGATGCCGACGATGCGGTTAATTATGGAGCAATCGGCGTCGTAATCGGACATGAAATGACGCACGGGTTCGACGATCAGGGGCGGCAATACGACAAGGAAGGCAACCTGTCTGACTGGTGGACGCCGGAAGACGCCGCGCTTTTCAAAGAAAGAACCCAAGTGTTGGTTGATTATTTCAACAACATCACCGTTTGGGATACCGTTCATGCCAACGGCGCGCTCACGCTGGGTGAAAACATTGCCGACCAGGGCGGTTTGCAAGTTTCGTGGCAGGCTTATCAAAATACCTTGAAAGAAAAGGGAAAACCGGCGAATATCGACGCTTTCACGGATGCGCAACGCTTTTTCCTCGCTTATGCCGCGATTTGGGCAGGCAATATCCGCAATGAAGAAATTCTGCGGCTGACGAAAATCGACCCTCACTCGTTGGGAAAATGGCGGGTGAACGGGGCTTTGCCTCATATCGACGCTTGGTATGACGCTTTTGGCGTGAAGCCGGAAAATAAGATGTATGTTGCGAAAGAAAAACGGGTGGGGATTTGGTAATTGCAGCCCGTCATTGCGCATCGCGTAGCGGTGAAGCAATCCAGAATTGCAAAAACCCTGTCATTTCTTGCAAAAGCAGAATGACAGGGCTTCTTATTTTTAACTTTTTTCAGAGTTTTAATATCCGCGAATCGCTTTAATTCCCGGCAAAACTTTTCCTTCGATAAATTCCAACAGCGCGCCGCCGCCGGTCGATACATACGACATCCGGTCGGCAATGCCGAATTTATTGACACAAGCCACCGAATCGCCGCCGCCGACAAGCGAAAACGCTCCCTTGTCCGTTGCTTTTGCGATTGCCATGCCTACGGATTTGGAACCGCCGGCAAAGTTTTCAAATTCAAATACGCCCGTCGGTCCGTTCCAGAGTATCGTTTTGGATGCTTCGATTACGGCGGCGAATTTCTTTTCCGTTTCGGGTCCGATGTCCAGCCCTTCCCAGCCATCGGGAATTTCACCTACCGGAACAAACTGCGTTTTTGCGTCGTTGCTGAAACTGTCTGCCGCTTTTGCGTCAACAGCAAGCGCGAGGTTCACATTGTTGTCTTTTGCTTTCTGAATTAGGCTCAAAGCCAAATCCAGCTTATCGTTTTCCACAATCGAATTGCCGATTTTACCACCCAGCGCTTTGGTAAAAGTATAAGTCATCCCGCCGGTAATAATCAGGTTGTCCACTTTGGTAAGCAGGTTTTCGATGATGTCGATTTTGGAAGATACTTTCGATCCGCCCATGATGGCTGTGAAAGGGCGCACCGTATTTTTCAAGACTTTTTCCACAGCGTTGATTTCATTTTGCATCAAGTAGCCGAACAGTTTATGGTCGGCGTCGAAATAATCGGCGATAATCGCCGTCGATGCATGGGCGCGGTGAGCCGTGCCGAAAGCGTCGTTTACATAAACCGTTGCGTAGGAAGCCAACTGTTTAGCCATTTCTTTTTGTTTTTGTTTTTCGGCTTTCTTGGCGGCGGCGACTTCTTCGGCGGGTGCGTCTTTTGCTAATCCGCGCGGCTTGCCTTCTTCGGCGGCATAGAACCGGAGATTTTCTAATAAAAGCGCCTGCCCGGCTTTCAAAGCATCTGATTTTCCGGCGGCTTCCGCGCCGAGACAATCGCCGGCAAACTCAACGGAGACGCCCAACAGGTCGGAAACACGTCCCAAAATATGTTTTAAGGAGTATTTCTCGGTTACTCCGTCGGGGCGTCCCAAATGGGAAGCGATAATCAGGCTGCCGCCATCCGAAAGAATTTTTTTCAAGGTCGGAATAGCCGCCCGGATGCGGGTGTCGTCCGTAATGTTGAATTTTTCATCCAATGGAACATTGAAATCTACACGGACAAAAACTTTTTGCCCTGAAAAACTGAATTTGTCAATTGTTTGCATAATTATATAATTAATTAAAAGTTACGAATGTTGTTTCTCAAATTCCCGCATCACGTCAATCAAAGCCTGTACCGCTTCTTTCGGCAGGGCATTGTAGGTCGAAGCCCTGAAGCCGCCCACCGAACGGTGTCCCTTAATGCCCACCATGCCTTTGGATACGGCGAACTGCAAAAATTCGGCTTCCAAATCCCCGTATCCCTCGTCCATCACAAAACAGATGTTCATCAGCGAACGGTCTTCCTTCGCCGTGACGGTTCCCTTAAACAGTTTGTTGCGGTCTATTTCGGCGTAAAGCATATCGGCTTTTTCCTTGTTGCGGCGAGACATTTCGGTGAGACCGCCGATGGATTTCAGCCATTTCAGGGTCTGCAGCGCGGCGTAAATCGACACTACGGGCGGCGTGTTAAACATCGATCCTTCCTTGATATGCGTGCGGTAATCCAGCATGGTCGGAATCGGGCGGCTCACTTTTCCCAGCATGGCGTCTTTCACAATCACGAAAGTTACGCCCGCCGGAGCCAGATTTTTCTGTGCGCCTCCGTAAATAAGCCCGTATTTGCTCACATCCACCGGACGGGAAAAAATATCGGACGACATATCGGCAACCAGCGGCGCCGGCGAATCAATGTCGTGATGAATTTCGGTTCCGAAAATCGTATTATTGGTAGTAATATGGAAATAATCGGCGTCGGACGGAATGGTATAATTTTTTGGAATATAGGTGAATTTGTCGGCTTTGGAAGACGCCACCTCTACCACTTCTCCAAATAATTTGGCTTCTTTCAATGCTTTACTTGCCCACGTGCCGGTATTCAGGTAAGCGGCTTTCTTTTCCAGCAGATTGTAGGGCGCCATGCAAAACTGCAAACTTGCTCCGCCGCCCAAAAACAGCACAGAATAACCCTCCGGAATATTTAAAATCTCTTTGAATAAGGTAACCGTTTCGTCCATTACGGCTTGAAATTCTTTAGAGCGGTGGCTCACTTCCATTAAACCCAAACCTGTTCCCGCAAAATTTTTAATAGCGTCAATCGTATTGTTCACGGTTTCCGGCGACAAGATAGAAGGACCTGCATTGAAATTATACTTTTTCATAAATAACCTGTTTTAAATTGAAAAAAATGTATTTTGAGGCTGCAAAGGTATTGTTTTTTTTCAATTATTCAAATGGCTGTTTCGACCCTTGTAAGGAATAAATTTAATTTGTAATCGTCATCTTTGCGGGTAGAGAGCCGCAACTCCTGCAAGTCGCAGTGCGTTTTGCCTGTCATCCCGCGTCAAGCGCGGGATGACAGGCTTTCGCGGCATCCCAAAAAAATATCAATCCTTCACCCCCGTCATAATAATTTCAATCGCATTTTCCGCATCAAGAAACGCTTGCGCCTTTTTCCGAATATCTTCCGGAACGATGGCATTTAGCGTTTTCACGTAATCGGTATGATCGTTGTGATTTTGGCGATACCAAGTCAGCATGACATTTTGCCAATAGGAATTTTCCTGTTCGTTTTCCTGCTGTTTTTTCAACATGTATTCTTTTACCTTGTTAAAATCAACTTCCCTGAGACCATCCTTGCCCATGTCTCGAAATATTCGCTGAACGATTTTATTCAGGTAAGCGGATTTTGCCGGTTCGGTTTCAAAATAAATCTGCAACATAGATTGCCCTTCCGGATAGTGGGAAATATTGCCGGACACGTTCACGCCGTAGGTTCCGCCTTCTTCTTCACGGATTTTTTCGGTGTAAACGATGCGCAAAATCTGTTGAAGCATGTCTGTTTCAATCCTGTTTTTCAGCGTGTAATCGAAGTTTGTCCAGTAAATATTCACCACATTGGCTTTCGGGTTTTGCACTTTCCGGTCGAAGGCATTTTTAATGATTCCGGAACGGTAATTTTCATTGACCCGAGCAAAATTTTCTTTCCTGTGAATGGCGGGGAGCGATCCTAAATATTTTGCTATTAAAGGTTTTGCCGTTTCCGGATTGATATTTCCGGTGAAAACGAAAGTGAAATCGCCGGCGTCGGCGTAACGGTCTTTCCGCCATGTTTCAATCGTTTGGCAACTGGCTTTATCCAAATCGCCGGCTTTCAGGCGGAAATGCCGGTTTTGATTTGCATACAGGGATTTGAGGAGGGTATCCTGCAAGGCTAATTCGGGATTGGCTTCCATGTTTTCCAACTGCGATTTCAGGCGTGCAACCGTCGATTGGCAGGCTTCGTCGTCGGTTCTCGGCGCAGTGAAATTCAGGTAAATCAGTTGGAGCATTGTTTCAAAATCCTTTACGCTTGAAGAGCCGGTAAATTCTTCGTAAATCAAGTCGACCACCTGCCGCACCTGTACTTTTTTACCTGCCAGCGCCTTAGTCAGTTCCGTCCGGCTGAATTTGCCCAGCCCGCCGATGCCGGCAATGTTGCCGTAGAGTTGCACGTTGACCATGTCCGATTCAGGGAAAAGCGACGAACCGCCCGGACTGGTCGCGCCCATAAGAATTTCGTCGTCCTTCAACCGGGTTGATTTAATCGCTGCCTTTACTCCGTTTGACAGCGTGAGGATGGTTGCGTCGAAAATCTCGTCCCGCGTTTCGGAAACGATTGCGCCGCCTGCCGGCAGTTCCGGCAACAGCGGTTCATTGCTGACGGTTTCTTCCAAAGCCGGGACGTCTTCGCTACGGGCTTCGTTGAACCATGCCAACAACTGCTCTTTTGTGGGGACGGTAACGTTGTCCTTTTCCGGTGCCGTGAGGGAAATCACCATGTTTTTGTCGCCGATTAAGTTTTCCATGTATTGGTTGACATCCTGTACCGAAATCTGTTCCGACAGGGCTTTGACGGTATTGTATTCCGCTTCGATGCCCGGAATGTATCCCCCATGCAGGAAATGGTCGACATATTCACTCACATAATCGCTGTTTTTTGTTTTGTCCCGTTCGTTAAACGCATTTTCCATATACGTAAGGAGATTGCTTTTCGCCCGTTCGTATTCGCTTTTGGTGAAGCCGTGCTTTTTCACGCGCATCAGTTCGCGGGTAAGCGTTTTCAAAGCCGTTTCGACGTCGTTATTTTTGACTGTGGCGGCAGCGTTCCAACTTTCTTCCGTCCGGGCTACCAAAAAATTGCCGTTTCGACTTTGGGCAGTGATGAAAGGGGGATTTGCTTTCTGCGTCAGGTCGGAAAACCGTTCGCTGAAAATCCTGGAAGCGATGCTGTTGAAATAAGCCACGATTACGCCCTGAACGGTTCCTTTTGTTTCGCGGGGCAAGGGTTTGTGTTTGAAATCAATCCCTACGGTCGTTCGCGTAGATTCTTTGTCTGTGGCGACGCCCACCAGCGGATCGCTGTTTTCCGCGACTTCATAATAAATCCTTTGAGCCGGATTGACCGGAGCGGGAATGTCGGTAAAAACCGTTTTCAGTTTGCGTTCCATTTGTTCGACGTCAATGTCGCCGACAATAATAATTCCCTGTAAATCGGGTCTGTACCATTTTTGGTAATAGTCGCGGAGTTCATCCGGTTTGAAATTCATAATCACCTCTTCCGTCCCGATAGGCAAGCGTTTAGCATATTTGCTGCCGGGCATGACCAAAGGCAATAATTTTTCGATTTGGCGGAAAGAAGCATGATTGCGGCTGCGCATTTCTTCCCTGATAACGCCGCGTTCGCGGTCAATATCATCTTTTTCCAGCAGGAGGGCGTTTGACCAGTCGTGCAAAATCAGCAGGCAACTGTCGACGGTTCCCGGTCGGGCAATCGGGACGTTGGAAATGTGGTAAACCGTTTCGTCAAAAGAGGTATAGGCATTCAGATTGGCGCCGAATTTTACGCCGACGGTTTCCAGATATTTGATAAGGTTGTTTCCCGGAAAATGGGAACTTCCGTTGAAAGCCATGTGTTCGAGGAAGTGCGCCAATCCCGCCTGATTGTCTTCTTCCTGCATGGAGCCGACTTTTTGGGCGATGTAGAAATCGGCGCGTTCTTTCGGCAGTTCGTTGTGGCGAATGTAATAGGTCAGCCCGTTGCTCAATTGTCCGTATTTGATTTTCGGGTCGATGGGGAGATTCTGCATCGGTTGGGAAAATACGGAAGTGAAAGCGAGCAGGAACAAGGCTGGGGTAAGGAGGATGTTTTTCATATTTGTTTTTATTTAGTTTATAATCATATGATTGGGAATAGAGAATTATTTTCTTCTTAATTCTTTGTTGTAATAAGGGGATATGGGAATGTTTTCAGTTTATCATAAACTACAAATATGCAAATGATTGAGGTGCGTAATCAATATCATAATCCGACAAGCACCTGGGACAGGCATATTTGCGGATATTTCCAACTTTAATCGCAAAAGCAACTGCTTTATTGGCAAAATATTCATCATAGAAATTTTTACTTATACCTGCAAATTGTTGAGTCGTTTGCCATAATAAATCAACTTCTTTGCACAATATTTCTTCTATCTCAAATTCTCCGATTACTTGTTGAATGGGTGAAGAAGCATAAACAACAACAGTTTTTATATCGTCTCGTTTGAATATACTTTTACGGAACTCGTATTTTTTTGTTCCATCAAATATTTTCAATGCAAATTCCGGTTTAATCGACAATAAAACTTTCATAACTCTTGGTTGCTTTTAGAATACTATTAAACTGCTCTTTCGTTATTTGCTTAAATCCTCTTGGGGCATCATTTACACCATTTAAAACCTGTAAATCAATTAATTCTTTCATATTTATTCTGTGCGGAAAAGAGTAAACATAAAGAAACCTGATTACAAAAGGTTTGTTTGGCAAGTATCGCCACATATCACGAAGTTGGTTTTCCGGAAAAACGCTACTTTTCCTGCAATACAAAACAAAATCCTCCTCATCTTTAAAATTATATTTGATTTCCTGAACCACCCCAATTGTTGAAACTACACTTTTATAATACCCACCGGTTCTGTAAAAAACAAGAATATCGCCTTTTTGCGGATGTGGCATCATTGCCCGTGATACATATACTTTATTTATGCAGTTCCTATGCGGAAAATCTTCGATAAATTCTTCCGGTGATTCCGTGTTCAAAATGGAGTCTGGCAATAATTCCGTATGATAATCGGGATAAATCGGCACAATAAAACAATTTTTGTTCCAAGAAATAAATGGATAACATTGCTTCAAATTATTCTCATCCGTTTTTCTACTAAAATTTCTGACGTAAACCAATTCTTCGTTTTTCTTTCCCCACAAAACAAATCCCCACTGTTCAAGCAAGTCAATCAATCTTTTTTGTTCGTTTCTTTTATCAAAAATTGTAACATAAATTTCATCTACTTTATTTTTGAGTGCATTATCAAAAATAATTTTCATGAACCGTTCACCAAGCCGGAACCCGTTATTGATTACTTTAAAAGTTCCTATTTTTAGCCGTTTTTTAGGCGAAAATGCGGGATTAATGTCTATATAATTTTCTTCTTTCCCTTCAACTTTCAGGTAAAGAAAAGATAGCAAATGTCCATTATTTGAATTTACTGTGATATATGCTTCTTCATCAAATTTTTTAATAAACCATTTATTGAATTCAACATAATCTTCTCTCAAACTATCAAAAAAATTATCGGTAAGATTTATTCTGCCAAATTTTAATTTGTGAACATTAAGCACTTTATAATTAACCAATTCGGGATGTTCGGCAAAAGTTTTTTCAAGAAAAGAATCTATTGTAAATATTTTGTCTTCAATGCCTAACTCGGCTGCCTTTCTGTGAATTTTTTTGTCCTCAGTAATCAAAATATCTACACGACCGACGAATACTTCATTCAAAAGTAGGGTGTCATTTTTATCGTTTTGATTAACATCTATCTTGTCTGAAACTGCTTTGACTGCCGACTGTAGAGGAGAAGGTATTTCAATTTGTTCATAACTGTCCAACTTTATATGAAAAGTATCAACAGTCTGTCGGTCTTTATATTTTTCTATTTCCGCAATGGAAAGAGAATGAATACATTTTATATATTTTGCACGTTCGAGCCAACGATATAAGATTCCAACATCTTGATTTACAACCTTTGATGCTTCTCTGTGAATGATAATATTTGTGTCAAGCAGCGCTTTCATATTCTCGTATCGTGTTGGATAAATTTTCAACAACTTCTTGGTTGCTAAAGATAACGACTGTTTATGACATAGACCGAATGTCATATGTACATAATTTATTTTTTAAGGTCATATATCTTCATACTCTTGGATGTAAATTTTATTGTAAAAATCAAATGGAAATGAGGTTTTGTTTGAGCATTACGTTTCATGCGATTAGCATTTCCTATGCGCTTTCAACTCACAAGCCGCCTGCTCATAATCAATCAACTGCGTAATGGTCGGATACTCGCCGCAAACGGGACAGGAAGCCGACCGCTTAACGGTAATTTTCCTGAAATCCATGCTTTTCGCATTAAAAGTAAGCAACCTATTGGTCAGCAATTCCCCCACGCCGGTGAAATATTTCAACGCTTCCGCCGCCTGAATTGTTCCCAACATCCCTGCTATCGCGCCCAACACGCCTGCCTGCGAACAGGTCGGCACCGCATTGGGCGGCGGCGGCGAATTAAACAGGCAGCGGTAACATGCGGAATCAGGTACATGAGTTAAGGTTTGCCCCTCAAATCGCAATATCCCCCCGTGTGAAAACGGTTTTCCCGCCAGTACGCAAGCATCGTTGATGAGGAATTTGACGGGGAAATTATCCGTGCCGTCCACGATAAAATCATAATCCCGGATGACGTCGAACGCATTTTCGGAAGTAAGTAATTCCTTGTAAGTAATTACGTTTACATCGGGATTTAACTGATTGATTTTTTCTTTTGCCGAAATCACTTTGGGCTTGTTCACATCGGCTGTAAAATGGATGATTTGCCTTTGCAAATTACTCAAATCCACCACATCGCCGTCGATAATGCCGATGGTTCCCACACCCGCCGCCGCCAAATAAAAAGCAGCGGGAGCGCCTAAGCCTCCCGCTCCCACTATCAATACCTTGCCTGCATTAATCTTTTCCTGTCCTTCCACACCCACATCTTGCAGGAGAATGTGGCGGCTGTAACGGACAATTTGGTCTTCCGTAAAATTCATCCGATATTCCCTCCTCCCATAAAATAAAGGAAATCAATTTCGTCGCCGTCGTTGATTGTCCGGGAATAATCTTCTTTGTACACAAATTCGCCGTTCAGTTGAACGGACACCATATCCGGCTGCGTGATACGGTTTAATACCAACAGTTCCGCAATCGTAATGGGTTTTTCCAGTTCCTGCGGTTCACCGTTTACTTTAATTTTTTTCATGCGTTTGTATTTTTATTCAAATTGATAAAGCGCAGTTGACAAATAGCGTTCGCCGGTATCGGGCAAAATAACCACGATGGTTTTGCCAGCGTTTTCCACCCGTTTGGCAATCTGCAAAGCGGCAAATGCAGCCGCCCCCGAAGAAACGCCGACCAGCAAACCTTCTTCCCGCGCCAGCAAACGGCTTGTTTCAAAGGCTTCGTCGTTTTTCACCTTTATAATTTCGTCAACGATGGCGGGGTCGAATACGTCCGGCACGAAACCCGCGCCGATGCCCTGAATCTTGTGCGGACCGGGCTTTCCACCCGAAAGCACCGGCGAATCGTAAGGCTCTACGGCAATCACTTTGACGCTGGGTTTGTACTTTTTAAGCACTTCCCCCGCGCCTGTTATTGTACCGCCCGTACCGACAGCCGACACGAAAATATCTATATTCCCGTCCGTGTCGCGCCAGATTTCCTCAGCGGTCGTAACGCGGTGTATTTGCGGGTTGGCGGGGTTGTGGAACTGTTGCGGAATAAAAGCGGTCGGGTAGATTTTTTTCAATTCTTCCGCCTTACGGATAGCGCCAATCATTCCCTCAAAGCCGGGCGTGAGGACGATTTCCGCGCCCAACGCCCGCAAAAGGCTACGCCGTTCGATGCTCATCGTTTCAGGCATCGTGAGAATAAGTCTATATCCTTTGGAGGCGGCGATGAAAGCCAGAGCGATGCCGGTATTGCCGCTGGTGGGTTCGATAATCACGCTTTTTTCCGTAAGTATCCCCCTGTTTTCGGCGTCTTCAATCAGCGCCAAACCGATGCGGTCTTTCACGCTGCGGGCGGGATTCCGGTATTCGAGTTTGCCTACCACGTGGGCTTTGATTTTTTGAAGGCGTTGCACTTTGCTCAATTCGAGCAAAGGAGTATTTCCAATTAATTCGGTGAGTTTTTTCGCAATTTTAGCCATAAAATAATATGCTTTTGTTTGTTATATTTCCGGCTGCAAAGATGGCGGAAAAATTTTAAATGTGAAATACCTTGTTTAGGGTATATTTACGATTGGGAATATTTTCTTTTGTTAGAAAAACGCATTTATGGGATGTTATTGTTTTAGACGACGGGCTGAGTTCAATTCGTGCGTATTTATTCGCTTCTTCATGAACAAAATAAAAAGAGGCGTCAAAAAAATAAGCAAAAGAGTGATAACGTTCCGGCGGCTGCGTTTTTCCGCCGGTTTTCCCGTGTCGTCAACGTTCAGCGGCATGTTTGTTTCCGAAAGGTCGGGCAAATTTCCGTTCGCCCATTTGTTGATAATCGTACCGTTTTTGAGCAGGAGCAGTCCCGGATTGGAACGGATAATCGTTTTCAAAACAACGCCGTCGGTTGTGCAGATGGGATATTCCGCCCACGTCGATTTTGTCCACTCGGCGATTTCGGCAGGCAGGGAAGCGGTCAAAGCATAAAATTTGTATCCAAATCTTACCGAATAATCATAAATATCATTGATTTGTTCGGCATAATTTTCGGAAGTTTCTTCCAATTTATGCGCAACCAACAGGAAAGTATAACTCTTGTCCGACAGCACATTATCGGTTATATCGTCGCCGTTTTGCGCAGAAATCGAAAATCCCTGAACCGGCGGTTCATAACCTTTTTTCACGGTAACGGTTTTTGAGGCGACAAACGTCCAAGTCGAGTCTTCGCCCGGATAATCGTCGATTGTAAATTCACGTTGCGTCCCGTTTTTGGAATAAATCAGGCGGGTATCAAACACCGGCGGCTCCGCATTTTCGGGAATTTCCATCAGTGCGGGGATATTCGCGCCAACCTTGTAGGGTCTGAAATCAAGTATGGGTAAATGGGAAACGCAGTAGTAGCCTACGCCCGCAATAAAGAGGTATGCCCAAAGGGTCGTCGCGAGGGCGGAATTGCGGGTGAAAAGCGGCGTAATCCGTTTGTGGCGCGCAAACAAAACGGCGGAAATGAGCAACAAAGGCAGGTTTTTGAAAAACGTTTCCCAATTGGTAAGCCTCAGGGCGTCGCCGAAACAGCCGCAGTCCGTAACGATATTCGTGATTGCCGAATAGAGTGTCAACGGCGTTACAGCCGCCATAAAAATCAAGGCAAAAGCGGTGTTTATTTTCCTATAAACGCCTAATAATAATGATATTCCAATACCGAATTCGACGGAAAAAAGAAGGAAAGAAGCGGGCAGGGCTAAGCAATTAAAGAAATCAAGTCCGAAAGCATTCAGATAATCTTGAATCTTGTAGGCGCTCCCCCACGGGTCGATTGATTTAACGAAGCCGGAGCATACAAACACTGCACCGACAATAATCCTGCCGGTTTCCACAACCATTTTTTCCAATGCCGGTTTCATACTTTTTCCGTTCATGCAAACAAAACTTTTTTCATAAGCGTGATAAACAGGGGCGAAAGTAAATAAAAAGTTTTAATAATTCAAATTTGGGGATAATGCGGGGCGGCTCTCGCCGTCATCATTATTCTTAGTTCATCAATATTTCCCATTTCCAAAAAAAACCGTACCTTCGCAGCCAATATTCACACTCATAATAAAAAACAAACTCATGAATTTTCCTGAAAAAGTAAAGTACACCAACGACCACGAATGGATTCGGATGGAAGCAACCGAAGCATACGTAGGCATCACCGATTACGCCCAGAGCGAGTTGGGGGAGATTGTATTTGTCGACGTCGCAACGGCGGGCGAAACGCTCAAACAAAACGAGGCTTTCGGCTCCATCGAAGCCGTTAAAACCGTTTCCGACCTGCTGATGCCTGTTGCGGGCAAAGTGTTGGAAGTCAACGATGCGCTGGAAGAAAACCCCGAACGGGTGAACGCCGATCCTTACGGAGAGGGATGGATTATCAAAATTTCCGTCGCCGACAAATCGCAGTTGGACGGATTAATGGACGCCGGCAAATACCGCGCATTTATCGGAAAGTAGATGAAACCACGTGTAAGTATCATTATGGGCAGCGTTTCCGACCTGCCCGTTTTACAAAAGGCGGCTATCGTACTGAATGATTTTCAGACGCCTTTTGAAATGCTCGCCCTGTCGGCGCACCGCACCCCCGCCGAAGTCGAAGATTTCGCGACAAACGCCCGCGCAAGAGGCGTCGAAGCGATTATCGCCGCAGCCGGAATGTCCGCCCATCTTCCCGGCGTAATTGCCGCTCTGACAACGCTTCCCGTAATTGGTCTGCCCATTAATTCCAGCCTCGACGGCGTGGACGCGCTGCTGTCGATTGTGCAGATGCCGCCGGGCATTCCGGTCGCAACGGTGGGCGTCAACGCCGCAGTGAATGCGGCTTTGCTGTCGATACAAATTCTGGCGGCGAACGACGAAACCCTCCGCGAAAAATTATCCGCTTACAAACTCGCCCTCAAAGATAAAATCGTAACCGCCAACCGCGATTTGTCCGCCATAAAATATCCCTTTAAAACCAATTAATGTCCACTTCCCAACACAAACGGCGGAAATCCTCAGAAGTTTTCATCGGAAACACTCCGTTGGGCGGCGATCATCCCATACGGATTCAGTCGATGACCAACACGTCTACGATGGACACAGAAGCAAGCATCGCCCAGTGTATCCGCATTATAGAAGCCGGCGGGGAATACATTCGCCTGACCGCGCAGGGAGTTCGCGAAGCCGAAAACCTGCGGCATATCAGGGACGGCTTGCGGAAACGCGGCTATCAAACGCCGTTGATTGCCGATATTCATTTCAATCCGAATGCGGCTTACGCAGCGGCAACCGCCGTTGAAAAGGTGAGGATTAATCCCGGTAATTTCACCGCTCCCGCCAAAATATCCCCCCAATGCGAATATTCCGAAGAAGACTTCCGTCGGGAAATTGAGAAAATCAGGGCGCGGTTTGTCCCTTTTTTAGATATATGCAAGGCAAATCATACGGCGGTGCGCATCGGCGTCAATCACGGCTCCCTGTCCGACCGGATTATGAACCGCTATGGCGACACGCCCGAAGGCATGGTGGCGTCGTGCATGGAATTTCTGCGGATTTGCGCGGAAGAAAATTTCGCCAACGCGGTGGTTTCCATCAAAGCGTCGGATACTTCGGTGATGGTAACGACCGTTCGCCTGCTGGCGGCGCGGATGGATGCGGAGGGGATGAATTTCCCCCTGCACTTGGGCGTTACGGAAGCCGGCGACGGCGAAGACGGGCGCATTAAATCGGCGGTAGGCATCGGAACGCTTTTACTCGAAGGCATCGGCGACACGATACGGGTTTCGTTGAGCGAAGACCCCGAAGCGGAAATCCCGGTTGCGCGGGCTTTGACGAAACACGCATCGGCTTCGCTCGACAATTCCCGCGCGCAAACCGGCGACTTTCACGAAACCAACCATACGCGGCAAGCCGAAACGCCCCCGATTGTCATCGCCGATTATTCCCGGTCGGAAACATACGCCGGAAATCCCGACCTAACCCCCGATTTTCTGTATTTGGGCAAAAACAGGTCTTTCCCGCGACCGGAAAACCAAAAAGTCATTACCGATTACGCGGCTTTTTCCGGCGGAAAAAACGAATATCCGCTTTTCACGGCGCGCGACGGCGCGGCTTGGCAAAACACCGACGCGCCGCTGCAATTCCTGCTCCTGCACGATTCCGAATTAAACGCCGACCGGATCGCGCATTTGATACGAAACCCCCGAACCGTCCTCGTTTTATCTTCGGCGGCTACCGTTTTCGAGCAAAAATCACTGCTTTGCCGGTTAACGCGCGAGGGGATAAAAAACCCGGTCGTGTTGCAACGCGCTTACGGCGAACCGGATTTGGAAGCGTTTCAAATCAAGTCGGCTGCCGATTGCGGCGCGTTCTTTTTGGACAATTCGGTGGACGGCATTTTCCTGCAAAACGAAACGCTCGCCGTTTCGCCGGAAGAGATAACCGCTTGCAGTTTCGGCATTTTGCAGGCAACGGGGCGAAGAATCAGCAAAACCGAATACATTGCCTGTCCCGGCTGCGGGCGCACTTTGTTTGATTTGCAAACCACCCTGAAAAAAGTGAAAGCCGCGACCGCCCACTTGAAAGGGCTGAAAATCGGCGTCATGGGATGTATCGTAAACGGGCTGGGCGAAATGGCTGCCGCCGATTACGGGTATGTCGGCGCGGGCGTGGGCAGGGTGAGTTTGTATAAAGGCAAAACCTGCGTGAAAAAAAATATTCCGGCGGGGGAGGCGGTGGCGGAACTGCTTCGGTTGATAGAATGATTTTTCATCCACACATTAAAAATTTTACGTACATTTGCCGAAAAATTATCATTAATTATCATGAAAAAAATAATCCCATTCCTCGCCATCCTGTTGATTTGCACCCCCGCCAAGAGCGACAACTACCTGTACGGCGCAGGCCCCCACAAGATTGAATACGAGTGGTACCCCAACGGCACTACCTATACGGTTGAAGCCAATAATGGCGAAGTAGAAATCCATCTTACGGCTACTTACATAAATTTGCGCGGAAAAAATGCGAGCGGCGTAAACAAAGACGAGAAACCTTGTATAGATATAGAGAAAGGCAATAAAGTGAGGCTCGTTTTAAGAGGTACAAGCGAGTTATGGGGAGGAGGCATGTGTCCGGCTATCAGGGTGCATTTCACGTCGCAGTTGACCATAGTAGATGGCGGTGACGGTAAATTAATAGCGCATGGAGGTGAGAATCTTGCGATTGAACGGTATTATCACGGAGGAGGGTGGGATACAAAGTGGTTTCAGTTAGCAGGAGGCGCCGGAATAGGCGGGGGTTGGGATTATTCTCAGGGCGATTTAGTTTGGCCTTCAGATTACGACATCTACTATACTTGGAATTTTGAAAAACCGGCAGGGTGGTCTTTATCAAAGTTGCCTTATACACCTGAAGAATCTGTAGGTACTGATTGGACAGGAATGCGTAACTTATGGTCGAAAGGTTACGGAGCCTGCGGGGATATAATTATTAACAGCGGCAAGATTGAGGCTTACGGCAGTGGGAACGCGCCCGGAATAGGTCCTTCGGGTCATTACACCAAAGGGGGGCGTATCGAAATAAACGGCGGCACAGTGTATGCCAAAGGCGGTTGGGGTGCGCCGGGCATCGGATGCGCAGAGGAGAGTTATGTATATGCAATAACAATAAACGGCGGCGATGTAACAGCAGTAGGCGGCGAGGCAGTAGACGGCGCGCTAACGACTGTAAGCGCGCCGGGCATCGGCGGGACGGGGCCGCACTGCTATATAGAGCATATCAATTTAGTGGGCGGCAAGATTAAGGCAAAGGCGGGAGACTCACAGGGACATAACGTTCGTGATGCGGTCGGTATCGGTGCGGGTAAGAAAAGTAAAATAAACCACATTAATATATGGTCGGGCGCAACCGTAACGGCTGAAAGCCGCCGGACAGGAATTCCCGCCATTGGCGCATTGGACGGCAGCGCCATTGAACATATTCAGATTTTCGGCGGGAATGTAACAGCCAAAAACGGGATAGGTAAAACAGGCGAAGTAAAGGATTTGGTAATCAGCCACATCGAATTTCATAATGGAGTAGTCGACGCATCCATAGGCGGTTTGGGAAAAGGAAACCGTACGGATGCATGGTTAGTTTACGACCCGGCATTAGTAAATGCCGGCGACCTTTTTAATTACAAATTACCCACTTTGGGGCGCACCGAAGAAACCAATATGATTTATGGGGGCGGCAATGTAGTATTTAATAAAGTAACGCCCGATACCACGATGATGTTATGGGACGAATGGCCTATAATTCAATACTATACCTTACAATTTGAAGATACGATTACGACCACCGAAGGTTTCAGGTTTTCTATAGGCGGAAAAGGTTACCTGTGGCTTGGCAGGGATGACGTCAGGCTAACAGCAGATAAGAAGAAGCAGTTGTTTTTTATTGAAATGCCAGAGCCTGATGGTAAGGTATTGGCTTTTGACTTGAAAAACGGACTACTTTATAAGCAAAAAGGGAGAATTGATGGCAACCCCGCTTTAATTACTTTACGCCCAGACCCTTTCGGTTTCGCCCTAATCGGCGAAATTACCGAAGTAAATCAAAAAATTCTTTATATAGAGGAAACCGGCGAGATAACGTTTTTTGTACACGGAGAGAGCGAAAGCGACATCCCCGACTACTGGTACATCTGGTATAAAGGCGACAGCGTAGTGGACGAGGGGATAAATAAAAACGCTTATACTGTGAATTGGCAGTCCGATGAGGACGTTTCCGGCTATTCCGTCGAGTTGAAACCTTTTGAGATTGAAAATTATCCGGACGAAGAACCCCTGCTTCCGGAAATTATACCGAATGCAAAACTTACCGGAATAGAAAAAGCCATCGCATCCCGAATAACTGTCCGCCGGCAGTCGAATTACGTAATTGTCGACACGCCGGAAAAAGAAACCGTTTCAATTTATGATGCAAGCGGCATGTTAATTCAAAAAATGGAAAAGGAAGCGGGGCAAATACACATGGATTTGGGTAAGTATCGGCATAAAAATTTCCTGATTGTGAAAGGACAGGGGTGGGTGCGGAAAGTTAACTGAGAAACCTGCGTCGAACGCGGGGGTAAAGTTACGCACCGATGGCAAAAACGTGCGCACGAATGGCGAAAACGTGCGCACGGATTATAAAAACGTGCGCCCAAATTGCAAAAAAGTGCGCACAAATCACAAAAACGTGCGCCCAAATGGCAAAAAAGTGCGCACGAATTGTAAAAACGTGCGCACGAATCGCAAAAAAGTGCGCACGAATTGCACAAACGTGCGCACGGATCGCAAAAACGTACCCTCAAATTTCGTAAATGCAAGTGCGTTTTTCATAAAAAAAACGCTAATTTCGTGAAAAAAATGATGCCTATTTAAAATAATGATTTACATTTGCACTTGTATTTGAGTAAAAGAGCAACAAATAATTCATTAATCACTAATCATTAATTATGAACGAAAAAATTAATATTTATGAAAAAGTTGGTAACTTTTTTATTGACTTTGTTAAATTGATTATTGGCGGTATTTTAATTTCTATTTTAATTTCTGACAGCCGAATAAATTCGCTGTTATTATGTGTGACTGCTTCAATTACTGCTGTTTGCCTGTTTTTCGTTGCGATTATTATTTATTTAATTAATAACAAAATAAAAAGTAAAGTTATGGTAATATTATCTGTATTTTTTTTAGTGGTCGCCGTTATTGCTTCCATTATAGGTATTGTTCTTATTTTCAGTCATAAAGATTTATTTATGTAATTGATTTTTTTTCTTTATCTTCGCCGCGAAGCTGCCCCTCGCCACTCCAAAAGGAGGGGGTCGGGGGAGGCGACCCAGAAAAACTTCGCGCCTTTGTGCTTTCGCGTACAATAATTTTTTAAGATCATGAAAAAAACTACCTTATTCTTATCAATATTTTTGGTATATGGTACGTGTTTGCATGCCCAAAACTATACTCATACTCGTTTTATAGAGATTATATTTAAGGACACTACTGTTACCGGCACAGCAGGCATGACCTTTAAGGTAGGGGATAGTGTCCACGTCCGCGTGTTTAGCGATGATGAATTATATCCAATTCAAAGATATCCTCCATATCCACAGCAGGAATTGTATTTTGATGCAATAAACGACCCAATGCCGGCAATACAGGCAATATTAGCAGGAGAGGTAACCATTTATCGAAATGATACTTTACTTTATGCGGAAACTGACAGAATTTATAAATATTTTGACCCGCCGGGCACCCGAACTGATAATAACATTTTTGGGGCTTATGTTTTTGTAAGCAAAGCCTTCTCAGCAGCCTTCGATATAATCGGGAATATCCCCAACGTAAACAAGAAAATCCGCTATGGGGGCAAAATTCATCCCCACGACAGCCGCATTGTTGATCGTGAAATAACGGATGTAACGCTCTTTGTTCACGGGGCGGATACCAGCGATGTGCCTAAATATTGGTATACGTGGTATAAAGACGACCTCAAGGTGGATGCCGGATTTAACAAAAGCGGCTATACCGTTCATCGAACGGCGAATGAGGACGTTTCGGGCTATGCCGTGCGG